>NZ_FCON02000657.1 GCF_001544535.1 Caballeronia choica | reverse complement strand
ACAGCCGAAGGCTGGGTGTACCTTGCGGTTATCATCGACCTGTTCAGCCGGCAGGTGGTGGGCTGGTCGATGCAGCCGCACATGAAGGCCGAACTGGTCACGGACGCATTGCGCATGGCGTGGTTCCGGCGCCGCCCTGAAGCCGGTGTAATTGTGCATAGCGACCGGGGCAGCCAGTATTGCAGCGGCCTGTTTCAGGACTCGTTGAAGGCCTATGGCATGCGTTCGTCGATGAGCCGGCGCGGCGATTGTTGGGATAACGCGCCCACCGAAAGTCTCTGGGGTTCGCTCAAGGTAGCACGTATGCACGGCAGACACTTTGCCACGCGGCGTGCCGCAATGGACGAGGTAATTGACTGGCTGGGCTTTTACAATGCACGCCGGTTACACTCGACGCTCAACTACGTCAGCCCAATGACTTTCGAGCAGAAGTGGTTCGCAGCGCAGCAAGGCAAGGCCGCATAACATCCTCGGTATGGGATTCGCCAAACGGGGGCAAGGTCA
>NZ_FCON02000656.1 GCF_001544535.1 Caballeronia choica | reverse complement strand
GAGGCACGGATCCAGCCCGCATCGGCCACCACGGCGGCGCGCGTGACCTTGCGGGCCACGGAAACGCCGAGCGTTATATCGGTCCACAGCGCCTTCGGCTCGATGCCAGTGAAATGCTCGATGCGTTCGAGCACGCGGGTCTTGCCGTTCAGTTCGAGATCGCCACGCATGCGCTCAATGGCTTCGCGCAGATCGTGGTCGGTGATTTTGCCTTCGACGGAAATTTCGATGACAGGGGAATCGGGCTCGGTGTGATACAGGATCATGGCAAGACCGCCTGACTAGGAGACGTTACACGCTCATGCGCGGCGCCGATGAGCCTAGCGTTCGATAGTTTCTTCACGATACCCCTTTTCACATGACTCGGTTAGCCAGGTTTGACGCCGTTTAGAGTACGCTGACGGCACCGCCCCGTTATTATCTTCCCGCCCGTGCGACACGTGTCGCTGCATGGCCAGCCGTTCGGTTGGAGTAAGAGCAGGGACGTGCGGCGCCTCGCGGCCAG
>NZ_FCON02000655.1 GCF_001544535.1 Caballeronia choica | reverse complement strand
GACCGCTCCCTGTTCAAGCGGGCATTGTCCAATCTTGTATCGAATGCGATCAAGAACACCTCAGCGGGGGGAGTCGTAATCGGCTGGGTGCTGATTGGGGAACGGCTTCGCATAGACGTATGGGACACAGGCGTCGGCATCTCGCCCGCGCATCGGGATGCGATATTCGCCGAGTACTATCAGATTAACAATTCTGGCCGCGACCGGTCGAAAGGCCTTGGACTTGGGTTGTCTATCGTCAATCGGGTTGTCGGAATTCTGCCGAAGCACAGCATGCGTTTCTGGTCGGTCGAAGGGCGCGGGTCACGTTTTTCCCTGTACGCTCCGATATCGAAAATCATACCTGTCGTCGAGACGGACGATCGAACGGATGGCAAGTGCACGTCCATCCTTAAGGGCAAATACATCCTGCTTTGCGACGACGAACCGACCGTTCTCGAGGGCCTGCGGCGACTGTTCCTCAGTGCTGGCGCACTGGTGGATTCTGCCGAGTCAATAAAGGGATTCGAAGC
>NZ_FCON02000654.1 GCF_001544535.1 Caballeronia choica | reverse complement strand
ACTTACACGTCAAGCACCAGAGCGAGCTGGCCGAGCCGGCGCTGCGATACTTCGGCGCATTGTATGAAATCGAACGCGACGTCGCGGAACTTGAAGCCGATAGAAGACGTCTTGTGCGTCAGGAGCGCGCTCGCCCCATCGCCGACGAACTTCACGCATGGTTGCTTACGCAACGGCAGCGTGTGCCGGACGGATCCGGAATCGCCGCAGCACTCGACTACAGCCTCAAACGCTGGGAAGCGCTTACGCACTATCTGGATGACGGGCATGTGCCTGCGGATAACAACTGGGTCGAAAATCAAATACGGCCATGGGCCCTGGGGAGATCGAACTGGTTGTTCGCAGGATCCCTGCGTGCCGGAAAACGCGCGGCTGCGATCATGACATTGATCCGCTCTGCACAACTGAACGGGCACGACCCGCTGGCTTACCTGAAGAACGTGCTGACGCGCTTGCCGACACACCGTGCCGCCGACATCGCGCAACTGCTTCCTCATCGCTGGACGCCGACCAC
>NZ_FCON02000653.1 GCF_001544535.1 Caballeronia choica | reverse complement strand
GAGGCGTTGGCGACGGTGCGATGGTGAGGCATGGGTGTCTCCTGAATTATCTGGCTGCGCCAGTATTTGCATGCTCTTTGGCTGGCGGGATCGGGCGGGGCCGCTTCCCGGGTTGCTGCGGCTTCGTGAGTTCACGAGACCGCAGCGAATCTGCGCTGTGCGTTGGAGGCGATGGCAACGGCGCTGGGTCAGGGGGTCGCAGCACTCTGCTTGCGCTGGACCGGCGCCGGCGCATGACCCGCAGTGCATGTCTTACGCCACTGGCCCATCAAGGTCGCCCATCGCACGCGGGCAGCGTCGATGTTGCGTGCTTTTACATGGCCGTAGCCTCGGATGGTTTCGGGCAGGGCGGCGATCTCCAGGGCCGCGGCGAGGTTCTCTTTCGATAGCGTTTGAAGGAGTTCCTCGACACAGGCACGGTACTCGCCGACCAATGCACGTTCCGTGCGTCGTTCGGCGGTGTATCCAAACGGGTCAAAGGCGGTTCCGCGCAGACCTCTTAGCGCCGCGAGCCC
>NZ_FCON02000652.1 GCF_001544535.1 Caballeronia choica | reverse complement strand
GAGGCGTTGGCGACGGTGCGATGGTGAGGCATGGGTGTCTCCTGAATTATCTGGCTGCGCCAGTATTTGCATGCTCTATGGCTGGCGGGATCGGGCGGGGCCGCTTCCCGGGTTGCTGCGGCTTTGTGAGTTCACGAGACCGCAGCGAATCTGCTCTATGCGCTGGAGGAGATGGCGATGGCGCTGGGTCAGGGGGTCGCAGCACTGTGCTTGCGCTGGACCGGCGGCGGCGCATGAGCCGCAGTGCCGCTCTTACGCCACTGGCCCATCAAGGTCACCCATCGCACGCGGGCAGCGTCGATGTTGCGTGCTTTTACATGGCCGTAGCCTCGGATGGTTTCGGGCAGGGCGGCAATCTCCAGCGCCGCGGCGAGGTTCTCTTTCGATAGCGTCTGAAGGAGTTCCTCGACACAGGCACGGTACTCGCCGACCAATGCCCGTTCCGTGCGTCGTTCGGCGGTGTATCCAAACGGGTCGAAGGCGGTTCCGCGCAGACCTCTTAGCGCCGCGAGCCC
>NZ_FCON02000651.1 GCF_001544535.1 Caballeronia choica | reverse complement strand
TCGTCGTCCGCGTGCAGGTATTGACTGGTGGTCGAGATCGATGCGTGACCGAGGTTGTCGCGCACATAACGCAGGTCGACTTGGCCGTCCATCATGTGTGAGCCGGCGGTATGGCGCAGCCAATGGGCCGATGCTTGCCTGAGGCGCTCCGCCGCATGCTCGCGGGGTTCGCCGCTCGATGTGAGATGGTCAATTGCATTCTCAAAGATCTGCTTCACAATCAGGTGCACGCCACCGCGCGTCATTGGCCGATGCAGGCCACCGATCGGCAACAGCAGCGGCGTCGGCTCGTGCGGGTAGGGCAGCACCGGCAGATCGTAGTGCTGGCGGTAGCGAGCCAGCTCCGCCATCAACTCCGCGGTCGCTGGCAGCAAGCGCTCCTTGTTGCCCTTGCCGGTGATCGCGAGCCACCAGCGCTCCTGGCCGTCGCGATCGCGCCGCTTGAAGAACCCGCCCATTGGGTTGCTCACGACTTCGGAAATTCGCAGCCCCATCAGATACAGCAATGAAATCAA
>NZ_FCON02000650.1 GCF_001544535.1 Caballeronia choica | reverse complement strand
GCGCTCTTCGAGCCGTGGGCGGAGTCGCCGCCCGAGGGCGGAACGTGGCTCGCGCAGGTGCACGCGAACCGGCTCGCAGCGCGTGCGATGCTCCTTGGGGACCCGGCACAGGCGCGGCGCGCGCTGCAACGCGTCCAGCGCAACGAAGGGATCGAGCCGGTCGGCAATTTGGCGCGATGGGGCGAGCACATCACCGGCGCGAGCTATATGTGGGAAGGCCAGATGCGCCTCGCCGAGGACGTTTTGAAGCCTGCGCTCGCGAGCATCGAGGTCGAGTTGGGCCGCCGGCATCCGCTCAGTTGCACGTTCGCGGCAGCGTGCGCGGCAATTGCGTATGAAGACGACCGGCTGGATGACGCGGCAGCGCTGCTCGCCAACCGGCTGGATATGCTCGAACGCGCCGCGACGCCCGAGACCGTGATGCTCGCCTATCTCACTGCGTCGCGCATGGCCCGCGCACGCGGTAACGAGCACCGGGCCCTCGACCTGCTGGAGGCCATGTACGCGCTGGGCGT
>NZ_FCON02000649.1 GCF_001544535.1 Caballeronia choica | reverse complement strand
GCGCTCTTCGAGCCGTGGGCGGAGTCGCCGCCCGAGGGCGGAACGTGGCTCGCGCAGGTGCACGCGAACCGGCTCGCGGCGCGTGCGATGCTCCTTGGCGACCCGGCACAGGCGCGGCGCGCGCAGCAACGCGTCCAGCGCAGCGAAGGGATCGAGCCGATCGGCAATTTGGCGCGATGGGGCGAGCACATCACCGGGGCGAGCTATATGTGGGAAGGCCAGATGCGCCTCGCCGAGGACGTTTTGACGCCTGCGCTCGCGAGCATCGAGGTTGAGTTGGGCCGCCGGCATCCGCTCAGTTGCACGTTCGCGGCAGCGTGCGCGGCAATTGCGTATGAAGACGACCGACTGGATGACGCGGCAGCGCTGCTCGCCAACCGGCTGGATATGCTCGAACGCGCCGCGACGCCGGAGACCGTGATGCTCGCCTATCTCACGGCGTCGCGCATGGCCCGCGCACGCGGTAACGAGCACCGGGCCCTCGACCTGCTGGAGGCCATGTACGCGCTGGGCGT
>NZ_FCON02000648.1 GCF_001544535.1 Caballeronia choica | reverse complement strand
AACGTGCCGTGGACGCTGCACCATCGGCATTCGGATCACGAGATGCTCAAGCCCGCTTCGCAATGCAAGCCGATCACATATTCGAAGCCGGATGGCAAGCTGACTTTCGACCGGCTCTCGTCGGTGTTCATCTCGATCACGAATCACGAAGAGAACCAGCCGGCGCAGCTGACGCTGAAACACCCGTCGGTGCCGGTCAACGTGAGCTAGCAAGACCTATGCGGGTCCGGAATCGCGTTACTGCCCAGTGGCCGTGTATGAGTTCGTCAAGAACGACGACGACGGCAGCGAGCGTCTCGTCATCAATGCGCAGAATTGCGTGCATTGCAAGACCTGCGAGATCAAGGACCCGACACAGAACATCGTGTGGGTGACACCTCGGGGCGGCGGTGGTCCGAATTATCCAACTGTGTAAGTCGGTAAGCGGGGCATCAAAAACGATGCCTGCATGCACCATCTATATCAAGGAGCGTGACGTGCAAAGAGAAGTCGTTATTGTGAGGGGTGCGCGCACCGC
>NZ_FCON02000647.1 GCF_001544535.1 Caballeronia choica | reverse complement strand
ACGAAGGACAAGGTCACGCTGGAAGGCACGTCGGGCACGAAGATCACGAACCTGACGGCGGGTGATGTCAGCTCGACGAGCAAGGACGCGATCAACGGTTCGCAGTTGTACAAGCTCGGATCGACGACCGCTGCAGCCTTGGGCGGTGGTGCAGCGCTGAATCCGGACGGCACGATCAAGGCTCCGACGTACACCGTCGCGGGCAAGGACTACACGGATGTAGGCCAGGCTCTTGGCGCGGTGGCTCAGAACGGCGCAACGGACGCAGTGAAGTACGACACGTCGGCACACGACAAGGTCACGCTGGGCGGCACGTCGTCGACGACGCCGGTGACGCTGGCTAACGTAGCAGCAGGCAAGGCCGACACGGACGCGGTGAACGTCAAGCAGTTGAACGACATCGGCGTGAAGACGGATTCGAGCGGCAACGTGACGAACCCGTTTGTCGCGTATGACGACGCAACGAAGGCAGCAATCACGCTGGGCGGCACGAACGGCACGCAGATCCACAACGTGGC
>NZ_FCON02000646.1 GCF_001544535.1 Caballeronia choica | reverse complement strand
GCTGACCTCGACATCGACTCCTTCCTGCGCTCCAACGAGCTCTGGTGCCAGACCGAGGCGTTGCTGCGCTCCACCCCAGGCATCGGCAAAGGCACCGCCGCAACCCTCATCGCTTTCCTGCCTGAACTGGGAACCCTCAGCGGCAAAGAGATTGCTTCGCTCGTGGGCCTCGCTCCCTTCAACGCCGATAGCGGTAAGCAAGCCGGGCAACGCCATATCAAGGGCGGCCGACAGATCGTGCGGCGGGCCCTCTACATGGCCTGCGTCGCCGCTCAACGAGCCAACCCCGACATCAAGGCATTCTGCGATCGACTGCGCGACAAAGGCAAAAAGACCAAGGTCGCCTTCGTCGCCGGCATGCGCAAGATGCTCACCCGCCTCAACGCCATGATGCGCGATTCCACAACCTGGAACCCCCCAAAAACTTGACCCTTTTATGCTCTCGCGCTTGACCTTTAATACAGTTGCTTTCTTTGCAGCAGCAAAGAAAGTGAGTCCCGCCCCGGACAGGGGCAGAGC
>NZ_FCON02000645.1 GCF_001544535.1 Caballeronia choica | reverse complement strand
ATCTGCGACGCGTATCACGTGCCGCTCTCCGCGCACTGCGCACCGGCGTTGCATCTGCATGTGGCGTGCGCGGCGCCCCGCCTCGTTCATCAGGAATGGTTTCACGACCACGTGCGCATCGAAGCGATGCTGTTCGACGGCGCGCCACGCGCGCTCGATGGCGCCATCGCACCGGATCTCGGGCGTCCCGGTTTGGGCCTCGAATTGAAAGGTCCGGACGCGCAGAACTACGCCGTGTGAAGGAGCCGCGATGAGTGTGATGAGCGTGACAACGCAGCGTGCCGGCATCGCCATTGGCGTGGCGGCGGGCGTCGCCCTTCTGACCGCGTTCACGCGACGACATCCTGATCGTGGGCGCGCGCGTGGTGGAGAAACAGCCGCGCATCTCGATGCCGCCCGCTCGTTCAACCAGAGCTCGGCGCTGCTCGCACTATCGGTGCTCGCAGACAGCTCCATCGAACACTATCGTGGCTCGTTCGCCAACAAGGCGATGGTCACGCCGCTCATCACCTCGATCCTGTC
>NZ_FCON02000644.1 GCF_001544535.1 Caballeronia choica | reverse complement strand
GCCGAACACGACCGAATGCGTGGCGCCAATGCGCGCGCAAGCCTGCATCGCGACGACGCCTTCCACCGACATCGGCAAGTAGATCACCACGCGGTCGCCCTTCTTGACGCCCCGTTTCTTCAGCGCATTGGCGAAGCGGGAGACGCGTTGCAGCAGGTCCTGATAGGTGACGTTGGTGACGGTGCCGTCGTCGGCTTCGAAGATGATCGCGTTTTTCGCGCGGTTGCCCGCTTCGACGTGGCGATCGATGCAGTTGTACGACGCGTTGAGTTCGCCGTCCTCGAACCAGGTGTAGAACGGGGCATTCGATTCGTCGAGCACCTTCGTGAACGGCTTGTGCCACGCGAGCGTTTCGCGCGCGAGACGCGCCCAGAAGCCTTCGTAATCGCGTTCGGCTTCCGCGGCCAGGGCTTTGTAGGCGTCCATGCCGGAGATCGTGGCATGGGCCGATGCTTGCTCGGATGGCGGGAAAACGCGGCGTTCAATAAAGACAGATTCAATGGGTTTCATGTCGGATTTCCC
>NZ_FCON02000643.1 GCF_001544535.1 Caballeronia choica | reverse complement strand
TCATGTCCAGCCAGACTATGGTCGTCTACATCAGGAGCTGCGCCGCAAGGGCATGACGCTGATGCTGCTGTGGGAGGAATACCGCGCCGACCACGCGGACCGCCAGACCTACGCTTATTCTCAGTTCTGCGACAACTATCGGCGCTTCGCCAAGCAACTCAAGCGCTCAATGCGACAGATCCACCGCGCCGGCGAGAAGCTGTTCATCGACTACGCCGGCCCTACAATCGCATTGACCGACGGCACTCGAGCCCACATCTTCGTCGCCGCAATGGGCGCCTCCAGCTACACCTTTGCCCATGCAACGCCCCGCGAGACGATGGCGGACTGGCTTGAATCGACGGCGCGCGCACTGAGCTTTTACGGAGGCGTGACGCAGCTCATCGTGCCCGACAACCCGCGTGCGCTGATCGCAGACGCTAACCGATACGAACCGCGCAGCAACGACACGGTGCTCGACTTTGCGCGCCACTACGGCACCTCGATTCTGCCGGCGCGCCCCTATCATCCGCAGGACAAGGC
>NZ_FCON02000642.1 GCF_001544535.1 Caballeronia choica | reverse complement strand
ATCTGCGACGCGTATCACGTGCCGCTCTCCGCGCACTGCGCACCGGCGTTGCATCTGCATGTGGCGTGCGCGGCGCCGCGCCTCGTTCATCAGGAATGGTTTCACGACCACGTGCGCATCGAAGCGATGCTGTTCGACGGCGTGCCACGCGCAGTCGATGGCGCCATCGCACCGGATCTCGGGCGTCCCGGTTTGGGCCTCGAATTGAAAGGTCCGGATGCGCAGAATTACGCCGTGTGAAGGAGCCGCGATGAGTGTGATGAGCGTGACAACCCAGCGTGCCGGTATCGCCGTTGGCGTGGCGGCGGGCGTCGCCCTTCTGACCGCGTTCACGCGACGACATCCTGATCGTGGGCGCGCCCGTGGTGGAAAAACAGCCGCGCATCTCGATGCCGCCCGCTCGTTCAACCAGAGCTCGGCGCTGCTCGCACTATCGGTGCTCGCCGACAGCTCCATCGAACACTATCGTGGCTCGTTCGCCAACAAGGCGATGGTCACGCCGCTCATCACCTCGATCCTGTC
>NZ_FCON02000641.1 GCF_001544535.1 Caballeronia choica | reverse complement strand
CTTGGAGCGAACGATGGTCTCGTGTCGAACTTTTGCCTCATCATGGGCGTGGCCGGTGCGGGCAGCAACAGCAAAACCGTGTTGTTGACCGCTTTCGCGGGACTCGTGGCGGGCGCTGTCTCGATGGCGCTCGGCGGGTGGCTTTCCGTCACCAATGCGCGCGAGCTCGCGCGCACCCAAATCGCAAAGGAAGCAGACGAACTCGAGCAGATGCCCGAAGCCGAGCGGCACGAACTCGCGCTCATCTATCAGGCGAAGGGTCTCGATGCGGTCGAGGCACGACGCGTGGCCGCTGAAATCATGCGCGACAAAGACAAGGCACTCGAAACGCTTACGCGCGAGGAGTTAGGCCTCGATCCAGCAGAACTCGGCGGAAACCCGTGGACGGCGGCACTTGCGTCGTTTGCGCTCTTTGCAGTAGGCGCAATCATTCCCGCCATTGCTTTTCTTTGGTCGAGCGGAGAGAGGGGCATTGTTCAGTGCGTCGTTTTGAGCGGAATAGGGCTTGCGGGCATTGGCGTGTT
>NZ_FCON02000640.1 GCF_001544535.1 Caballeronia choica | reverse complement strand
CGCGTCAAATAGTCGAACGAGAAATGCTCGAGGAGAAGCCAAAATTGCCGCCGCAACGGTAACAACATGAATGTTGGACTGGAGATAAATGCACCGATAAAAAACTCGTTACTTATATATCACTCTGTGATATATAATTGGACATCGATCGCATCCGCTTTCACTCGCAGCCCGACCGGCGCGATGACATCGGGGAACGCGCGAAAAGACGGTCTGGTTCCTATTAATAAGAGGCGAAAGGGTTGGCCACGAGGGTCGCCGATGCATGCATGCCGGCCTCTGCGCTTTGCTTCCCTCCTATCGGAATCAGACCGTTGCGGAACTCGATCACCAGCCATGCCGCTGCAAAAGGGGTTCGAGTTGGGGATCCAACTTGAACGAGACAATGCACCGTGCAAATGGGTCGCGCACTGCCGAAGTCCGTCGGTCTCGCACTGCGGTATGGAAGGTCGCTGGGAATGTCGAATTGCAGGAGGCGTGATGGCCACTTATCGCCGGATTTTATTGTGTTACAACGCTACTCG
>NZ_FCON02000639.1 GCF_001544535.1 Caballeronia choica | reverse complement strand
TATGTCCGGCCCACGCCTGGATCAGCGTGCCGTCCACACTGAAATGCTCGCCCGACAACCAATCCTTCTGTTGCGCGATAGCCAGCACTTCGTTAAAGAATTCAACCACAGCATCATGCTTAATCAGACGCTCGCGGTTCTTCGTGAACACCGTGGGCACCCATACCGCATCATCCATCGACAGACCAATGAACCAGCGAAACAGCAAGTTGTACCGCGTCTGCTCCATGAGCTGACGTTCCGAACGAATGCTGTACAGCACTTGCAGCAGCATCGCTCGCAGCAACTTCTCTGGCGCGATGCTCGGCCGACCACCCTTGATGTCGGCCTCGTACATGCCGGCGAACAGCCGATCCATCTTGGCGAGCGCCTCATTCACCATGAAGCGAATCGAACGCAGTGGATGTGACGCCGGAACGAAATCGTCCAGCTTGCGCACGGAAAACAAACTCTCGGTGAACGTGTCGGCGCCGCGCATGATCTCTTGGGGAGCGAGTGAGGGGTCTCATATCAACGCCTTAGCGGCC
>NZ_FCON02000638.1 GCF_001544535.1 Caballeronia choica | reverse complement strand
AATCCGGCTGTTCTTGCGGCCGATCCGTCGTCGCTGATCCGTCTTCTGGTCGAAGGGGGGCAAAGTCCGCAGACAACGAGTGGTCCGCCGCGGGAAAAGATGCCCGCGTTCAACAAGAAACTGACGAGCGAGGAGATGGCGCAGGTCCTGACGTTTGTTCGCAGCACCTGGGGCAATAGCGCGGCGCCGGTGACCACGCGTCAAGTGACCACGCTGCGCGACGGAATTCATCGATAAAGAGCAGCATATTCAGGGAGCGTCCCGAAGTGCCAACCCGGGAGCCCGCTTTTCTTCGTGAGGTTGGCTTTCTAGGATCTCGGTACTCGAGATCAAATGACCGGAGGACCTGTGGAGGAGCAAACAATGGAGGAGCGGATCCGCAAGCGAGCCTATGAACTGTGGCAGCAAGACGGAAGCATGGAAGGATGTGCGGACGAGTATTGGCGACAGGCGCGTCAAATAGTCGAACGAGAAATGCTCGAGGAGAAGCCAAAATTGCCGCCGCAACGGTAACAACATGAATGTTGG
>NZ_FCON02000637.1 GCF_001544535.1 Caballeronia choica | reverse complement strand
GACAGCTCCATCGAACACTATCGTGGCTCGTTCGCCAACAAGGCGATGGTCACGCCGCTCATCACCTCGATCCTGTCGCTCGCGGCGGGACTGCATGGCCGCGCCGACAGCGCTGCCCGAACCCATCGCGGACGGCACGCGATTTATCTGGCGGCGGCATCGGCGGGCATCGCGGGCACCGGGTTCCATCTTTACAACATCACCAAGCGTCCGGGCGGCGTGAGTTGGCACAACCTGTTCTATGCGGCGCCGATCGGGGCGCCCATGGCGTTATTGCTTTCGGGCGCGCTCGGTGCGGTCGCTGAGCGCTTGCGCGACGAACCCGCCGTCGAGCCGCAACTCTTTGGCATGCCGGCGGGGCGGGCACTCGGGTTGGTCACTGCGCTCGGTCTGGCGGGAACTGTCGGCGAGGTCGCCTTGCTGCATTTTCGGGGCGCATATCAGAACCCGGTCATGTATGCACCGGTCACCGCCGGGCCGCTCGCGTGCGCGCTACTCACGCACGCCGCGCTCGCGGCGCCACGCGAGC
>NZ_FCON02000636.1 GCF_001544535.1 Caballeronia choica | reverse complement strand
CTGGATTTCGTCGACGCCCAAAGCGCGGATTGTTCCGAGCTCGCGATGGGTCAGTCCCCACTCGACTACCCATTCCACCGCATTAAAGACTTTCTCCCAACTGGTCCGGAAGCTTCGTGCGGTCTCTTTCCAAGACAGCTTGCGAGCCCACTGCGCCAGGAACAGCATGTAGGCGCGGGTGAGCGTGTGCTTGCCGTTGGCCCAAGGCAGCGCTTCGACCTTCACGCCGCAGTCACGACAGTCAACGCGGCGCATGGTATAGAGGAGGAACACGGCAAAGCCCCAGACCGGAATAAACTCGAAGCTACGCTGCGCGAGCGTATCGTAGCCGCGGCCGGGTCGGTTGCAGCATGAGCAGATCGGCTTGGAACCTTTGCGCGGCCGTACCTCGATTTCGATAGACTGGGTTGGCTCGCACAGTCGCGCCCCTTCATAAACGAAACCGGGAAAATGATGACAGGCGTTGAGCAGGCGGGTCAGCAACATGGTCAGTAGGAGCAGCGGCAAAGGCAAATCCGATATTGTCGCCCCGGATT
>NZ_FCON02000635.1 GCF_001544535.1 Caballeronia choica | reverse complement strand
TCCTTTCCGTCCGTGGGCACGAGATAGAACGATGAAATCTCCTCACTTTCATCAACTTTGCGCGCGACCTCAAAAGGCCGCCATCCGATCCAGCCACCCGGTTGTGTCGCACGCTGATCGTACAATTCTCGCTCGGCGCCGATCATAACGTCGGCCAGTTGCTGGTATGCGGCGGCCCAGGCGTCACGCATTTCCTCGGTGAAGCCATCACCGAGCGTTTCGGCCATTGCGGCGAGCAGGTGCTCGCCCACGACAGGATAGTGCTCGGGCTGCACACCGAGGCTGGCGTGCTTTTGGGAAATACGCCTGACCGCTGGCCCGAGCGCGCCAAGATTGTCGATATTGGAGGCGTAAGCCCAGACTGCATGCGCCAGCGCTTCCGACTGTCCACCGGAGCGCTGATTGGCGTGGTTAAAGAGATTCCTGAGCTCGGGATGATGTTCAAAGAGGCGACGGTAGAACCGTGTAACCACGGTCATTCCGTGCTCGCTCAGAACAGGCGCGCTCGACTTGATGATTTCGGTCTGCCGTGGCGT
>NZ_FCON02000634.1 GCF_001544535.1 Caballeronia choica | reverse complement strand
TCCTTTCCGTCCGTGGGCACGAGATAGAACGATGAAATCTCCTCACTTTCATCAACTTTGCGCGCGACCTCAAAAGGTCGCCATCCGAGCCAGCCACCCGGTTGAGTCGCACGCTGATCGTACAATTCCCGCTCGGCGCCGATCATAACGTCGGCCAGTTGCTGGTATGCGGCGGCCCAGGCGTCACGCATTTCCTCGGTGAAGGCATCACCGAGCGTTTCGGCCATTGCGGCGAGCAGGTGCTCGCCCACGACAGGATAGTGCTCGGGTTGCACACCGAGGCTGGCGTGCTTTTGCGAAATACGCCTGACCGCTGGCCCGAGCGCGCCAAGATTGTCGATGTTGGAGGCGTAAGCCCAGACGGCATGCGCCAGCGCTTCCGACTGTCCGCCGGAGCGCTGATTGGCGTGGTTAAAGAGATTCCTGAGCTCGGGATGATGTTCAAAGAGGCGGCGGTAAAACCGTGTAACCACGGTCATTCCGTGCTCGCTCAGAACAGGCGCGCTCGACTTGATGATTTCGGTCTGCCGTGGCGT
>NZ_FCON02000633.1 GCF_001544535.1 Caballeronia choica | reverse complement strand
ACACAACGCTCAGTTCGCAGCCCTGGCCATCAGATGATCGCCAAACTGGTCCCGCAGACGGTTTTTCTGGACCTTGCCCGTAGCGCCCAATGGGATCGCGTCGACGAAGACCACATCATCAGGCGTCCACCACTTCGCGATCTTGCCTTCATAAAAGGCGAGTAGTTCTTCCCGCGTTAAATCCGCTTGCTGTTTCCTGACGACGATCAGCAATGGCCGCTCGTCCCACTTCGCGTGTTTCGCGGCAATGCATGCCGCCTGAGAGACTGCGGGGTGCGCCATCGCGATATTCTCCAGGTCGATTGAGCCGATCCATTCGCCACCCGACTTGATGACGTCTTTGCTGCGATCAGTGATTTGCATGAAGCCATCGGCATCGATGGTCGCAACGTCGCCGGTCGGAAACCACTCTTGTCCCTCGTGATCGATCTGCAGTGGGTTGTCCCCCTCGCTCCGGAAATAGTCGCGCACCACCGAATGCCCACGCACCAGCAGATCACCAGAAGTCGCGCCGTCCCAGGGCAACTCCATGCCGTC
>NZ_FCON02000632.1 GCF_001544535.1 Caballeronia choica | reverse complement strand
GCGACGCTCGTCGCGCATGGCTTCACGACCGTCGTCATGAAGCGCTCGATCATGACCGAGAAGATCGCGCGGCGCGGGTATCACATCTACCGCGAGTACGGCGTCGATCCGCTGGAGCGGCATCACGTCGACGAGGTCATGTCGCGGACGGTGCAGACGATCGACGCGGACCTGACGGTGCGCGAGGCGCTCGCGACCTTCTTCGGAGAAAAGCAGGGCCATCGCGCCTATCCGGCGGTGCGAGGCGAAGCAGTGATCGGCATGGTCGATCGGGCGATGCTCGAACGCGACCCTGCTTCGAGCGTCGGGGATGCCTTGCGCGGCGGGGTGCCCGTCGTCGCGCTGCCTGGCGAGACCTGTCGGCTGGTCGCGACGCGACTTGCCGTGCATGGGCTCGAGCGGCTGCCGGTCGTGGCGGACCAGGAAACGCGGCGGCTCGTCGGGATTGTGTCGCGCAGCGACCTGGTCAAGCCGTCGCTCGCTCACTTCGACGAGGAGCACAAAAAAGAGCGCTTTCGACGGATCCACCCGCAGGGATT
>NZ_FCON02000631.1 GCF_001544535.1 Caballeronia choica | reverse complement strand
GCGACGCTCGTCGCGCATGGCTTCACCACCGTCGTCATGAAGCGCTCGATCATGACCGAGAAGATCGCGCGGCGCGGTTATCACATCTATCGCGAGTACGGCGTCGATCCGCTGGAGCGGCATCACGTCGACGAGGTCATGTCGCGGACGGTGCAGACGATCGATGCGGATCTGACAGTGCGCGAAGCGCTGGCGACGTTCTTTGGCGTTGCGCAGAGCCATCGCGCTTATCCGGCGGTGCGCGACGGCGCGGTGATCGGCATGGTCGACCGGGCGACGCTCGAACGCGACCCTGCTTCGAGCGTCGGGGATGCGTTGCGCGGTGCTGCGCCCGTCGTCGCGCTGCCTGGCGAAACCTGCCGGCTGGTCGCGACGCGACTTGCGGTGCATGGCCTCGAGCGGCTGCCGGTCGTCGCGGACAACGAAACGCGGCGGCTCGTCGGGATTGTGTCGCGCAGCGATCTGGTCAAGCCGTCGCTCGCTCACTTCGACGAGGAGCACAAAAAAGAGCGCTTTCGACGGATCCACCCGCAGGGATT
>NZ_FCON02000630.1 GCF_001544535.1 Caballeronia choica | reverse complement strand
TCCTGTCTTTCTTTGTTCGCCAGCTTCACTGGCGTTGCATGGCGGCCTCGGCTCATCCCGTCATGATAATCGAGGCGGTTACTTATTCAACCTATTTACAGGATGTTGTACTAGTCGACGTTTCTCCATATCGTGTATTGCACGAGTGCCACCGCAACAACGATGACCACCAGTACCGCGATAGCGAATATGCCTAAAAGCCTGCTCATCGCATCAGATCAGGAATGTGTTGACTCGCCCGTGAACGACCGGCCCAAACATTGCAAAAACTTAGGGTACGGAACACACGCCTTGTGCCGATTGACACAGATCAGACGTTCTGCATTTATGCGCCGAATCCCAGCTAGGAAAGAGATACACCAAGGACTCTGCCGAGTCCGAATGTACATCCCGCGGCAGCCAGACCGATCGCGACTTGCCGGACTGCGGAAAACAATGCGCCGCGACCATTGAAAATCGATGTAAACACGCCAATGCCCGCAAGCCCTATTCCGCTCAAAACGACGCACTGAACAATGCCCCTCTCTCCGCTCGACCAAAG
>NZ_FCON02000629.1 GCF_001544535.1 Caballeronia choica | reverse complement strand
TAGCTGCGCTTGTTCTTCGAAGCCGGATTGATCACGCCCGCGATATGGCCGCTCGCGCCGAGCACGAACTGCGTGTCGCCGCCGACGAGTTGCGTCGATTGAAAAGCGCCCTTCCACGGCACGATGTGATCTTCCTGCGTGCCGAAGATATAGCTCGGCATGTCGATCTTGCCGAGGTCGACCGGCGTGCCGCACATCGAGAGCCGCCCCGCCTTGCAGAGATTGTTCTCCAGATACATGTTGCGCAGATACCAGGCGTACATCGGCCCGGGCAGGTTGGTGCCGTCGGCGTTCCAGTAGAGCAGGTCGAACGCCTGCGGCGAGCCGCCCTTCAGGTAGTTGTTCACGACATACGGCCAGATCAGGTCGTTGGCGCGCAACGTCTGGAACACGAAGCCGAGTTCACCGCCTGAATAGATGCCGCCCTTTCCGATGGACTGCTCGCGCTGCGACACGCCCTGCTCGTCGATGAAGACGCCAAGATCGCCCGGGTCGCTGAAATCGAGCATCGTCGTGAGGAGCGTGAGGCTCGCGACCGAGTC
>NZ_FCON02000628.1 GCF_001544535.1 Caballeronia choica | reverse complement strand
ATGCAAACGAGTTCTTTGGTCTTGACGAATCTCTCACAATTCCCATCAAATCACCCACAGATTGCGCCGAGGAACCATAAATTTAAATACGTGAATCGTTTGCGACCCGTGTCGGTTTTTCCACCGACGGGGCATACTCTCGTTAATAAATAAAACACGATGGGAGAGAAAGGCATGATCGGGGAAGTTCGAAATATTTGTTATGTGGGCCGTGAAATGCCAGAAGACTTGCGGTCATCACTCGTTGAGCGTCGGTGGTCGGTTGACGCGATCGAACTCCATAGCAGTTGCAACTTAGCGCGAGCATTTGGGTGGGCCGGCGCTGGCATTATTGATTTTTCAGGGGATCAAATCCCGCAGGATCTATCAGCAGTTGAGCAATTGCTTGGCAACTCGCACGTCGTATGGGTGGCGACGGGCTATCCGGAACAAATTCAACGACGCCGTAACGCGCCGACTTATCCGCGACTACTGTTTCGATTACGTCACGCTGCCGACGTCAAACGAGCGCATCGTGGATGCCGTCGGCCACGCACACGGCAT
>NZ_FCON02000627.1 GCF_001544535.1 Caballeronia choica | reverse complement strand
TAGCTCTGCCCCTGTCCGGGGCGGGACTCACTTTCTTTGCTGCTGCAAAGAAAGTAAGCAAAGAAAGCAGCTTCCCACCGCCAATGCTTGCCAGTCGCCGCCAGACCGTTATGACGGAGTGGTCCAACCGGGGGAGTGTCGTTAGCGGGGTTTCATCGTTGTTGGCATGTAGAAGAGGTACGGGCATCGGACCGCTATACGAAGTGGACCAGCAGTCATACATCCGGCCTCGCGCTACGCGCTCACCCGTCAGGCATAACCGAAACCCATTGCGACATCACCATCCTACATTCTTGCTCGCCGCATCCTTCAATTCACCGCCGCTAATAGCCCTGTCGTCGGGCACGAAGTGCCAGGACGGATGAATGACTGCTGATCCACTTCCTGTCGCGGTGCGACGCGCGCGCCTTTTCTACATGCCAACAACGGGGAAACCCCGCTAACGACACTCCCCCGGTTGGACCACTCCGAGAGAACGGGCTAGCGGCGCATGGCAAGGATTGGCGGTGGAAAGCTGCTTTCTTTGCTTACTTTCTTTGCAGCAGCAAAGA
>NZ_FCON02000626.1 GCF_001544535.1 Caballeronia choica | reverse complement strand
ATCGCGGGCGGGCCGTAGGTGATGTAGCTGTGTCCGGTGATCCAGCCGATGTCGGCGGTACACCAGAAGACGTCGTCCGGCTTCATGTCGAACGTCCACTTCATGGTCTGCGCGGACCACAGCAGGATGCCGCCGGTGCTGTGCTGCACGCCCTTGGGCTTGCCCGTGGAACCGGACGTATAGAGGATGAAGAGCGGATGCTCGGCGCTCACCCACTCCGGCTCGCATTGGTCCGACTCGTTCTCGACGAGTTCGTGCATCCACTTATCGCGGCCCTCGGTCCACGCGACCTTGCCGCCCGTCCTGCGATAGACGATCACGTCCTTCACCGCCTCGCAGCCGCCGGCCGCGAGCGCTTCGTCGGCGATGCTTTTCAGCGGTAGCGCCTTGCCGCCGCGCATCTGTTCGTCGGCGGTGATGAGCGCGACCGCGCCCACGTCGACCAGCCGTTCGTTGAGCGACTTCGACGAGAACCCGCCGAACACGACCGAATGCGTGGCGCCAATGCGCGCGCAAGCCTGCATCGCGACGACGCCTTCCACCGACATCGGCA
>NZ_FCON02000625.1 GCF_001544535.1 Caballeronia choica | reverse complement strand
GATTCACTCATGGCATCACGCGCGAATCATCAGGGTCGGGTGATAGCGCCAGACCTTCGGATCCGCGCTCAACAGCGCGATCCCTTCGTGCAACGCCTGCGCGATCATGATGCGATCGAACGGATCGGCGTGGTCGTCGTGAACCGGCAGCGCGGCGACCGCCTCTGCGTGCTCCCCAGCGATCGGCAGCTCCCCAAAGCCCGCCAGCCGAAACGCCGAGCGGGCATCACGCGGATGCACGCGCAGGTTGCCCTTCGCATGCTTGATCGCGATCTCCCAGACCGCTGCGGCGCTCACCAGTAATATATTGGCCGGATCCTCGATCAGGTCGATGGCCGCCGATGAGAGCTGCGCGGCACCTTCGGCCGCCCACAGCGCGATATGCGTATCGAGCAGCACCCTCACGGCGCGAGCTCTTGCCTGGCGCTTGCGTCGAAGTCCGCGGCGATCGCGTCATCGCCGGCGTTGAACGCCTCGATCGTGGCCGGGATGTGGAGGCCCGCGAGCAGGTGCCGGGCGGCGCCGACGCGCCGGGGCGCGGCAAACGGCACCA
>NZ_FCON02000624.1 GCF_001544535.1 Caballeronia choica | reverse complement strand
TGGTAGCCAAGGCCACCCGATGCCATTTCGAAGTCCGCGGTGTTGGTGTTCGCCGGGTTCTTGCCGATGCCGTACGAAGCGGATATCGAGAACCCGCTGATCGTGTACATCGCACCGAGATAGTAGAAGCGATTGTTGTTCAGACCCGTCGCGGGCACCGCCGGCGCTGCAGGATAGGTCAGCGGAAACGGATTGGTGTCATGGCCGTTGTAGTACACGGCGGACAGATTCAGACCGTAGTTCGAATACTTGAGCACCGCCGACTCGCGCGTGCCGCCCTGGAACTGGCCCGGAACGCCGCCCGGTGCATACTCCAACGCGAGCGAGGCGCCATAGAATTTCGGCGAATTGTAGACCAGCGCGTTGCTGTCATACAGGGCACCGATCGGGGCGTTCGTGCTGGTGCCGGGCCAGCCGGCCGCCTGATTCACGCCCAGCCACGCAGTCAGGATACTGCCGAAATACTGTGCGCCACGGACATCGGTTTCCGCCATCGCGTAGATCATCGGGATGATCTGGCGGCCGGCGTCGATCGAGCCGAACGGACCGGATGC
>NZ_FCON02000623.1 GCF_001544535.1 Caballeronia choica | reverse complement strand
GGGCCGGCGTCGCTGCGGAGCACGCACTGACGATCGGCTGGTCCGCGGCGATGGTCGCTCATGCCGACGAAGTCCCGGCGCTCGCCGACCGCATCACCGAGGTCCTCTACGAACGCCTGAATGCCGGACGCGCGACGCGCGCGCTGGTGCTGCATGCGATACCGAATCCATCGGAGACGATCGAGGTCGTGCAAAGCATGCTGTGGCCGTTCGACTTCAGGCGCTTCAGTCGACCGGTTCATGCCGATCCGCCGCTCGTCACGTTGCCGCCACGACGGCTGCTGGCCTTGCTCGCCGAGGAATACATCTACGCGCAGTTATGCGAGGCGATCATGCTGTCGTTCGCCGCGGAGAACGAGGCCCGCATGCGCGCGATGATCGCCGCGCGCACCAACGTTCACAACACGCTCGACGGTCTGATCGGAGAGTCTCGCCGCCTGAGGCAGGAGGAAATTACTTCGGAGATCGTGGAATTGTCGTCGGTCAGCCTTGCAGCCGGCACGGGAAACCGAGTCCGCCGCTTCGCAAAACGCTGAGTCGTTTCCGAGGCTGCCC
>NZ_FCON02000622.1 GCF_001544535.1 Caballeronia choica | reverse complement strand
GGCGGGACTCACTTTCTTTGCTGCTGCAAAGAAAGTAAGCAAAGAAAGCAGCTTCACAACGCCAATCCTTGCCATGCCCCGCTAGCCCGTTCCCTCGGAGTGGTCCAACCGGGGGAGTGTCGTTAGCGGGGCTTCATCGTTGTTGGCATGTAGAAAAGGCGCGCGCGTCACACCACTACAGGGAGTGGATCAGCAGTCATTCATCCGTCCTGGCACTGCGTGCCCGACGCCAGGTTTGCTAGCGGCGGTGAATAGAAGCATGCAGCAAGCACGAACGTAGGATGTAGATGTGGCGATGGGTTTCGGGTTTCAGTTTTGCCTGACGGGTGAGCGCGTAGCGCGAGGCTGGATGAATGACTGCTGGTCCACTTCCTATGGCGGTGCGACGCGCGTGCCTCGTCTACATGCCAACAACGATGAAACCCCGCTAACGACACTCCCCCGGTTGGACCACTCCGAAGGAACGGTCTAGCGGCGCATGGCAAGGATTGGCGTTGGAAAGCTGCTTTCTTTGCTTACTTTCTTTGCAGCAGCAAAGAAAGTGAGTCCCGCCCCG
>NZ_FCON02000621.1 GCF_001544535.1 Caballeronia choica | reverse complement strand
GGCGGGACTCACTTTCTTTGCTGCTGCAAAGAAAGTAAGCAAAGAAAGCAGCTTTCCAACGCCAATCCTTGCCATGCGCCTCCAGACCGCTCCCTCGAAGTGGTCCAACCGGGGGAGTGTCGTTAGCGGGGTTTCATCGTTGTTGGCATGTAGACAAGGCGCGCGCGTCGCACCGCCATACGAAGTGGACCAGCAGTCATACATCCAGCCTCGCGCTACGCGCTCACCCGTCAGGTAAAACCGAGACCCGAAACCCATCGCTACCTCACTACGTTTGTGCTTGCTGACGCTTCAATTCACCACCGTTAGCAGACCTGGCGTCGGGCACGAAGTGCCAAGACGGATGAATGACTGCTGTTCCACTCCGCGCTGCGGTGCGACGTGCGCGCCTTTTCTACATGCCAACAACGATGAAACCCCGCTAACGACACTCCCCCGGTTGGACCACTCCGACATAACGGTCTAGCGGCGCATGGCAAGGATTGGCGGTGGGAAGCTGCTTTCTTTGCTTACTTTCTTTGCAGCAGCAAAGAAAGTGAGTCCCGCCCCGGACAGGGG
>NZ_FCON02000620.1 GCF_001544535.1 Caballeronia choica | reverse complement strand
ATGATCTCGGCCAGCAAGCTCGGATGCGCGATGCTGCGCTCGATCGGCAGCCCCGGCATGGGAGGTTGCGCGATATGGCCGCAACCGGTGCAGATCCGCTTGCGACGGATAGTGCGGATGACCTTGAACATCGCCGTGACGCGCGCGAGTTGCTCAGACACATCCTCGCCGAGCAACTCCATGGCGCTGTTGCACTTCGGGCAGATGGAATCGGGCTCGAGCTCGTGCTCTTCGCGTGGCAGATGGGGCGCCAAGGCTTCCTTCGGGGATGCTGCAGACACGCCCGAGCTCGATGCACGAGCGCGTGCACGGCGAACATCGGCAACGCCGCTGCCCGTTGCCAGATCCTCGAGTTGGGTTTCGAGCCGATCGATCTGCCGCTCCAACTGCTCGGATTTACGACCGAAGTGCATGCGCCTGAGCTTGTCGATCTGCGCTTTCAGGCGTTCGATTTGCTGGTCCCGTTCGACAATCTCCCGCTCGCGTTCGGCGATCTCCTGCTGCATCTTTGCGATCGATGCCTGCTGCTCGAGCACCAGGGCGTGGAGCTCGGCAACGGT
>NZ_FCON02000619.1 GCF_001544535.1 Caballeronia choica | reverse complement strand
TCACTTTCTTTGCTGCTGCAAAGAAAGTAAGCAAAGAAAGCAGCTTCCCAACGCCAATCCTTGCCATGCGCCTCCAGACCGCTCCCTCGGAGTGGTCCAACCGGGGGAGTGTCGTTAGTGGGGTTTCATCGTTGTTGGCATGTAGAAGAGGCACGGGCATCGCACCGCTATACACAGTGGACCAGCAGTCATTCATCCAGCCTCGCGCTACGCGCTCACCCGTCAGGCAAAACTAAAACCCATCGCTACCGCTATATCTACAGCCTACGTTCGTGCTTGCTGCATGCTTTTATTCACCGCTTGGAAAACCTGTCGTCGGGCACGCAGTGCCAGGACGGATGAATGACTGCTGTTCCACTCCCTGTCGCGGTGCGATGTGCGCGCCTTTTCTACATGCCAACAACGCTGAAACCCCGCTAACGACACTCCCCCGGTTGGACCACTCCGAAGGAATAGTCTGGCGGCGACTGGCAAGCATTGGCGGTGGGAAGCTGCTTTCTTTGCTTACTTTCTTTGCAGCAGCAAAGAAAGTGAGTCCCGCCCCGGACAGGGGCAGAGCTA
>NZ_FCON02000618.1 GCF_001544535.1 Caballeronia choica | reverse complement strand
GCTGCTTGCAAGACAACAGGAATCGTTGCAAGACTTCGAGTTCCTCCCGACGGTCGCACCGAGGATGAAGGTGGCCGAGTTCAGCGCGCGTCGCGAGCGCGTTCTTCCCGTGGCCAAAGGAACTGCTCGAGACAGACCTCAACCGCGAGGTGCTTGCGTCGACTGTTCAGCACGACCTGTTTGATGGCAGTCCTGCCGGCTGGAATGAATACGTCTCCCACAAAAGGCGAAGTGGTTTGGGACCGGCTCCCCGAGATGAAAAGAAGCGTCTCGGACGAACCGGTGCACTTGCCGCCGAAGACGCAAGTCCGGTTGAGGCGTCGGTTGGGGCCGCGCCGTCCGTGGGGTGGGATGCGCCCGACGAGAAGAAGGGTTGGCCTTGGCCACATGGGGTCAACCTCCTGACACGTTATTGCTCAGGATGTCTATCTCGGATTAAAAGTGTCTTGGTACTGCCGTGTTAGATCCTTCGCCTTGGAACAAGATTTGAGCTTGCCCCCGAAAAACGAATCCCTTGCTGAGCAGGTAAACTCAAGCAAGGAGAAGAACGATGACGAGCAAG
>NZ_FCON02000617.1 GCF_001544535.1 Caballeronia choica | reverse complement strand
CAGAACACTTGCAACAAGGACTTTTCCTGCGTCAAGGGCTTCTGCCCGAGCTTTGTCACGGTTGAAGGCGGGCAGCTGAAAAAACCCGAGGCAGCACGCAAGACGCAGCTTGCAGATATGCCTGCCCTGCCTGAGCCGAAGCTGCCGCACGCCACGGTCGCGCAGCGCATCGTGGTGGCGGGCGTGGGCGGCACCGGCATCGTCACCATCGGACAAGTGCTCGGCATGGCGGCGCACCTCGAAGGCAAGTGCGTGATCACTCAGGATGCAACTGGCATGGCGCAGATGGGCGGCGCCACCTGGAGCCACATTCAGATCGCCGATGACGCCGATGCCCTGCATGCGACGCGGGTCGATGTCGCGATGGCAGATTTGGTCATCGCCTGCGACACGGTCGTCGGCGCCAACAAGTCGACCTTGTCCACCATGTTGCCTGGCCGTACTTTTGTCGTGCTCAACAGCCACGTGACGCCGACTGCGGCGTTCGTGCGCAATCCCGATTGGCAGGCTCCGACCGACGAGGCGGTAGCGGCGATCTCGCGCGGGGTTGGCGCGAGCCAGCT
>NZ_FCON02000616.1 GCF_001544535.1 Caballeronia choica | reverse complement strand
TCACTTTCTTTGCTGCTGCAAAGAAAGTAAGCAAAGAAAGCAGCTTCCCAACGCCAATCCTTGCCATGCGCCTCCAGACCGCTCCCTCGGAGTGGTCCAACCGGGGGAGTGTCGTTAGTGGGGTTTCATCGTTGTTGGCATGTAGAAGAGGCACGGGCATCGCACCGCTATACACAGTGGACCAGCAGTCATTCATCCAGCCTCGCGCTACGCGCTCACCCGTCAGGCAAAACTAAAACCCATCGCTACCGCTATATCTACAGCCTACGTTCGTGCTTGCTGCATGCTTTTATTCACCGCTTGGAAAACCTGTCGTCGGGCACGCAGTGCCAGGACGGATGAATGACTGCTGTTCCACTCCCTGTCGCGGTGCGATGTGCGCGCCTTTTCTACATGCCAACAACGCTGAAACCCCGCTAACGACACTCCCCCGGTTGGACCACTCCGAAGGAATAGTCTGGCGGCGACTGGCAAGCATTGGCGGTGGGAAGCTGCTTTCTTTGCTTACTTTCTTTGCAGCAGCAAAGAAAGTGAGTCCCGCCCCGGACAGGGGCAGAGCTAATA
>NZ_FCON02000615.1 GCF_001544535.1 Caballeronia choica | reverse complement strand
TGCCGGACATAAACCACTGCCTTGCGCTGGAGAAGGGGCGCTGGCAAACGATCAGCGTTCGTCATCGTCACACTCCTTCCCGGCGGTAGCGCCGGCGGCCTGTATCAACAGCCTTGCAAGATGCGCGATTGCCCTCGAGCGCTGTGCCGCGTTCATCCCCTGCAACTCGACGTTGTCGAACCTCATGCTCATCTGGCGCAGCGTCACCGCAGACGATTGCGGTCGTGCTGGAACGCCCTTTGGCTTGTCCATTGCGTTTCTCCCGGACGATGTTGGAACCGTCCGGCGAGTTTGCTCTCAAGCGCCGATCAACAAGCAGCCGATGCAGGTCGTCTAACACCGCCACGGTGACCCTCGGCTCACCAAGCTCCATTGCTGAACATACTGCGCGGTCGAGCATCCACGCTGCCACCATCTTGACTACGCCAGCGTCAATTTCGACATGCACCACGCCGCCGCCGCGTTGCTCGACGTCTCGAACCTTGACGCGGCGACCATATAGCGCATGCCAACGATAATGGACTTCAACTTCTTGCCCGATATGGGCAGAATGAATGCGAACTCGC
>NZ_FCON02000614.1 GCF_001544535.1 Caballeronia choica | reverse complement strand
GGATTCAGAATCGTCATCACGCGTCCGATCGTTCTATTGTGAGGCGCATGATACCCGACACTTACTGCGACAAAGCCGGCGATAGTGGCTCTTCCGAACCGTGGGACTTTGCAGGAATCGCGGCCAATTCTCTCGACCGAGTCTGGCTTTCGGACGAGAGAGCAAGTGCCGGTCGGTTGGGCAATGGGTTTATGCCTTGTTGCGTGAAGGCGTAATCCTTGTCCGCGCGGATCTTGAGCCAAAGTTGAACGACCGCCACTGGTCGTGCGCCGCCGATCATTGATACGCGCCAGACTGCTGACAGAGGTAATTCCCCCGAGCCTGCGGAGATGGCCCCGTACTTTGCGGCTTGGCGTCGCCGCTTGATGGGTTTGATTTCAAAGCCTGAAGATCGTTGACGTTAGCCCAGCGGCGCTCGCTGCATCGGTCTATCGCCCTGAACAAAAGCCTGTCCAGCGTACCATCGCAGCACCAAGCTGTGACCCCGATCAACTAGCAGGCCGTTGAAATATCCGTCGTTGGCGCGCTAAGGCGCGTTGCGACGGATGCTGAACTCGCATTTCTGAAAC
>NZ_FCON02000613.1 GCF_001544535.1 Caballeronia choica | reverse complement strand
AGATAGCGATTCAGCGAGGTCTTCCAGTTTTCGAGCGCGACGATGTTGTCGTTCCCGTCGAGGAACAGGAGATCGCCGTTCACCTGAACCAGCGTGAGCACATCTCCGTTTTTGCCTGCCTCGACGACTTCAAACGTGTGGGTCGATGCAGCGGTTTCGTACACGACGCTGCCGGGTCCTGCGACCCAGTCGTGCTCCTTGTATTTCCACTTGCCTTCGATCGTGTAGACCAAGACCGTACCGGTGTGGTGGTGCTTGGGCAGTTCCACGCCGGGCGGTGCCTTCATCATGACGATCCATTCACCCCGGATCGGGTCAAGCTTGAAGTATTTCACCAGGATCTGTTCTGAATAGGGCGTCAACGGTACCCACGGCAGCGATTCGCCATCGATGACTGCGGTGTCGATTTGTTCGTAAAGCATATCTGTCTCCATTGGTGTGGATGGGGTAAAAATTGGTGAACATGCCAAGGCTGTCCGCTATTGGCGGACGCCCTGGAATTGCCGAGGGAGCCGGTCGGCTCAGGCCAGCGGGGTGCCCGTGAGGGTGGCGCGCAGCATCTTTCTTGGC
>NZ_FCON02000612.1 GCF_001544535.1 Caballeronia choica | reverse complement strand
GCATTGAGCCGCGGGAATGCCATGTCGCGCGCGCCCAGGATGAGGGGCCACAGGTAGTTCGAAAATCCCGAGAGCACGGGCAGCGCATAAAGGAAGATCATCGTCACGCCGTGCATCGTGAAGAGCTGGTTGTATTGTTCGGGAGTCAGCAGCGCAGCGTTCGGACGCGCAAGCTGGAGCCGCATGACGAGCGCCTCGACGCCGCCCATCAGCAGGAAAACGAACGCCGTCACGATATAGCGCAGACCGATGCTCTTATGGTCGACGGTAGAAAGCCAGCCCCGCCAGCCGGGTTCGGTCTCCCAGATCTTTTGCAGGCGCAACTGCGTCGGACTGCCGGGCGGGACGCGGCCGATCTCGGGCACCCGCGAGAGCGCCGGTGGCCTCGGCGACGATGCAATGCGTTCAGGCTCAGCGGGTGCGCTCATGGCTTCATCGTGCCGGTGGTTATCGCAGCGTGGCGAGGAAGGCCGACAGGTCGGCGGCTTCGTCGCGGCTCAGGATCATGCTTGGCATCATCGATTCGGGCTTGATCTGCTGAGCGTGCGTGATCCAGTCGAGCTGGTTTGC
>NZ_FCON02000611.1 GCF_001544535.1 Caballeronia choica | reverse complement strand
GCAGGCGCGGTAGCCATGCTCGGGATGCTTGTTCTCCTGCATCAGGCGCGTTACCGCTTCACCGGTGGCGGGTCCGATACTTTGTCCCCAGTGGATCAGTCGCTGCGGGGTCCACTCCATGTGGGCGCGATGCGCTGCGGGCATGTGCGCGGCGGTCGTGGTAAAGCCGCCATGCCGGCTGCTGCGCGCATGACTGGCTACCCGCTGCCCCCGATGCAAGAGCTCGATCACCGCGGTCGTGATACGCGCCTCCAGCGCTTGGCCCACCAGTGCATGCGGCACGCTGTAGCGATGCTGCTCGACATCGACGTGATAGTCGATGTGAACCTTGACGGTTTTGAATTGCGCCATCTCATAGGGCTGCGACGGCAAGGGCAGCAAGGCCGGCGCATCGAGTGCAGCGAAGGTGCTTGCACGGCTGCCGGGTAACTTCTGGAACGGTTTCTCATTGAGCTGCGTCAGCAACGGCGCGACCGCCTGGTTCACTTCGTGTACGCTGGCGAACTGCTGATGGCGCAGGCGCGCCATGATCCAGCGTTCGACGATCTGCACCGCAGACTCCGCTTTGGCCTT
>NZ_FCON02000610.1 GCF_001544535.1 Caballeronia choica | reverse complement strand
CTCCTCGAGACTAGTACCGATCAACAGGTCGCCATCCGACTCAACGAACTTGGATATTCAAACTGGCAGCATCAGGCATTTACTGCCAGGAAGATCGCGCGGGTGCGCACGGCCCATGGACTACCGAGCCGATTCGAGCGACTGCGCTCGCGCGGTTTGCTTACCGGCGCTGAACTCGCTGCGCAGCTCGAAGTTAGCCAGGCGACCATTCATTTGTGGGGTCGGCAAGGGCTTTTACGGCGGCAGATTTACGGGCATGACCACCGGTGCCTGTACGAACCTCTGGGGAACGTCGTCCTCGTAAAGGACGTTAGTGGGCGCAAAGCAACGCGAGCAACTTTCATCGCCGCTCCAACTACCGGACAAGGTGCAATGTGAAACCTACTCCTTCGTTTGCGGTTCGGCGACGAAGGCGAAGCTCGGCGTGACGCCCCAGAACCTGACCTGGTTGAGGAAGTCATCGGCCGTGTACTGCGAACCGTGATCCATGCGCAGCGTCAAGCCCCGACCAACCTCGGCACCCGTGCCGCCGAATTCACCCAGCAGTCCCTGTGCGATCGGCTGCAAGGCGGCGAACC
>NZ_FCON02000609.1 GCF_001544535.1 Caballeronia choica | reverse complement strand
CACCAGCATGCGCTACAGATCCCTTGGTACGACATCTGTACTTTGCTCAAATACGACATTACTACTTTGCCCCTACAAATGAAAAGTCGATAAAACGTTTTATGTCAAATTTGCGTGTGGTGCGGGCGCCGCAACTCTAACCGCTTCGCCGCCTCTGGTGGCATCCACGCCAGCAGAACTTTCCCTATGGGCCGTGCTGTAGAGCGGGCTTCGTTGTCCCACACGAGATTGCATGCGCAGTCCATACTCCGAATCGATCTTGCGGATGTATATGATTGCATCATCGTCCATCCGCACCGCGATTCAACCATCCCCCTCTCCTATCCAGCAGCAATGTCGATCTGCATGATGTTCTCAAAGTGAGATCGGCTCATCTGCATTTGCTGTTGGACATGACGTTGCGACGGGACAATTCTATGCGACATAAAGACGTGTCGACTAAGTCGAGCGTCACCTGCATCGATATCAACTGAAATCGCGATCTTTCAAGGAGCACGCCGGATGGGCTTTGTCGCAGTAAGTGTCGGGTATCATGCGCCTCACAATAGAACGATCGGACGCGTGATGACGATTCTGAATCC
>NZ_FCON02000608.1 GCF_001544535.1 Caballeronia choica | reverse complement strand
ACGTTGGCGCCATCTGGATCGTGGCGCAACTGAACGATGCAGCTTCCGTACTGGATCTTCGGCCGGATTTCGCGAGACTGGCTGACCTTGAGCGTCGCCTCGGCGTCACAGGCCTGACCGTATTCGGCGCTCGCGAGCATGGCGACGACGCGGCAATTGAAGTGCGTACTTTCGCGCCGTCATGTGGCGTAGAGGAGGACCCTGTCTGCGGAAGCGGCAACGGCAGCGTGGCCGCCTTCCAGTGGAGGCGCGGTCTGTTGCCGCCCGGCGGAACCGAGTACGTGGCGGCTCAGGGACGCTGCGTAGGCCGAGATGGACGAGTCAAGATAAGCGTGGATACGAACGGTACCGTAAGCGTCGGCGGTTCTTGCGTCACATCCGTGGAGGGCTCGCTTACGCTCTAGACGGAAACCGGCAGCGAGACGCGTTGAGAGTGCGCGCGCGCTGACTTCTGACTTTTTCTGCATTCGAAAGAAAAGACGACCAAAGGCGTTCCGAAATGAATGACGCATTCCCCATTGACGTATCGCCCGGCTTCATCTCGATCACCAATCCCTTCGATGGCGTCGAAGTGGGCACTGTGG
>NZ_FCON02000607.1 GCF_001544535.1 Caballeronia choica | reverse complement strand
AACATACACCAGCAACGTGCAGGACGGTGCCCGTTCCTCGAACCAGTGATGGTCACAGCCGTCGATCTGTACCAGTTCGCCGAAACAGGCCCGTCGCGCACGCGGCTGATAAACCTTCGGTGGTCGCTGTTTGCGCGGCACCCATAGACCCGCATCCGTCATCAGGTGACGCACGGTTTCCTTCGACAGCACGAGGCCATGGCATTCGCGCAGTTTCTCGCACGCCAGCGTCGGACCAAAATCGGCGTAGCGCTCGTGGATCAGTCCAAGCGCCCGGTCAAGCACGATCTGCGGCAACTGATGATTACTGCGCGCGCCGCGCCGCTGCGAAACGACGCCAGCGGCGCCTTTGTCGCGGTAGCGGATCACGAGCCGCTCAACCTGGCGTCGGCTCAGACCCAGCCGCTCAGCAGCGCGCCAAGTCATCAGACGCGCCTCGGCGACAGCCTCGACGACCTTCAGCCGGTCAAGCTCCCGCATGCTCATTGTGATCGTCCCGGTGCGCGTCATGGCGGTCCCCATAGGCGGGAAAACCGCACCAGCATGCGCTACAGATCCCTTGGTACGACATCTGTACTTTGCTCA
>NZ_FCON02000606.1 GCF_001544535.1 Caballeronia choica | reverse complement strand
CTTCTTCCTCGTCCGCGGGCAGCCCGAGGCCGCTGTCGTTGATGCGGATCTCGATGCCCGCGGGCGTCGCGCGCGCGACCACCTCGATGCTGCCTGAGCCGACCTTGGGTTCCAGCCCGTGCTTGATCGCGTTCTCTACCAGAGGCTGTAGCAGCATGGGCGGGACCTGGGTGGCCTCCAGGTCGGCCGGAAGTTCCAACCGGAAGGACAGGCGCGGCCCCATGCGCAGCGCCATGATGTCCAGATAGGCGCGCAGTTGCGCGAATTCCCGGCTGAGGGCGACCGACTCGGTCTGCGACGCGGCCAGCGCGCTGCGCAGGTAGACGATCAGCCGGTCGATCATCGACTCCGCCCGATCGACGTCCTCGCGCACCAGCGAGCGCAGGTTGGCCAGCGTGTTGAAAAGCATGTGCGGTTCCAGTTGGGCCCGCAGCAGGCGCAACTGGGACTCGACCGCCAGGCGTTGCGCCTCCGAGCGCGCGGCGGCTTCCTGGGCGAGCTGCTCGCGCGTCGCAAACGAGTGCAGGCCCAGACCACCCACCACCAGGGTGAAGAGGATCGGGATCAGGCTGACGCTCAAGTAGCCGACCA
>NZ_FCON02000605.1 GCF_001544535.1 Caballeronia choica | reverse complement strand
CGTTGAGAAATCCGCGCCGCAATTCCTCGTTGGCAACCCTTTCCGCGATCGCTTCCAACATGAAGCTGTGCGCCGTCGTCCCAGACTCTTCCGCGAGTTTTGAGACGCGGTCGCGAAGGTCAGGCGGCAGACGAAGCGTAGTGGTAGACATATTGACCTCGCAAAGTGTCACAACTGTGCTACATATTACGCGGTCCACCCCCTTTTGCAAGCGCACGGTTAAGCAGAGGCGTTCTAGGTGAGATTAAAATGTCAAAGCCATTTTGAAATGTCGTAGCGCCGGCTAAATACAGATGTCGTGTTTTTGATGTGTGATTTACTCTGTCTTCAACGGTTTGAATCCACGTAGTGTCGAAGGACGGCCTTGATCAGACAGGGGCGTGTCAGACCGTTCAGCGAGTGCGAGCAGACCGCTGGCCAGGTGTTGAAGGCGTCTTCGACTGCTGCGCGACCTGCGCGATTGCCTGATCCAGATCGGCTCGCGTGAATGCGCGCGGATTCTTAGTGCCGGGCAAGGGTTTGGGTTTGCGTACCGCCGCACCACGATTCGTACGTGACGGCGAACCCGAGGTCCGGCGGTTGTCGCGCTGTG
>NZ_FCON02000604.1 GCF_001544535.1 Caballeronia choica | reverse complement strand
CTACCGCTTCCGGCGAACAGAAAGGATCAGTTTCCGAACGCTAGGGACAATATACAAGTAAGCAAAGAAAGCAGCTTCCCACCGCCAATGCTTGCCGTGCGCCGCCAGACTGTTCCCTCGGAGTGGTCCAACCGGGGGAGTGTCGTTAGCGGGGTTTCATCGTTGTTGGCATGTAGAACAGGCACGGGCATCGCACCGCAATACAGAGTGGATCAGCAGTCATACATCCATCTTGGCACTGCGTGCCCGACGACAGGTCTACTAGCGGTGGTGAATTGAAGCATGCGGCAAGCAAGAACGTAGGATGGTGATGTCGCAACGGGGTTTCGGTTTTGCTTGACGGGTGAGCGCGTAGCGCGAGGCTGGATGTATGACTGCTGGTCCACTCCCTGTCGCGGTGCGACGTGCGCGCCTCGTCTACATGCCAACAACGATGAAACCCCGCTAACGACACTCCCCCGGTTGGACCACTCCGAAGGAATAGTCTGGCGGCGACTGCCAAGCATTGGCGGTGGGAAGCGGCGAATTCAACCGGTCGACGCAACACCCAACGTTTCCGCCAGCTTTTCAGCTGGGTTCATAAATTGCAATGTC
>NZ_FCON02000603.1 GCF_001544535.1 Caballeronia choica | reverse complement strand
GACATAGCGCGTGCGTCGCACATTCGGCCAACGCCACAAAGCGGATCTGCGGATAGGCTGCCTCACCGCGGCCGCCCTGCGCATAACCGAACGCCTCCGCATTGACTTTCTCATCAGGCACATCCAGCGTCGAGCCATCTATGCTCATGACCCGATAGCCCGCATAGTCGCCGCCTGCGGTCCGTGGGCGTTGCGCTGCCTGCCGGGCGAATAGCTCGCGCATCACCTGCCAGCCCAGCCGTGCCCGCCCCTGCGAGATCGCCGCCTTGCTGACCTGCGCCTCGCGTACCTGGTCGCCGTAGATGCGCCGCAGCCCCTCGATCACCAGCCGAAATACTTCCTCATAGGCCACGCGCGGATACAGGCACATCGCCATCACGAAATACACCAGCACTTCGCGCGGCATGTCGCGGCGTAGACGCGTCTGAACGCCGCACTTCGCGAGCGCCTCCTTGACCTGTCCCAGCGAGCAGTTCAGCGCCAAATATCCCACCGCTAGATAGTCCGCGAGTCGCGCCCCGCCGGGCAGCGTTGCTTCCGTTCTTGCCATCCTTCAAGCTCTTCTTGTTGTTGCAGTGGCTTAAAAGTTAACACA
>NZ_FCON02000602.1 GCF_001544535.1 Caballeronia choica | reverse complement strand
CCACAACAGGCAAAGAAGAACAGCAGGAAAACCGCCGGCATGTAGCTGGCCCGGTCTACGCTCGTGGGGGCGAGCAGCAGCCAGCCATTTCTCGCGACGGCTTGGCCGATGCCGGCGCCGACCAGCAGTTGCGTGACGCGATCCAGAACGATCACGAACTGCACCGGCAGCAGCCCGAGCAGCACGCAGGTCGCTGCCAGCCACACGAAGCCAACCCGCTCCCACGGGCTCGCATCGCGTGCCTCGCGCAGCTTGGCCTCGCGGGGCTGGCCGAGAAAGATGATGCCGAAGAACTTGACCATCGTGTAGCCCGCGAGCGCAGCCACCAGAGCAATCAGTGCGGCGACGAGCGGCACCACCATGTTTAGGAACGGGTCAGGTAAGCCCGGCGTGAACAGAAAGCTCTGCAGTAACAGCCATTCGGAGACGAAACCGCTCAATGGCGGCAGGCCGGCGCTGGCAAACGCGCCCACCAGGGCCGCCCACGCAGTCCACGGCATGAAACGGATCAGGCCGCCCAGCCGCCCGAGATTGCGCTCGCCCGTCGCGTGCAACACGGAACCCGTTCCAAGAAACAGCAGGCTCTTGAACGTCGC
>NZ_FCON02000601.1 GCF_001544535.1 Caballeronia choica | reverse complement strand
CATATTGAAACTGGGAGTTTCGCAACCCTTTATTCGCGCCTATTCGCGCGCCGCGCCTGGCTTCACGCCATTTTGCAAGACCGACTCTTTACCGCGAGCTGTTCCCGCAGGAAGCGTGCATCGGCTGTGCGGCTGTGCGGCAGCAGCCGGCCATGAAGCGTCATTCGCGAGCAACTTCGCTCAGACATTCAAGCGTCGGCTCCGCTCGGGAACCGGCCATTCAATTCGCAATGTTCAAGCGTTGCTTGTCGGCCAGTCCGGTCATTCGAGCCTTTCAGTATTTGGCCAATTTTGAATGACCGGTCTCAGAAAAATCGAACAGGCGCTAACGCCCCCTTAGCGGCCAGTACAAGCGGGAGCGCGGATGCCAATGGTATCTTGATTGCGCAGGTCAATCGCCCTCCGACGCGCAGCCGGACCGCTTCCAAATTCGCCAGGCGGCGCTCAGGTGTTGATCCAGACGCGCGCCTGCTCCAGCTCGTTGACGTGGAACGCCTTGACTTCGGCCTTCGTAAAGAACCGCGCCAGATGCATTGAGGCACGGATCCAGCCCGCATCGGCCACCACGGCGGCGCGCGTGACCTTGCGGGCCACGGAAACGCCGAGCGTTAT
>NZ_FCON02000600.1 GCF_001544535.1 Caballeronia choica | reverse complement strand
AGCGCGAGCGTCAGCGCCTCGGTGCAGCCGCACGTCACGAGCACGTCGTCGGGCGAGAGCGCATGCCCGACGCGCATCGCGCGCTTTGCGATCTCGCGGCGCAGGCGCGGCTCGCCGTGCGGCGCGCAATAGGTGTTGTAGCGCGTGCCGTGTTGACGTGCGGCACGCGCGAGTGCGAGGTCGAGCCGCTTCGATTGCAGCAGCGCAGCATCGGGCACGGCGCAGCCAAGGGGGACGAGCGCCGAATTCGATGCGTGCTCGAGCAGCGCCGCGACGGCTCCGCTGATCGATACGGTCGACGCCTTCGCGCGCGGCCGCGAGGCCGACGGCAACGCGAGGGCGCCGCGGCGCGCGGCCGCGACGTAGAAGCCCGACTGCGGACGCGCGACGAGCACGCCGCGATCTTCGAGCAGGCGATACGCCTGTAACGCAGTGGAGATGCTGATGCGGTGCTGCTCGCTGACTGCGCGCACGGATGGCAGCCGCATGCCCGGTGCGAGCGCGCCCTTGTCGATCATGCCGACGATGAGTTCGGCCAGTTGCTCATAACGGTACGGAGTGGGCGTGTCCATCGAAGCGCTCGTAACGGAGTAATCCCCGATTATCGACGCGAC
>NZ_FCON02000599.1 GCF_001544535.1 Caballeronia choica | reverse complement strand
GAATAGAGGAAGATCCCGGCGAACAGGAACACCCAATACGAGAACGCATTGAGCCGCGGGAATGCCATGTCGCGCGCACCCAGTATGAGGGGCCACAGGTAGTTCGAAAATCCCGAGAGCACGGGCAGCGCATACAGAAAGATCATCGTCACGCCGTGCATCGTGAAGAGCTGGTTGTATTGTTCCGGCGTGAGCAGCGCAGCGTTCGGGCGTGCAAGCTGAAGCCGCATCACAAGCGCCTCGACGCCGCCCATCAGCAGGAAAATGAAGGCCGTCACGATATAGCGCAGACCGATGCTCTTATGGTCGACGGTCGAGAGCCAGCCGCGCCAGCCGGGTTCGGTCTCCCAGATTTTTTGCAGGCGCAACTGCGTCGGACTGCCGGGCGGAACGCGGCCGATCTCGGGCACCCGCGAAAGCGCCGGTGGCCTCGGCGACGATGCAATGCGTTCAGGCTCAGCAGGTGCGCTCATGGCTTCGTCGTGCCGTTGGTTATCGCAGCGTGGCGAGAAAGGCCGACAGGTCGGCGGCTTCGTCACGGCTCAGGATCATGCTTGGCATCATCGATTCGGGCTTGATCTGCTGAGCGTGCGTGATCCAGTCGAGCTGGTTTGC
>NZ_FCON02000598.1 GCF_001544535.1 Caballeronia choica | reverse complement strand
ACGAGATCCGCACCGAGGTCCGAGCTACGTGACATGAGGATTTCACCGACAGGAACATCATCTACTCCGTCGATGTCCGCGATGTCCACCTTGACGCCGTGACGTGCGATGACCGCGGCGATATCCGCGCCCGCAATCCGGCTGCCGAGCGGCTCGCTCTTCATTCCATTGATGGCGACGACAGTTGTCTGTTTTGCCGCCTTGAGAATCGGCAGTGCGTCATGCACGGCTCGCGTGGCTTCACGGCTACCATTCCACGCGATCATCACGCGCTCGCCGATCGCCGGGAAGACGCCGGTGTACGGAATCAACAAAACCGGCCGTCCTGCGGACATCACGAGCGTCTCTGGAAAGTGGTCCCCGATATACGATTCCGGGTCGTTCGGATCGTCCTGACCCGCAACGATCAGGTCCGCACATCTTCCAAGGCGCGATACCTCGGTGTTTGCGTGTCCTTCTACGTCGACCCATTGGCCCGGCACACCCGCGCGGGCCAGTTCCGCATGAAAGAGTCGTTCGAGCGAACCGTGCCGCGCGCTGCGGATCGCATCATGCTTTTCAAAGTACTCGGCTGAACCGGCCATCACATAGAACGAGCGCGGCTCAGGGGTGAAAACCGCGTAGGC
>NZ_FCON02000597.1 GCF_001544535.1 Caballeronia choica | reverse complement strand
GTGTTTTGCGTGGACGAGAAGACCGCGATTCAGGCGCTGGACCGCAAGGACCGGATGTTGCCACTCTCGCCCGGGCGTGCCGAGAGTCATGGCTTCGAATACAAGCGCAATGGCACCCTGAGTTTGTTCGCCGCGCTGAACACGGCCACTGGCGAAGTGCTGGGCAAGACTGCATCGCGCCACACCAGTGCCCAGTTCGTCGCCTTCCTCACTGAGGTTGTGTCGGCCCACCGCGCCACGCAAGAAATTCACGTGATCTGCGACAACCTCAGCAGCCACAAAACACCGGCTGTCCAGACGTTCCTGCTCGATCATCCCAACGTCACGATGCATTACACACCCACCTATTCGTCATGGCTGAATCAGGTTGAGAACTGGTTTGCTCGAATTCAGCGCGACGTCATCACGCGCGGCGTGTTCACCAGCACCAAAGACCTCGACAAAAAACTCATGCGCTATATCCGTCAGTACAACAAGCAAGCCGCACCGTTGAAATGGAAGTACGCCGACCCCAAGCGCCGCATCCGGTGCGATTCATCCAGTTCAACGGACTAGTACAACATCCCGTAAATAGATTGAATAAATAAGCGCCTCGATTATCATGACGGGATGAGCCGAGGCCGCCA
>NZ_FCON02000596.1 GCF_001544535.1 Caballeronia choica | reverse complement strand
CACCAGCATGCGCTACAGATCCCTTGGTACGACATCTGTACTTTGCTCAAATACGACATTACTACTTTGCCCCTACAAATAAAAAGTTGATAATTCGCTTTATGTAAAGTTATACACGCTAATGGCGTGGACATCGTGGTCTGTCGACTCATGCGTCTTCGCAACAGCCAAGCATACGACGGTACTTGCTCGGAACGGCTCGATCACAAAGACACCATTGCTGAACGGCATGAAATGCAAGGCGGCGCCCGTGGGCGCCGCCTGACAAGCTAGCCGACGCCCTAAAGGTGCCGGAGCTAACCCCACCCCTTACTTTATCCCAGGACCCACCGCCACCAATTGCGGCTCGAGCATGCGGTCGCCGCTTTTCGCCAGCCAGCACACCACACACGCTGCGAAGATATCGAACACCGCGAGTACGACAAACAGCGGGCTATAACCGACCTGCGTGACCAAAACGCCGAACAGCGCGGTGAACGCCGCAGCGCCCAGGTAACCCGCCATGCCGCCCATGCCCGTGGCAGTGGCGACTTCGTTCTTGCCGAACACGTCCGACGTAATCGCATACAACGCACCCGACAAGGTCTGATGGGCGAAGCCGCCGACGCACAGCAGCGCAATAGCCGCGTA
>NZ_FCON02000595.1 GCF_001544535.1 Caballeronia choica | reverse complement strand
CTACGAGGCGCAGCGCGGGATGTTTGTTCACCCGACCTATGCGGTGACGCCGCAGCGCGAGCCGTTGGGTATTCTGGACGCGTGGATGTGGGCCCGCGAGAAGAAGGACGAATCCGGCCAGCGTGGCGGCCCCAAGGAAAGTTTGCGTTGGATCGAAGGCTACGAGCGCATCGCCGAGATGGCGCCGGACATGCCATCGACCCGCCTGGTGTATGTGGCCGACCGCGAAGCGGATCTGATGGCGTTGATGGAGTGCGCCGATGCGTTGGGCAACCCGGCCGACTGGCTGGTACGTGCCGCGCATAACCGCTGCCTGCCTGAAGGCGATAAGTTGTGGGAGCGCGCCACGCGCGGCGAAGCGGTGGGCGAAATCGCCTTCACGATGGCCGCGCGCCAAGGCGTGAAAGCGCGCACGGTGCGCCAGCGCCTGTGGCTGCAGCGCGTGGAGTTGCCCGCGAGCAAGGGCAAAAGCATCGCTGCAACGTGCCTGGTCGCGCGCGAGTTTGACGCGCCTGCCGGCGTCAAGCCGATCGAATGGCGCTTGCTGACTAACCGTGCGGCTACCACGCTGGATGAAGCGATCGAATTGATCGAGTGGTATCGGGCGAGATGGGAAATCGAGATCCTGTTC
>NZ_FCON02000594.1 GCF_001544535.1 Caballeronia choica | reverse complement strand
GAAATCCCGAAGCTCGCCGATCCCATGCAGGTGTCGGAGAGGGTCGTCGTGAGCGAAGGCGCTGCGATCGCCGGCGTCGTACGTACCGAGTACGAGCTCTGGTTATAGTCGACGGTCGCTCGCGTGTCGTACGGGCTCGAACCCGGCGTGCTGGCGGCCTTGTTGGCGGCATCGGTCGCGCCCGTTCCCGCGGTGCCCGTTCCGTTCGTGCCCGTGCTCGACGAGTTGTTGGACGCGGTCAACGACGGCATCGTGAGGGAGATGTTCACGTTCGACGAACCGCCCGACGCATTCGATGCACCGCCCGTTGCGTTCGAGCGTCCGCCCGACGCAACCGCGCTGCCGATGCCGCCGACCGACGACGAGTTTGAATTCGTGGTGGCGGAAGAATTCGCCGAGGTTCCGATGTTGTTCAGGCTCGATCCGCCGCCCTGCCCGATGCCGACCGACGACGAGCCGGACGTGGAGCCAGAGCTTGAATTAGCCGTTGTGTCGGCATGAGCGGCCTGCGCGACGCAAAACAGAACGGCGCATGCAATGTGCAATGTGGTCTTTGTCATTGTAGTTCTCCGGAAAAGAAAGGGGAACGCCACGTTGAAGCGGTCCCTTGGAACGGCTTAGAGTTTTTATCGA
>NZ_FCON02000593.1 GCF_001544535.1 Caballeronia choica | reverse complement strand
TGTTCGCCAGCTTCACTGGCGTTGCATGGCGGCCTCGGCTCATCCCGTCATGATAATCGAGGCGCTTATTTATTCAAGCTATTTAAGGGAGGTTGTACTAATCGCGAGGTGACCGACCTCGACATGGCGGCGCACCTGGTTGACTGGTACCGCGCGCGTTGCGAGGTGGAGTTATTCTTCCACGCGCTCAAGAACGGTTGTCAGGTCGAGGCGCTGCAACTCACGCCGATGGCGCGGCTCGACCGCGCCTTGGCGCTGCTCATCGTGGTGGCGTGGCGCATTGCCCGGCTGATGCGGCTGGGCCGCGCATAGCCCGACCTCGACCCAGAACTGCTGTTCGAATCCGATGAGTGGCGCGCGGCGTTCATTCTCAACAAGCAGAAGCCGCCCAAGACGCCACGGCGCCCGAATGAGGTCGTGCGGGTGGTCGCCAGACTCGGCGGCTTCCTGGATCAAGGCGATGGCGAACCCGGCGTCAAAGCGATCTTGCAAAGCTTGCGTCCAGAACCACTGGATCGGTACTGCTCCGTTCGGCGTCAGACATTTGAATGCTCCAATGCCGCGCGTCAAACAAGATGAGAGCAGCGCGTCAATCAGGATGAGAGTTCTGGCGTTGCGGCAGCGGTGGAGGGCG
>NZ_FCON02000592.1 GCF_001544535.1 Caballeronia choica | reverse complement strand
ACACTTCGAAAGCAAGAAGAAAGAGCCCGAGCGCGGTGCCTTGTGTCGTGATGACGTGCTCGGCTGGAACGCCGCAGTCTTCTGCAATGGCTTCGCGCAGCGCCAACGACCCCGCGGAGGTTCCATAGCCGAGCTTCAGGTCGCGGATACGGTCGAGACCCGCCAGGTCCAGCAATTCGCCGACCGTCAAGTCTTGCGACGTGCTCTCCGCGAGATTGAGCGGCCGGTTTACGTCGAGCAGAGAAATGATCTCGTTGCGAGGAAATCTTCCGCGCCACGCCGGGGACTTTGCTTCGTTGAAGTCAGGACGTTGTCTTTCATCGGAGTTCTGTTGGAGATCGTTCATGCTTGTGCCTTGCATTTGCCGTGAGTCATTCGCCAGACGATCCGCTGCGAGCCGCTGAATGTCTCAGCCGTGCGGAGGGCGTTGCTGCGGTACCGCATCCCGGTTCGTTCGGATGCGATCGCAATGCATGCATCGTAGCGCCTCCGGGTCGACCATAACAGTCACAGTTTTCCGCAGAATGGACCATCACAGTTTCCCTTGGCGGGCCGGGCTGTCGCGTCGATAATCGGGGATTACTCCGTTACGAGCGCTTCGATGGACACGCCCACTCCGTACCGTTATGAGCAACT
>NZ_FCON02000591.1 GCF_001544535.1 Caballeronia choica | reverse complement strand
AGCTGCCCGCCTTCAACCGTGACAAAGCTCGGGCAGAAGCCCTTGACGCAGGAAAAGTCCTTGTTGCAAGTGTTCTGATTGATTTCACGCTTTCGGCCGAACTCAGTCTCAAGTGGCTGCACGGCGACACAGTTGCTTTCGACCGAGCAGTCTCCGCAGCCTTCGCACACGAGCTCGTTAATGATCACGCGCTTTTCCGGATCGGCCATGGTGCCGCGCTTACGTTCGCGACGCTTCTTGGTGGCGCACATCTGGTCGTAGATGATGACGGAGGCACCCTCGAGCTCGCGCAGTTCGCGCTGTACGGTATCGAGTGCATCGCGGTGGCGTACCGTGACACCTGATGCCAGATTGCTGACACTCGCGTATTTCTCGACGTCATCAGTCACCACGACGATGCGCTTTGCTCCTTCTGCGGCAAGCTCGCGCGTCATGCCCGGCACGTCGAGTTGACCGTCGACCGGTTGTCCTCCTGTCATCGCCACCGCGCTGTTGAACAGGATCTTGTAGGTGATGTTGACGCCGGCGTTGATCGATTGCCGGATGGCGAGCAGGCCCGAGTGGTTGTAGGTGCCGTCGCCAAGATTGGCGAACATGTGCGAGCGCTTGCTGAACGGCGCTTGTCCCATCCAGGAAAC
>NZ_FCON02000590.1 GCF_001544535.1 Caballeronia choica | reverse complement strand
GCCGCAAGACCGATCAGCGAGTGCATCGCGGCGACGAGTTCCGGCATCTTCGTCATCTCGACTTTCGCCGCGATGTACGCGCCCGCCGCACCGCCGATGATCAGCGCCGCGAACAGCAGGCCAAGGCCCGCGCCGAGGTTGGAACCGAGATAAGCCGCTTGCTTGACGATCAGCGCGAGCGTCGTGAGGATCGCGATCGCCATGCCGGCCATGCCGAACGTGTTGCCGATACGCGCGGTCTTCGGATTGGACAAGCCTTTCAACGCCTGGATGAAACACACCGAGGCGACGAGATACAGGAGAGTGACGACGTTCAGACTCATTACGCACCCTCCTTGCTCGGCAGTTTCTTGGGCTCTTTCTTCTTGAACATTTCGAGCATGCGCCGTGTCACGAGAAAGCCGCCGAACACGTTCACCGCCGCGAGCAGCACGGCCAATGTGCCGAAGAACTTGCTGGTGCCACCGATCGTGAGTCCGGTCGCGAGCATCGCACCGACGATCACGATCGCCGAAATCGCGTTGGTCACGGCCATCAGCGGCGTGTGCAGCGCGGGCGTGACGTTCCACACCACGTGATAGCCGACGTAGATCGCCAGCACGAAGATGATCAGGTTGATCACCGTATGGTTGATGATGTCCA
>NZ_FCON02000589.1 GCF_001544535.1 Caballeronia choica | reverse complement strand
CCTTTTGAGGTCGCGCGCAAAGTTGATGAAAGTGAGGAGATTTCATCGTTCTATCTCGTGCCCACGGACGGAAAGGATCTCCCTCCTTTCGAACCGGGCCAGTTCGTAAGCGTCAAGCGCTTTGTCGGCGAACTCGATCTCGAACAGCCGCGCCAATACAGTCTCTCGGATGCACCGCACGGGAAATGGCTGCGCATTTCCGTGAAGCGCGAGGCCGCGGGCGACGATGACACCGCAAAACCGGCCGGCCGAATTTCCAACTTGTTGCATGACGAACTGCATGCTGGAGGGCACGTCGAGGTGAGCGCTCCATATGGCGATTTTGTCCTGGACCGTACCAAGCGAACGCCTGTTGTTCTGGTGAGCGGCGGTGTCGGTACCACTCCGATGGTTTCCATGCTGGCAACCGTCGTGATGGATTCCCCCACACGCCGCGTCAGCTTCCTCCATGCTTGTCGAAATCGCCGCGTGCACGCCTTTCGGGAATGGCTCGACGACGTCGTGGCGGATCATCCGAATGCGTCCAAGGTCACGTTCTACGAGGAAGTCGGGCCGAACGACGTGCAAGGCAGAGACTACGATTTCATCGGACGGCTTGACCTCGCAGCGATCCGCGAAGCGGTTCTGCTTCGCGACGCTGATTA
>NZ_FCON02000588.1 GCF_001544535.1 Caballeronia choica | reverse complement strand
TGGCGAGGAATGCCGTCGAAGCTCTTTTTCGCGGAGCGCGTACTGCACGACATCTGTAGCGCGTACTACTCGCATCCTCACGCGTGGAGTCAGATCGGCTTCGGCGGCCCCGCGAATCCGCGCGGCTACGTACGCATGTACTTCGACCGGCGCGATCCGTGGGAAGCAGTCGAAGCAAGCCCCGGCGACCATGACAAGGCTCGCGTGGAGAACCAGCATGCTCGATGATGCCCAGCATCATCCGCGTGGCAAGAACGGACGCGCGCCGAACGTCTTTCGTGTAGGCGCCTGGACGCCGATGCGAGAATTTCCGCAGGACGAAGCGGTCGACTTCGTGATCGTCGGCACCGGTGCGGGCGGTGGCACGCTTGCGTGCCGTCTCGCTGAGAAGGGCTTCAACGTGGTCGCATTCGATGCGGGCGCATGGTGGCGCCCACTTGAAGAGTTCGCATCGGACGAAACGCATCAGCAGAAGCTTTACTGGACCGACGAGCGCATCTGCGACGGCGAAGATCCGCTCCAACTCGGCAGCAACAATAGCGGCAAGGCGGTGGGCGGAAGCACCGTGCACTTCGCGATGGTGTCGTTGCGCTTTCGCCCGGAGTGGTTCAAGTCGAAGAGCCTCCTTGGCTATGGCGCGGACTGGCCC
>NZ_FCON02000587.1 GCF_001544535.1 Caballeronia choica | reverse complement strand
CTGCGCGCCCACACGATCGCATCGCCGCCGATCGTGCGGCACATCATCCAGGTCACGCATCCAAAGCGGCCGATCGGCCCCGCCGCGCAGGCGCTCATCGCAATCATCACCGACGAGATAAAACGCGTGACGACGGGTGTGTCGGCCGGGGAACAAGCACCTTAGCGGCTGCGTTCCAACGGTTCGCGCGCGCTACTCGGAACATCGCTGCGCGTGCCGAACAGCGTGTCGCAGATCGGGAACGTAAGGTTGAAGTTCTGTGTCGCCATCACTTCGGGATCGTGGTGCGTGGCGTGCAGGCGCCGCACGGTGTTGACGAGCGGGACACGGTCCAGGAACGGGCTGTCGGTGAAGTGTGAGAGCGTATGCAGGCCCTCGTACATCAGGAAGTACGCTGCCATCGTGAACAGCGCGATGTAGCCTGCGTTGCGTGAGAATACGAAACCGATCACGAGCGCGAACGGCACGGCCGCCAGCACGAACGCAACCGGCGCGAACGGCGGAAACAGCAGCGCGCGCCAGTGACGATGGCCCTTGTATTCAAGCGTCACATGCGTGAAGAAGCGGTGATGAACCGCGCAGTGGCGTTTGTAGATCATGCTGAAATACTTCGTCGGACGATGCAGCACGTAGCGGTGCGCCGCCCATTC
>NZ_FCON02000586.1 GCF_001544535.1 Caballeronia choica | reverse complement strand
TTTCTGGCTGCGGACATTGGTTGCGTGCTCGGCGGCTACCTCAGTCCGCTGTTTCATAAGTACGCGAAGGTCTCGCTGTTCACGTCGCGCAAGATGGTCTTCGTGTTCGGTGCACTGTGCATGGTCGGGCCGGCCTGTGTCGGCCTGGTGGCCAGCCCTTACGCGGCTATTGCGCTGCTGTGCGTCGGCGGCTTCGCCCATCAAACCTTGTCGGGTGCGTTGTATGCGATTACGTCCGACGTGTTCGGCAAGAACGAAGTCGCCACTGCCACGGGCATGGGCGGTATGGCGGGTTACCTGGGCGCTGCGGCATTCACGGCGTTGTTCGGCGTTCTGGTCACGCAGGTCGGTTATAGCCCGCTGTTTGTCGTACTCGCGGTGTTCGATATTATCGCGGCGTGTGTGGTGTGCTGGCTGGCGAGAAGCGGCGACCGCATGCTCGAGCCGCAATTGGTGGCAGTGAGTCCTGGGGTCAAGTAGGGCGAGGGGCTAGGAGTGTGCGCGGCAGACGGAATTTGAGCCGTCGATACTGACGCCGCAGCGACCGGCATCAACGCCGGGCCCGGTTTCGCTCTCCAATGCGCGTCAAATGGTTTGCCCGAGAGCGAAATCGGACAAAGTTGCCCCCTCTTCGGGGCTTACGCGAACGTCATTT
>NZ_FCON02000585.1 GCF_001544535.1 Caballeronia choica | reverse complement strand
TGGCATGTCCAATGCCTCGATCTGGAAACGACCGTCGCAGAACATGAGATTTTCTCCGACGAGGACGAGTCTGCCCAAAGAGTGGCGGACGGCACCCTCGACGCAGGCCCTTTCGGCACGTGAGTGTGCTGCGTGAGAGATGGCTCCGGCGCCGTGGCTTTCGATGCCAGGCAACGGAGTCGACTGCCGGCTTCCGAAAAAACCATTGCCCTGCCGCCTCTTCCTTCAAATGATTACTTCGCGTGACCGGCATCGTCATGCGCCGGATATCGACTCTATCGGACGGCGGCCGACTCACGCTCGAGCAATCGGATCGCACTGTCGAACGCGCGGTGTACCGCTGCATTCGGATCCGCGTCCGTACAGTGCTCGACGGGTATCAATCCATAGTCGCGCGTGATGAGGTCCAGACGCGCGTCGTAAAGCGCGCGTCCACCCTGGTCATGCAACGCCTCGATTGCGAGATGGCAGCCGGCAATGCGCTTCGCGAACCGCTCCAGCCTTACCAACTCCGCTCCGGCCTCCCCCTCTAGCGCCGCCGAGCCGGCGAACCCGAAGCAGGCAATCTGCATTCCTACCCCCATCTTGGCCTCCGCATCATCGCCCACCAATGTGTTGGTCGCTTTTCGAACTCCGGCACTCATCGGGCCCAAAAC
>NZ_FCON02000584.1 GCF_001544535.1 Caballeronia choica | reverse complement strand
TGGCATGTCCAATGCCTCGATCTGGAAACGACCGTCGCAGAACATGAGATTTTCTCCGACGAGGACGAGTCTGCCCATAGAGTGGCGGACGGCCCTCACGACACGGGTGCTTTCGGCACTTGAGTGCCGCTGCGAAAGAGATGGCTACGGCGCCGCGACTTCCAATGCCAGTCAAGGCAGTCGACTGCCGGCTTCCAAAAAGAAACGTTGACCGTGCCACCTCTTCCTTCAAATGATTGCTTCGCATGACCGGCATCGCCCGGCGCCGGATATCTACTCTATCGGGCGGCGGCCGAATCACGCTCGAGCAATCGGATCGCACTGTCGAACGCGCGGTGTACCGCTGCATTCGGATCCGCGTCCGTACAGTGCTCAACGGGTATCAATCCATAGTCCCGCGTGATGAGGTCCAGACGCGCGTCGTAGCGCGCGCGTCCGCCCTGGTCATGCAACGCCTCGATTGCGAGATGGCAGCCGGCGATGCGCTTCGCGAACCGCTCCAGCCGTACCAACTCCGCTCCGGCCTCCCCCTCTAGCGCCGCCGAGCCGGCAAACCCGAAGCAGGCAATCTGCATTCCTACACCCATCTTGGCCTCCGCATCATCGCCCACCAATGTGTTGGTCGCTTTTCGAACTCCGGCACTCATCGGGCCCAAAAC
>NZ_FCON02000583.1 GCF_001544535.1 Caballeronia choica | reverse complement strand
GACGGGCGTAGCCCGGAACCGCTGCCGCCACGCCGCGCCGGAGAGGCTCCCATCGATGGAGAGCTTTGTCGGTGGTCGCGGTGGATCGGGTATGAACGAGCCTTCCATGCCAGGGGAGGCCGCGGTGCCCGGACGACACGTCAACGACCACCAGATGAGGCTTTACATGAAGCACAGACTCAAGGAAGGGCCGCCCAGGGCGGCTGTTCGCGCCGGGTTCAGCGTCGCCACTGCCTACCGCATCGAAGAGGATCCACGATTACCATCGCAGAAGAAGGCACCGCGCGAACGCCGACGCGGGGATCCCTTGGCCGAGATATTCGACACTGAGATTGTTCCACTGCTGCAGTCCGCTGCGGGTATTCGTCCCGTGGCCGTACTGGAGGAGATGCTCCGGCGCCATCCACACCTGTCGCGCAACGTGCGCCGGACGCTGGAGCGACGCATCCGCGCCTGGCGGGCACTCCATGGCGAGGAGCGTGAGGTCGTGTTCCGTCAGGTGCACGAACCCGGTCGCCTTGTCTGGCGCTCGTGGGCCAGCATCATGTCGCCGCGGAGCTCAACGTCGGCTTCAGTTTCCTGACCTTTGCGGCCGCCACGCTGCTCGCCGTGCAAACAGTGGCGCACGGGCCCGCGTTCGCGCTGGGCAAGCTGTTCTTCGTCGATCC
>NZ_FCON02000582.1 GCF_001544535.1 Caballeronia choica | reverse complement strand
CCCAGGCCGCTGCCGTGTTCGGTGCGGCGCCTGGCGATGACCGGTCTGATGCCACGCTCGCGAAGTCGGCGGCGATGCGAGTCGGAGTCGTAGCCACGGTCAGCGTAAATGACCTTGGGCTTGCGAAGCGGTCGGCCGCGAGTGCCGCGAATCGGTGGGATGGCGTCGACCAGCGGCAGCAGTTGCGTGACATCGTTGCGGTTCGCGCCGGTCAGGATCACGCTGATAGGAACGCCGTTCGCGTCTACGAGAACGTGGTGTTTGGACCCTGGTCGTGCGCGATCGGTGGGGTTTGGCCCAGTTTTTGGCCCGCCCCAACGGCTCGTACGGACGATGAATCGACCGCTGCATATGAGAAATCGAGCTGGCCGGATTCGCGCAGCCTCTCGAGCAGCAGTGCATGCAGCTTGTCCCACACTCCGGCCTGCTGCCAGTCGTGCAGCCGACGCCAACAAGTCGCGCCAGAACCGAAGCCCAATTGGGTTGGCAGGTGGTTCCATCGCATCCCTGTCTTCAGCACAAGCAGGATGCCATTGAGTGCTGCACGGTCCGAGACCGGCAGCCGTCCAGGGTATCGCTCGCGTCGCGGTTTGCGCGGCGGAAGTAGCGGTTCGATCAGTGCCCACAGTTCGTCATCGATGATAGGTGCCGGCATTCCTTGATCCGTTGTTCAGG
>NZ_FCON02000581.1 GCF_001544535.1 Caballeronia choica | reverse complement strand
GGTTCGCCGCCTTGCAGCCGATCGCACAGGGACTGCTGGGTGAATTCGGCGGCACGGGTGCCGAGGTTGGTCGGGGCCTGACGCTGCGCATGGATCACGGTTCGCAGTACACGGCCGATGACTTCCTCAACCAGGTCAGGTTCTGGGGCGTCACGCCGAGCTTCGCCTTCGTCGCCGAACCGCAAACGAATGGCGTCGCCGAGCGCTTCAACCGGACGCTGAAGGAACAAGCCTTTCACGGTCGCATCTTCAGGAACCTGGAGGAAGTTCGGGCCGCGGCCGTCGAGTTCAAAGATCGTTACAACCGTCATTGGCGTCTCGAAAAACTGGGCTTTATGTCACCCCATGAAGCCCGTCACGCAGCCACCATGAAAGAGGCCGCCTGAGTTGCAAACCCGTGTCCAGACAATCCGAGCCGGTACAATGCTAAAGAAGTCGAAGATCGCCGAGGTTCTGCCGGGGGCGGTGGAAGGAGCGCGTAGCGCGACTGGAAACGCCCCCGGCGCGGCCGCCGAAGTGAAACGGTGGTCGGCCAATCGGAAGAAACAAGTCGTCTTGCGCTTGTTGCGCGGCGAGCCGGTGGACGCCATTTCGCGCGAAGTTTCGGTACCGATATACCGGCTCGAAGAATAGCGCGAGCGTGCCTTGGCCGGTATCGATGCTGGCCTCAAGGAGCGCGA
>NZ_FCON02000580.1 GCF_001544535.1 Caballeronia choica | reverse complement strand
GACGGTACGTTTCGCGCTACGTTCTGCCCGCTCGGCGATGTGCTCCACGTTGGGCGCCCGAAAGTCGAGGGGCCGGTGCCCGAGGACATCGCTTCCATGATGCATCTGATGGAATTGATCGAGCGGTACAGGGATCCATGCGTGCGTGAAGGGCTGGAGCCGAGCGCGGCGATTGTCGAGGAATGCGATACGGCATTGCAGCGCTGTCTACAACTGTTGAACGATCGCCTGCATGGGGTGGGACATGGAAATTGACCAGCATCTTGCGGTGGCACAACGCATCGAGCGTTCGCTGCAAAAGTGTGGTCCGGCGGACTACGAGATGAAGATCGAGGCCGCGATGCTCGCTGGCACCCATTGGCTGAATGCTGCGCTACATCGGGAAGGCGTCACCCGACCAGAGGGCGATGTATTCCACACCTACCTGCTCACGATCAACGAGTTTCGTCGGCTCTGTGTGGCAGGCGACGCCATGATGCAGGCGCTTGCTCAGATCGAAGACCTTCGTCCGGCTTTCGTTCGCGGGAACCGGGCGGGTGGCGAGAGCGCCGCGGAGCAGGCGCTCGAACTGCTGTCGGTCATTCGCACGAAAGCGGCGGCAGCCGACTGAGCGTTCAAGACGGATTGGTTATTCAAAGGAGATGACGATAGTGAAAGCAGTGCGCGTAATACCGACTCCGTCGGGCGGCAAAGTGGAG
>NZ_FCON02000579.1 GCF_001544535.1 Caballeronia choica | reverse complement strand
AGGACGTAGGTCGAGAAATCTCCCCACTCGTTTTGCACCCTGTTAGTGGGAGCGCGTTGGATGGGCGTCTGGTTTCTTCTTCTCCGGCATGACCGACGAGTGATGACTCGTGATTAGCCATTGCACCCCGTCCCAGCGGTAGGTATAGGTATAGCGGGCCTTTACGACGGCTCCGGTCCTCGCGAAGGTGAATGTGTAAAGCCCAGCATCCACTGCAGAATTGCACCCAAGCTCAACTTGGCGAAAGTCGATCTTTCCCGACGGCCTATCTTGTAGAAAGTGATGGAAGTATTCCTCCTTTTCAGCGGGTGTTAAACGCGGCTGGTTGGATACCGTTGGAAGAAGAATAGACCGCTCCGCATAGTTGGCGACAACCTTGTGTGGATCACCGGTTTGCAGTGACTGATTCCAACGATCAAACAACGCGGCAATTTCCTGATCCGAAGTGATTTTACAGTTCTCAGTGTGTGGCGGCGGCGCACTGTTTGTCACGGCTTGATTCGCGGGTTGATTCGCGGCGCATCCGGAAAGGACGAAGGCAAGGCAAGCAATGGTAGATCGCTTCATGGCGGCACGTATCCAGTTTGGAAGTAAGAGGGGGCAATGCGGGGGGCGCATGACCCCTAGCGAGAATGAGCCGCTTCTGACTTACGATGTCGGTCGGCTAGCTCAATAAAGTTCGCCGAGGGTTCTTCTGCGTGAAGCTC
>NZ_FCON02000578.1 GCF_001544535.1 Caballeronia choica | reverse complement strand
CGCGCCAAAGCGGATCTGTCGCCTGCCATGGTCGCCAGGGTCATCGCCGGGCGCCTGAAGAAGCTGGGCGTGCCCCAAGATGTCGCCGCGCGCATGGACGCTCGCCTCATTCAAATCGAGATCGCCGAGCGTACGGTCGCCGAAGGCGCCAAAGGCAGCGCGGACCGCCTGCCGTGGTTCTGCCCCGGCTGTCCGCACAACACCAGCACAGTCGTGCCCGACGGTTCGATTGCCACGGCCGGGATCGGATGCCACGGGATGGCGGTCTGGATGGATCGTTCGACGACATCATGGTCGCAGATGGGCGGCGAAGGCGTTTCCTGGATGGGACAAGCGCCGTTCAGCAAGCGCTCGCACATGTTCGCCAATCTTGGCGACGGCACCTACAACCACTCGGGCGTGCTCGCCATCCGGCAATCGATCAACGCCGGCGTCAACATCACCTACAAGATCCTGTTCAACAGCGCGGTGGCGATGACAGGAGGACAACCGGTCGACGGTCAACTCGACGTGCCGGGCATGACGCGCGAGCTTGCCGCAGAAGGAGCAAAGCGCATCGTCGTGGTGACTGATGACGTCGAGAAATACGCGAGTGTCAGCAATCTGGCATCAGGTGTCACGGTACGCCACCGCGATGCACTCGATACCGTACAGCGCGAACTGCGCGAGCTCGAGGGTGCCTCCGTCATCATCTACGACCAGATGTGCGC
>NZ_FCON02000577.1 GCF_001544535.1 Caballeronia choica | reverse complement strand
GACATGCCCGTTTTTAGCCCCAGCGACCCCTCCGGTAACGCGCTCGCCCCGCTCGAACGCGCGCAGTTGCCGCCCGAACTCGATGGCCGTCATGGGCTGAACCGCGCGATCGGCGTGCGCGCGCAAATTGCCGCCGACCACGATATCGACGCGATTAAGGCGTGGCTCGCCCGCTTCGTCGATAGCCGAGCCACCTTCGACAGTTATCGCAAGGAAGCCGAACGTCTGCTGCTGTGGTCGACCGTCGAGTTGAGCAAGCCGCTCTCCTCGCTCACACATGAAGATCTCCTCGCCTATCAGCGCTTCCTGGCCGATCCGCAACCTGCGGCGCGCTGGGTGATGCGCGGCCGCAAGGTCGCACGGGCCGAGCCCGACTGGCGGCCGTTTGCCGGACCGCTATCGCCGGCCAGCCAGCGGCAGGCGTTCGTGATCTTGAATACGCTGTTCGCTTGGCTGGTCACCGCCGGCTATCTGGCGGGCAATCCGCTCTCGTTGTCACGCCAGCGGGCGCGCAAGACGAAGCCGCGTGTGACCCGCTATCTCGAGGACGATCTGTGGCAAGCGCTCAAACACTCGGTCGAAGCGATGCCGCGCGATACCGCGCGCGAGCAGGAACACCACGCGCGGGTGCGCTGGTTGATTTCATTGCTGTATCTGATGGGGCTGCGAATTTCCGAAGTCGTGAGCAACCCAATGGGCGGGTTCTTCAAGCG
>NZ_FCON02000576.1 GCF_001544535.1 Caballeronia choica | reverse complement strand
GATGCCGTTGTCCAGCGCCTCGAAGGCGATGCCGCGCTTGCGCAATTGGCACTTGGCGTACTCGTTGCCGTTGATACACAGCTTGGCGTTGTACGGAAAGTAGGAACAGAACTTCAGGAAGAACGGGCCGAAGTCGTCGTCCACGCAGTAGAAGTAGTAGTGGTTCACCATCGCGCTGCCATCGACCACCCACGGATAGCTCATGCCGGTGCGTGCACAACGGCGCCGTTCGGTGCGCACCACGCGCGCCTTCTCCTGGGCGCGGCCGACGTACAGAATCCCTTCGTCGGCGTCGAACCGCTGCAGATACTGCTGGGTGATGTCATCCTTGCGCTGGTGCTTGCCGAAGCTCACCAGATCCACACCTTGCTCGGCGACAAACTTCTCGATGTTGGCCACGAAGGTCTCGGTCTTGGGCGCCACCGTGGCGGTCGAGGCGAAGCGCTGACCGAGATGCCCACGCAGGTACCACACCACGCCGCCTACTCGCTGCAACTGCGGCACATACACGTTCAGGTACATCCGGTCGATGGACTCGCTCTCGAGCACGACGTGAGCGCGCAGAACTTCGCACACACTCTGTGATAACGTCATGACTGGCTCCGGTCGTCCACGGGTCCTTGGACCCATTGAGCTTCGAGCTCGTACATCGCTGGGCACGTCCCAGCCGGCTCGGCCGGAGCCACCTTACACCGCCAGCGCTCCGCAGTCACCCA
>NZ_FCON02000575.1 GCF_001544535.1 Caballeronia choica | reverse complement strand
ACATCGGCATCATCATTTCTGCCGCGACATTCTCAACTTGATTGTCGCGCGTCTCTCATCCAGATTGTCGCGCCACAACCCAGTGCCGCCGTGCGGCACCGTTCGATGGCCGACATGACCTTCAGCTGCCCCAGGCTCAGGTGTGTCGTGTCTCGCCACGCTGGCCCGTGGCCGCGGAAGATGTCCGCAACCTCCAGCATGAGGCGCTACAGCGCGCGGGTCTACTCGGAGGGCAGACGGTCCAGCGGACTGGTGACCTCGTGCAGCAGGTCGGTGGCCACCTGGACGTAGAGCGCGGTGTTCTCGAGCCTATTGACTGCAGTCAATAGGATCGACTATCTCCCGTGCCGAACAATGTCCAGTGATCACTCGGAAGCCCCGCGCGTTGGGGATGTGCCGCAAATTACAAGACCTTCGTAGGAGAAGTGGCCCAGCGCTCGTTCGCCCGTCGAACACGGAACGAGCGGACACGTCATGTGCTCGTCGGATCTCTGATCACACAGCAGTTCGCAGCCAGCTAAACGATCCCGGCGTTCCCGTGGATCTTGCAGACCGAATCTATGTCCCGCGAAAGGTGCGACCGTGTGCCGTCATGCCGTGGGCTCCTGGGGTCGCGGGACATTGTTCCGCGCGGGAGATAGTCGAGCTTCGCATGGCCGAGCAGCACCTGGATCACGCGGATATCCACCTTCTGTTCGAGCAGATGTGTCGCGAAGCT
>NZ_FCON02000574.1 GCF_001544535.1 Caballeronia choica | reverse complement strand
AACCGTGTAACCACGGTCATTCCGTGCTCGCTCAGAACAGGCGCGCTCGACTTGATGATTTCGGTCTGCCGTGGCGTCAAGGTCATTGCGGATCTCCTGTGAATACTCCTGCGTGCGACCGGCGCTGAGGCCTGTCTAGCGTCCAATCACGCGTGGACCAGAACATGGGCGACTGGCACGGATAAAATGGACTCGCGCAATCAAGATTATATTTCACGTTGTGAAGTATTTACAGAAGACGGGCCGCTATGCGGACCGAGCACCGCTCGGGGAATCCGTCTGCACGCCAGTGTATAACTCTGGTGCGAAGCATGCGTTTCAAGAAGACCTCCGTGTCTCCAAGCACGTGGTCGGTTAAGCAACCGAACGTGGCTGCCGAACACGATTCGTGCGGCCGTTGCAGCCGAGTAACGAACGCGGCGCTCCAGGGCAAGATCCGGCATACTCGCGCAGCAACAACCGCCGCGTCAGTCAGATGACGCATTGATGGGTGCTGGTCGAGTTTCGCGAATCGTGATGTTCGTGTAGCCGGTCGCGCTGTCAACGAACCTCGCGGCGGTCTCGCGACCACAGTTCAATATCTGCGAGAAGCTTGAGATATTCGTTCAGCGTGCCGGTGTTTCGGTACGACGTGGCAACGCATTGATGCACTTCAATCCGAAGGCGGTCGAGCTTTTCAAGCAATATCGGCAAAGGTATCGCTTGGACAGCTAGACTTTT
>NZ_FCON02000573.1 GCF_001544535.1 Caballeronia choica | reverse complement strand
TAAGAGCTTTGTGCGCAAGGATGGCGAAGACAAAGACCATGATGACGGTAGCGGCGACTTCAGAGGCAGCAAGCGCAGCAACCAGACGCACCAATCCAAGACCGATCCCGATGCGCGGCTTTATCGCAAAGGCAAGACGGCCAGCGAGTTGCGTTTCATGGGCCACACGCTGAGCGACAACCGCCACGGTCTGGTGGTCAACGCCCGAGTCAGCTGCGCTGACGGACATGCCGAACGCGAAGCAGCCAAGGTCATGATCAACGATGCGCGGCAAGTGGCAGACGCTGAGGTCGAAATCACCGTAGGCGCCGATAAGGGTTACGACGCGAAGGAATTCATCGAAGCCTGCCGGGAAATGAAGGTCGCCCCGCATGTAGCGCAAAACACCTCAGGGCGGCGTTCAGCGGTGCCTGATGCGATAGCCTGCAGCGTGGGCTATGCCGTTTCGCAGCAAAAGCGCAAGCTGATCGAACAAGGCTTTGGCTGGGTGAAGACCGTCGGTCGGATGCGCCAAGTGATGGTACGGGGGTTGGAGAAAGTCGACCACCTCTTCGTTTTGAATATGGCCGCATACAACCTGGTGCGCATGCGCTCACTGGGGCAAGTCCGTCCGTAGTGGCGCAAATGACGGTAACGACATCAAAACCGAGCCTCAAACCGTCGCAAAGACGTTGAATGCGCGTTGCAATTGCACAATGCGAAAAGATCGTCGCAATAGCCG
>NZ_FCON02000572.1 GCF_001544535.1 Caballeronia choica | reverse complement strand
GGTTCGGTTGGCGCGCAGGTGCAAGGGGTCAACCTGAACGAGCCAGTCGACGTCACGACCTTCGAGGTGCTGCATCGCGCGTTTCTCGACGCTGGTGTGCTGGTATTTCGCGGCCAGCGGCTGCAGCCGGCAGCCCATGTCCAGTTCGCGAAGCTCTGGGGCAATCCGGCACAGAACAACCCACTGGATCCTAGCGTGCCGGGTTTCCCGGGCCTCATCCAGGTTACCAAGATTCCCAAGGAAACGGCGTCCACCGAAGCCTGGCACTCCGACTCGATCTATACCGCCGTACCGCCCAAGATTTCGATCCTCTCGGCCGTGGTGGTCCCTCACGGAGGAGACACGATGTGGTGCAATCAGTACGTGTCCTACGACCGACTGTCGCCAACGATGCAGCGCATGCTCGAGGGCCTGCGTGTGCGGTTCGCGGGTCTGCGTCTGGCGAGGATGAGGGGGATCGACAAGATTCCCGAGGCGGTGCACCCGATTGTCCGTACCCATCCGGAGACCCGTCGCAAGGCACTCTACGTTGGTCACCCCGAGACGGCCAAGCAGATCGAAGGGATGACGGTCGCCGAGAGCCGCCCGCTTCTTGATTTCCTGTACGAGCATTCGACGACGCCCGACAATGTCTACCGTCATATGTGGCAGGAAGGCGATGTGGTGATGTGGGACAACCGCTGCACCATGCACTACGCCGTGCACGACTACGGCGAGGCCGAGCGCGT
>NZ_FCON02000571.1 GCF_001544535.1 Caballeronia choica | reverse complement strand
CCGCCGACACGAACGTTGCGAAGGCGTGCACGCTCAACCTGTTCGAACTCGACGATCACCGGAAAGCGTTGCGCGGGACGCAGCCAGTCGCGGCTGTTCTGCACCGTCGGCAGACCGCCGGGCGGCGCGCTCTGCCCCACACTCACGCCATATCCGATACTGCGGACCCGTCCCTGGAAAACCTCGCCCGGCAACGAATCCAGCACGATCGCCACGGGCGTGTCGGGTTCGAGATGTCCCAGATTGTTTTCGGTCATATCCGCGCTGATCCATAGGTCGCGGATTGCGATCAGCGTCATGACCGGGTTGCCCGCCGCTGCGAACTGGCCGACTTCCGTGCGCAGATCCGTGATGACGCCACCCGAGCGTGCCTTGATCCGCGTATTCGCAAGATCGAGTTCAGCCTTTGCCACCGAAGCGGCAGCGGCGCGCAACTGCGCGTTCTCCGCCTCGCCGCCGCCCTGCTGTTCGCGTGCCCGCTCCACTTCGGCGCGCGCTGCCGCGACCTGACTCTGGGCCTGCTCGTGCGTCGCTCGCGCCACTTCCAGACGCCGCAGCGAAACGGTGCCTTCATCCTCGCGGTACAGCCTTTCGAGGCGTTCGCTGTCCTGTCGTGCCTTGACCTCATTCGCGATTGCCGCGCGCAATGAAGCGCGCGTCGAATCGATCCCGGCCGTGCTGGCGCCGACCTGCCGGCGCGTTGATTCGAGGTCGGCCCGCGCGCGGTCGA
>NZ_FCON02000570.1 GCF_001544535.1 Caballeronia choica | reverse complement strand
TCCTTGATGCGCTGCTTGAGGAACTGAATGTGTTCGTCGATGCTGCTGAAGGTGGTTTTATGAGCGCGTTTGCGGCGATTGCGTTCGGCCGTGAGCATATCGATCAACTGGGCGCGGCGCAGGATGAGGGCCTGGAGCTGCTGAGTCTGCTCGTCGTTCAAGGGTCGCACCTTGGGCTTGACTGCGGCGCCGTAGTGGGCGATGACACGGGCATCGATGCGATCGGTCTTGGCGAGCCGTCCAGTGGACTTGGCGAAATCGCGCACCCATTTTGGATTGACCGCGACGCCGGGCAAGCCGGCCTGGCACAAGGCCTCGAGGACGGCTCTTTCGAGCTTGCCGGTGGCTTCGAGCACGACCCGCTCGGGATTGAGGGGGATCAATTTCGCGACCAGGGCGGCGATACCGTCGGGGGAATTGGGCACACGGAAATACTCGTTGCTCTCGTGATAGGCGACGTCGAGGAACTCGCCGCTGACATCGATGCCAACGAACAAAGGGGAAACGGAGGATTGAATTTGGTTTTGGTTCACCACAACACCCATACTTGCAAAAAATACGAGCTCGAAGCTCAGTCAACTGTTCGGGTTCAAAGCGGCGAGAGGAAGCGGCGCCACCAGCTTTCTTTCGGGCTGCGAGCCCCTGTAAGACAAAACGGGCTACCGCTTCCGGCGAACAGAAAGGATCAGTTTCCGAACGCTAGGGACAATATACAAGTAAGCAAAGAAAGCAGCTT
>NZ_FCON02000569.1 GCF_001544535.1 Caballeronia choica | reverse complement strand
CTCGACCTGTCGATACCCGTGGTCGCGCCGGTGTTCATCGTCTTTCTGCTCGCGACGCAGAACCGGCCGCTGTCGTTCAAAGCCGGCTTGGCTTTTGCGCTCGTCGTGGCGTCGACGACGGGCAGTGGCCTGCTCCTGGTCCCGTTGCTTCGGCATTACGCGTTCTCCGGCGTGCTGCTGGTGGGTCTCATGCTCTTCCTGGCGTTTCGCTATGGTTTGCGCGGCGGGAACAATCTGGTCTCGACGTTTCTGGTAGCGGGACTGACGATGATTTCCGCTGCGGGAACCGCTGACTTCCAACTGGCCGTGACAGTGGTGGGTGCGCTGGCGAAGGGCCTTCTGCTTGCCGTGCTGGTGTCCGCATTGACTCACGTTTTATTTCCCGAGCCCGTCGGCACACGGCCGCAGCCTGTCGCGCAGGCCATGCAGGACAGGCAGGCCATGCGCATTGCGCTGCGCGCCGTGCTCGTGGTCATGCCGGCGTATCTGCTCGCCATGACCGATCCCGCGAGCTACATGCCGATCATCATGAAGTCCGTCAGTCTCGGCAGACAAAGCTGCACCACGACGGCTCGAAGTGCCGCGCGCGATCTGATCGGCTCCACGTTGCTCGGTGGCCTGCTTGCGATCTTGTTCTGGTTTTCACTCAGGCTCTTCGTGCACCTGTGGATGTTCTTTCTGTGGATGCTTCTGTTCGGCCTGCTGGTGGGACGCAAGCTCTACGGCATCAGCCCGAC
>NZ_FCON02000568.1 GCF_001544535.1 Caballeronia choica | reverse complement strand
CGATGCAGCACCTCGAAGGTCGTGACGTCGACTGGCTCGTTCAGGTTGACCCCTTGCACCTGCGCGCCAACCGAACCCGTGAGCGGCGTGATCTGGATAGCCATGAATGTCTCCTTTTCGTATGCTTGAAATTTAGTCTATGGTAAGAACAATCTTGCCGATGTGCTGGTCGAGGATCATGTATGCATGCGCTTCGCCAATCGCGTCCATCGGGAAAGTGCGGTCAATCGGCAGGTGGATGCGCCCGGCACCGAGATGCGGCAAGAGGTCGCGGGCGCACGCCTGGATGCACTCGAGCCGCTCCTCCTCAGTACGGGTGCGGAAGGTCACGCCAATCAGCTTCAGGCGCTTGAGCCAGAGTTGGCCCAGGTCAATCTGCGCCGTCGCCGAACCCAGGCGCGCGATATTAACCAGCCGCCCTTTGATCGCGAGACTTTGCATGTTCGCCTCGAAGACCGGGCCGCCCACGGTGTCAATGATGAGATCGACCCCACGCTTGTCGGTCGCGGCCATCACGACATCGACCTGTGATTGGCGCGATGAATCGATACCTACGTCAACGCCGAACTGCGTCAGCCGGTCGAGCTTCGCTGCCGAGCGCGACTGCGCGATCACGGGTTTCGCCCCCAGCAGCGATGCGATCTGAATAGCCGCCATGGCAACGCCACCCGACGCGCCATTGATCAGCACCGACTCGCCGGCGCACAACTGGCCATTGGTCACCACGGCATCGTGGGCGGT
>NZ_FCON02000567.1 GCF_001544535.1 Caballeronia choica | reverse complement strand
CGACAGAAATCGCGCTGTATCATGCACTTGGCAACCTCCCCGAGCCGCCAAGCACCCACACATTTTACTGACGAGGCAAAAATTTAAAATAAATGCATTTACAAATTCGAACGTTCGTTTTTGTTGTTCGGTCAGGCACATACATCTCGACGGCAGTCGAAGTGAGGCTACATAGATGGCAAGTCGTGGTCTTGCCGAACTCGACCTTGCTTCGCGTCTGCCGCCGCTGATTCACCCCGCCACCTTGCCTTGCTCGTCGACAGCATTTCTGCATGCGATGCCGGCACCCTCGGCAACATCGAGATGCTGTTCGAATCTCCTCGCCAGTAGATAGAGGCACACGAAGCAGCGATAGAGGGTTTTACTGCGACACACGTGCGGTCACATGCGCCGAAGGAGCCATTCTTCGCGAGTCGTCGAAAGCCTACTTGAAGATCGTTCTCAAGGCGCGGCCGCGGATAAAAGCGGCACGCCATTTTGGCAACGTTTGCTCAGGCCACCTGCGGGGCCCTATCGAATACGCTCGCCAACGTCCTCACGCTGAACATCGAACCTACGGTTCCCGAAACTTACCGGGTCTTCTCGCCCCGGTCCAATCTGCTCTTAGTTTGTGTGGTCGGTGTATAAGTCGCCAAAGAGGTCTGAAGTCGCGTCGCTCGCCTGCCGCCGTGGCTGCAACGTGCCGCTTCGGACTTGCGAGAGAACATCCTGCGGCAACCACGTATTTTCCATCGCGCCGATG
>NZ_FCON02000566.1 GCF_001544535.1 Caballeronia choica | reverse complement strand
GGCACGTTGGCCTCGATGGTGCGCAGGAACTGCAGGAATTCACTGCTGCGATGACGTCGATGCAGTTCGCCAATGACTTCGCCCGTGGAGATATCCAGCGCCGCGAACAGCGTGGTTGTGCCGTGGCGCATGTAGTCGTGCGTGCGTCGCTCAGGAATGCCCGGGGCCAGCGGCAGCATAGGCTGGGTGCGGTCCAGCGCCTGGATCTGGCTCTTCTCGTCGACGCACAACACCATGGCCTTGAGCGGCGGGTCCAGATACAGTCCCACGATATCGCGCACCTTATCCACAAACAATGGATCGCTGGAGAGCTTGAATGTCTCCTGCCGATGTGGCTGAAGCCCGAAGGCACGCCATATGCGCGTCACGGCCGTCTGCGACAGCCCCATCTCGCGGGCCATTGTGCGCGTGCTCCAGTGAGTCGCTCCCGTGGGCACGGACTCAAGTGTGCGGGCAATGAGCGCGTCTACCTGAGAGTCCTCGATCGTCCTCGGTGCTCCCGGGCGCGGTGCATCGAGCAACCCGTCCACGCGCTGATTGATGAATCGCGAACGCCACTTCGAAACTGTATGAGAGGTAACACGCTGCCTTGTCGCGACCGTCTTGTTGTCGATGCCCTCGGCGCAGGCCAGCACAATGCGTGCGCGCAAGGCCAGCGCCTGCGCGGTCTTGCGCCGCATTGTCAGCGCCGTGAGTTGGTCGCGTTCCGCTTCACTCAAGACCAGTGGCGCCTTCGGTCTTCCTCTCATCGT
>NZ_FCON02000565.1 GCF_001544535.1 Caballeronia choica | reverse complement strand
GCCGCGACCGGCGTGCCGAACACCGCGGTCATGCCGGCGGCGGCGCCGGCGACGAGCAGCGTCTTGCGTTCGGCTGAGGTCAGCTTCACGCACTGCGCGATCAGCGAGCCGAGCGCGCCGCCCGTCATGATGATCGGGCCTTCGGCACCGAACGGCCCGCCGCTGCCGATCACGATCCCCGACGACAGCGGCTTGAGCACCGCCACCTTCGGCGACATGCGGCTCTTGCCGAACAGGATCGCTTCGATCGCTTCGGGGATGCCGTGGCCGCGGATCTTCTCCGACCCGTAGCGCGCCATGAGTCCGACGATGAGCCCGCCCGTCACCGGCACGACGAGCACCCAAAGCCCGAGCGTGTTGTGCGCGGGCGAGCGGTCGGCGAACGAGAAACTGCCGAAGAAAAACAGGTTCGTGAACAGGTGGATCAGGCCGAGCAGCACGAACGCCGCGCACGTGCTGATGCCGCCGATCACCGCGGCCAGCGCGGAAATACCGGGAAGGCGGGCGTTCGCGGCGAAATCCCGCTTGGTCGTATCGTGGCTCATGATGGTTCAGTAGTCGATCTGAGGCACGCGGAAAGCGCCCTGCAGCGATTTCAGTTCCGCGCGATGCAACTCCGCCAGCCGCGCAAGCACCTTTTCGCCGGCCTTCTGCAGATGGACCTCGACCTGCCGGCGATCCGTCTCGCTCACCTGCCGCCTGACGAGATCCAGCGCCTCGCAGCGCGACACCAGCGCGACCACGCCGTGATGCTGCGC
>NZ_FCON02000564.1 GCF_001544535.1 Caballeronia choica | reverse complement strand
AGGCGTTCTCACATGTCGCGCTGGTCAATGCGGGCATGGCCATGACTGCGGGACGCCGCGTGGCTCCCGATGATGAGCGTTCGGCCCGTAGCGCTGCCGAGCCTGTCAAATGATCAACGCTATTCGCGCAGCGCCGCGCGGGCGCGTCAGGTACCTAGACCTTAAGGTTCTCGCCGCGATATTCGCGGCGCACGGGTTCCGCACAGCATCGGCAGCCGAAGTCGCTGCGCCGCTGAATTACTTCCTTCATGCGGCAGGACCGGCGGCGACGCCGACCCTTAGGCTGGGTTGGATATTCGCAGCGATCTGTGTTGCCGTGTGTCTGATCATTGCGGTGCTGCTGAGCGTCGCGATCCTGAGGCGCCGACCAATGCCGCTTCTCGTCGACCCTGGCGCGTTGGCAGCGACCGGCGGCGGATCGAACTGGATTTACGTGGGCGCTGGGGTATCCACGGTCGTATTGGTCGCAATGCTCGTCTACGCATTGATGACGCTCGAAAGTGTCGCCCGTCCCAATGATGCACCTTCGCTGACTATCACCGTCACCGCGTACGACTGGTGGTGGAAGATCGCTTACACGGATTCCGCCGATCCGGCCCAACGCTTTGTCACGGCGAACGAGATGCACATTCCCGCCGGTGAACCGGTCAAGGTCGAGCTCAAAAGCGCGGACGTCATCCACGCGTTCTGGGTGCCGGTCCTCGCCGGCAAGACGCAGACGATCCCCGGTCAAACGAATGAACAATGGATCGAGGCGGATCG
>NZ_FCON02000563.1 GCF_001544535.1 Caballeronia choica | reverse complement strand
ACCGTGCTGCACCTGCACGTGCGCGAACTCGACGGCAAGGGCAGCAAGCGCCTGTCGAAGTTCAACGAGCTGATCGCCGGCGTGCGCAATGCGGTGCCCGAGATGATCATCCAGGTGGGCGGCTCGATCAGCTTTGCACCCGAGACCGAAGGGTCAGCCGCCAAATGGCTGAGCGACGATACGCGCCACATGCTGGCCGAGCTCGATCCCAAGCCCGACCAGGTCACGGTGACGATCAACACGTCGCAGATGAACGTCGTGGAGCACTGGGAAGATGCTGACGTCAAGGGTACCTCGATGGAGGACCCCGAGGTCTACAACGCCTACAAGGAGATGACAGTGCCGGCGCAGCCCGGCTGGGCCGAGGAGCACATCCGCCGCCTGAACGAAGCGGGCATCCAGAGCGCGTTCCAGTGCTACAACATCAACAGCTTCGAGTCGGTTGAGCGCTTGATCCGGCGCGGCGTCTACAAGGGCCCGCTGGTCATGAACTGGGTGGCTATCGGCGGTGGCATGGATGCACCGAACATCTATAGCCTTGCCAATTTCGTGCGCGCCACGCCGGATGGCGCGGTGCTGACGGTGGAGAGCTCGATGCGCAACGTGCTGCCAGTCAACATGATGGGCATTGCGATGGGCCTGCATGTGCGCTGCGGCATCGAGGACAACCTCTGGAACCAGGCACGCACGAAGAAGATGAGCACGGTCGAGCAGATCGAGCAACTGGTGCGCATTTCACGCGAGTTCGGCCGCAAGGTCGCCACCGC
>NZ_FCON02000562.1 GCF_001544535.1 Caballeronia choica | reverse complement strand
AATCCGCTGCCTTCTTCGCCGAGCAGATTGGTGACCGGCACCCTGACATCCGTAAAGGTGACTTCGCAATGCCCTTCTGGCGAGACATGGTTGAGCACGCTGATATTGCGCTCGACCTTGATTCCTGGCGTGTCATGAGGCACGAGGATCATGCTCTGCTGCCGGTGTGCTTCCGCTTCCGGATCGGTCTTGCCCATCACGATGAAAAGCTTGCAATTCGGATGGGCGGCATTGGTAATGAACCACTTTCTGCCGTTAATCACATACTGATCGCCCTCCCGCCGAATGCGTGTGGTGATATTGGTTGCATCCGATGACGACACGTCGGGCTCAGTCATCGCGAAGGCGGAGCGGATCCTGCCGTGCAGCAACGGCTGCAACCATTGCTCGCGCTGCTGCGGTGTGCCGAACATATGCAGGAGTTCCATGTTCCCGGTATCGGGGGCGTTGCAGTTGAACACCTCCGATGCCCAGGAGACCCGGCCCATGATCTCGGCAAGTGGCGCGTACTCGATATTGCTCAAACGAGTTCCAGGCTCATCGGCCGTCAGGTCCGGCAGGAAAAGATTCCAAAGCCCCTCCGCTTTTGCCCGCGATTTCAGGTCCTCCATGAACGACACCGGGTATTGACCGGCGTGTACCTCATCGTTCCATTGACGAATGCGCGGGACGATATGTTCGTCCATGAATGCTCGTACCCGGCGCCGCAATTCTTCAACCTTCGGGGTGTATGCAAAATCCATGATGTCCTTCGTAATTCCGTTATTCAACATGTC
>NZ_FCON02000561.1 GCF_001544535.1 Caballeronia choica | reverse complement strand
CCAGTATGGCCGCGGGCACAAGTACCTCACGCTGGTGTATCAGATCGAGGCCGGTTGCGTGCGTCTGCTCTGGATCGGACAGGAGCGCACGAAGCAAAGCTTCGCCAGGTTCTTCGCCATGATCGGAACACAGCTATGTGAGAAGGTGGAATTCGTCTGTTCGGACATGTGGAAGCCTTACCTCGAAATGATCGCGTTGCATTGCCCCAATGCGCTGAATATCCTCGACCGCTTCCACATCGTGGCGAAGATGAACAAGGCGATCGATGAGGTTCGCGCCGACGAAACCCGCCGTATGAGCCGCGAGGGATATGAGCCGGTGCTCAAGAAGTCGCGCTGGTGTTTGCTTAAGCGGCGCGTGTACCGGCTCGGATTGTCTGGACACGGGTTTGCAACTCAGGCGGCCTCTTTCATGGTGGCTGCGTGACGGGCTTCATGGGGTGACATAAAGCCCAGTTTTTCGAGACGCCAATGACGGTTGTAACGATCTTTGAACTCGACGGCCGCGGCCCGAACTTCCTCCAGGTTCCCGAAGATGCGACCGTGAATGGCCTGTTCTTTCAGCGTCCGGTTGAAGCGCTCAGCGACGCCATTCGTTTGCGGTTCGGCGACGAAGGCGAAGCTCGGCGTGACGCCCCAGAACCTGACCTGGTTGAGGAAGTCATCGGCCGTGTACTGCGAACCGTGATCCATGCGCAGCGTCAGGCCCCGACCAACCTCGGCACCCGTGCCGCCGAATTCACCCAGCAGTCCCTGTGCGATCGGCTGCAAGGCGGCGAACC
>NZ_FCON02000560.1 GCF_001544535.1 Caballeronia choica | reverse complement strand
GCAAATGACGATGCAATCTTCATTCTGAGTGTGCCAGTTAGATATCCAGAGCAGAAAACGGGTTGTTCAGACCTTCCAGTAGGCGATTTGACTTCTCTCAGTTCATGGACTGCCGAGCAGTTCGATCCGGAGTTGAGCTGGTCAGACGTCGAGTGGGTCAAGAATCTCTGGGGAGGCAAGCTCATCCTCAAAGGCATCATGGATCCAGAGGACGCGCGTTTCGCCGCCGAAAGCGGTGCCGACGCGCTCATCGTCTCCAACCATGGGGGACGACAACTGGACGGCGCGCCCTCTTCGATATCGGCGCTCCCCGAAATCGCAAGGGACGTTGGCTCGAAAATAGAGGTATGGATGGATGGTGGCATTCGGAGCGGACAGGATGTCCTGAAAGCCGTCGCGCTCGGTGCCAAAGGTACCCTGATCGGCCGCAGCTTTCTGTACGGCTTGGGCGCAATGGGCGAAGCGGGTGTGACAAAGTGCCTGGAGACGATCCACAAAGAACTGGATATCACAATGGCGTTTTGCGGGCATACGGACATCCGCGGGGTGGACTCTCGAATCTTGCTACCTGACGAATGAAGCTTTGCCGCCGGGACCAGCGCTTATTCACGTCACTGGAGTGCGCCGTCGGGCTCCGACATTGACCGACGTGCGGAAACCAGAGTGCGATTGCGAGCGGCGCACGCCCCCGATGCTGAACCTCAGGATTACCCACACCCATTAGCGGGCCGGTGTCAAGCGAGCAGGCGACAGCTTGGCCGCGTTAGCGGCCAGTTTCTATTT
>NZ_FCON02000559.1 GCF_001544535.1 Caballeronia choica | reverse complement strand
TTTGTGACAGCGCTGCTCCGGCGATCTGCAGTGGAATTGAGGTGGCGATGATCGCGGATACCAGCCAACCGGCGTTTATCGCGTCGTAGCCCAGGCCATTTCTCAGATAGAGCGGCAACCACGTAAAACCCATCGCCAAGATCCAATACGAGGCAAACGAGGCCATGCCGGTCCCGACAATGCTTCGGTCCGACAGCAGGTATGAATACGGCACGCGAAACGAATCTGAAGATGTGCCGCCGTTCACAGGCTGCCGCTCGGCGGATTCCGTTTGTGTTCCCTCAGCACCAATGCCAACCAGAAGGCGGTCCAAAGTAAGCCTGCTACGCCCAGCGCGATGAAGGCCGATTGCCAGCCGAAACGTACCAGAAGATAGCTCAGGATTGGCGCTGCGACTACTACACCGGCGGGACCTCCTTGAGCGATGATTGCCGTGATCAGGTTGCGACGCGAATCCGGGAACCATTTGTAGGCGGCGTGAATGGCGACGGGGTATGCTGGCCCTTCACCGATGCCAAGAATTACGCGACACGCAACGAGCATCGGAAGCGTTGGCCACCATGCAATGGGAAACTGGGTGACTGCCCATATCAGTGCGAGCCCAGTGATAATCCATTTTGTATTGAATCGATTTGCCAAAAAGCCAACGGCGATCCCAGATATGGAATAGAGCGAAAAGAAACTGCTAGCCACCAGGCCAAACTGAGACGGACTCAAGTTAAGGTCCTTCATCATTGGCACTGCCACGATGCCCAGCACGGCCTTGTCTGCAAAGTTTATTATCA
>NZ_FCON02000558.1 GCF_001544535.1 Caballeronia choica | reverse complement strand
TATGGCGCGGCCTTTCGCAGCCATAGTGGACGTTGGGAACCTCTGCCAGGCGCCGGGTCGCTCGACGAGATGGCACAGTTGGTCGTCACGCTCCTGGAGCCGTATTTGCAACCCGATAATTAACGAGGCTAATTATTAAAGCTATTTAGGTGATGTTGTACTAGCTAAGAAAGATGTCCGCTTTACCTTCGTTGGCAGTAGACCAAGAGACGCGTCGGTCGTTGATTCTCCGATTGGAGCGGCGATGAGATGTGCCGCAAGAGGCTCCGTGCTGATCGAATTTCAAGGGAACATCGTGATATGGCATGTGCCATGTCGTTATACAGAAATGTCGGCATCACCGTCATCGCGCAATAAGCGCATGGTTTCCGCGGCGATATGAACTTTTGTGAGCCCCTTCCAGATTGTCTCCGCGCCGGGTTCGCCATCGCCCTTGCGAGCGAGGAAACCGCCGAGGCGAGCGACCAAGCGCAACACTTCGTTGAGCTTGGGTTGCACAGGCATACGCGTTTTCGTGAGCAAGTGGGCGGCCCGAATTTCATCGGGATTGAAGAACAGATGCGCGTCCAAATCAGGACAGGTCCGGCCCAGCCGCATCAGATAGGTCACACGCCAAGCCACCACAAGAAACAGCGCCAACGCACGCTCGAGTCGTTCAATCGTGCCCAACTGCAGCTCTTCGACCTGACAGCCGTTCTTCAGAACGTTGAACAAGGGTAAGTCATTCTGCCCGTCAACATCTCTCGCATGACATCGTAGTGCGCTACCGCTTTCACCCCCTTGTG
>NZ_FCON02000557.1 GCF_001544535.1 Caballeronia choica | reverse complement strand
GGATGCGAATAGTACGCGCTACAGATGTCGTGCAGTACGCGCTCCGCGAAAAAGAGCTTCGACGGCATTCCTCGCCATATTTCACTTTTCAGTTCACCCGACTCCATGTCCTGCAACAGCGCGACTTGCGACTCTTCACCGAGACTTGCGAACGGCAAGCCGGAACGTGCGCGGCTTTCGGCGTCGAGCGCGGCAAGCCCCGTTCGCCAGGCGTCACCGAGCGGCGGGAGGCGAGCGTCGCGATAGCCATCGCCACGGTCGGCGTTGAGTTTCGCGTCGACCAGCGCGGCCGCCGGTATCTGCGGGGCATCACTGCGCTGCGGCACAATACAGGCGCACAGCGCCGTGAGCGCGCGCCATTCGACCGCATCGAAGAATGCGGGAGCGGACGGCGTGGCCAGCCGTTCGTCGATCACGGCGCGCGTCGCGTCGTCCCACGAGACGGTGTCGCGCTTGTTCAGCACGTCATAGCCGGGATAACGGGTCGCAGGTGGCAGTGTCATTTTTCCGTCTCCCTGAGCCGTAGCGCCGCGAGCCCTGCGAGCGCCAATGCCGAGAAACCTGGCGGTGCCGGCAGCGGCGGACCGTTGAGGATGTTCTGGCTCCAGTTGCGCCAGCCGCCCTGATTGCGCGCGACGCCGCGCGCATGAAAGCCCACGCCGATGAAACCCAGCGCCGCGGTGATCCTGAGCGCTATACGCGTGATCGAGCGCTCGCGTGGCGCCGCGAGCGCGGCGTGCGTGAGTAGCGCGCACGCGAGCGGCCCGGCGGTGACCGGTGCATACATG
>NZ_FCON02000556.1 GCF_001544535.1 Caballeronia choica | reverse complement strand
ACATCCCGCTGGCGAAGCCGTGGACGGTTTCCTGCTGGCGGTAAACCGGCTCGCGTTCGACGATGATCGAGCGCAGCAGGACGCCGAGGGCCCGGGCATGAGGAACAGCACAGCGTGCGTCCGAGGGGACGTGTCGTTCGAGCACGTCCTCCAGGCCGATGCGTCCAATAAAGTGATTGATGAGGGGCAAAGGTCCCAGCCGCTCGCTTTGCAGGGTGAAGCGAGCCTTGTGCGGGGAAGGTTCTTGCGTGCCGTTCATTCTGTCGCTAAGCTTAGCGACAGATATTCAAAAGTCAAGCTCATGCCACGCCGACCCGAAGTCATCATCAAGCAGGCCCGCGAGCGCATCGAGCGCATCCGGGAGACGCTCAATGCGATCGACTATCTGTGTTCCGGCACGCTCCTGGAGCGCATGAAGGTCTGCGGCAAGCCGGGCTGCCGCTGCGCCCAGGATCCCGACGCCCGCCACGGCCCATACTATGAGTGGGGACATATGAAAGGCGGCAAGCTCGTCCATCGGACGGTCTCGCCCAAGCAGGCCGCCGTCTTGCGGCATGCCATCGCTAACTATCGGAAGGCGAAGAAGCTGATGCAGGAGTGGGAGGACGAAACCGAGCGCCTGATAGACGCTGAAGCGCCACGCAAACCCTAACCGACCCGGGCGTCCGGGAAATTACGCCCAAATTCGATCGGCGACCTGCGGAAAGTAAGTCGTAGGTCAACGGCCCCAGTCCGATCGTCTCCTGACCGTTGAAATCAAGCTCGGTGGTGTCTTGAAGACAGAGCAC
>NZ_FCON02000555.1 GCF_001544535.1 Caballeronia choica | reverse complement strand
GCTGTCGCCAGATACGTGATGTCGGTCGTCCAGACCTGGTTCGGTGCGTTAGCGGCGAAGTTGCGCTCCAACAGATTCGGCGCCACCGGCAAATCGTGGTTCGAGTTCGTCGTCGCGATGTACTTGCGCTTGTGGCGGGCTCGAATGCCATGCTGCGCCATCAGCTTGCGAACCCGCTCTTTGCCCACGCGCACGCCTTGCGTGAGCAGTTCCTTCCACATGCGAGGCCAGCCGTACTCGCCCTTGACCTGCGTGTGAATCGCCTTGATGTGCGCAAGCAGTGCGTCGTTACTCACGCGGCCTCGGTGCGGCTTGGCCTGTGCGGTGCGTTGCCGGCGCTGATGATATCCGCTGGGACTGACTTCCAGCACTTCGCATAGCACCGAGACCGGCCAGTGGCGTCGATTGCGCTCGATGAACGCGTACTTCACATCGACTCCTTGGCGAAGTACGCGGCCGCTTTTTTTAAAATATCCCGCTCCATCTTCAGGCGAGCCACTTCGGCACGCAGTCGCGCCAGTTCCATCTGTTCCGGGCTCACAGGCTTCGTGCCTGCTCCCGACAGTTTGCCTTCCCGGTCAGCCTTTACCCAGTTATACAGCGTCTGTTCGACCACACCCAGTGTCGCCGCCACCGCTGCCATGCTTTGCCCGGCCTTGACCAGCCGCACCGCTTCCAGCTTGAATTCGAGCGTGTACTGCGCTCGCTTTGCCTTGCTCGTCATCGTTCTTCTCCTTGCTTGAGTTTACCTGCTCAGCAAGGGATTCGTTTTTCGGGGGCAAGCTCAAA
>NZ_FCON02000554.1 GCF_001544535.1 Caballeronia choica | reverse complement strand
GCCCCGACCAACCTCGGCACCCGTGCCGCCGAATTCACCCAGCAGTCCCTGTGCGATCGGCTGCAAGGCGGCGAACCGGTTGCCCGTCTTGACCGCATGGATGCCGACGCAGCAGGCGTCGCAATGATCAACCGCCGAGAACACCCAGACCCAGCCGTCATCCACGGTCTCGATGCGCACGCCGTCGGTGCCCCACATTTCGTTCGGGCGGCTCGTCGTGATCGTGCCGTCGTGCAGAGACGACTTACCCTGAGGCCGACGATGCGGCGACAGCAAAGCGTTCTCCCGCATCAGCCGCAGCACGCGGGTGCGCGAGACGCGGATGTCGCGCAGGATACGCAAGCGCGCCCATACCTTGCGGTGCCCCTCGCCGATAAACGGCGAGGCCGCCAGATCAGCCCGGATGGCATTCAGAAGGTCGGCGTCGGGCATCCTTGGCTTCGGGCCGCGCCGCTGTGCCACGAGTGGCACCACGTTGCTCGACTCGCGCGCACGAGCGGCATAGATCGTCGAACGCGGGAATCCGAGCACCCGACAGACTCGCTCCAGCCCATAAGGCTTGCCGATGCCAGCGGAGATCGTTCGGCTCATTTCGACGACCTCCGGTTGACCAAAGGGTGTCGGGCCTGCCGTTCCTTGCGCAGCAGTTCGTTTTCCATGACCAGCTCGCCAATGCGCCGGGTCGCCTCGCCAAGCTTTGCCTCCAGCGGATCGTTCTCGCGCTCCTTGAGGCCAGCATCGATACCGGCCAAGGCACGCTCGCGCTATTCTTCGAGCCGGTATATCGGTACCGA
>NZ_FCON02000553.1 GCF_001544535.1 Caballeronia choica | reverse complement strand
TTCGGTACCGATATACCGGCTCGAAGAATGGCGCGAGCGTGCCTTGGCCGGTATCGATGCTGGCCTCAAGGAGCGCGGGAACGATCCGCTGGAGGCAAAGCTTGGCGATGCGACCCGGCGCATTGGCGAGCTGGTCATGGAAGACGAACTGCTGCGCAAGGAACGGCAGGCCCGACACCCCTTGGTCAACCGGAGGTCGTCGAAATGAGCCGAACGATCTCCGCTGGCATCGGCAAGCCTTAGGGCTGGAGCGAGTCTGTCGGGTGCTCGGATTCCCGCGTTCGACGATCTATGCCGCTCGTGCGCGCGAGTCGAGTAACGTGGTGCCACTCGTGGCACAGCGGCGCGGCCCGAAGCCAAGGATGCCCGACGCCGACCTTCTGAATGCCATGCGGGCTGATCTGGCGGCCTCGCCGTTTATCGGCGAGGGGCACCGCAAGGTATGGGCGCGGTTGCGTATCCTGCGCGACATCCGCGTCTCGCGCACCCGCGTGCTGCGGCTGATGCGGGAGAACGCTTTGCTGTCGCCGCATCGTCGGCCTCAGGGTAAGTCGTCTCTGCACGACGGCACGATCACGACGAGCCGCCCGAACGAAATGTGGGGCACCGACGGCGTGCGCATCGAGACCGTGGATGACGGCTGGGTCTGGGTGTTCTCGGCGGTTGATCATTGCGACGCCTGCTGCGTCGGGATCCATGCGGTCAAGACGGGCAACCGGTTCGCCGCCTTGCAGCCGATCGCACAGGGACTGCTGGGTGAATTCGCCGGCACGGGTGCCGAGGTTGGTCGGGGC
>NZ_FCON02000552.1 GCF_001544535.1 Caballeronia choica | reverse complement strand
CTCACCCCGCCGTCGATCCATTCGTCCGCGTTTGCCACGCTGACGCTGGCGAACAATCTGCTGGGTCTGGCACCCGCTGCCATTCTGACGGGCATGGTCGCCGACCGGATCGGGCTTGTCGGCGCGTTGCAACTCGTTCCGTTCGCACCCCTCGTCGCCGCAGCCGCGTTTTTCATCGGCAAGCGGAACTACGGTGGTGACCTGGACCGCCTTGACGCCCTGCGCACGCAAGCAACACGCTGATCGGATTCTCAAGGCACAACGGTGCCGTTCGCTCGCTCACAACGCGACGGCGCCGGTTTTTCAAGGCATGCACCGGACCCCAAACCGGCCCAGCAGAGCCCGAGGCGACAGATATCAGTTCCGAACGGGACGCCGGCGCGACTTATTTGCGCGGCGACCCGCTGGCAACTAGAGTAGATGCTCAATATGCGACCGCACGTCACCATGCGGCGGACGTCTATCGCCGTATGCTTGATATAGCAACTGATTTAGGTCGACACGGCAATTGATTAAGGCGAGGCGTTATATGCCTTGCTCATTGCATTCTCGCAGTCTGTGCGTGCCTCGCGGCGCTCAGGACCGCAACAGAACACGGATCTGGCAACGACGCCAGGGTAAGACGGCCAGTTCGGCCGCAGGCGAAATCCATTTTGCAGTTTGAGTAAGGATAGGAGATTGAACATGGCGAACGCAGTGCGCTTTCATGAAACCGGCGGTCCCGAAGTCTTGCGCTACGAGGACGTTGAAGTGGGCGAACCGGGCCCCGGACAGGTCCGCCTGCGCCATGAGGC
>NZ_FCON02000551.1 GCF_001544535.1 Caballeronia choica | reverse complement strand
AAGAACCCGTCCGTCGCGACGCCGAACGCGATGCACAGCAGGATCAGCACGGGCAGCATGCCAGCCGTGCGCATCAGTGACTGCATGCGCTCCTTGTGTTCGATCCGCGATTGCCGCTGGGCCTGCTTCGCCGCCGCAACGGGCGCATCCTGCTTGATGGGGTTGCTCATGTCGTCCTCCGGTATGTGTAGCTGTCTCTGTTCTGCGGTTTCGTGCTGTCTTTCGTACTGTTCAAGCGGCTTCGCCCAGCGCCGGGCGCGACCCGGTGGCGAGTTCGATGATGCCTTCCTGCGTGATCGGCTTGCCCGTGTAACCACCGAGTTCGCCGGCCAGTTCGCCTTCACGCATGACGAGGACACGATCGGCGGTACCGATCACCTCCGGCAGTTCGCTCGAGATGATGATGATGCCGACGCCGGTCTTCGCCAGTTCGTTGATGATCCGGTAGATCTCCGACTTCGCGCCGATGTCGACGCCGCGCGTCGGTTCATCGAGGATCAGCACGCGCGGGTGGGTTTCCAGGAGGCGCGAGAGCAGCACCTTCTGCTGGTTGCCGCCTGAGAGCGCGCCCGCGTTCACCTTCGCGCTCGGCACGCGGATGGTCAGCGAGGCAATCGCGTCCTTCGCCCGCGCCGCGCCGCGCGCCAGATCGAGCACGCCCATTCGCGCGTCGCGGCCGGCGACGGCGACATTGATGTTGTCGCGCACGCTCATGTCGAGAAAGAGACCCTGGCCCTTGCGGTCTTCGGTCAGATAGACGAGGCCCGCGTCGATCGCATCGCGCGGCGTGCGCAGGTTCAGCTT
>NZ_FCON02000550.1 GCF_001544535.1 Caballeronia choica | reverse complement strand
CACGATGGTGTATTCCTGCGCCTATTTTGAGAACGGCACGGAAGATCTCGACACCGCTCAGGAGAAGAAGATCGATCACATCCTAAAGAAGATCGCGCTGCAGCCAACGCAATCGTTACTCGACATCGGGTGCGGTTGGGGTTCGTTGGTGATTCGCGCCGCACAGAAGTTCGGCGCGCGATGTATCGGCATCACCCTTTCCGAGAAACAATATCAGTTGGCGATGCAGCGAGTGCAGCAAGCCGGTCTCACAGATCGCGTGGAAATCCGACTGCAGGATTACCGCGAGATCGTCGGTCAGTTCGATCGCATCACCAGCGTAGGAATGTTCGAGCACGTCGGGCGCGCCAATCTTCCGGCGTATTTCGCGAAGATCAGTTCGTTGCTGACGCCCGATGGTATTGCCATGAATCACGGAATTACGTCAACGGACCCGGATATCTGTTGGACGCCGACCGTTGATGGACGCGCCTTCATCGATAAGTATGTGTTTCCAAACGGCGAACTCTCGCATATCGGCCAGGTCCTCGACGCGATGCAGCGTGGCAATCTGGAATCATTGGACGTCGAGAACCTACGGCGGCACTATGCGCGCACGCTGACACTTTGGGCAGACGCGTTTGAGAAAAACGCCGACCTGATCAGGCAGACGGTCGGCGAGCAAACCTTCCGGGTGTGGCGGATCTATCTGGCCGGGTGCGCCTACGGCTTTCGATGCGGGAACCTGTCGATTTACCAAATCGTTTGTCGGAAGGCGGGCGCGCAAGCCGATTCACTTGCATGGTCGCGCAGATACATGTACGACT
>NZ_FCON02000549.1 GCF_001544535.1 Caballeronia choica | reverse complement strand
AAACCGACGCGGCCAGTCGCATTCGTGTCGAATCTGATCTGCAACTCCCCGTTAGACAGAACTTCCCATAAGGCACGTAACGGAGTGCACTCCGTTACGTGTCGGAACCGCCATTGCCCAAAGTGCCAGGCGAGCGCCGCACACCGGTGGCTCGAAGCACGTCAGGCCGATCTGCTGCCCGTGGAGTATTACCACGTGGTCTTCACGCTGCCCGCCGCGATCAGTGCGATCGCCTGGTACAACAAGGCGGTGATCTACGGCCTGCTGTTTGATGTAGCCGCCGAAACCCTGCGCACCATTGCCGCCGATCCCCGACATCTCGGCGCACAGATCGGCGCAACCCTGGTATTGCGCACGTGGGGCTCCGCACTCACGCACCAACGCCATCGAGCGGGCGCGCAGGTCGGCGGGCAACTCGCGGTTGCTCGGCTGCCCGCGCTTGCCAGAGACGAGCCCGGCCGGACCGCTCGATGCATAGCGCTGCGCCAGGCGGCTGATCTGGCGTTCGCACAGTCCGAGACGCGCTGCGGCGCCCACCATCGTCAGCCGATGTTCGCACACCGCCTCGATCACCTTGATGCGTTCGAGTTCCTGCATAGTCGCCGTGATGAAGCCACGCTCGTTCATGGTGAGCCCCTCGAAAACGCGTGCTGTCAGCGTGCGCTTCAAGGGACAAAACCCGACATTTCTAATGAGCTAAAACCCGACATTACTAAAAAGCTCTTACAGTCATGTCAAAGCCAGATACAGATGTCCGCTTTCCGGCCAAGTTGAAATGTCCGGTTTTACGGGGGTTTGGAAGTCTGT
>NZ_FCON02000548.1 GCF_001544535.1 Caballeronia choica | reverse complement strand
GACATGACCCTCACCGACGCCCCCACTGCTGTCATCGCCGAAGACGAGCCCGTCCTCGCGCGCACCTTGATCCGCTTGCTGGAACAGGTGTGGCCCGAGCTTCGCATCGTCGGCGTCGCGGAAGACGGCCTGCGGGCGACGGAGCTTGGGCTGGCATCGACACCGGATGTGATGTTCCTCGACATCAAGATGCCCGGCCGTACCGGCCTGGAGGTGGCCGAGGCTGTGGCGGACGACTGGCCCGACGATCGCGCCGAGCCGCTCTTTGTGTTCATCACGGCCTACGACAGCTTCGCGGTCTCGGCCTTCGATCGCGCCGCGGTCGACTACCTGCTCAAGCCCGCCACAGCGGAGCGTCTGCAGCAGACCGTGGAGCGGATCAAGGTGCGGCTGGCCGCACGCACGGCGTCACCCGATGCGGGCGACAGGGCTGCGCTGATGCGGCGCATGCAGTCGATCGCGGCGCTGGAGGCCGGATCGAGCGAACGCATCAAGGTCATCCGTGCCGGCGTGGGCAACACTGTGCGCATGATTCCAGTGGCTGAGGTGATCTGCTTCGAGGCGACGGAGAAGTACGTGAGCGTCGTGACGCCGACGGGCGAAGCGCTGGTGCGGATGAGCCTGCGTGAACTGATGGCCCGCATCGACTCGACCGACTTCATTCAGGTGCACCGCGGCGTCATGGTCAATGCGAACGCCATCCTGAGCGCGACGCGCGACGAGAACGGGCACTACAGTCTGGCCGTGCGCGGCCTGCAGCGGCCGCTGAAGGTCAGCCGCGCGTTCGGCCACCTCTTCCGGCCGATGTA
>NZ_FCON02000547.1 GCF_001544535.1 Caballeronia choica | reverse complement strand
GGCTTTGTCGCAGTAAGTGTCGGGTATCATGCGCCTCACAATAGAACGATCGGACGCGTGATGACGATTCTGAATCCAGCCTTGGCACGGGTGCTCAGGCGTTTGCACTATCCGCTCGACGTGATCCTGACGTGCGTGCGCTGGTATGTGGCCTATCCGCTGAGCCTTCGACACCTGGAAGAGATGATGGCGGAGCGCGGAATCTCAGTCGACCATTCAACCGTGCACCGCTGGGCCATCAAGGTGTTGCCGGTACTGGAGAAGACCTTTCGCCGCCACAAGAAAGCCGTCGGCCGGAGCTGGCGAATGGACGAAACGTATATCAAGGTCCGAGGCCAGTGGAAGTACTTGTACCGCGCAGTCGACAAGGAGGGTAACACGGTGGATTTTCTGCTGCGCGCCCATCGTGACAAGGCCGCGGCGAGGCGTTACTTCGAAAAGTCAATCGAGCAAAACGGTGAACCCGAGACGGTCACAATCGATAAAAGCGGAGCGAACCTGGCCGCGCTGGACGCTCTCAACGCGGAGCGGGAAACACCGATAAAGATTCGCCAGAACAAGTATCTGAACAATGTTGTCGAGCAAGATCATCGGGCGATCAAGCGACGCACGCGGCCTATGCTCGGCTTCAAGAATTTTCGTTGCGCCCGGATCCTGTTGAGCGGCATCGAGCTCATGCACATGATCGCCAAGGGCCAAATGCAAGACCTTGACATCGGATACACCCGTGCTCAGCAATTTTACTCACTGGCGGCATAAGCAATCCTACTTATATCACCGTTTGTTCGCCATCTTGCCCTTACCGCGACAAAACC
>NZ_FCON02000546.1 GCF_001544535.1 Caballeronia choica | reverse complement strand
TCGTCAGCGGTACCGGAGATCACTTCCCAGCAGGTATTAGCTTTGGCTGGAATCAGGAAGTGGCGATTACGCGCGTTCATCGTCAGGCCACACAGGATTTCTGCGGCCAGAAAGCCCCTGTCGAACACCGTCAGCGAGTCTTCTGGGATCTGTGGCAGCAGGCTTTTGGCGTACACCATTTCGTTGGTGTCGTAGCGACCGAAATTGATATCGGCGACCAGATGCGTCGGAATCGCAGTGAGTGTCACTGCGCGCACCTGCGGATAACTGGCCACCTTGCCACTGGCATAACCCTGTGCGCCAAAGTGCTCACGGTTGGCCGCACTGTCGGGCGTGCGCAGTGTGGTGCCGTCCATCGCCCACAGACTTAACCCCTTGAACGCATGGTGAGCCGCATCCTGAGTCGTCCACGCCCGTGCTGTCTGCTCAAATAGCCAGGCCATCGGCGCCTCGCCGATACGTTGGCGTGCCTGTGCCACCGCGCTCTTGCTGACAAACGGCGCGGCCTCGTTGGGCAAGGCTAGATCGAGACTGTCGAGCACCTCGCTGATCGACCAGTGCCGGTACATCGCCAGCGCGATTACCAGCCACACCACCTGTTCAGCAGGTAGGCGACGGCGTCGGATGCTCGCTGTGCCGGTCGCCTGGACCGCACGTTCGATCCACTCGTAGGGCAGATGCTCGGCCAACCGTCGCAGGTCGGCCGGCTGCTGCGCTTCGATCAGGTAGGTGAGGTGGCTGGCAAGCATCGCTCCGAAAAGTTAACAGCTCGGCGCAACGTTTACAACCACTTCCCGCACCAAAATTAAAATGCCGTCCAGT
>NZ_FCON02000545.1 GCF_001544535.1 Caballeronia choica | reverse complement strand
CATGTATCTGCATCCGACTTACGCGGTGACGCCGTCGCGCGAACCGCTGGGCGTGCTGGACGCCTACATGTGGGCGCGTGAGCCGAAGGATGCGCATGGCGTGCGTCCCGGCATCAAGGAAAGCACCCGCTGGATCGAAGGCTACGAGCGGCTAGCCGAACAAGCCGCAGAACTGCCCACCACGCGGCTCGTCTATGTGGCTGACCGGGAATCGGACATCGTGGCGCTGATGGTCAAGGCACGCGAGTTGGGGCATCCCGCAGATTGGCTGATCCGCTCACAGCACAATCGCGCGCTGCCCGATGGTGGCAAGCTGTGGAACAAAGCGAGCGCGGGCGAGCCATTGGGCGGAATTCACTTTACGCTGGCCGCTCGCCAAGGGCAGCCGGCGCGCACGGTACGGCAGCAGGTGTGGGCGCAGCGGGTCGCGTTGCCCGATGCTGCAGGCGGCGTCGTGAGCGCCACTTGCATCGTCGCCCGCGAAGTGGACACCCCGGCGGGCGTCAAGCCGGTCGAATGGCGCCTGCTGAGTAATCGCGAGGTGACCGACTTCGACATGGCGGTGCAACTGATTGACTGGTACCGCGCGCGTTGGGAGGTGGAGTTGTTCTTTCACGTGCTCAAGAACGGTTGTCAGGTCGAGGCGCTGCAACTGACGTCGATGGCGCGGCTCGAGCGCGCCTTGGCGCTGTTCATCGTGGTAGCGTGGCGCATTGCCCGGCTGATGCGGCTGGGCCGTACATGTCCCGATCTCGACGCAGAACTGCTGTTCGAATCCGATGAGTGGCGCGCGGCGTTCATTCTCAACAAGCAGAAGCCGCCCAAGACG
>NZ_FCON02000544.1 GCF_001544535.1 Caballeronia choica | reverse complement strand
GCGTCGCGCATGGCCCGCGCACGCGGTAACGAGCACCGGGCCCTCGACCTGCTGGAGGCCATGTACGCGCTGGGCGTGAGCCGGCGCCAGCCCCGCTTGTGCGTGGCGAGTCTGGCCGAGCAGGTCCGCATTCACGCGGGCCGCTATCGCAGCGAGACGTGTCAGGCGCTAGTGCGCCGCATCGACGACATCCTGGCTTGCGAGGCCGGTCGCGGGCCGCTGTGGCGGGAGTCGGTCGTATTTTTGCAGTCACTCTCGCATGCCGACGCCGCCATTGCCGCACGAAGCTGGCAACAGGCGCTCAATGCACTGGACGTGGCCGGCAAACAGGCCGACGCGATGAAGATGGGCTGCTACCGTATCGAGATCATGGCTTTGCGCGCATTTGCGCAGCAACAGACGGGCGTGGATGCGTCGGCCCTGCTGCTCGAAGCGATGGACCTCGCGCAGACGTTCAGGCTGCGGCGCATGCTGATCGACGCTCATCCCGTCCTCGCGGACTGGGCGCGGCGTGCAGGCGACGCAGCCGTTCCCGAGAACGTCGGGCGAGCGCCTGCAGCCATGCCGGGCACGCGGCCCCAGCCGCGAGAGACGGGCGGACCTCGCGCGGTGCCCTGCGTCGTTCTGACACCCAGGGAGCGGGAGATTCTCGAACTGCTTGCGCGCAATCTCACCAACAAGGAGATCGCGCGCGCAGCCATGGTCGGAGAGGGCACCGTCAAGTGGCACGTCAAGAATCTCTTCGGAAAGCTTGACGCAAGTTCGCGCAAGCACGCGGTGCGCCGCGCCGTGGTGCTCGGCCTGCTCGAAGGCACTCAATAAGGACGGAA
>NZ_FCON02000543.1 GCF_001544535.1 Caballeronia choica | reverse complement strand
GGTTCGCCGCCTTGCAGCCGATCGCACAGGGACTGCTGGGTGAATTCGGCGGCACGGGTGCCGAGGTTGGTCGGGGCTTGACGCTGCGCATGGATCACGGTTCGCAGTACACGGCCGATGACTTCTTCAACCAGGTCAGGTTCTGGGGCGTCACGCCGAGCTTCGCCTTCGTCGCCGAACCGCAAACGAAGGAGTAGGTTTCACATTGCACCTTGTCCGGTAGTTGGAGCGGCGATGAAAGTTGCTCGCGTTGCTTTGCGCCCACTAACGTCCTTTACGAGGACGACGTTCCCCAGAGGTTCGTACAGGCACCGGTGGTCATGCCCGTAAATCTGCCGCCGTAAAAGCCCTTGCCGACCCCACAAATGAATGGTCGCCTGGCTAACTTCGAGCTGCGCAGCGAGTTCAGCGCCGGTAAGCAAACCGCGCGAGCGCAGTCGCTCGAATCGGCTCGGTAGTCCATGGGCCGTGCGCACCCCCGCGATCTTCCTGGCAGTAAATGCCTGATGCTGCCAGTTTGAATATCCAAGTTCGTTGAGTCGGATGGCGACCTGTTGATCGGTACTAGTCTCGAGGAGTTCATCGATGAGTGATACGACAACCGGCTGTGTCTTGCGTACAAGTGCCATCGGCTTGGGTTTGTCGACTGCCATTGAGGTCGTCCGGCCACCCCGGAAACGCACGTGAATCGAGATCTTCTCCAACTTCAGAAGAGTAACGTCTTCGATCAGCAGTCCGAGCATGCGCTTGCGCTCGATGGATTCAACACGCTTGTCGTTCCATACGTTGGCGAAGTCATCTGCGAGAGCGCAGATACGAGCACGAGCCTC
>NZ_FCON02000542.1 GCF_001544535.1 Caballeronia choica | reverse complement strand
CAGGTCCAGTTGGGCGGGGTGCGCGACGACAGCGAACAGGCTCTCGCGCGGCAGCTCGTCCCGGCATTCTCGGATGACATGCTGGTGCTGGCCGATCGCCTGTTCTATGGCTATGACATGTGGCGCGAGGCGGTGGCCACCGGCGCGAAGCTGCTGTGGCGGGTGAAGTCGAATCTGCGGCTACCGTGCGAAGTGCCGCTGGCAGACGGTTCGTACCTGAGCACCGTCTATGCTAGCGATACCGACCGGCGACACCAGCGTAACGGCATACGGGTGCGGGTCATCGAGTATCGCCTGGAAGGCGTGCCTGATGCCGAGCCGCAGTATCGTCTGATCACCAATCTGCTGGACGCAGCGGTGGCGCCTGCCGTAGAACTCGCGGCGCTGTACCACCGGCGCTGGAAAATCGAAGAGATGTTTGACGAGATCAAGACACATCTGTGCGATGGCAAGAAGGTGCTGCGCAGTAAGACGCCTGATCTGGTCCGTCAGGAGTTCTATGCGTTAATGCTTACTCACGCGGCGATCCGTCGAATGATGTACGAAGCGGCACAGGACAGCGGACAGCGACCCGAAGACTTATCGTTCGTTCATGCCGTGCGCGTGCTGAACCGACGTCTGCCCGAGGCGGCGGCCGTTCCCCCCTGAGCAGTGGCAAAGTTGGAGGCTCAGCTTACTGCGGGAAATCGCCAGCGGACGCGCGGTGCAAAGCCGCGGCAAGCGCAATCCCCGCGGCGTGAAGCGAAAGATGTCGAATTTCCGGATCCGGCGACGATGGGAACCGCTGAATCAGCGAATAGCGCCCAAAGTGGTTATCAAGTGAACAGTATTG
>NZ_FCON02000541.1 GCF_001544535.1 Caballeronia choica | reverse complement strand
AACAGCGCGGGAAGGGCGCCGAATTGCGCCGGCTCGGGGGTAGCGTCTTCGATGAGATAGAGCATGGAAGGCCATCCGATAAAAAGAAAAACCCGCGCACGGCACACCTGTCGCGGGCATGGCGTCTGGTGCTTAGGCGCTTCAGACCGCGGCGACAGCGGGTGTCAACGCCGCACACGCGGTCTCGATGCGCCGGCACGCGTCGCGCAGCGTGGGCATCGGAACAGCATACGCGAAGCGCACATGGTTCTCCACGCCCAACGCGCTACCGTGCGCCACGCCGACATGCGCCGCCTCCAGCAAATAGTTGGCGAAGTCGAGATCGGTAGCGATGACATCGCCCGAAGGCGTAGTAGCACCTATCGCGCCCGAGCAGTCCACGAAGGCGTAGAACGCGCCATCGAGTGCATCGCAACGCAGGCCGGGGCAGCGTGCCATGGTATCGACCACGAGATCGCGGCAGGTGCGCAACTCATCGATCCATTCGAGCAGGGAATCCGTGCCGCCTTCCAGCGCCGCGAACGTCGCCGCTTGCGAGATCGTGCTCGGATTCGACGTGCTCTGCGATTGCAGCGTCTGCATCGCCCGGATTAGCCACGCGGGACCGCCCGCATAGCCGATGCGCCAGCCCGCCATCGAATACACCTTCGATACGCCGTTGACCGTCAGCGTGCGCTCGCGCAGACGCGGTTCGACCTGCACGGGCGTATAGAACGGCTATCCTCACTTGGAAGGATTGATTCAAGCGGAAGGGGCAGCTCTTCGGACCCCGTGGGCCGTCAACGGCCTCAAACTTTGGCCACCCCAATGCGATACTGATTTACGAAAGCGGGC
>NZ_FCON02000540.1 GCF_001544535.1 Caballeronia choica | reverse complement strand
CCGGCCGCGCCGCGCATTTGCAGGTAGCCCTCGTCGACGAGGATCGTGTAGGCCAGCTCGACCGTGCCGCGTGCCGTGTTCAGTTGCGTGGCAAGGCTGCGCAACGCGGGCACACGCTCGCCGGGACGCAGATGCCCTGCGGCGATCGCGGTCTTGAAACGCTCGCAGATCTGCAGATAGATCGGCAACTGCTGCTGCCGATCGATTTCGATGGTCAATGTGGGCGTCGGCACGGTCATGACGGTCTCACGGGCAAGGGGCATCGAATCGGCTTGGACTAGTCGGTTCGACAATTCTTGTCACTTTTCCCTAGGGCATGATTCTTTCACAATAGCCTCACGCGATGCGACGGCGGCGAACACTTTCACGTAACACGAAGCCCGCCAGCGCCCCGCACGTTCAATTACTTTTATCTGGAGACTCTGCCATGAAGATCGTCGTAATCGGTGGTTCCGGCCTGATCGGCTCGCGTGTGGTCACGCTGCTCCGCGAGGCGGGCCATGAGGTGCTCGCTGCCTCGCCGCGCACCGGTGTGAACGCTGTGACGGGCGAGGGCCTGAGCAGTGCGCTGGTGGGCGCGGACGTCGTCGTGGATGTGACGAACGCACCGTCATGGGAACCGCAAGCGGTGCTCGACTTCTTCCGCACCTCGGCGCGCAACCTCGGCAAGGCCGAAGTGGCCGCAGGGGTGCGCCATCACGTCGCGCTATCAATCGTTGGATGCGAACGCACGGAAGGGAACGCGTATTTCGTTGCCAAGGTTGCGCAGGAAGAGGTGATCGAAGCGGCGGGCGTGCCGTACACGATCGTGCGCGCGACTCAGTTCATGGAGTTC
>NZ_FCON02000539.1 GCF_001544535.1 Caballeronia choica | reverse complement strand
GCGGTGATCGGCGGTATCAGCACGTGCGGGGCGTTCGTGCTGCTCGGCCTGATCCACCTGTTCACGAACCTGTTTTTCTTCGGCAGCTTCTCGTTCGCGGACCGCTCGCCCGCGCACAACACGCTCGGGCTTTGGGTGCTCGTCGTGCCGGTGACGGGCGGGCTCATCGTCGGTCTCATGGCGCGCTACGGGTCGGAGAAGATCCGCGGCCACGGCATCCCCGAAGCGATCGAGGCGATCCTGTTCGGCAAGAGCCGCATGTCGCCGAAGGTGGCGGTGCTCAAGCCGTTGTCGTCGGGGATCGTGATCGGCAGCGGCGGGCCGTTCGGCGCCGAAGGCCCGATCATCATGACGGGCGGCGCGCTCGGCTCGCTGATCGCGCAGTGCGTGAAGCTGACCTCCGCCGAACGCAAGACGCTGCTCGTCGCCGGCGCCGCCGCCGGCATGACCGCGGTGTTCGGCACGCCGGTCGCGGCCGTGCTGCTCGCCGTCGAACTGCTGCTGTTCGAATGGCGGCCGCGCAGCTTCCTGCCGGTCGCGCTGGCGTGCGCGGTCGCCGGGTTCGCCCGCGTCGCGTTCTTCGGACAGGGGCCGCTCTTCCCGCTAGTCACCGCGCCGCCGGGCGGCCTTTCGCTCGTGTCGTGCGTGATCGCGGGGCTGCTGTCCGGCGCGCTCGCATCGGGGCTGTCGGCTGCGCTCTACAAGACCGAAGACCTGTTCGGCAAGCTGCCGATCCACTGGATGTGGTGGCCCGCGATTGGTGGACTGGTCGTCGGCATCGGCGGATATATCGAGCCGCGCGCGCTCGGCGTCGGCTACGACGTGATCGGCGACCTGCT
>NZ_FCON02000538.1 GCF_001544535.1 Caballeronia choica | reverse complement strand
GCGGTGATCGGCGGTATCAGCACGTGCGCGGCGTTCGTGCTGCTCGGCCTGATCCACCTGTTCACGAACCTGTTTTTCTTCGGCAGTTTCTCGTTCGCCGACCGCTCGCCCGCGCACAACACGCTCGGGCTTTGGGTGCTCGTCGTGCCGGTGACGGGCGGGCTCATCGTCGGCCTCATGGCGCGCTACGGGTCGGAGAAGATCCGCGGCCACGGCATCCCCGAAGCGATCGAAGCGATCCTGTTCGGCAAGAGCCGCATGTCGCCGAAGGTGGCGGTGCTCAAGCCGCTGTCGTCGGGGATCGTGATCGGCAGCGGCGGGCCGTTCGGTGCCGAAGGCCCGATCATCATGACGGGCGGCGCGCTCGGCTCGCTGATCGCGCAGTGCGTGAAGCTGACCTCAGCCGAACGCAAGACGCTGCTCGTCGCCGGCGCCGCCGCCGGCATGACCGCGGTGTTCGGCACGCCGGTCGCGGCCGTGCTGCTTGCCGTCGAACTGCTGCTGTTCGAATGGCGGCCGCGCAGTTTCCTGCCGGTCGCGTTGGCGTGCGCGGTGGCGGGGTTCGCGCGCGTCGCTTTCTTCGGACAGGGGCCGCTCTTCCCGCTCGTCACCGCGCCGCCGGGCGGGCTTTCGCTCGTGTCGTGCGTGATCGCGGGGCTGCTGTCCGGCGCGCTAGCGTCGGGGCTCTCGGCTGCGCTCTACAAGACCGAGGACCTGTTCGGCAAGCTGCCGATCCACTGGATGTGGTGGCCCGCGATCGGCGGACTGGTCGTCGGCATCGGCGGATATATCGAGCCGCGCGCGCTCGGTGTCGGCTACGACGTGATCGGCGACCTGCT
>NZ_FCON02000537.1 GCF_001544535.1 Caballeronia choica | reverse complement strand
GCGGTGATCGGCGGTATCAGCACGTGCGCGGCGTTCGTGCTGCTCGGCCTGATCCACCTGTTCACGAACCTGTTTTTCTTCGGCAGTTTCTCGTTCGCCGACCGCTCGCCCGCGCACAACACGCTCGGGCTTTGGGTGCTCGTCGTGCCGGTGACGGGCGGGCTCATCGTCGGACTCATGGCGCGCTACGGGTCGGAGAAGATCCGCGGCCACGGCATCCCCGAAGCGATCGAAGCGATCCTGTTCGGCAAGAGCCGCATGTCGCCGAAGGTGGCGGTGCTCAAGCCGCTGTCGTCGGGGATCGTGATCGGCAGCGGCGGGCCGTTCGGCGCCGAAGGCCCGATCATCATGACGGGCGGCGCGCTCGGCTCGCTGATCGCGCAGTGCGTGAAACTCACCTCCGCCGAACGCAAGACGCTGCTCGTCGCCGGCGCCGCCGCCGGCATGACCGCGGTGTTCGGCACGCCGGTCGCGGCGGTGCTGCTCGCCGTCGAACTGCTGCTGTTCGAATGGCGGCCGCGCAGTTTCCTGCCGGTCGCGCTGGCGTGCGCGGTGGCCGGGTTCGCGCGCGTCGCGTTCTTCGGTCAGGGACCGCTCTTCCCGCTCGTCACCGCGCCGCCGGGCGGGCTCTCGCTCGTGTCGTGCGTGATCGCGGGGCTGCTGTCCGGCGCGCTCGCGTCGGGGCTCTCGGCCGCGCTCTACAAGACCGAGGACCTGTTCGGCAAGCTGCCGATCCACTGGATGTGGTGGCCCGCTATCGGCGGACTGGTCGTCGGCATCGGCGGATATATCGAGCCGCGCGCGCTCGGCGTCGGCTACGACGTGATCGGCGACCTGCT
>NZ_FCON02000536.1 GCF_001544535.1 Caballeronia choica | reverse complement strand
GCAAGGCTCCTGGTCCTCAGAACCGCGTGGCTCATCGACAGTGTGGGGGCTCGCGAAGCGCGCAAGGAAATCTCGATGATCAAGGCACTTGTGCCGACACTCCATACGAACGTATGTGACCGAGCGATGCAGGTGTTCGGCGCCATGGGACTCAGCCCGGACACGCCTTTGGCTGACCACTGGACGTGGGGGCGTGCGCTGCGCTTCGCCGATGGTCCTGATGAGGTGCACTTGCAAACCATCGCGCGTTTGGAAATCCGGCGCATGCAAGAGACGTCTGGCGCGGCGGCCTATCTGACAAAGCCCGAGCGCCACACGCACTGACGAGTTCGCGGAACTGTCCGGCTTCGACCGAGGCCATCGCGTGCCTTGCCATTACAGAAGTTAAAAGAATTCTCTGGAGATCACCGAATGAAAAAGTCGATTCTCGCGCTTGCCGGGATGAGCGCGTTTGCTTCCGTTGCGCACGCACAAAGCAGCGTCACGCTGTTTGGGATCATCGATAGTGGCTTTACCTACACAAACAATAACGGCGGCCATTCTTCGTGGCAAGCAACCGAGAGCAACGAACAGGGTTCACGTTGGGGCTTCAGAGGCGTGGAGGACCTGGGTGGTGGTCTGAAGGCCGTGTTCCAGCTAGAGAACGGTTTTAGCGCCCTAACGGGAGCGCTGAAGCAAGGTGGACGGATGTTCGGGCGACAAGCGTGGCTGGGTCTCGCATCCGATCAGTACGGCACGCTTACGCTCGGTCGCCAGTACAACTCCCTGCAGGTTTTTGTCGCGCCGCTGCAGGTTGGCGGCAGCACGGCGCTCACGGCCTACGCGACGCACCCGCTCGATAA
>NZ_FCON02000535.1 GCF_001544535.1 Caballeronia choica | reverse complement strand
GATCGATCTTCTTCTCCTGAGCGGTGTCGAGATCTTCCGTGCCGTTCTCAAAATAGGCGCAGGAATACACCATCGTGTGCCCTAACCAGATTCGGTAGAAGTCGTCCGATACGTCGTAGTGAAATTGGATCGCGCGGCGATCGGATTGCTTATCGTGATCAACGCGGGAAAATCGCGGAGGGCTAGTCGTCGAAAGAGTAGCATCGTGCGCTAGCCCATAGGCGAGCGCGATTGCTTCTGGCATACGACCGTGAATGTCGAGCTCGTCATTGACATACGCTTGCGCGAGGCCATCAATCGTGGGCCGGCGCAAATGCCGTAGCGCTGCCGCTTGCTTGACATAGAGAACGACCTTGGGCTGGCCAGGATGACCGAGACGGATTTCCCGTCCGTCCCACAACACCAGGCGCGCCGGCACGGGAATCTGTTTGCCTGCGTTCTCCGCCCATGATTCAACCTTGTCTTGCCAGAACATGATCGACTCCTGTCTTGCACCAAGTAGCTCAAAGCCTTGTCAAATCTGTAAGCCCCTCTGGCTCGCCGAGAAATTGGAGTTATCAATCATTAAAGACCCGGCGAGTTTGTTCGCGTGGCCGAGACAATTGAAACGAGGCTCGCGTTGTGTCTCCGACATACGGTCGGCGAACCACCGGGCCGGAAGCTGATGCAACGAGAGAGCAATCCTGTTTAAACTTGCAAAAGCAAGGGAGATCGCCACCGTCTTTATAGTAGTCAACTATATCACAAGATGATATATATAGAAGACGGCTCTTGTTCCATGATCAGCCATGCACAGACATCATGCAGTTCCGGTGCGCCGGGCAAGGAGACGACTATGTCAC
>NZ_FCON02000534.1 GCF_001544535.1 Caballeronia choica | reverse complement strand
CCCGAGATCAGCCCGTCACCAGACAACGCCATCATCGAAACCCGCCCCGTCTTCATCTGCCGGCACTGCGGCGCACCGATGATCGTCATCGAGATCCTCACGCGCTGCGCCCCGATCCGCGCACCGCCGATGCGCCGGGATCCGACATGAACTCCACGGTTCCTCGACCTGCCTGTCAAACGTTGGCTCCGCGGCAACGCGGCCCAAGGGCGGACATTTGCGCGTGTCGCTTTGCGAAGCGCTACGACCGCCCACTTCATCATCGCAAATGCACGACTACACCGCTTCGCTACGGCGTCAGCGCCCCTCCAGCGGCCCGCCTGGCCGTGCCGCATCCGACACCACTCACCATCCGGGCCTATCAATCGCCATAGCCGCGAAGCTTCCAACCGCATCGGTGCATTCCGCGGTTTCCTCCATCGGGCTTATTCGACGCCTGCCAACCCGCGCAGACGCGCCGTCACATTCCTGTGGCCGATGGCAGGCATCGAATAAACCTTAACGGCTTGAGACAGTTAGGTCCGGGCGGCGGCGAACGACCTCGTCGCCTAATCATCGGACCGAAGCCGGCCAGGAAGCGTCATTCGTTTTGTGGGTAAGTCGTCACTCAGGTGTCGGCTCCTGCTAGGGAGCTGCCATTCAATGGCGACTTGACTTGCCGGTATTCGAATGGCAGCTTGAACTTGTCCCTGAGATAGCGAAGATATCGTGCATCTTCGGTGCCCAGTTCAGTGCGACCCACGGCGACCAGCCTGATGCTTCTCTTAAGTTGTGGCGACAGTATAGCGACAGCGCCGGACGGGCAAAGCAGGGTGGGGATTGCCTTGATGCGCAGATACCGA
>NZ_FCON02000533.1 GCF_001544535.1 Caballeronia choica | reverse complement strand
CGCGGGCTCTCGCTCTTGTGCTGCTGGGCTACGGAACCTTTCGAGCGTTCGGCATCAAGCGCCTGTCGATGCCAGAACCGCGGCTGATCAGGGAACTGTTCGACTACGGGCGCTGGATGGTCTTGCTGACGGGCGCCAGCGCGATCGCGGCGTCGCTCGACCGCATCATGATCGGCTCCATCTTCGGTGCGAAATCCGTCGCGTACTACGGTGCGCCGCAAAATCTGGTCTCACGGCTCGACATGCTGCCGGGCGCCATGCTGCGCACGCTGTTTCCGCGTTTCTCCGCCACTGCGAGCGATCATGCCGACGACCTGTCGTCGCGCTCGCTCGCACTCCTGAACTGCATTTTCACGCCTTGCATTATCGTTGTGCTGTTTGTACTGACTCCATTTCTGAACATCTGGCTCGGCCATGACATGGCACAACATTCCGCGCCGGTCGGGCGCATTCTCGTGACAGGTGTGTGGTTCGCGGGTCAGGCGAGCATCATCAGCGTGCTGATCCAGGCGAAGGCGAAGCCCGTGAGCGTGGCGCTGGTCGGCTGGATCAGCCTGCCGGTCTTCGCGGTTGCGCTGTGGTTCGGCATTCACTGGAACGGCATCCTGGGTGCCGCCGTGGTAGTGGTCGCCAAGTCCTTGTTCGACTATGCGTCGACCCTTTATCTGTCGAGGCTTGCGCCCTGGCCCATCCTGCGGAACATGGCCGGGCATCTTATGTTCCTGATTGTCGCCACCACGTGCGCCGACCTCATGAATTCGCTGCCGCGCATCGCCGCGGTCGGCCTCGCGCTGATCGCCGGCAACCTGGCCTGGTCACTCTGCGAGTCGAGCGACCTGCGCGAGCTTG
>NZ_FCON02000532.1 GCF_001544535.1 Caballeronia choica | reverse complement strand
CTAGGGCGTGTTGACAATTAGCAGATCCAGATGAATGCAGCGGCGAGCGCAACGAATGACGAGAAGCGTTCGGAGAGTTTGTCGTATCGGGTGGCGATGCGACGGAATTGCTTGATGCGACAGAAGAAACGTTCGACCAGATTTCGTGAGGCATAGAGATGCTCGTCCAAAGGGCGTTGGTCAAGGCGATTGGCGCGACTGGGGATGACGGCTTGAATACCCGTCGATTCCAGATGTTGCAGGATCGCGTTCGAATCGTAGGCTTTGTCGGCAGCCAGACTGGCGGGTTTCAGATCGTCGAGCAAAGGCAGCGCTTCGGGGCTGTCGCCCGCCTGACCGCCGGTCAGCCGAAAGCGTGCGAGCATGCCCAATCCATCGACCAGAGCATGAATCTTGGTGGTCAATCCGCCACGCGAGCGGCCGATCGCCTGATCGCCGTTTTTTTGGGCGCGCCGGCGGCATGCTGGTGCGCCCGCACAATGGTGCTGTCGATGAAGACCTCCTCGAAGTCGGCATCGCCCGCAAGCTCAACAAATACGGTATGCCATACCTGCGCGCGAGACCATCTGGCGAAGCGTTTATACACGCTGTTCCAAGCTCCGAAATCAGCAGGCAGATCACGCCATGGGCTGCCGGTGCGAGCAATCCACAGCACCGCCTCGACAAACTGTCGATTGTCCGCCGCTGTTCGACCCGCATCCGTGGCTTTGCCAGGCAGCAGTTGGGCAATCCGCGCGTATTGGTCATCGCTGAGCATTAACCTTGGCATCCTGAATTTCCGCAAAAGACAGGATGTAAACAGATTTCTCCAAAAGTTAACAGCCCCCGACCGGATGATTGTCAACACGCCCTAG
>NZ_FCON02000531.1 GCF_001544535.1 Caballeronia choica | reverse complement strand
TAACCCTGGCGCTCGACGTCTACGAACGTGCCAAAGATCTTGGGATCAACTTTTCGCGCACCTGTGAACAGGCGCTGCGCGAAGCGATCAAAGCTGAAGAAGGGCGTCGCTGGGCCGAAGAGAACGCCGAGTTCATTAGAAACACCAATGATTGGGTTGAAAAGAATGGGCTTCCGCTCGCTGAATACCGGATGTTTTGATGGCGCGATTCGACGTCTACGCCAACGCCGGCCGGAGCAAGGCGAACACACCGTACCTTGTCGACGTGCAAAATGACTTTCTCGAAGGACTGACATTTCGTGTGGTCGTCCCGCTCATCCGCGCTGAGTCGTTTCAAGCCGGAAAACTTCCCGCCGATTTCACCCCCTTCTTCGAGATCGGCGGTACCAAGTGCTTGATGCATCCGGCGTTTATTGGGTCTGTCCCGTTAAGCGAGCTAGGTTCCGCAGTCGGTTCGTTGCGGGAGGATCGTGACAAGATCATCGCAGCGCTTGATCGCCTACTGGGTGGATACTGATGGGCGGTCCTGGCGTGCCGGCCCGGCGAATTGATGGTTGCGAGATGGGCTGTGGGATATTCGCTTCGCAAGGGCATGTAGCGTAGTCATGCGATCTGTTCGGGTCGGGCTATCGCGAGCGTTTTTACGTAGCGGAAGAAGCGCTGCACGGCTTCGCATTCTCGACCGGCTTGATAGACGAGAGCTACTGCTTCATCTCGGTGACATGCTTGAAGCATTGAGCTGTTTGGCCAAGACCGGTCTACAGGATGTACCGGTAGCGCTGCTTGCAAGACAACAGGAATCGTTGCAAGACTTCGAGTTCCTCCCGACGGTCGCACCGAGGATGAAGGTGGCCG
>NZ_FCON02000530.1 GCF_001544535.1 Caballeronia choica | reverse complement strand
TCTACGAGAAGAAAGGCGGTGCACTGCAATTCGTGGTGCAGGAAACGCGCGTGACCAGCCAGAAGGGCGAGCACATCGCCGATCTGCGGGGCGTTATCGTGCAGCGCAACGGCTAAAGGAGACGCTCGATGACAGTACCTCGCTTTAACGACGTGAAGGTGGGCGACACGCTGCCCGCACTCACGCTGCCGGCCATCAACCGGACCACGCTCGCTCTCTATTGCGGCGCCTCGGGCGACCACAATCCGATCCACGTCGACATCGATTTCGCGCGCAAGGCGCGCATGCCGGATGTGTTCGCGCACGGCATGCTGTCGACCGCGTATCTGGGTCGCCTGCTGACGGGCTGGGTACCGCAGACGCAGATTCGCAGCATGGCGGTTCGCTTCACCGGCATCACGCATCTGGGCAATCAACCCATTTGCACCGGCTACGTCGTCGAGAAGTTCGAAGCCGACGGAGAGCAGCGCGTGAAGCTCGCGCTCAAGTGCGCCAACCAGTTCGGTGACGAGAAGCTGATCGGCGAAGCCGTAGTGGCACTGCACTGATTTTTTATAGAACAACGCGTATCAAACAGAAAGGAACATCGAGATGAGCAAGCTCGCAGGCAAGACCGCATTGATTACCGGCTCCGGCCGTGGCATTGGCCGTGAAGTGGCATTGAAACTCGCGTCCGAAGGCGCGCGTATCGTCGTGAACGACCTCGACGCCGATCCGGCCAACGAAGTGGCCGAACTGATCCGCGCTCAAGGCGGCGAGGCCGTGGTGTGCGCAGGCAGCGTGACGGCGACCGACTTCGCCGAACGTTTCATCGGGACCGCGGTGGAACACTTCAAGAGCGTCGACATCATCGTCAACAACGCTGGCTT
>NZ_FCON02000529.1 GCF_001544535.1 Caballeronia choica | reverse complement strand
TGGGCAAGCGCGCTCAGGGCGCGTACAACGAGGTTTGAGTCCATGCCCGGAACGATAGATCATTTGTTTTAATATTTTAAGTATTATTGAAACGACGATGATAAACAGGCGGTAGCGCTCGATATGCGAGCAGACAATCGGGGGCAGCGGCTGCAGTCACGCATAAAGCGGCCACTCAGCCAGCCGAAGCGTGTGTCGCCTTGGGGTCGATCCGCGACATTCGAAACGCGCGCAGGGACGCTTGGTCGGGAAAAGTCCGAGTCTTGACGCGGCCCGAATGACACTTTCAGAAATCGCACACGGTCAGAGGGGCGGCGACCAAGCACGAAAGGGAATAGAGGGAGAAGGCGTGCGGGGCTCGCCGTTGATCAGCGATTTGCCGCCGAACCATTGTCACATTGTCCACAGACAACCGCTTTGCCATGGATGCAAGTATCTCCGTAGACATCGGTGCAGATAACTTCAGCGCTGTCGAAGACGCGGGCGTTGCCAAAGACCCGGGATTTACGAGTCGTCGTGAATCCAGGCATTCCCGCCATGGTCAAGATTGCGCTCGCTCCGAACATAGCCGCCTAAATCCCCGGCCTTTACATCCCCGAAATCTTGAGCGCCTGAATGCGATAGAGGGTGATGCCGGCGTGTTCGATCTTGTGATTCTTAAGCAGCTTTTATTTCTGGTTCCTCGGCGCAATCTGTGGGTGATTTGATGGGAATTGTGAGAGATTCGTCAAGACCAAAGAACTCGTTTGCATGGTCGTGAGCGCTCGAATGCCGCGCTCACGACCATCGCATAGCGTGGCAAACCGTCGTGGCGTCAAGGGGTCGCTGCGCCGGGCTAAAGCCCGCCCTTGACCCCTCAATTTCGTATGGTGTTACAGACAC
>NZ_FCON02000528.1 GCF_001544535.1 Caballeronia choica | reverse complement strand
AACTGCCGCTTTGTGCCTTGAGCAGGAAGGTCGGGTTGGACTGGCCGCCCGCGAACTTTTCTGCAGTCACGGGTCCCTGGAACCCCGGTATCGATTCCTCCAGATACCCGCTCAGCCTGTCTAAATCAACCTGATTTGTTTCACTTGTCATGATTCAGCCTTCGAACTTCGGGTTAGGCGTAAGCGCAGGCGTCGCCCGCCGCACCACCTTGCAAACTTACCTCGCGACCGATAGCGTGAAGCTGTGCTATTTAGTCGATCGCTTTCATCATTTCTTCGACGACCTTCTTTGCGTCGCCGAAGACCATCATCGTTTTGTCCATGTAGAACAACTCGTTGTCGAGGCCGGCGTAGCCCGCCGCCATCGACCGCTTGTTCACGATGATCGTGCGTGCCTTATACGCTTCCAGAATCGGCATGCCGGCAATCGGCGAGGTCGGGTCCGTCTTCGCCGCCGGATTCACCACGTCGTTCGCGCCGAGCACCAGCACCACGTCGGTCTGGCCGAACTCGCTGTTGATGTCCTCCATCTCGTGGACGAGCTCATAGTCCACTTCGGCCTCCGCCAGCAACACGTTCATATGCCCAGGCATCCGACCCGCCACAGGGTGAATCGCGTACTTCACATTGATGCCTTTCTCGACCAGCTTATCGGTGAGTTCCTTCAGCGCGTGCTGCGCGCGGGCCACCGCCAGCCCATAACCCGGCACGATCACCACGCTCTCCGCGTTGCCGAGCATGAACGCGGCGTCATCAGCGGAACCGGATTTGACCGGACGCTGTTCCGTCGCCCCACCCGCCGCCGCAGCGCCGGCTTCGTTGCCGAAGCCACCGAGCAGCACGTTGAAGAACGACCGATTCATCGCGCGACACATGATGTACGACA
>NZ_FCON02000527.1 GCF_001544535.1 Caballeronia choica | reverse complement strand
GTCCGGCGTGCGCGAAAGATAATCGAGCGCCCAGTACGTGAGCGCGTCCAGCTTGTCGGGCTGCACAGCGCGCAGTTGCGCCGCGCTCATCGACGCATAGCGCTCGTGCAACTCGGTGACGATCTGGAGATAGGTGATCACCGCACGCAGCTTCGCCGTCGAGCCGAGGTTGAGCCGCGCGCCCTGGTTGATGTCGAACGGCTGATTGACGCTGTCCGTCTGGACCCGCACGAGGCTCGCCCCGTCGCGGCGCTCGAACAGGGTGAAGCTGTAGGCGATCTTCGAGGGATCGTCCTGCGGGCGCAGCATGTGATAGCCGTACAGCCCGGCTGCCTGCGCGCCGTCGCGCGTCGCGGCGCTCGCAAGCCGGTCGCTCACGGCTTGCTGGGCCGTGTTGTCGAGCGTGGCGGTAGCCGTCATGTCGAGCCGGTCGAGGTCGTAGACGTTCGTCATCCCGAGCGTGGCGAGCAGCCTGGCACGCAGCGCGTTGACGCCCTTCCTCGTGACGAACGATACCGGTCCTCGCACCGGGGGCGCGCGATTCAGTTCGAGCGTGACCTTGAGTGCGACGTCGCGCAGCGACGGCGAAATGATCCCGTTGGCGGCCAGCAGGCGCAGGTAGCTGTCGGTCAGGCGATCGAGCTCGGGGTTCCCGGGCCGCAGGAAACGCGACGGCGCGCGCTGCGCGATCATCAGCGAGAGCGCCTGCTTGAATGCGAGCGCCTGCGCGTCCAGCAGGTCAACGGAGGGCGGCGCGTTCAGGATGCGGTTGATCTCGTCGAAGTCGCGACCGTACCAGGCCGCCATGCCGTCGCCGATGCCGTTGATCTCGCCGATGCCCGGCTTCGCGGCGAGCGGCACCGAATTCAGATAGCGCACCACGATCTGC
>NZ_FCON02000526.1 GCF_001544535.1 Caballeronia choica | reverse complement strand
CTGCGGCGTTCCAGCCGAGCACGTCATCACGACACAAGGCACCGCGCTCGGGCTCTTTCTTCTTGCTTTCGAGGTCTGCCGGTCCGGTGACGAGGCCGTCCTCGCGACACCCTGCTTTCCGCCAAGCCGTGACTGCCTTCTCGGCGCCGGCGTCAATGTCCGCGAGATCAAGCTGTCGTTCGAGGATGGCTATCGGCTGGACCTGGACCGGATCGACGCAAGCCTGTCGTCGAACACGAAGCTCGTCAGCATCGCTTCGCCACAAAATCCAGCCGGCGTCCAGACGTCCCGTGCCGACATCGAGAAGCTCCTCGTCTTGATGGAAAGGCGGGCCCCCGAAGCGATACTTTTCGTCGACGAGACCTATCGCGAAGCCGCGTATGGCGACGATGCAGTGGCCGACAGTTTCGCGGCGCTCGACGCGCGCATCGTCACCGGCGCGTCGGTATCGAAGGCGCTCGGCGCGCCGGGCTTGCGGACCGGCTGGCTCACGGTGGCGGACGCCGATCTTCGGGCGCGTCTGACCGTCGCGAAGATGAACACCGTGATCTCGGGTTCGGTGCTCGACGAGACGCTCGCCACCGTGCTCCTGCGTCACAGGGAAGGGGTGCTCGCGCCGCGACGCCGGTTGCTCGCCGGCGCTCTCCAGGAACTGGCGCACTGGTGCGAGAGCGCGCGCGAACGCGTCGAGTGGGTCCGGCCCGACGCCGGTGCGCTGTGCTGCGTGCGCTTGCGGTCCGAGGGATTCGACGTGGCTGCCGTCTCGCGCTTCTGGGACCTGCTGCCAGCTCATGACTTGCAACTGGCGTCCGGAGCATGGTTTGGGGAAAGCAACCGCGTATTCCGGCTGGGCTTTGGCTATCTGCCGCCTGCGCGCCTGGGACCCGCGTTGGC
>NZ_FCON02000525.1 GCF_001544535.1 Caballeronia choica | reverse complement strand
GCGCGTCGAATCGATCCCGGCCGTGCTGGCGCCGACCTGCCGGCGCGTTGATTCGAGGTCGGCCCGCGCGCGGTCGATAGCGATCCGGTAGGGCTCGCTATCGACCTCGAAGAGGACGTCGCCCGCTTTGACTTCCTGGTTGTCACGCACCAGAACGCGAGTCACCCGTCCCGATGCTTCCGCGGCGACCGATACGACGTAGGCCTGCACGCGTGCCTGTTGCGTATAAGGGGTAAAGCGGTCGGCGAGCAGATACCAGATCAGGCTGAGCACGATCAGGCCGACGACTCCTTTCATCGCTTTGCCCGAAGGATCGGCGACAGGCGCCGGTTCGCTCGGCGGCGTGACGACAGTGTGCTCGGGCTTGTCGCTCATCGGGAACCTTCAGACGGGCTTGCGTTGGCGGACGGTGCATTCGGCTCGTTCAGCATGTCGCCCCAGTCGGTGCGTTGCTCCATTTGCTGGCGCGTCGCGGGATCGACAAGCGGCTGCTCCGAGTACCAGCCTCCGCCGACCGCCTTGTAGAGCGCAACCAGACTACCTACCGCGTTGCTGCGGTTGACGATGTAGGCGTCCTGCTGGGCAAACAGAGCACGCTGTGCATCAAGGACGCGCTGGAAGTCCGAGTACCCTTCCCGATAGATCGCACTGGCAAGCTTGAGCGAGCGTTGCGCGGCCCGTTGCGCGTCGTTCAGGATAACGTCACGCTGCAACGCGGCGATCAGTGCGGTGGCCGCGTCGTCGGCCTCACGGGCGGCTTCGCGCACGGTATTCTGATAGACGACCGTCAACTGTTGCAGCCGGGCGTCCTGCACGCGCACGTTGTTGGTGATCTTGCCGTGATCGAAGATGTTCCACGTGACGCTTGGGCCGGCTACCACGGCCAGCGTGTTCGG
>NZ_FCON02000524.1 GCF_001544535.1 Caballeronia choica | reverse complement strand
ATATGGCAACGAAACGCAAAGTCATCATCACCTGTGCGCCCACTGGCGCGATTCATACACCGTCGATGTCGCCGTACCTGCCGGTGACGGCCCAAGAGATCGGCGACGCGGCACTCGCTGCAGCACGAGCGGGCGCGGCAATCCTGCACCTGCACGCACGCGACCCGAGCGACGGCCGGCCGTCGCAGGACCCTGCGCTGTTTCAGGAATTCCTGCCGCGAATCAAGGCGCAAACCAATGCCGTGATCAACATCACAAGCGGCGGAAGTCCCCATATGACCGTCGAGGAGCGTCTGAAGCCTGCGCACCACTTTAAGCCGGAACTCGCGTCGTTAAACATGGGTTCGATGAACTTCGGCCTGTATCCGATGCTCGGGCGCTTCAAGGAATTCAAGCACGACTGGGAGCGCAAGCACCTGGAGAACAGTCGCGACCTGGTGTTCAAGAACACCTTCTCCGACATCGAGTACATCCTGACATCGTGCGCGGCGAACGGCACACGCTTCGAATTCGAGTGCTATGACATCTCGCACCTTTACAACCTCGCGCACTTCGTCGATCGGGGTCTCGTCAAGGGTCCGTTCTTCGTGCAGAGCGTGTTCGGCTTGCTCGGCGGCATCGGGGCACACCCTGAAGACCTCGCACACATGAAGCGCACCGCGGACCGTCTGTTCGGCAACGACTTCGTCTGGTCGATTCTGGGTGCCGGACGTAACCAGTTCCCGATGGGCACGCTGGGCGTCGCGCAAGGCTCCAACGTGCGCGTCGGACTGGAGGACTCGCTGTGGATCGAGCCGGGCAAGTTAGCCGAATCGAGCGCGGCGCAGGTCGCGAAGATCCGCCAGATCATCGAGGGACTGTCGCTCGACATCGCAACGCCGGATGAAGCACGCCAGATGCTCGG
>NZ_FCON02000523.1 GCF_001544535.1 Caballeronia choica | reverse complement strand
AACTGCGTTTCGATCTGAGCCGTGTTCTTCGCCAAGCCGCGGTACCGCGCCTTCATATATCCAAACTGCCGTTTCAGCACGCGGAACGGATGCTCCACCTTCGCTCTCACGCTCGCTTTCAGCCGTTCGATCTTGTCGTAGATCTTATCGAGCCGCTTCGTCTTGTCCAACTTTCGACGCTTGCTCGGTCGCATCGCGACGTGCCACTCGACTGCGCCCGTTTCGCCTCGCTTCTCGATGCCCTGGTAGCCCGCATCGGCAAATGCAATCTGCTCTTCGCCGTGCAGCAGCGCATGCGCCACGGTAATGTCATGGACGTTTGCCGGCGTGCACTTCACACTGTGTACCAGGCCCGACTGAGCATCGACTCCGATGTGCGCCTTCATCCCAAAGTACCAACTGCCTCCCTTTTGCGTCTGGCGCATCTCCGGGTCTCGCGTGCCCGGCTTCTTGGTCGAACTGGGCGCGGCGATCAGTGTCGCGTCGACTGCCGAGCCGGCCTTGAGCATCAAGCCCTTCGCTTGCAATATCTCATTGACCGTCGCCAGCATCTTGGCGGACAACTGGTGCGCTTCGAGCAAGTGCCGGAATCGCAAAATCGTGCTTTCGTCGGGCAGGCGGGTCATGCCAGCGTCCAGCAGCGCGAACTGCCGATACAGCGGAATGTCGTGCAGCGCTTCCTCCATCGCCGGGTCCGACAGGCTGAACCACTGTTGCATGAAGTGAATTCGCAGCATGGTCTCGATCGGAAACGGCGGTCGGCCAATCTTGCCTTTAGGGTAGTGCGGTTCGATGAGCGCGATCAGTTTCTGCCACGGCACGACGCGGGTCATCTCATCGAGAAATTCGCGCTTGCGCGTGCGCTTGGTCGACAAATTCAAGCCCAGATCCATTTGCGTCATGAC
>NZ_FCON02000522.1 GCF_001544535.1 Caballeronia choica | reverse complement strand
TCGAGCTTCGCATGGCCGAGCAGCACCTGGATCACGCGGATATCCACCTTCTGTTCGAGCAGATGTGTCGCGAAGCTATGGCGCAGCGTGTGCATGGACACGCGTTTGTCGATGTTCGCGGCCTCGGCGGCGGCATGAATGGCACGGTTCAACTGTCGCGTGCTTAACTGATCGAGCGGATCGAGTCCGGGAAACAGCCACCCACCGTCGAGCATCTTGCCCTGCGCACGGGCCACGCGCCACCACACACGCAGACGCTCGAGCAGCACCGGCGAGAGCATTGCGTAGCGGTCACGGCGGCCCTTGCCCTGCTCGATACGCAGTGTCATGCGTTCGCTGTCGACGTCGGTGACCTTCAGCGCTACCACTTCGCTGGCGCGTAGCCCCGCGCCGTACGCGACCGAAAGCGCGGTCTGGTGCTTCAGGTTGCCGGCCGCCTCGATGAGTCGCCGCACTTCATTGGGACTGAGCACGACGGGCAATATGCGGGGCACGCGCACCGGCTGCATCCTGACCATCAGCTCGGGCCGGTCGAGCGTGACTGTGAAGAAGAACTTCAGGCCGGTGATCGCGTGGTTCAGCGACACGGCCGATGTGCCGTGGTCAACCATATAGAGCTGGTAACGGCGCAGGTCCTCGACGGTGGCCGTGTCAGGTGAGCGCCCGAGGAAGCGGGCGAACTCACGCACGATGTGCAGATAGATGTCCTGCGTCTTGGGGGCAAGCTGGCGCATGCGCATGTCGTCGATCATGCGCTGGCGCAAGGGGCTGGCGTTTGCCGGTAAGGAGGTCATGATTCGGCTCCTGCTGGAGAACGAGGCGGATTGCCTCATTCGCCAACATAAAGCCGCGTGACCGGCCTCTCCCTGACCTCTCGCGTCAGACCGTAGCCCCTACCGCGCGAGCGGTTT
>NZ_FCON02000521.1 GCF_001544535.1 Caballeronia choica | reverse complement strand
TCGTAGCCGTAGGCGCCGATACCGTACTGCGGGTCGGGCGTGATGTTGCTGCTGACGATCGTCCCGAAAGGCGACGCCAATCCCAAACCGCCCGCGAATGGAGTGCCACCCTTCGGCGCCGTGTGGCAGCCCGCGCAGTCTCCGGCCTTCGCGAGATAATCGCCGCGCGCAATCAGGGCCGCGTCGTCAGCAGGCGTGGCTTGCACAACCGGCCGAAATTCGACCTGACGCTCGCTATCGTTTGTCTCCGCAATCCCGGCGCTCGCCATGAGGCCCGACGCGAATAGCGGCACAATGATCGCTCGAAGTCTGGACATGGGTTCACCACCTCGCGCATGGCGACACAAACAGGGCCGCCATTGCTGTCAGCAGCAGTCCGAGCATGAAGACCGGACTGCCGAGGAGGCCGACCAGCGCGAGAAATCGCGAGCGTCGTCCAGGCTCCGGCAAACCTGCTGCAAGGTCGGAACATTCGCTTCGGACCGTCCGCCAGCACGTCCATGCCGCGACCAAACCCGCGAGACTGAGTACAAAACACGCCGCGCTGACCATGGCAACGAGGTGCAAGAGCGACGTGAGTTCCGGAGCGGACAAAGGGTGTCCCATCGGAAAGCAGGCGTGCGAAGCTAACGCTTCGCTCGTGCAGATTTGAATGATCCATGCGAGCGGTGCAGCAACCAGTCCGGCCAGGAGGAACACTGGCCGAACCCGGGCGTGCTTCGGTCCCGGATGAGTCTCGCGCCGCGATCGGTCGACGCCGTCGGAGGGCGGCGTCGCAGAACCGGACGGCGGCCGAACCATCTGCGCAAACACGTTCATTCTCCTAAAGCACGTAAGGCGACAAGTACAGCGTCGTAAAGATGAACAACCACACGACGTCCACGAAGTGCCAATACAGCCCACCGATCGTTAG
>NZ_FCON02000520.1 GCF_001544535.1 Caballeronia choica | reverse complement strand
ATCAATCGACCGCTTTCGCGAGGTGTGACACGCCCGGCTTCCAGGATCGCGTGCGCGCTACCCAAGGTCGGATGCCCGGCGAAGGGAAGCTCGCTACGCGGCGTGAAAATCCTCAACCGATAGTCGGCGTTGGCTGTCGTGGACGGAAGGACAAACGTCGTTTCCGACAGGTTGGTCCATCTCGCGACAGCCTGCATCGCGTCGGCGGTAAGGCCCTCCGCGTCCATGACCACGGCCACTGGATTGCCCAGAAGCGGACGTAAGCTAAAGACGTCAACGACTTTATACGATCGCTTCATGCTCGCTCCAATTGAATCGCGCGGACTCGTGCCGCTCAGGCTACGCTCACGCTGTCGAGCTCCGTCCGTGTGAGGCCGTACGTCGCCATGCGAGCACGGTGATCCGCCGAACCGAGGTACTTCCGAAGCTGCTCATTCACTGCCTGCAGAAGCGCATGATTGCTCTTGTTGAACGAGAAGGCGCCGACGGGCGCTGCGCCTTCCTTGCTCGCTTCGTGCGCGACCACCTCCAGTTCCTTATTGGCACTGGCCAAGACACGGCTTCCCACCGCCGTGCTCGCGTAGGCGTCGATCTCTCCTGCGAGCAGCGCGTCGATCGCGTGCGGTTGGTCCTTGAATGCCACGATCTGGCTATCGCTCACGCCCGCCGACATGGCGGCGTCGTATTGAATCGTCCCGGCAACGATCCCGAGCCGAGCGTCGTTGCGCGCCGCGACGGCCCGGTAGCTCGTCAGCGCTTTCGGATTGCCCTGACGAAGCAAAAAGCCGTCCCCCAGCGACCAGACCGGCACACTGAATGCAACGCGCCCGGCTCGCTCGGGCGTCACGAAAATTGGCACGTTCATGTCCCAGCGACCTTCCTGCACGCCAGGCAGAAGCTCTTCGAACGAGGTCAA
>NZ_FCON02000519.1 GCF_001544535.1 Caballeronia choica | reverse complement strand
TGTCGTGTCGTTCATGATGTCCTCCTCAGTTCTGCGACGGTTTTCATTGAACAGTGACGGCCCGCGGCTTTGACGTCTCCCGCTTGCCGATGCTCACGGTCAGGCAGCCATTGGTGTACTGCGCCGTGACCTTGTCGGGGTCCGCGTGCTGCGGCAGTTCAATGACGCGCCGGAAAGCGCCGATGAACCGCTCCTCGCATAGGTACGCGTGTCGTCGCTGGCTTCCGGCTGTGCGGTCCCCGCGCTCGCCGCTGATGGTCAGCAACCCCTTGTCAATCGATACATCGAGCTTTGCCGGATCGACACCCGGCGCGAACGCGACGATCTCAATCGAGTCGTCGGTCGAACCGATGTTGACCTGCGGGAAGGCGCCGAAGCGCCCGGAACGGATGCTGGACGGGAAACCGCCGAAGAGGCTCGCCATCTGCCGTTGCAGACGGTCGAAATCGCTAAAAAGATCGGTCCCGAAATAGAGATCGCTCATGATCATTTCCTCCTTCAAACCAACAGGAAGACGAACCGGCCTACGCGCTCCAGTCCGTCTGCCGTGCTGCGGGCAAACAAATCGAAACACGCAGCGCGCCGGTCTGCTGGAGCGACTGCCTGAGCGGAATTTAAAATAGGATCTTGAGCGGAAATTTCAAGGGGGATATTGCAACTTTCTGCTCTTGAATTCGGGTGGCCACATCCTATCTTCACGGCGCTCGTGACAGACCATGTGAGGACACCATGGAATTCGAATACGATTGGCTGACCCTTGGCCGGCACCGAATCCGGTTGCGCTCAACAACGGGTTTCCCGACCGAGAAGATGCGCACGGCGGTCGAGGTCATCCGGCTGGCGATCGACAGCAACATGAGCGCGCGTGCGCGGCTGGTTGAAGTGGTATTCCGGCAGGAATCCGCTTACGAGATTGC
>NZ_FCON02000518.1 GCF_001544535.1 Caballeronia choica | reverse complement strand
CGTGCCGGGACCGGCATTGCCCGAAATGCCAGGCCAGCGCCGCACACCGCTGGCTGGAGGCGCGCCAAGCCGATCTGTTACCCGTCGAGTACTTCCACATCGTCTTCACGCTGCCCGCGCCCATCAGCGCGATCGCCTGGTACAACAAGCGGGTCATCTATGGGCTGCTGTTTGACATCGCCGCCGACACGCTGCGCACGATCGCCGAGGATCCCAGGCATCTCGGCGCCCGGATCGGCGCCACGCTCGTGCTGCACACCTGGGGCTCGGCGCTCACGCATCACCCGCATGTGCATGGCATCGTCCCCGGTGGCGGGCTGTCGCCTGACGGTGAGCGCTGGATCGCCTGCCGGCCGGGCTTCTTCCTGCCGGTGCGCGTCCTCTCACGCCTGTTCCGACGCCGCTTCCTCGAGGCACTCCAGTCGGTTCACCACCGTGGCGACCTGCAGTTCTTCGGCGAGTACACCGGGCTCGCTGATCCCGCTACCTTTGCCCGGTGGCTTGCGCCGCTACGTACCTGCGAATGGGTGGTCTACGCCAAGCGCCCGTTCGCCGGACCGAAGGCGGTGCTCGAGTACCTCTCACGCTACACGCACCGCGTCGCCATCTCCAACCAGCGCCTCGTCGCCTTCGATGAGCGCGGCGTGACGTTCCGCTGGAAGGACTACCGTGCCAAGGGCCGCACCCGCTACAAGACCATGACCCTCGAAACCGGCGAATTCATGCGCCGCTTCCTGCTCCATGTGCTGCCCGGCGGTTTCCATCGCATCCGGCACTACGGGCTGCTCGCCAACCCGGTGCGCCGCGCCAATCTCGCAAAGGTGCGCGATCTGCTGCACGTCGCACCCGAGATCAGCCCGTCACCAGACAACGCCATCATCGAAACCCGCCCCGTCTTCATCTGCCGGCACTGCGGCGCACC
>NZ_FCON02000517.1 GCF_001544535.1 Caballeronia choica | reverse complement strand
GTCGCAACGACGTCGAAGGACAGATCCCAATGTTTATCGAGGTTTCAGAAGGAGGTGCACAATGAACGCCCCATTGCCACGCAGCGCAAAGCATTTTCGGCGAGCACGTTGCTGATTTCGACGCAGCCGTCATCACAGAACAGTGTGAGCCCGTCCCAGCGATTCAGAGAGTAGTTGATCGCTTCGACCAGCGGTGCCTTTGGCCAAAGCGTCGCACGTTTCTCCCTCATCGACCTTTCGAGGGCCGCGAGCAATGGATTGCTCTTTTCTTGCCTGACGCGTCGCCGCTCATCCGGCGGTTTGCCGCGGATATCAGCCTCGATTCCGTAAAACTCGCCAATCATGTCGAGCCATTGCTTCGTGGTGTCCGACGGGGCTGTCTCATGCACGTTGAATAAGTATCGGCGCGCATGATCCCAGCAAAATGCCAGACGAACTTTGCCGCCTTCGTTCAACTCGTTGAAACCGGCATAGCCGTCGGCCTGAAGGATGCCTTCGAATCCGGCAAGATGGGTCTGGGGGTGAATGCCTTTGCGGTCCGGCGAGTACGCGAACCAGACAGCAGCGGGGTCGCGCGAACCGGAGCGGCGATCATCGCGCACGTAGACCCACAATCGACCGGTCTTGGTCTTTTTGTTCCCAGGCGCAAGCACCGGGATCGGCGTGTCGTCCGCGTGGAGCTTGGCAGTCGCCATCGTGTAGCGACGCAGGGCTTCAGTCAGCAGCCGGCAGAGTTCTTCGCATTGCCCGACCCAACGTGCCATGGTGGCCCGATCGAGACGTACGCCATCGCGCGCCGCGATCTCGGATTGCCGATACAGTGGCGTGTGGTTTGCATACTTCGCCACGATGATCTCGGCCAGCAAGCTCGGATGCGCGATGCTGCGCTCGATCGGCAGCCCCGGCATGGGAGGTTGCGCGATATG
>NZ_FCON02000516.1 GCF_001544535.1 Caballeronia choica | reverse complement strand
GTCGCAACGACGTCGAAGGACAGATCCCAATGTTTATCGAGGTTTCAGAAGGAGGTGCACAATGAACGCCCCATTGCCACGCAGCGCAAGGCATTTTCGGCAAGCACGTTGCTGATCTCGACGCGGCCGTCGTCACAAAACAGCGTGAGCCCATCCCAGCGGTTCAGAGAGTAGTTGATCGCTTCGACCAGCGGTGCCTTCGGCCAAAGAGTCGCGAGTTTCTCCCTCATCGACGTCTCGAGGGCCGCGAGCAATGGATTGCTCTTTTCTTGCCTGACGCGGCGCCGCTCATCCGGCGGCTTGCCGCGGATATCAGCCTCGATTCCGTAAAGCTCGCCAATTATGTCGAGCCATTGCTTCGTGGTGTCCGACGGGGCTGTCTCATGCACGTTGAATACGTATCGGCGCGCATGATCCCAGCAAAATGCCAGACGAACTTTGCCGCCTTCGTTCAACTCGTTAAAGCCGGCATAGCCGTCCGCCTGAAGGATGCCTTCGAATCCGGCAAGATGGGTCTGGGGGTGAATGCCTTTGCGGTCCGGCGAGTAAGCGAACCAGACAGAAGCAGGTTCGCTCGAACCTGAGCGGCGATCATCGCGCACGTAGGCCCACAATCGACCGGTCTTGGTCTTTTTGTTCCCAGGCGCGAGCACCGGGATCGGCGTGTCGTCGGCGTGGAGCTTGGCAGTCGCCATTGTGTAGCGACGCAGGGCTTCAGTCAGCAGCCGGCAGAGTTCTTCGCATTGTCCGACCCAGCGTGCCATGGTGGCCCGATCGAGACGTACGCCGTCGCGCGCCGCGATCTCGGATTGCCGATACAGTGGCGTGTGGTTTGCATACTTCGAAACAATGATCTCGGCCAGCAAGCTCGGATGCGCGATGCTGCGCTCGATCGGCAGCCCCGGCATGGGAGGTTGCGCGATATG
>NZ_FCON02000515.1 GCF_001544535.1 Caballeronia choica | reverse complement strand
GCGATCGACAGCAACATGAGCGCGCGTGCGCGGCTGGTTGAAGTGGTATTCCGGCAGGAATCCGCTTACGAGATTGCTGTCGGTACTACGTTCGCCGACGATCGGCTATGTGCGCCGCAGCTGGAAGCGGCGATCGCGAGAGAGAATGTGACAAGGCAAAAATGAGCTTTGCCATCTACTGCTCGCCGCATAACGCGCGGCCGACGGCGACACGTGTCGCACTTCCATATTGAAACTCCAGGGCATGCAGCGCGACATTCAGCGCCCGGGCCAGCTCTCCGTCCCGCCCCGGTTCATCGAACGGTCGAGCCTGCAGCGAGGCCATAGAGCCCATCGGCACCGTTGGTCGTACTGTTTGTCTGAGCGTAAATTCCAGAATTGTTGCCGGTGGAGGCTGTTGCGATGCCGTAGACGCCTGTCGCATTGGCAGACGTGCTCGCCGTTTGCCCAAACACGCGATATGTTGCCCCGCTTGAAGCCGCAGCGGAGCCTTTGATCGCCGTCCCCCCAGTGCTCGTGCTGGAAATGGTGCTCGTGATACCAAACGCCGCCCCCGTCGATGAATTGTTGACACTGAGGACGGTTCCGGTCGATGACGCAGTGTTATGTTCAGAGCGGCGACAGAGAGGCTATTTCGCATGGTCGCCCTCCGCCACGGCGCACCATGCCCGCAATGGGATGTCCAGTTAAGCGTATTTCGATGGCGCCGGTCAGCGTGTTTCCGAATGGGCGCAGCCTGCTCCTGCTCCCGGTAATGCTTGGGTATGGAATTTTGGACATGCATATTGAACTGGATCGAGCGAATTCGCTTCCTGAAGAATCGCCTGTAAGAGATGCCGAAAAGCGCAAGCCATGCGGCAGGTTTGTCCGACTGCATCGCCCGCGCTTCGCCATGAGCCGCCATCGTATCGTCCGTGCGTTCGTGC
>NZ_FCON02000514.1 GCF_001544535.1 Caballeronia choica | reverse complement strand
CAGCGCCTGTTCACAGGTGCGCGAAAAGTTGATCCCAAGATCTTTGGCACGTTCGTAGACGTCGAGCGCCAGGGTTATGTTAGTTGCCTTGCGCGGCGTTGTCGCGGTTGCATGAGCCATACGACCTCCTTGTCGATAATCATGCGCATATTTTTCGACATTTTAACCCACATTGAACCGGTGCAAAGCGGTTGCGGGTTTTGTCTGACTGAACGGCATGGCCGGCTTTCCTCACAGCGTCAAGACACTTTCCACGTAAACAGTCAGCCAGTCTATGTAATCCATTAGAGATAGAAATATCTCGTTTAGTTGTTTTTTAGGAAAAGTATTCAGTCCGTCGGCCGATCCAACTGCGAACCGTGTCATCCGAACGCTAGTTTTGTCGACTTGGAAATCGCGCTGCGCGCTCTATACTGAAAGGGAGCCGCGCGGAAGCCGGCCCTGAAGCAGAAGCGGACGAGAAATCGTTCGTCGGGCGCGGTAGCGGGGCCACGGAAACGCCTGCGTGAATAGCGTGGGCGTTTTCTTTTGAGCCCGGATCAACGCTACGCCGCAAATGTCGGTATCGATCGTCTCGGACCCGGGTCCTCCTAACGTCTTCGAGGTGTGGCTAAGTCCCCCTGCGCGAGTGCAAGGCAACTGGTTTTGTCGCGGTAAGTGAAAGATGGCGAACAAACGGCAGTATAAGTAGGATTGCTTATGCTGCCAGTAAGTAAAACTGCTGGGCATAAGTGCATCCGATGCCTCGGTCTTGCATTTGGCCCTTGGTGATCATGTGCATGAGCTCGATGCCGCTCAACAGGATCCGGGCGCAACGAAAATTCTTGAAGCCGAGCATAGGCCGCGTGCGTCGTTTGATCGCCCGATGATCTTGCTCGACAACATTGTTCAGATACTTGTTCTGCCGAATCTTGATCGGTGTTTCCCGCTC
>NZ_FCON02000513.1 GCF_001544535.1 Caballeronia choica | reverse complement strand
GGTCGTGATCGGGATGGTGCCGCCGACCGCTTCACTAATCGTGCGGGTGACCGGATTGCAGTTATCCATGACGGAAATGACCGCCACCCAGTTGCGCACACCGACAGCGCCGTTGTCGCGCCGATAGCCAAGAAATGTTTTCATCACGTAATTACCTCGTATTCAGATCACCGCGACCGCGGGTGGAATCAACGTTGTGAACGTGGGTGTGCTCGCCCACCCTGAGTGCGCGGCGGGCGGTGCCGATGACCTGGCCGTACTTCAGCACGTTGGTACCGGCGGAGGCAGGCGCGATACAAACCTTGTGACCGAATGGGACGTCCTGCATCAGGGTCACCTGGCCGGATCGTTCTCCCTGCAGGATGCAGGTTTCCCCTTCCTGTCCAGGGTCAAGCAGCGTTGCCACATTGTCTGAGGCATGAAGCACGATGGCGCGAGACATTTGTTTAACTCCTATATAGGTTATGAATACTCTAGGACAGAAACCTGGGATCCGTCAACGCAGCAAATCCTTGTATCCATGGTAAATAGAATAGGCTGAGCGCGCCAACTCCTATATAGGTATTTACCACTGTCCTATATAGAAGTTATTGACACGTGCCGGGGCGGCGACTATCGTTGACTGCAATGGAGGCAAGTTGCCATCACGGGCGAGGAGAACTGAACATGAATGTGGAGTCCCATCTCGAGAAGATCGCCAGACTCGAGTCGTTGCGCGGGCGGTTCGATCAGCTGCAAGACTTCGAGTTGTGGTTCTGGGCCGGCATGACGGCCGGGACCCACGCGGTGAATGCGGCTTTGCACCTCGCGGCGATCACGGCGAGCGATGATGTCTTTCCGATGCAGCCTGGTGTGTATCTGGCTCCGCAATCCGACGGTACGTTTCGCGCTACGTTCTGCCCGCTCGGCGATGTGCTCCACGTTGGGCGCCCGAAAGTCGAGGGGCCGGT
>NZ_FCON02000512.1 GCF_001544535.1 Caballeronia choica | reverse complement strand
GGTCGTGATCGGGATGGTGCCGCCGACCGCTTCACTAATCGTGCGGGTGACCGGATTGCAGTTATCCATGACGGAAACGACTGCCACCCAGTTGCGCACACCGACAGCGCCGTTGTCGCGCCGATAGCCAAGAAATGTTTTCATCGCGTAATTACCTCGTATTCAGATCACCGCGACCGCGGGTGGAATCAACGTTGTGAACGTGGGTGTGCTCGCCCACCCGGAGTGCGCGGCGGGCGGTGCCGATAACCTGGCCGTACTTCAGCACGTTGGTACCGGCGGAGGCAGGCGCGATACAAACCTTGTGACCGAATGGGACGTCTTGCATCAGGGTCACCTGGCCGGATCGTTCTCCCTGCAGGATGCAGGTTTCCCCCTCCTGTCCAGGGTCAAGCAGCGTTGCCACATTGTCTGAGGCATGAAGCACGATGGCGCGAGACATTTGTTTAATTCCTATATAGGTTATGAATACTCTAGGACAGAAACCTGGGATCCGTCAACGCAGCAAACCCTTGTATCCACAGGAAATAGAATAGGCTGACTGCGCCAACTCCTATATAGGTATTAACCATTGTCCTATATAGAAGTTATTGACACGTGCGGAGGCGGCGACTATCGTTGACTGCAATGGAGGCAAGTTGCCATCACGGGCGAGGAGAACTGAACATGAATGTGGGGTCCCATCTCGAGAAGATCGCCAGACTCGAGTCGTTGCGCGGGCGGTTCGATCCGCTGCAAGACTTCGAGTTGTGGTTCTGGGCCGGCATGACGGCCGGGACCCACGCGGTGAATGCCGCTTTGCACCTCGCGGCGATCACGGCGAGCGATGATGTTTTTCCGATGCAGCCTGGTGTGTATCTGGCTCCGCAATCGGACGGTACGTTTCGCGCTACGTTCTGCCCGCTCGGCGATGTGCTCCACGTTGGGCGCCCGAAAGTCGAGGGGCCGGT
>NZ_FCON02000511.1 GCF_001544535.1 Caballeronia choica | reverse complement strand
CGGCGGTTGGGTACGGTCACGGCTACATACTTGCTGCTAGCGTTTTGATCTCTGCGGGAGGTGCTGGATTGCTGCTTGTCAATCCGGAAAGCAGTCGATTCCGTCTTGCCCACACGCAGAGCCGATTGGAACGCCTGCGACCCTTCATAACCCAATAGATCGTCCCTTGAAGGGCGTTTTCAGATTGCTCGTGGGCTCGCACAAGTTGACGCGATGAGGAAATCGAAATCGCTGTATCGTGGTCACCGTTTTCCCGTCGGCGTTATCAGTTGCGCCATGAGATGTTCGTGGCATTGCGCGGCGAGCCTTGCCTGCTATGGCGCGCAGTCGACGAGCACGGCGCCGAACTCGACATCCTGCTGCAAAAGCGCAAAAGCGCAAAAGCGGCGCGACAATCTGCCAATGCTTCTTGAAGCGGGTGCTGCGCTCGAGCCCGCCGCCGCACAAAAATTATCACCGATCAGTTGCGTAGCTATCCGGCGGGCAAGGCTGCGATTCCAGAAAATCGTGGACTGCAAACGGCACTCTTCTATACGCGCGTGTACTCGCGCATCTTGCGCACGGGCCTTGCAGCACGGCGTAGGCTTGCCGCAGGTCTTGATTGGTAAAGCCGCGCGCGACGAAGACGAACATCACCAGCGCCTGCAGCAGCGCCTGGACCTTCGGGTCGGCAAAGCGCAGCGCCGGTGCCCGCTGCCCGTGAAAGTGGCGCGCACGCTGCAGATCCTGAAACGCGTCTTCGCCCAACGCGCAGTCGTGGCTGATCTGTTCGATTTCGAGCATGCGCCGATTGGCGGCAAAGCCGATGCTGCGCAGCTCGGGCAAGTTGCGCAGCAGTCGTCCGGACGCCGAACTCGCGGGTGTCGTTGATGGTGGTATCGGTACGTAGCGCCTGACCCTCCTTGTGGTACTGCTTGATGCGTGAACGCTTGTAGTCCACATGCAGCGAAGGGGT
>NZ_FCON02000510.1 GCF_001544535.1 Caballeronia choica | reverse complement strand
GTAACGCTATTCGTCGTCTGGATCGGCCTCGGTGTCGCAATGGCCGCGACGCTATACGATCCGGTTTTCGCAGTGATTACGCGAGACTTTCCCCGCAGCTTTCGCAACGACGGCCTTTTCGGCGTCGGTTCTTGTGCTCATGTGCGCAGGCACGTCACCAGCATTGTTGATCCTGTTCGCAGTCGTCTACGGCGGCGCAAACGGGATGAGCATCAGGCAAATTTCGAGTGAGCAGACAGTCATGCAGATAAGAATGGCCAACGATGCCGACCTGGGCGAAATCCGAAACCTGTTAAGCGAGCATGGCTTACCTGTAGAGGACGTTTCGACGACACTAATCGAAGGATTTCTGGTCGCCGAAAACGCAAGTGGAACGGTTGTCGGTAGCGGCGGTCTTGAGCAGATTGGTTCGAGCACACTCTTGCGATCGCTCGCCCTCACGTCAGAATGGCGCGGGACAGGTGTCGCAAGGGAACTGGTCGAACGGGTCGAAGACAACGCACGCTTACTCGGTCAACAGGAGGGGTCTGGCTACTGACAACAACTGCGCTCGCCAAACTTTTTGCCAGAGGGTGAAGCGTATGGCGAGGCTCAACGCTTTTTTGAGCGAGCTGGCTATGAACGGGTAAGCCGCGATGACGTACCCAGCGAGGTGCGGTTGTGCAGGCAGTTCGCGGCCCTCTGCCCGTCAACCGCCACGTGCATGCGCAAGAGGCTCCTACCGAAACTCTCGCCGGCCGTGGTCGAACGGCCGGTATCAACCTGATTTCCGTCGCTCGAATCCAATTCCCGAAAGGCTCTTTTTGGCCGGTTTGAGTCGGATAATCACGAGGTCCACCAGCATGTGCGGGGAAGTGTACTGCCTACCTCCATTCGCAGAACTCCTTCGCGTACAGATCGTCGCTCTGATCCAGGTCTCCGGTCGCTGCATAGACCAACGGCTGGCCATCCGGAGCAAGCACCGCTCCATCGACCAC
>NZ_FCON02000509.1 GCF_001544535.1 Caballeronia choica | reverse complement strand
TTGTCCTGCGGCCGCCGTGCGCGGGCCGGGAGCACCGAGGTGCCGTAATGCCGCGCGAAGTCGAGCACGGTGTCGTTGGCGCGCGGCTCATAACGGTCGGCATTGGCAATCAGAGCCCGCGGATTATCTGGAACGACCAGTTCGGGGGCCCCGCCAATGAAACTCAGTGCGCGCACCATCGAGCCGATCCAGTCAGCCATCGTCTCGCGCGGCGTGGCGCAAGCGAAGGTGTAGCTTGAAGCACCCAGTGCGGCGACGAACACATGGGCGCGCGTGCCATCGGCCACCGCGATGGTCGGGCCAGCGTAGTCGACAAACAGCTTCTCGCCGGCCTTGTGGACCTGGCGCATCGAGCGCTTCAGGCTCTTCGCCCAGGTGTGGTAGTGCTCGCAGAATTGCGTGTGCCGGTAGGTCTTGCCGCCGGGGTGGGCGTCGACATATTCCTGCCACAGCAACGTCAGTGTGACGCCCTTGCGGCGCAGCTCCTGGTGTATGCGCGCATAGTCCGGCGGCACATAGGCGCTGCTGCGCGAGCCCGGCAGCAAACGTGCTGCAATGGCTACTTCGTCGAGTTCACGTAGCTCGTCCCATGTCAGCCCGGCATCCGCGGCGAGCGACACGTACTTGGAGACGACCCCTTTGGAAATCTGCAGCGTTGCCGCGATGCGGGCGTGAGAGAACTGGGACTCGTGCTTGAGTCGTAACACGTCTTTGATCATGCGTATCGTCATTGGGGGTGTGGGCATTGCTTCTCCGTGTAAAAACGGGGAAGGTTATCCACAACCGGGGTTGAACAATACGCAACATCTCTACGCCGATCATCGCCAGACAGACACCGCGAAACCGGCGACGCATGACTCGTCAATGGGCCGGTCACGATCACCGGAAAGACCGGTCACGATCAGCCGGAAATGCTGGTCACGATGCCGGAATCACCGGTCACGATAATCCGGAATTACTGGTCACGCTCGCCCGGAATACGCA
>NZ_FCON02000508.1 GCF_001544535.1 Caballeronia choica | reverse complement strand
CGCCGCTTTCGCGGGCGATTTTCAGCGCCTCGTCGAGCGCGTGGCTCGCGATCGGGCTGCCATCGATGGGAGCAAGAATTCGTGTGTACATGGATAGGCTCGACATGGGGAAAGGCTGAACATGCTCAGTGCGACATCAGGACGGGCAGTGTCATTGAGGCAAGGATCGTGCGGGTCGCACCGCCCATCACGAGTTCCTGCCAGCGCGCGTGGCCGTAGCCGCCCATGACGATGAGATCTGCGCCCAGGTCTGCGGCGCGGGATAGCAGCAGTTCGCCTGCGGACGCGCCCACAACGCACTCGGTCGCCGATACCTCGACCTTTACGCCGTGGCGCGCGATGCTCGTGGCGATATCCGCGCCCGGAAGTCGCGTGCCGTGCGGTTCGTCCCCGCCGGCATCGATCGTGACCAGGGTCACCTGCTTCGCGGCCTTCAAAATGGGCAGCGCATCATGCACGGCGCGGGCCGACTCGCGGCCGCCGTCCCAGGTGATCATCACCCGCTCCCCGACCGACGGGAAGAAGCCTGTGTATGGCACAAGCAGTACAGGCCGGCCTGCGGACATCACAAGCGTTTCGGGAAAGTGGTCACCGATGTACGACTCCGGGTCGTTCGGGTCGTCCTGGCCCGCGATGACGAGATCCGCGCAACGGGCGCTGCGGGGCACCGCCAGATTCGCATGACCGTGTGCCTCGATCCATTCCCCGTCCACGCCCGCGCGTGCCATTTCCGCATGGAAAAGCCGCTCGAGTGCGCCACGCCGCTCGCGGCGCAACGCGTTGTGCGCTTCGAAGTATTCGGCTGAGCCCGCCATCACGTAGAAAGAACGAGCCTCGGGTGTAAACACCGCGTAGAGACCGGTCAGATGCGCTTCGAAACGCTTCGCGAGGCGCAGGGCGAGTTCGAGGCGCGGATGTGCGCGGTCGCTGGCATCGAGATGGACAACGATACTTTTGTAGCTCATCGCTTCTCTCCTGTGGAATACGGGAATGA
>NZ_FCON02000507.1 GCF_001544535.1 Caballeronia choica | reverse complement strand
TCGCAATCTCTTCAAGGAAAAGCATGTCCGCTACGCCGCCTGAGGAAGAGGGCACTATTTGATGCACTCGTCAGTAACAGATAGAACGTGCCCGTGATGGCGCGGGCGCGATTTAAGGAGATCGCCCGTATGTTGCGCGAGCGCGGCGTAAAGCCGGACTGAAAGGGCTGGTCGCGCCTTCTGCGCCCCGTGATTCGCCGCCGCGAGTAGGGAAGGGCGCAGCACCGCGCCGGGAGTAATGGGTGGTTAAAGATCTGATTAATCTCGACGTGACGGGATTTCCCGCTTCGGCGGACTTCTTTTTGGCGTCATTGATTCCGGGTTAGCCTATGAAGGCGCTTCCTTCCCGGGGGACGGGACGTATTGTAAATCACCTCCTCTTTGGCCCGCTACTGAAAGTCATACACTCAAATTCTATGATCGCGAGGCGCAGGCGCTCTGCAAAGTCCATATTGTCTCCTCGATGCTGAAGGCAAAGCGCGCGGGCGCACAACCGGGACACGCTTGTTTTGTCCGCAATGGGTGGTTCTGACGTTCGCTTTGTAGCTATCCTGAACTAACAGGCGGCGAAGTGGGGAGGACATGACAACGCGCGACCGTAATGAACGAGCCGCGTTAGCGCGGCCGTAGCGTGCTTCCAGAACGCCACCTCGGTGGCGGAGCGGCAGCACGCCGTTCGCTGGGCCAACGCGTGGACTCACGCGCGGCGCATGCGCCCTCAAAGAGAACGTAATCCGTAATTTAGATAAACGCAGAGTAAAAAAAGAAGGCCGCACGGGGCGGGCAATCGCGTACTGCTCACCCACCAGCACCGCCCGTACTTGACTGTGTATCCGCGCCAGCTTTCCCGTATGACGCTCTGCACCGAGCCTCCGCCGTAGGGAAGGTGGCGGCCTGATGACCGCCACCGATTTCCTCCTGTCGTTGCCGCCCACCTCTCCGACCTCAGTTCGTACGCACTTCGATCCGACGCGGCCGGGCTTCGTCGCGGCGCGGTATCGTCAGCTTCAGCACGCCGTCCT
>NZ_FCON02000506.1 GCF_001544535.1 Caballeronia choica | reverse complement strand
CTCGCACCGCCGCTGGTTGTCTGGGCATTGCTGCACGGGCAATGGCAATGGGCATTTCTGATCGTCGGCGTGCTGGGGATAGCCTGGAGCGCGCTGTGGATGCTGCTGTACAAGCATCCGCGTCATCAGAAGCTGCTGAGCGACGCTGAACGGGATTACATCCTCAGTGGGCAGGAGGCAAAGCATAGCGATGGCGGCGCGCCCAAGAAAAGCTGGACTGAAATGCTCGGAAGCCGCAATTTCTGGGCGATCGGCATTCCACGGATTCTGTCGGAGCCGGCTTGGCAGACTTTCAATGCGTGGATTCCGTTATACATGATGACCGAGCGGCACATGAACCTGAAGGAAATTGCGCTGTTTGCGTGGATGCCTTTTCTGGCTGCGGACATTGGTTGCGTGCTCGGCGGCTACCTCAGTCCGCTGTTTCATAAGTACGCGAAGGTCTCGCTGTTCACGTCGCGCAAGATGGTCTTCGTGTTCGGTGCACTGTGCATGGTCGGGCCGGCCTGTGTCGGCCTGGTGGCCAGCCCTTACGCGGCTATTGCGCTGCTGTGCGTCGGCGGCTTCGCCCATCAAACCTTGTCGGGTGCGTTGTATGCGATTACGTCCGACGTGTTCGGCAAGAACGAAGTCGCCACTGCCACGGGCATGGGCGGTATGGCGGGTTACCTGGGCGCTGCGGCATTCACGGCGTTGTTCGGCGTTCTGGTCACGCAGGTCGGTTATAGCCCGCTGTTTGTCGTACTCGCGGTGTTCGATATTATCGCGGCGTGTGTGGTGTGCTGGCTGGCGAGAAGCGGCGACCGCATGCTCGAGCCGCAATTGGTGGCAGTGAGTCCTGGGGTCAAGTAGGGCGAGGGGCTAGGAGTGTGCGCGGCAGACGGAATTTGAGCCGTCGATACTGACGCCGCAGCGACCGGCATCAACGCCGGGCCCGGTTTCGCTCTCCAATGCGCGTCAAATGGTTTGCCCGAGAGCGAAATCGGACAAAGTTGCCCCCTCTTCGGGGCTTACGCGAACGTCATTT
>NZ_FCON02000505.1 GCF_001544535.1 Caballeronia choica | reverse complement strand
TCATAAGTCAGGAATTTTGCGGACACATGCTCTATGCTTGAGCGATAGCTCTTACGAGGACGCCCATGAAAAGAGATGGTCGGAGCCTTGCTCACAACACTCTTGAAGAGATGCGCATCCTTGCAGTTCAGCGTATGGCCGAAGGCGAGCATCCAAATGAGGTTGCGGCGTCGTTTGGGATGCATCGCTCGTGGGCGTACAAGATCAGGTCGCAAGCGCGAGGTCGTGGCCATGGTGTCCGGGCGTTGCGCTCGACCAAAGGCACAGGTCGCCCGCGTACGCTCACTACAACACAGGAGCAGCGGGTCCTGCGCTGGGTTAATGGCAAGAATCCAATGCAGTACGGGTTTGATTTTGGCTTATGGACGCGCAACCTGGTTCGTGAGCTGGTGCGACAGAAATTCGACGTCAGGCTGAGTCTGGCATCTATTGGCGCGATGCTCGCCCGCCTGAACCTTACGCCGCAAAAGCCGCTGCAGAGGGCTTACCAGCGTGATCCGGAAGCCATCGAGCGTTGGCAACGCGACACCTATCCGAGCATTGCCAGGAAGGCTCGCGAGCAGAAAGCGGACATTTTCTTCTGGGACGAATCAGGCTTCCGTGCTGACTCGGTGCATGGCAGGACGTGGGCGCCGCGCGGTGAAACGCCCGTGGTCGAGCGGCCCGGCGAGCGACAAAGCATGAGCGCCGCGTCGGCTGTTAATTCGAAGGGGGCTTTTTGGTTTGCAACCTATGAAGGGGGACTTACCGGTGAGTTGTTCGTGGAATTGCTCAAGAAGTTGATGTTCAATCGAAAAAGAGCGGTTCATCTGATCGTCGACGGATTGCCAGCGCATAAGAAGGCGATCGTTAAGGAGTATGTCGCCAGTACGCGGGGCAAGTTGACTTTGCATTTCCTGCCCGGTTATGCACCGGACCTCAATCCAGATGAACTGGTGTGGAGTCACGTTAAGCGCACCGGCGTCGCGCGACGTCCTCTTCAAAAGGGCGAGAAGCTGGGCTCGAAAATTCACGAGCAGCTTTCACAAATTGGCCGCGATCC
>NZ_FCON02000504.1 GCF_001544535.1 Caballeronia choica | reverse complement strand
GACAAGCACTTTCACACGGGCGTTTTCTTTGCCGCGCCGCTGCTGATGGCCGGGGCCGCGTTCGGCCTCTGGTCGGCATGGAAATGGATGCATCGACAAACACGGAGCCAGCATCATGATTGAGCACTTGGCGCCGGCCGCGCAGATTCCCGTGGGTTTTATCGCGGGCTTCGCCGCTGGACTGGTCCATTTCACGACGCTGCACCGGAACGTCGAGTTGCTCGCGTTCGGCTCGCCCGGGAAAGCGCTGGCGATGCAGGGCGCGCGACTCGGCTTGTTGCTCGTGATTCTTTTCGTGCTGGCAAAGCTAGGCGCATGGGCGCTGCTATGCGGCGCCGTCGGCCTGCTCGTGGCGCGCACGCTTATGCTGCGACGGTATCGGGCGATCGCGCCATGATCCACTCCCCGCTTCTCTCCACGCCGCTATTTCACGTCGGCCCGATTGGCGTCACGGCCTCCGTCGTGACGACGTGGGCGATCATGGCGATCCTCGCGGGTGGCGCGGCACTCTGCACGCACAGGCTGTCGCTCGTGCCATCGAAGATACAGACCGTGCTAGAGCTGCTCGTCACGACCATCGATACGCAGATCCGCGACACGATGCAGGCTGAGCCGCAACGCTACCGCGCGCTGATCGGCACGCTCTTTCTGTTCATTCTGGTCAGCAACTGCGCGTCGTTGCTGCCGGGCGTCGAACCGCCGACCGCTCATATCGAGACCGACGCCGCGCTCGCGCTGGTCGTATTCTGCGCGACGATTTTCTACGGCGTGCGCTCGCGCGGCTTGCTGCGCTATCTCGCCACCTTTGCCGAACCGACCTGGATCATGATCCCGCTCAACGTGGTCGAGCAGATCACGAGGACCTTCTCGCTGACGGTGCGGCTCTTCGGCAACGTGATGAGCGGCGTGTTCGTCGTCGGTATCGTGCTGTCGCTCGCGGGGCTCTTCGTGCCGATCCCGCTGATGGCGCTCGACCTGCTGACAGGCGCCGTGCAGGCCTACATCTTCACGGTGCTCGCGATGGTGTTCATCGGCGCGGCGCTCGCGGACGCTCCGCAACC
>NZ_FCON02000503.1 GCF_001544535.1 Caballeronia choica | reverse complement strand
GACAAGCACTTTCACACGGGCGTTTTCTTTGCCGCGCCGCTGCTGATGGCCGGGGCCGCGTTCGGCCTCTGGTCGGCGTGGAAATGGATGCATCGACAAACACGGAGCCAGCATCATGATTGAGCACTTGGCGCCAGCCGCGCAGATTCCCGTGGGCTTGATCGCGGGCTTCATCGCCGGACTGATCCACTTCACGACGCTGCACCGGAACGTCGAGTTGCTGGCGTTCGGCTCGCCCGGGAAAGCGCTGGCGATGCAGTGCGCGCGCCTCGGCCTGTTGCTCGTGATCCTGTTCGTGCTGGCGAAGCTGGGCGCATGGGCGCTGCTATGCGGCGCCGCCGGCCTGCTCGTGGCGCGCTCGGTCAAGCTGCGACGGTATCGGGCGATCGCGCCATGATCCACTCCCCGCTTCTCTCCACGCCGCTGTTTCACGTCGGCCCGATTGGCGTCACGGCTTCTGTCGTGACGACGTGGGCGATCATGGCGATCCTCGCGGGTGGCGCGGCACTCTGCACGCACAGGCTGTCGCTCGTACCATCGAAGATACAGACCGTGCTAGAGCTGCTCGTCACGACCATCGATACGCAGATCCGCGACACGATGCAGGCCGAGCCGCAACGCTACCGCGCGCTGATCGGCACGCTCTTTCTGTTCATTCTGGTCAGCAACTGCGCGTCGCTGCTGCCGGGCGTCGAACCGCCGACCGCACATATCGAGACCGACGCCGCGCTCGCGCTGGTCGTCTTCTGCGCGACGATTTTCTATGGCGTGCGCTCACGCGGACTGCTGCGCTATCTCGCCACCTTCGCCGAACCGACCTGGATCATGATCCCGCTCAACGTGGTCGAGCAGATCACGCGGACTTTCTCGCTGACGGTGCGCCTCTTCGGCAACGTGATGAGCGGCGTGTTCGTCGTCGGTATCGTGCTGTCGCTCGCGGGGCTGTTCGTGCCGATCCCGCTGATGGCGCTCGACCTGCTGACGGGCGCCGTGCAGGCCTACATCTTCACGGTGCTCGCGATGGTGTTCATCGGCGCGGCGCTCGCGGACGCTCCGCAACC
>NZ_FCON02000502.1 GCF_001544535.1 Caballeronia choica | reverse complement strand
GCGGCGTAGCGGACATGCTTTTCCTTGAAGAGATTGCGAATCACGTGAGGCTCCTTCTGCCGACGATGCAGATGACGACGAACCGTGCCGATCATTTCCGGCTTAGTGGTCGGTCTGCTTTTGCCGAGCGCATTGGTCTTGACATCTTGGTTGAGCAGCTCGTCCGGATTCAGTTCGGGGCAGTAGCCGGGCAGGCGGATCAGCCTCAGTCGCTTCGCGTTGTCGGCGACGAACTGCTTGACTGCGACGGACCGATGCACCGGATGCCCGTCGACGATCAAGTAGATCTTGCGCGTGGCCTGTTTGAGCATGCGCTTCATAAACTCGATGAATGTCGCATTTTTGAACGTTCCCTCGAAAACCATGAAGCTCAGTTCGCCGCGGTTCGTGATCGCCGAGATCATGTTGCAGCCGAAACGCTGTCCGGTCGCCCGCACCACCGGTGTCTCGCCCTTCAAGGCAAAACTGGTACCGCTCACGTGATCGCTACGCAGTCCCATTTCGTCGCCCCAATAGATGACTGCTCCTTCCTGCTTCGCTTCTTTGGCGATCCCCGGATAGTCCTCATTCAGCCAGCGCTCGATCTGCTCGTCTTTTCTCTCGTACGCTCGCCGAACAGGCTTCTGGGCACTCATGCCCCATGCCTTGAGGTACCGGCCAGCCGTCCACTTCGACACCTTGATGCCGTGCTCTCGCTCAATCAACTGCGCGACCGATCCCCGCGTCCACAGGTAAAACGGCAGCGCAAGCTGGTCCGGCATCCGCTCGATGATCAGCTTGCGGATTCTCACGGCCTGCCGATGGCTCAGGTGGCCGCTTCCCGGTCGGCGGCCGCGCTTGGCCGGTCTCAGCGCCCTCAAGCCGCCTTCTCGTGCCGACTTCATCCAGTTGCCAATCGCGCGCAGGCTCACGCCAAACGTTCGGCCCGCTTCAACGCGCGTCATGCCGCCGCGCACCGCCTGCACCACCATCTTCCTCAGGTGTGCCTGCGTCGCCTGATCCAGTTTTCGGCCATCAGTTTTCGTCTTCATACCCGTATAACGCGCAAGGCACTATTTGGTGC
>NZ_FCON02000501.1 GCF_001544535.1 Caballeronia choica | reverse complement strand
CCTGCCTGGGTCTGCTGTCATTGGCTAAGCGTTTCGGCAAGCCCAGACTTGAAGCGGGCTGCATGCTCGCATTGCAGATCGGTGCCTGCCAGTATCGCCACGTGCGCAACATCTTAGTGAACAACCGCGACCAAAGCGCGCCCGCAACCGCTGGCGACTGGGTCAGTCCCAATCACGCCCACGTGCGCGGCCCCGGCTACTATCAATGAGGCATTCAGAAATGATGATGAACACCACTCTGGCACAGCTGCGCACCTTGAAACTGGACGGCCTGGCTACTGGCTTGGAAGACCAACTGGTTCAACCCGGCATGGCTGCGATGAGCTTCGAAGAACGCGTGGCGCTGCTAGTTGACCGCGAAGTACATTGCCGCAACGACCGCAAGTTGCTGCGCCTGCTAAAGAACGCGCATCTCAAGTATGCGCAGGCGGCGATTGAAGATATCGACGCCCGCTCCGGCCGCGGGATCGACCGACGCGAGGTAATGAGCCTGGCATTAGGAGACTGGGTGAGTGCAGGTCACAGCGTCCTGATCACCGGTCCAACCGGCGCCGGAAAATCCTGGCTTGCATGCGCATTGGCGCAACACGCCTGTCGGCGGGGGTACTCCGCTCTCTATCAGCGCGTGCCCCGACTGCAGGAAGAACTACGCATCCGGCATGGCAGCGGTGCCTTCGGAAAATGGCTGCTCCAATTAGCCAAAACCGACGTGTTGGTCTTGGACGACTGGGGCATGGGCGCCATCGACAGCACGACTCGATCCGATCTCTTGGAGGTCATTGACGACCGCGCCACGAATAAAGCCACGATCATTACGAGTCAACTGCCTGTTGACCATTGGCATGCGTGGATCGGCGACGCCACCATCGCCGACGCCATCCTCGACCGCATTATGCAGCGCCATCATCGCTTTAATCTGACAGGCGACTCCCTCCGCACAGAGCGACCGACAGCCAATAAAAAGGAGCAAACTATCGACCCATCGTGACCGCAGATAGTACGATCTAGTCGCGTACCACCATCTCATGCGCAGCGGTCACGTTCAGCCGGAATGAGCGGTCACGATCACCGGAATACGCA
>NZ_FCON02000500.1 GCF_001544535.1 Caballeronia choica | reverse complement strand
TCTCCCACAACGGATGGCGGCTTCCGACAAACGGGACGGTCGCAAAGTTATAAGGCGGCGGAGGCGACGGAATGGACCACTCGAGCGTGGGTGCGTCCCAAGGATTGTCGCCAGCGGCCGGGCCTCGCTTGTAGCTCCATGCGAGATCGAACAGAAAGATCAGCACGCCAAGCGCGAACACGAACGACCCGAGCGAGGTGATCAGGTTGACGGTATTCCATCCCATATCGGCGGGATAGGTGTAGATGCGGCGCGGCATGCCAAGGAGACCCGCGATGTGCATCGGAAAGAAGGCGACGTTGAACCCGATGAACAGAACCGCAAAGCCGAGCTTGCCAATGCGTTCGCTCATCATGCGACCGGTGAACTTGGGAAACCAGAAGTAGATGCCGCCGATCACCGGAAAAACATTGATCCCAAGAAGCACGTAGTGAAGATGCGCCACGACGAAATAGGTATCGGTGAGTTGCCAGTCGAGCGGAACGGCGGCCGTCATCACGCCGGACACGCCGCCGATCACGAACAGCAGCACGAAGCCAGCGAAATAGAAGAAGGGGACCTTGAACACCGGACGGCCGGTATAGATCGTCGCGACCCATGCGAACGTGGCGACCGCGCTGGGGATCGCAATCACCATGCTGGCCGCGCCGAAGAACGCCAGGGCGAGCGCCGGAATTCCGGTGGCAAACATGTGATGGATCCACACGATAAAGCCCACTACCATCGTCGCGACCGTCGCCAGTGCCACCGGCGTGTAGCCGACGAGCGGCCGACGGCAGAAGACAGGCAACGCATCGGAGACAATCCCCATCGCAGGCAGCACCACGGCATAGACCCACGGGTGCGCGAACATCCAGAACATGTGCTGCCAAAGGAGCGGCTTGCCGCCATTCAAGACATCGAAGAAATGCGTGCCGAACTGCCGGTCGAGCCACAACATGAAGAAGGCGAGACTGACCGCCGGCACGGCCAGCAAATTGCCACCGGAAGCCGTCAGCGTGCCCCAGACGAGCACGGGAACCCGGTCGATGGACATGCCGGGTGCGCGCATGCGCGCCAGCGTGGCGATGAAGTTGACCGAGCC
>NZ_FCON02000499.1 GCF_001544535.1 Caballeronia choica | reverse complement strand
GGATGGCCTTCCATGCTCTATCTCATCGAAGACGCTACCCCCGAGCCGGCGCAATTCGGCGCCCTTCCCGCGCTGTTCGCCCGGACTTTGAATGCCGAACTCCGCTGCGCAGGCGTGCATTTCGACGAACAGCGGTTTCCCGATGCGCATCAGCACGTCACAGCGGATGGACGGTTAGTCGCGAGCGGTCTGATCTGGCGCACGCGCACGGGCCTGCCCGACACTGCCGAACCATGCCATGAGATTTTTGCGCTGGCGCGCACGCGCGATATCGTGCTCCTCGTGCAATCGTTCGATGCGTTTCCTACGCAATGCGCCGAAGACGTGGAGATGTTACGCGTCGTTCATGAAGCCGATAGCGCACAGCTCGTCGAAGATGGTTCGGGCGTGGTTTTGCAAGCGCATCGGGATCGCTATGGAAGATGGCGATCCACGGAAGAAGCCGCATCGCGCGCGAGCGGTCCGTCGATCACGATTGCGCTGATAGGCCGTGAGTGCGACCAGCATCAGCAATACCCCGCGACGCTCGCCGCCCTCGGTGACGCCGCCGATGCGCTCGGCCTCGATCTCGACGTGCGCTTCATCGCGGCACAGGACATCGACCGCGACAACGCAGAAACTTTGCTCGCCGATGCACACGGCATTCTTTTGCCGGGCGGCGCGGACATCGCGCACGTGGCGGGACAGATCGAGGCCGCGCGTTTCGGCTGGCTGGCGTCGATTCCGGTCGTGGGTTTGTCTCTCGGCATGCAGTCAATGGCGACGGCCATCGCGCGGCTCGTGTTGAAGAGCGATGAGATCGGCATGAAGGAAGCGCAGCCCGATGCGCGCGTCGCCTGCTTCGAGCCGATTCATGTTGGCGAGGATGGCGTGTTGTTGCATCGCTCAGGCTTGCGGCCGATAAGCCTAGTGCCGGGATCGCGTATCGCGGCCACGCTCGGCGCGCAGGCGAGCATTCTCTGCAATCATCGCTACAGGCTCAACCCGGCGCTCGAAGCGCCGCTCGCGACGCTCGGTGTGACCGTCAGCGCGCACGACGAGAGCGGCTCGATCGCCGATGCCATCGAGGCCGATAAGCATCCGTTCTTTGCGGG
>NZ_FCON02000498.1 GCF_001544535.1 Caballeronia choica | reverse complement strand
TGATGCGCGAGCACGATCTGGCTTTCCAGATCGGGGATGCTGCTCAGTGTGCCCAGATACTGCGTCTTGGCCTGCTGGAGGTCCAGTTCGTCGGTCTCACCACTCTTGAAGAGCTTTTGCGCAATGTCGAAGCTGCGCTTTTGCAACTGGGCGTTCTCGCGCGCGATACGCAGGCGCGCCTCGGCCGTGCGCAGCGTGAAATAAGTATCGGCGACCTGCGCATGCAGCAGGACCAGCGCGGCATCGCGGTTGGCTTGCGCGGCAAAGAACGCGGCGTCGGCCGACTCGATCGCGCGGCTGAAACGCCCCCAGAAATCGAGCTCCCATCCGACGCTCAAACCCGCACCGTATTGCAAGTAAGCGCCCGACCGGGGATTGAATCCATCCGAGCGCTTCTGCGCCGCGGCAAGCAGGTCGGCGTTGGCCTGCTGTACCTGAGGATAGCGTCCCGCGAGGGCGATGCCGAGTTGCGCGCGGGCCTCCAGCACGCGCAGGCCAGCGATCTTCACATCGCCGTTGTTGGCATCGGCTTGCGCGATCAGGCCCTCGAGGTTCTGGTCAGCGAATATCCGCCACCATTGCCGGATGTCGGGCTGTGATGCCTGCTGCGTGACCTGCTCGATCGATGCGCTGCTCCAGTGTTCCGCCCAACTCTCGTTCTGCGGATGAAAGTCGGGTCCCACACGCATGCAGCCGCTCATGCATCCGCTCATGCAGCCGATTGCCAGCAGCAGCCAGCATGGGCGCGCGCAGGGTGCCGCCGGGTACATGGATCAGCCCCGGCTGCATCAGGCGTGTTTCTCTTCCTGTTGCTCTTCTTTCAAGCGCTCCGGCTTCGCCGGCTCCCTTACCCATCTCCAGAACAGCTGATAGCCGACCGACAGCAACACGGGACCGATGAACAGGCCGATGATGCCGCCCGTCACCATGCCCCCGAGCGCCCCGATCAGCACCACCGGCATCGGTACGGCGACGCCGCGGCCCAGCAGCAATGGCTTGAGCACATTGTCGGCCAGGCCCGCGACGAACACGTAGACGGAGAAGATGACCGTCATCGCGCTGACGCCTTGCGTGGCAATCACGTAGACAATCAC
>NZ_FCON02000497.1 GCF_001544535.1 Caballeronia choica | reverse complement strand
TGGGCGGTTTCAAACCGAAGTGCAACGAGGGGGTTAATGTTTAGCGCTTTGAGGTTGACCCGCTGAGGCAAGTGTCGCAGCGAAGACCTCGAATGGCGAATGGAACGCGTGGGTTGCGCGCGGCCGGCTGTTCAGGCTGTCGGCGATGGCATCGAGCTCGTCCTGAGTGTAGACCGAGAGGTCGGTGCCCTTAGGTAAGTACTGTCGCAGCAATCCGTTGGTGTTTTCGCAGGTCCCGCGTTGCCAGGGACTGTGCGGGTCGCAGAAGTACACGCTTACGCCGGTGGCGGCGGCGAGTTCTTGATGCCGCGTGAGTTCCTTGCCCTGGTCGTACGTAAAGCTCTGGCGCAGGGGTTCGGGAATCGAATTGAGTTTGGCCGAGAAGCCCGCCAGCGCTGAAGCGGCGGTGGCGTCTTCCATCTTGGCGAGCAGCACTAGACGACTGGTCCGTTCGACCAGGACGCCGACAGACGATTGATTTCCGGCGCCCTTGATAAAGTCGCCTTCCCAATGACCAGGCAGCAGGCGGTCTTCGATTTCGGGCGGGCGCACGTGGATACTGACCATGTCGGGAATCTGCCCGCGTCGGTCTGTACCGCGCGTGCGGGACATACGGGTGCTGTGGCCGTGGCGCAGGCAGGCAATCAACTGGCGGCGCAATTCGCCACGCGGCTGAGCGTAGATAGCCGTGTAAATGGTTTCATGCGATACGTGCTGGGTCGGATCGGTCGGATACATGCGCCTAAGTGTGCCCGATATCTGCTGGGGCGACCACTTCCACTCGAGCAGGGTGAGCACAACCCGCCAGCGAACGCTTTGCGTGCAAAGCTTGGCGGGGCGGCGACCAGCGCTACGGCGGGAGGCGCATAGCGCTTGAGCTGGCACTGATGCGTAGCCAGCAGGAGAACTGTTCCGCGTCAGTTCACGGCTCACGGTGGACGGCGAGCGCCCGAGCATTCGGGCCATGGCCCGAATGCTCACATCTTGCAGTCGTAGGCTTGCGATGGCGAGGCGTTCTTCAGGTTGAAGCTGCTGGTATGAAGTAGTTTTGTCGGGCATTGCAACACCTTATACGAGATAGGTGTTGCACCTCGCTTTTGAGGCCGCC
>NZ_FCON02000496.1 GCF_001544535.1 Caballeronia choica | reverse complement strand
GGGTCGCGTGCTGCCGTTCGCTCCCGTCCTAGGGGTAGGTGTGTATGCGACTTGCATAAGGCAGGGTTCGGCCCAAAGCCGCCCTCTGCAACGGTCGGCTATGGGGAAAAGTAGTAATATAGTTGAGTGGTCACGGCTGCTCTGAGCGACTCATCGCCGCTCGGTGTGCCTTTGGTGCCGAGAGCGGGGAGGATCTGCCGATGGGTTGGCCAGAAGATCTGGGGCTCATGCTCTACAATGGGGCGAGCGGGCTCGTCTACTACTCCGGCAAGGCCGCACGAGTATTCGTCAGCAATGGGGGGTTCGTTGCAACTGTTGCAATTGGCGGATATTTCTTTCCAGAGGAAACCATGGCCGGGATAGTCGGTGCCGTGGCGATACGTGGTGCGACCTGGCTAACGAAGAAAGTCAAGGAGGATTATAACGTCCATATCGCCGATGCGATCGATAAGCTCCTCGATGTGGTGCCGAATTCTGTCGCTATTGGCTACATGAATGCGTCACTCACGATCGGAAGTCCGCAGCGGCAGGTCAGTACCAAGATAGCAAACACCCCCCAACTGAGCTGGGTCAACGATAGCCTTGCCACAGAACTCGTGTCGCCGTTGTTGGAAGAGTCGATCTTCCGCATTGGTGTCCAGGAAGGGCTGGCTCTCGGTTTGATGGCCGTCGGCGTACCTCGACCGGCGGCAAGTCTCCTATCGGGAGCGATCTCGGTGTCGCTCTTCGCGGGTGCGCACAACGTCGACCCGCGCAGCAAGCAGTATCGCGACACGCTCGTCTCGGGAATTGGGTTCGGGGTCATGATGTATTTGCACGGTCTGCCCGGCGCCGTAGTCGCCCATTCCGCAAACAATGCTGGTGTCCGATTGGAAGGATTTTTGGGGAGCTAATTTCCGGCGAGAACCAGGCATGGGATAGCGCTTCTTGCGGCCCAACACAAGATCACGGCTGCGCGATCGCGGCGATGATCGGTCGATTTATTATGACGGCTTTGTAGCAACTCCACGGCGGGTGCAAATAACGGGTTCTGGCCGGCAGTACGCATTCGGCTCTCTCCCCGAAAGTTGCCATTGAAGACTCCCACGCCAGCTCTGGCGGGAAGTTTGCTGAACTGGTGCTCTCGGCCA
>NZ_FCON02000495.1 GCF_001544535.1 Caballeronia choica | reverse complement strand
CCGCCGATACACCGATCGCGACGGTCGGATACAGCGCGCCGGTCGCGACGCCGATGCGCGCCGTCGATGCCGCGAGCCGCCGCTCTGCTTCGCGCACGTCGGGACGGCGCCGGAGCAGCGCGGCGCCGTCGCCGACCGGCAGCGCATTCTTGATGCGCGGCGTTGCGTGGCACGCGAGCACGCCCGGCGGCAAGTCGGACGGCGCGCGCGCGAGCAGCATCGCGAGCCGGTATTGCGCGATGCGGCGGCGCGCCCGGTAGCGCGGGATGTCGGCGTTGAGGGTGTCGACCTGGGTCTGGCCGCGCGTCACGTCGGGCGTGTTGCCGCGGCCGGCGTCGCGCAGGCGCCGCGTGAGCGCGACGCGCTGTTTCTGCAAGTCGAGCGATTGCTGCGCGATCGCCAGTTCCTCGGCGGCCGAGCAGTTCTCCACGTACGCGCGCACGACGTCCGCGACCACCGTGATGCGGGCGACGTCGCCGGCGGCCTGGACGGCCTCGCTGTCGGCCTGCGCGGCTTCGACGCCGCGCCGCAGCGTGCCGAACAGATCGATTTCATACGACACGCTGATGCCGATGTCGCCTTCATTCACCACCGGCAACTTTTCGAAGATCAGGAACTGCTCGCCCGATTCCTGCGCGCGCTTGACCGCCGCCGACGCCCCGCCGGAAAAGCCGCCCTGCGCCTCGGCGACGCCGAGCGCCTCGCGCGAGCGCGCGAGATTCGCCGCCGCGACGCGCAGGTCGGTGTTCGATTTCAGCGCGTCGCGCACGAGGCTGTCGAGGACGGGATCGTCGTAGAGGCGCCACCAGGTCGGCGGGACCGTCTGCGGCGAGGCGACCTTGCCGCCGGCGCCGTCGAGCGGGGTGTTCGCGAGCGGCGCGTTGATCGCGGCGTCCTGCGGCAGCGTGTAGTCGGGGCCGACCGTGATGCACGCGGCGAGCGCGCAGACGACCGGCAGCAGCGTCAGGGTGAGGGCACGCGGCGTTTTCATCGCCTGGTTTCCGACGACGGCTGCAAGGCGGAGGCGGCCGGAACCATCGAAGCGCCCGAGACAGGCGCAGGCGCCGAAGCGCCCGAAACGACTGAAGCACCCGAAGCACCCGAAGCACCCGAAGCACCCGAAGCACCCGAA
>NZ_FCON02000494.1 GCF_001544535.1 Caballeronia choica | reverse complement strand
CGATGCAGCACCTCGAAGGTCGTGACGTCGACTGGCTCGTTCAGGTTGACCCCTTGCACCTGCGCGCCAACCGAACCGGTGAGCGGCGTGATCTGGATAGCCATGAATGTCTCCTTTGCGTATGCTTGAAATTTAGTCTGTGGTAAGAACAATCTTGCCGATGTGCTGGTCGAGGATCATGTATGCATGCGCTTCGCCAATCGCGTCCATCGGGAAGGTGCGGTCAATCGGCAGGCGGATGCGCCCGGCACCGAGATGCGGTAAAAGGTCGCGGGCGCACGCCTGGATGCACTCGAGCCGCTCCTCCTCAGTACGGGTGCGGAAGGTCACGCCGATCAGCTTCAGGCGCTTGAGCCAGAGCTGGCCCAGGTCAATCTGCGCGGTCGCCGAACCCAGGCGCGCGATATTGACCAGCCGCCCCTTGATCGCGAGACTTTGCATGTTCGCCTCGAAGACCGGGCCGCCCACGGTGTCAATGATGAGATCGACGCCACGCTTGTCGGTCGCGGCCATCACGACATCGACCTGTGATTGGCGCGATGAATCGATACTCACGTCAACGCCGAACTGCGCCAGCCGGTCGAGCTTCGCTGCCGAGCGCGACTGCGCGATCACGGGTTTCGCCCCCAACAGCGATGCGATCTGGATCGCCGCCATGGCAACACCACCCGACGCGCCATTGATCAGCACCGACTCGCCGGCGCACAACTGGCCATTGGTCACCACGGCATCGTGGGCGGTGATGAACACATTGGGGAAGGCGGCCGCATCGACCCACGACAGCCCCGGCGGCACCGCCATCAGCGCGCGCGGGTCGGCCAGCACATAGTCAGCCTGGCAGCCTCGACCGTGCCCCATGACCCGGTCGCCTTCGCGCCAGCCGCTCACGCCTTCGCCGAGCGCGGCCACCTCGCCGGCAAATTCGACGCCGGTGGTGATCGTGTTGCCCGAGCGCAGATCGCGAGCCTGATTTATCTCGCCGCGATTGAGGCCGGCGGAACGCACTCTGACCAGCACCTGGCCCGGACCGGCTACCGGCTTGGGAATATCCTGGATCTCCACTTTGCCGCCCGACGGAGTCGGTATTACGCGCACTGCTTTCACTATCGTCATCTCCTTTGAATAATCAATCC
>NZ_FCON02000493.1 GCF_001544535.1 Caballeronia choica | reverse complement strand
CGGAAGTAGCGGTTCGATCAGTGCCCACAGTTCGTCATCGATGATAGGTGCCGGCATTCCTTGATCCGTTGTTCAGGTATCCAAGGTTAACCGTTTCGTGGAAAAGTAAACAGCCCTTCCGAGATCTTTTTGAACTGGCCTTTAAGAACGAGAGAAAAATCGGATCAAACCCCGACATTTCTATTTGGCTGGAACCCCGACATTTGAACTTAGCGGGGACATTGACATGACATTGACACGGCATTCGGTCGCGGCCGCCCGCTCTTGTGGGTGAGGGGGACTGGTGGAGAAATAAATCCCTCGGGGTTCTGGAGGTACACTGACGTGGGAACTGCATCAATGCAGTAGAGGACGATGAACATTGAGCTGACGCCCGCCGTGGGCCGCATGACCCGATGCTGACCGTAGGTTCGGTCCTTGCATTAAGAGAGGAATGAATGGCAAGTAGCAACGTAGCCGAGTTTGCCGCGGAACTGCAAATGCCTACAAACCTGCTGCTCGAGATACTGCAGGAGGCGGGCGTACAGAAAGCGGGGTTGGCCGATGTCGTGTCCGAGACTGACAAGGCGCGGCTACTCCACCACTTGCGCAGGAAGCACGGCTCTAACGATGAGGGGAAGCGTACAACACGCTACTCGACCTTGTTCATTTCATATGGAGGATGCGACGAACTGATTGCACGACAGATCAACGAGTCGCTGAAGTCGCGAGGGATAAAAACATGGTTTTTCCCCGATGACTCAGTCCCCGGCGAAAAATTGCACCGGGTCATGCACGTAGGCGTGAATTCCTACGATCGGGTGCTGCTCGTCTGCTCACGCACTTCTCTAGGACGAAGCGGTGTCCTGAACGAGCTCGAGCGGGTTCTCGAGCGCGAAGCAAGAGAAGGAGGCGGTGATATTTTGCTCCCGATTACTATCGACGACTTTGTTTTTAGTGACTGGAAACCTCAAAACGAAGACGTTGCCACCCAAGTGCGTTCGCGCGTGATTTGCAGAATTCCCGATCCCGGCACCGACTCGATAATCTTCGAAAAAACGATGGACCGCCTTGAGGCCATGTCGTTATACACAACGTCGCTGTCGCGCCACGACAGCGAGAAAGCTCGTTTACTTTCAATGACATAGAGCAGCG
>NZ_FCON02000492.1 GCF_001544535.1 Caballeronia choica | reverse complement strand
AGGACCTCCGCGTTCGCCTTTACCTCGCCGCTGCGTTGCTTTGCGCGCTCGTCACCGCGTGTTCCCGGCCTGCGGAACCCTGGCGCCTCACCGATGTGAGCGGCCACCTGCCCGACCTGTCGTTCTCCCTCGTCGACGATAGCGGGCGCGCCGTTAGCGGCCAGTCGTTCGAAGGCCGCGCGGCACTCATCTACTTCGGCTATACGCATTGCCCGGACGTGTGTCCCGAAACGATCGCGCGGCTCATGCAGGTGCTGCAACTGATCGGCGCAGACGCCAATCGTGCGCAAATCGTCTTCATCACCGTCGATCCCGCCCGCGACACGCCCGCCGCGCTGCATTCATACGTGCGCGCGTTCGACGCACGGCATGCGGTCGGCCTGACGGGTTCGGATCGCGCGATCGAATCGCTGGCGAAGCGTTATCGCGTGGCCTACCAGGCGGAGAAGCGCGACCCCGACGGCTCGTACGAAGTCACGCACAGTTCGGCGGTGTATATCTTCGACGCGCAAGGCCACGCGCGCCTGCTTGCCACCGACAACGATTCCGTCGACGCCATCGCGCACGATCTGCGACGCGTCATCGATCCGACCCAGTCATGATGGAGGCGATCGCCTACTGGCTCGAACCGTGGGAGCCGTCACCGACCGTCGTGGCGGCCGTCCTGATTGCAGCGGTTCTGTTTACACGCGGCGCGCGACACGCAAGAATGTCGTTAGCACGTCGGGCCGCGTTCTGGCTCGGTCTCGCGGGAATCTATATTGCGTTGCACACGCGGCTCGACTACTACTTCGAGCATGAATTCTTCATGCATCGATTGCAGCATCTCGTGCTGCATCACGTCGGGCCATTCCTGATCGCGCTGTCGTATCCGGGCGCCGCGTTGCGCTCGGGCATCCCGTTCAACTGGCGCCAGCGCTGGATGCGTCCCGCGATGAGCACGAGAGTGGTGCGCGTCACGCTCGATGTGCTGTTCAATCCGGTGGTCGCGGTGACGCTCTTTGTCGGGCTGATCTACTTCTGGCTACTCTCGCCGATCCACTTCAAGGCGATGCTCGATTACCGGCTGTATCGCGTGATGAACTGGAGCATGGTGATCGACGGCCTGCTCTTCTGGTGGCTCGTGCTCGATTCCCGTCCTGC
>NZ_FCON02000491.1 GCF_001544535.1 Caballeronia choica | reverse complement strand
GGCAGAGACTACGATTTCATCGGACGGCTTGACCTCGCAGCGATCCGCGAAGCGGTTCTGCTTCGCGACGCTGATTACTTCGTGTGCGGGCCAATGCCGTTCATGCGCGCGCAGGTCGACACATTGAAAACGCTGGGCGTGGACGCATCGCGAATTCACACGGAGGTTTTCGGCGTTGGTGACCTGCGCTAGGCGATGCAGCAAGACGGGGCTATATAACGGCCGGTCAGACCTACGGCAGCGAACGGGAATATTTCGAATCGACATAGCGCGCCGCCGGTTCGCGGGCGGCACACGTTCCTGCTCGTCGCAGCCGCTTCGGTGTACCCGAAAACCAGAGCCTCTCTTTTTACGGCTTCAGGTGCGCCGGCGTCTCCGTGCAGAGCCGATTATCACGCGTGTCGTCGGCTATTTGCGACGACTCAGGCTGCGGGCCAGACAAACATCACATGTTCGCCGGACGCCGGTCTCGCCTTAAAGCCGTGTTCGGACTGCACTCGCGGGGCGCCCCCTATGCGACTGCGCCACGTGACAACAATAAAAGGATTGCCATCGGCAAGATTAGGAAGTACGTTCCCGTACGGCCCCATCACTTTGACCGCTGCTTGATTCGGCCCGCCAGTTGCCGCAAGCGCCTGGTGGTAACCGCCACTGCGTGGAAGCGCGCCCGCCGTGGCCGCAAGAAATCGACCGGAGGCCGATGGCTTCACCGCTGATAGCCGCGGCTGGCCGGGTGCCCCGGTAACGAGAACGCCCCACAGCACGATAAAGGCCAAGAACTTCATGTGCGTTTCCCTTGAATCCAACGTCCGCGTGTTCGCCTTGAGTCCCTTCTTTCAACTACGCGCACGACGCGGTCAGAGACCCCAGATGATGTCTGCCTCGTGTTCTCGTGCCTGGCGCAGCATGTCTAGAAACGGGTAGGCCTGCTGTGAAAGTCCCGCGCGATGCTCGCGACAATTCGCGTGCACCGCACGATGGAAAGCGTCGTCTTTTGCGGCAAATTTTTCGTCGTCGACGATCGCAGTTTCAAGGCGTTCGATGGCGACAGGCAGTTGCTCGTGGGTAATGACTCCCCGCACATCCAGTCGCTTGCCAACCAGTCCCAGAAGATACCCTGCGAGATCCTTGAGCATAGTGACATCT
>NZ_FCON02000490.1 GCF_001544535.1 Caballeronia choica | reverse complement strand
CTGGTCAAGCCGTCGCTCGCTCACTTCGACGAGGAGCACAAAAAAGAGCGCTTTCGACGGATCCACCCGCAGGGATTGAGAACGCGCTTTTCGCGTATGGACCGCAACGGGTGAGTTGCACGCGCACCAGCGCTGAGGTCGGCCCAGAGCGCATCGCTTGATATTTACATCACGTTGTGATCTATAATAGAGTCGTCGATCGAATGTATTTCTGCGACGCAGAGGCAATTTCGCGTTGTCTGAGTGAGCCCTGCCAAGTCGTCCAGAAGGTCAACCGAAGGAGGTGAACGATCGTGATTATTACCAGCGACTTCGAAATGGGTTATCTGATCGTCGTGTCTGCACTGCTCGGCGTGATTCTGGTCGGCGCGCTGCTTGGCGCACTGCATCTCAATCGCTGGCATCCGAAGCTGGTCGGCGCCGTAATCGGTGCATTGCTCGGGTTCGCGCTGATCGAGGCTGTTCCGCTCATCACCTGAGATCGAAGGGGCGGGTGCCGACCGTGCCATCGTGCTGTCGATTTGATCGGGGAAGGCCATCACAGTGTCGCAATTCGATCGCATCCTCCTCTGTTACGACGGAACGGCGAGTGGTCAGGCGACCCTGCGGTGCGGTTCGGCACTTGCCCCACAAATGAACGCCGAAGCACACTTGCTCGCAATACTCGACTGCTGCGACTGGTCAGGCGGCCTTAGCGTGCCAAGCGCAGTCGAATTCGAGCTCGACGCGCAGGCCGCCACCGAAATTCTTCGGGACGGCGTGGCCAGGTTGCGTAGCTCGGGGGTGGCGGCCACTGGCCACCTGCTGGTGGGCAACCCTCTCGATGAGATTGCTCGCCTTGCGAACATACTGAAGGTAGATTTGATCGTGATCGGACACCGTTCAGGAAGCGCGTTCGCGCGATGGTGGACGAGCGACAATCACGCGGTGTTGCTGCGCCGCGTCTCATGTGGCGTGCTGTTCGAAGACGCACCGGCAGTGCCTAAGGAAATAGCCGAACTGAGCGAGATCCGGTAAATTGCCACCGCCTGTCTGGGGTGATGCGTTTGCCGACGAAATCGGCCGGCTCACGCGGGAAACGCACCGGTCGACAGGTATCGGTCACCTCGATCGCACACGACAAACACAATCGTCGCGTTTTCCACCTCGCGGGCGAG
>NZ_FCON02000489.1 GCF_001544535.1 Caballeronia choica | reverse complement strand
TCGATGGATTCAACACGCTTGTCGTTCCATACGTTGGCGAAGTCATCTGCGAGAGCGCAGATACGAGCACGAGCCTCATCTCCAAGCAGATTCTGGTCTGACTGGCATAGGCGATCATGTTCTTGTTGCAGCACGTCGAGTCGACGTAGGTGGTCGTTCCAGTCGGCTTCGAGTGTATCGGCAACCATCCGGTTTGCAGGATCGACATTCATATAGCGACGGCGGGCGAGATCGGCTTCGTAACGCACGCGTTCCAGTTGCTTCAGACGCATGGAATTGGCTTGCTCAATACGCCCGGCGATCTCGTCCTCGACTGCGAGCGCTACTTCGATGGCGGCCGGCCCAACCGTCTCCATGAGCAACGCACTGATTGCATCATCGATCGCGCGCCCACGTACCGACTGGCACCACTTGCCCGCATCGTGAGCGGCGACATCGTGACATACGTAGTACGGTTCCATTCTTCCGCTTGCCTTCTGATAGCGCACACTCATGCGATTGCCACATATGCCGCAAACGACGCGACCCTGTAACAGTCCAACTCCTTCTCGAGGATTCGTACCTCGCACAAGCTGCGAACCGAAACCGCTGGCGCTTTGCCTGAGAGTCACCTGATTCCGCTCGAATTCGTCCCAGTCTATGTAGCCGACGTGGGCGTCTCGTATTAGAACCTGCCAGTCGGATTGTGCGACCCTCAGGCGCGTACTCGTCAGGTCCAACTTACGTGCAGTTCTCGTTCGACCGAAAACAAAGGCACCGGCATATCGGGGATTGTGGAGGACCTGCAGAACGCGCGATGTGTTCAGTGCTCCCCAGTGTACTTCGCCTTTGCCGATGCCACGACGGATCCGGCGCGGGAAGGACCAACCTTCGCGACGGAACCGACGCACAACCATGCTTGCGGAGCGCGTCTGCCTGTACGTATCGAATAGCAGTCGCAGGCTCGCGTGGATTTGCTGATCCGGGTCGATCTCGACCAAGCCGTTTGGATGGTAGACCAGCCCGATGGGAAGTGGTAGTTCGAGTTCGCCACGCCGCGCCTTGTTTCGAATCCCACCCTGCAGTCGCGCGTTCAGCACGTGCAACTCCGCCTCGCTCATGGTTCCCTTCAGACCGAGCAGCAGGCGGTCGTTGAAGTAAGCCGGATCGTATATGCCGTCTTC
>NZ_FCON02000488.1 GCF_001544535.1 Caballeronia choica | reverse complement strand
CCCACCGGCAACTGCGGCCACGCGGCCGCGCCCCAGCAAAAGACGATCCGCTTCGTGCCGCGCGCCGCGGCCAACGACAAGCCCGCGTGCCCGCGTTGCGGCTCCGTGCACACCGAGCGCCTCGCGCAGTTCGGCTCGACCGCGTGCAAGGCGCTGTATCGCTGCCTCGATTGCCGCGAGCCGTTCGACTACTTCAAACCCTACTGAGACGATCCCGAATCATGTCGACTCCGCAATTCCATCCCCTGCGTATCCGCGAGGTTCGGCCCGAGACCGCCGATGCCGTCACCGTTTCGTTCGACGTCCCCGAAAAGCTGCGCGACGCGTTCCGCTTCACGCAAGGCCAGTTCGTGACGTTGAAGACGCACATCGACGGCGAAGAGACGCGCCGCTCGTATTCGATCTGCGTGGGCGTGACGGACTACGACCGCGACGGCGAGTTGCGCATCGGCATCAAGCGGGTGCGTGGCGGGCGCTTCTCGAACTTCGCGTTCGATACGCTGCAGCCCGGCCACGAGATCGAAGTCATGACGCCCGATGGCCGCTTCTTCACGCACCTGAACGCGGATCACGCGAAGCATTACGTGGCGTTCTCGGGCGGCTCGGGTATCACGCCGGTGCTGGCGATCATCAAGACGACGCTGGAAACGGAGCCGACGAGCCGCTTCACGCTCGTCTACGGCAACCGCAGCGTCGACGCGATCATGTTCGCCGAGGAACTCGAAGACCTGAAGAACCGCTTCATGAGCCGGTTCTCGCTGTATCACGTTCTGTCGGAGGATTTGCAGGACGTCGAGTTGTTCAACGGCGTGCTGAACCAGGAGAAGTGCGCGGCGTTTCTGCAGACGCTCGCGCCCGCTGCTGAAATCGATGAAGCGTTCATTTGCGGACCGGGGCCGATGATGGACGCAGCGGAGGCGGCCTTGAAAGACGCGGGCGTGCCGCCGAAACAGGTGCACGTGGAGCGCTTCGGCACGCCGTTGCCGCAGGCGGGCGCACCGACCATCGAGATCACCGACGACACGCCCACGGCCGACCTGGAACTGATCATCGATGGCAAGAAGCGCAAGCTCCGCCTGCCGTATGTGGGCGTGAGCGTGCTCGATGTCGGGCTGAAGGCGGGGCTTGCGCTGCCGTATGCGTGCAAGGGCGGCGTGTGCTGCACGTG
>NZ_FCON02000487.1 GCF_001544535.1 Caballeronia choica | reverse complement strand
CCCTGGCCCTTGCGGTCTTCGGTCAGATAGACGAGGCCCGCGTCGATCGCGTCGCGCGGCGTGCGCAGATTGAGCTTCTTGCCATCGACCGTCACTTCGCCGCGCGTGCGCGGTTCCGCGCCGAAGATGAGGCGCGCGAGTTCGGTGCGCCCGGCGCCGACCAGGCCCGCGATCCCGAGCACTTCGCCCGAATGCAGGTCGAGGCTGCAGCCGCGCACGCGGCTTTCATCGGCGATGTCGCGCACTTGCAGGACCACCTTGCCCGGATCGTAGGGCGCGTGCTCCTTCTTGTAGAAGCCCGAGATGTCGCGGCCGACCATCATCTTCACGAGGCTTTCCGCCGACAGGTCCGCGCGCTCCAGCGTGCCGACATAGCCGCCATCGCGCAGCACCGACACGCGGTCCGACAGCTCATAGATTTCCGCCATCCGGTGGCTGATGTAGATGATCGCGAGGCCTTCCTCGCGCAACTGGCGGATCAGGTCGAAGAGGCGGTCGGTTTCGCGCGACGAGAGCGGCGTGGTCGGCTCGTCCATCACGAGGATGCGGGCCCGGGCATGCACGGCCCGCGCGATCTCGACCAGTTGCTGTTCGGCGATCGACAGGTCGCCCACCAGCGTATGCGGCTTGAACGCCGCGCCGAGGCGCTTCAGCACTTCCTCGCAGCCGCGTTCCATCGCGGCGCGGTCGATGAGGCCCATCGCGCCGCGCAACTCGCGCCCGGCGTGGATGTTCTCGGCCACCGACAGGTTCGGCGCGAGGCTCAGTTCCTGGTAGATCACCGCGACGCCGAGCGCCTTGGCCGCGAGCGGTCCGTTGATCACGACGGGCTGGCCCTCGATCAGGATCTGCCCGCCGGGATCGGCCTGATAGGCGCCTGAAAGGATTTTCATCAGCGTCGATTTGCCGGCGCCGTTTTCGCCCATCAGCGAATGCACTTGCCCGGGATGGACGGAGAGACGCACGTTGTCGAGCGCCCGCACTCCCGGAAACGTTTTGCTGATGCCGCGCATTTCCAGCAGCGGCGGCGTGGACTCAGGACTGGACATAGTTCACCTCGTTCGTATGGGCACCGGCGCCCTTGAGAATCCCCGCGCGCGGAGAAAAGTTGAAGAACATCGGCAGCGTCGCGGCGCCGATCGCGCCCGCGTCGCGGCCAAACGAACCGCG
>NZ_FCON02000486.1 GCF_001544535.1 Caballeronia choica | reverse complement strand
CTAGTGCTGCGCGTCAAACGGATTGCATCTTATTAAGCTTGGCCCTGGCACGCGTGACTTTCGCGAGGATGTCAGAGGCCTTTGCTGTCCAGATGAACGGTTTCGGATGGCGGTTATGTTTCTGCACGTATTGCTCGATCGTGTCGATCAGTTCGGGTACCGAGCGGAACGCCGAACGTCGCAACTGGTTCACTGACAAGTCACGAAAGAAGCGTTCAACCATGTTGAGCCATGAGGCACTGGTGGGGGTGAAATGCATGTGAAATCGCGGGTGCTTGGCGAGCCACGCCTGTACCTCGGGGTGTTTGTGGGTTGCATAGTTGTCAGCGATCAAATGCAGATCTTGGGTCTTAGGCGTATTGCGATCAATCTTGCGCAAGAAGCTCAGCCACTCTTGGTGACGATGTTTGGTCTTGCACTCGCTAATGACACTCCCATCGAGCGTGTTCATCGCGGCAAAAAGCGTGGTCACACCATTGCGCTTGTAATCGTGCGTCATCGTTTGACCGCGACCTCGCTTAAGCGGCAATCCCGGCTGGGTCCGGTCAAGCGCCTGGATCTGACACTTCTCATCGCAACACAGGACCAGAGCGTGCTCCGGGGGATCAAGATATAGTCCGACGATGTCCTCGAGTTTCTCAGCGAAATGCTTGTCGTTCGATACTTTGAAGCTCTCTAAGCGATGCGGCTTGAGGCCGTGCGCTTGCCAGATGCGCCGCACGCTTGCCGCACTTACACCGGCCACGACTGCCATGCTGCGTGTGCTCCAATGCGTCGCGTTATCCGGACGCCCTTGCGTCGTCAATGCCACAATCGTCTTGACCTTACGCGCGGAGATCTTCGGCTTGCGCCCCGGTCGCGTCTCATCCCGCTCGATTCCCCTCACGCCGTCAGCGATAAAGCGACCGCGCCAGCGCGCGACGGTGCCACGCCATATAGCCAGTTCTGTACCGATCTCTTTGTCTGTTTTACCCTGTGCTGCAAGCAAAATCATCTTGGCGCGCTCCGCCAGTCGGACTGGAATCGTTCGGCCAGTAGCCCACGCCTCTAACTGCTTGCGTTGTGCTTCGCTTAACTCAACTTTGGCCGCGATTCTCATGAGTTCTCCCTCCATGCAAACAGAGACTCACAAATCGCAATTAAGTTGCATTATTTGTGACGCACTGCACTAG
>NZ_FCON02000485.1 GCF_001544535.1 Caballeronia choica | reverse complement strand
GATACCGACGGCATCCTCGCGCCGCACATCACACAGACGCTGGATCGGATGACGGCGGTACCGGTTGTGCTGGCCGTACAGGACACCACGGAATTCAACCTGTCGCATCTTCCCGCTACTGAAGGGTTGGGCTACGGCTCGGGAAATCACACCAATTTGCGCGGTTTCATGATGCACAGCTTGCTGGCTGTCACTCCCGAAGGCCTGCCGCTGGGAGTGCTGGGAATGAAGACGTGGGTGCGGCCCGAAGAGGAATTTGGCAAGAAGCATCAACGCAAAACCCGTCCGATCCATGAGAAGGAAAGCGCCAAATGGCTTGAAGGGATCGCGCATCTTGCCGCGCTCAAAAAGCGTTGTGCCGATGCGCGCTTCGTCTGCGTCGGCGACCGCGAGAGCGACCTGTACGAACTGTTTGCCACAGAACGTCCCGCAGGCGTGGACTGGCTGATTCGCGCGGCCGTCAATCGCCGGGCGCGCCATCACGAGGGATATCTGTGGGAGGCCGTTCAGGCCATTGCGCCCCTGGGTAGAACCGAACTGCTGGTGCCTGCCAGACACAATCAGCCGCAGCGTACCGCGGGCCTGACGTTACGTTGCGCAACGGTACGATTGCGGCCTCCAAGGGGACGCGCGAGGGGGCTGCCGGAAGTCGATGTATTTGCGATTCACGCAATCGAAGATGCTCCTGCGGAAGGCGTTGAGCCTATCGAGTGGATGCTGCTAAGTTCGGTGGCAACGACCACGCTTGATGACATTCTTGAGCGGCTTGCGTGGTATGCACGACGTTGGACCATTGAATCTTGGCATCGCGTACTGAAAAGCGGATGCCAAGTCGAGGCGCGCCAGTTCGGGAGTCTTGACCGGTTCGTGCGAGCAACCGCTCTGTTTGCCGTCATCGCCTGGCGCATCCTGTATGCGACCCTCCTGTCGCGAATCGACGCGGACCTGTCCTGCGAGGTGTTGCTGCAACCCGTCGAATGGCAGGCACTGTATTGCCAAACACAGCACACCACGAAGCTGCCAAAGCAGGTCCCGTCCCTGAAGCAGGCCGTGTTGTGGATAGCCATGCTGGGCGGCTACCTGAATCGCAAGCATGACCGACCACCCGGTCCAACTGTGATATGGCGAGGCTTCCTCGTGCTGCACGAAGTCACTAAGATGTATCGGCTCTTCCGGCAAAACGAATAG
>NZ_FCON02000484.1 GCF_001544535.1 Caballeronia choica | reverse complement strand
CTGCGGAAGGCGGCGAGAATACGCTCGATCCAGCCACGCTCGACAAGAATCGGGTTTTCAAGTCGGTTGGGCGCTGAGAAGTGCGTCAAACCGGATCTTTGCCGGAAAAAAAGGACGCCGACCGGCTCTCGCCAACAGGACCGGCTTGTTCCAGCGGACGTACATGTTTTGAGCGAAGCGGCGTCGGCACCATCCAAAATGCTGCCAGAATTCTTATGGCGACGGGCATGCGACGACAGACCAGGGCCAGACTGCGGACGGAAGGTCTGGAGTCTGAGCGAGAGCCGACACTCCAAGGATTGCATCAAAGTGTCCCCGAGCGGCCGCTCATGGCCGATTTTCGCCGAGGTGATCGGGCTGAATCGTTACAATGACCCAGATGAGTTCCCCTTCGACAGCATCGATGCGAGACATGCTGACTTCCTTTTTCTGGAGCGGCGACGCCATCCGGAGTCGACGCGTAAGTGACATCGTTTTGTCAGGCACGCTCGACGTGCCTGTGCCATCCGCACGCCTGCTTGCGGATTGGCAACGAGAGACTTCGTCACGGCTCGTTCTGGAACCCGGGGATGTCGAGGCGATGCCTTTGGCGCGAACGCAAGCGCGCTGGCCTGATTACAAGCGCTGCGTGCAGGCAATTTCTGACTGGACGTGCGCGCTTGGACTGCCCGCCGTGCTTGCCTCCAGTGACGTAGCGCTTATGGCGTGTCGTGGCGCGAGGTACCACCATGACGGTGCGCAATATGGCGGTGCGGCCTTTTGCAATCTCTTCCTGAGCGAGGACAGGGGTCTGGACTTGCATTTTCCCTCTACGGGCCATCGCATTCCCCTGACCCGGGGAACAGCCGTGATATTCGATACTGGCCAGCCGCATGGCGTCATTCAGCGCGGCAGCGGCAGTTTTAGTGTGGCCGACTTCGCGCCGGACCAGGATTGCATTCAGATATTCCTGACCTGGGAGCTTCCCATCGAAGACGCCCACATTGGGCAAGCACTCAATATGGTCTTCGACATCGCCCGTTCGACCTCACCGCAACTGGATGAAGAGCAAGTCTGGTTGAACGGCGCACCCGCCGCTGTGTGCCCAGAAACTGGTCGCTGGTACCAGGTTGACTAGCAGCTCGTTGAAATACCTCGTCGAACGGTCATCCTGAATGAAAGGGTGAACGTTGAATCTGATGTCATTCACG
>NZ_FCON02000483.1 GCF_001544535.1 Caballeronia choica | reverse complement strand
ATGCGGGCGCGCATCGCGTTGTGGGCCCACGAGGGCCACTCCAATACGGTGATTGCGCGGGAACTGGGTGTCTCGGTGCAAACGGTCTGCCTGTGGCGCAAGCGCATTGCCCAGCAAGGTGCCCAAGGCATTCGCGAAGGCGAGCGCAGTGGCCGTCCGCCACGCATCACGCATGAAGCGCGGCTGCAGTTGATTGCGCTGGCGTGTGAAACGCAGGAACCTGAGGGACGGGTCACCCCGACGCTCGACGAGATTGCGGCGCGCGCCGTCGAGCGCGGCGTCGTCGAACAGATCAGCCGCAGCCATGTGCAGCGCATTCTGCAGGCCGGCGACGTGCGTCCGCACCGGGTCCGGCAATGGCTACACAGTCCGGACCCGGCCTTTCGCGAGAAGGTCAACGGGATTTGCAAACTGTACCGCAAGGCCCCCAGAAACGCGGTGGTGCTCAGTATCGACGAGAAGACTGGCATTCAGGCCATTGAGCGCACGCACCCGGGACGTGCGCCCGCGCCCGGACGGCTGCGCCGTCGTGAGTTTGAATATGTTCGTCACGGCACCCAGGCGCTGATTGCCGCGCTCGATGTGCATACCGGACAGGTACTGGCAGAGTGCCGCGAGCGGCGTACCCAGGACGATCTGGTCGCCTTCATGGAGCGCGTGGCAATCGCGTACTCGGACAAACAGGTGCACGTTGTCTGGGACAATCTGAACACGCATCGTGCACAGGCCGTCTGGCATGCGTTCAACGCGCGGCATGGCAAGCGCTTTCACTTCCACTTCACGCCGTTGCACGCAAGCTGGGTCAATCAGATCGAACTCTGGTTTGCCCGCTACACGCGCCGGGTGTTGCGCCATGCGAGCCACACCAGTACCGTGCATCTGCGCGAGCGCACCGCGCAGTTCATCCGCGAGCACAATCAGGCGGCACGCCCGTTCAAATGGAGCTTCCGGGGCTATCCGCTGCAAAGCGGCGCATCGTAATCGAGGGACCGACATGCCAGCTTTACCCACCAAACATTACGCTGCCGAACTGCAGCGTCAACTGCGCGGCCTGCTCGGCCATGAGCAGATCGTCACGCAAGCCTACGGGCGTCACCTGCTGATCAAACGTCTGGACGATGAGGACCCGACCGTGGTGGCGCGGCTGACCGAGCTTGGCCGCAATCGTTATGGCGCGGCCTTTCGCAGCCATAGTGGACGTTG
>NZ_FCON02000482.1 GCF_001544535.1 Caballeronia choica | reverse complement strand
TGGACCGAAACGAAACGATGCAGGTGACGCGCCGACTTGAAGCGGCGCATCAGCTTCTCGCGCACCCGGGTCGATGAGTAATACATGGTCGATGTGATCGTCGAGCTTGTGGCCCGAGATTCTGTACGGGTCGTGCGAAGCACGTTTGCCATCCTCACGTTTGATGCCAAGGGCCGCCTCGACCCAGGCCGACTCGAAGATCAGCAAAGTGCTCTCGTGGTGTTAGCGCCGGTGCAAAAGCGACATCAGACGACGACACAAGGTCGTGACACTTCACCTCGTTACGGGCGAGGCGGCCGGCGAAGGCTTGGTGATCGACCTCATCCCAGCAGCCGAGCGTGACCAGCAGCTTTGTAGCTACCAGGTACCGGAAATCAGCGATTTTCTGCTCGGCGTGACGCCCCAGAACCTGACCTGGTTGAGGAAGTCATCGGCCGTGTACGCCTGGGCCATCAACGGCCGTTCGACCAAAGAGCCGGTCCGGACATTCGAAGATCCACGTCGGGTCGGCATGTGCCCTTCGCGACTGGCGGCAGGCAGCCAGGAAACAAACGGCGGGGCATCTTTGCGAGAAAGCTAGAGCGGCGATACGATAGGCTAGCCTCAGGGACGGTCGCTTTTGATATCGATTGCGCAACGAAAACGGAACCTACGGTTGCCGGGGTTTGCTTCCCGGGCTTTCATTTGTCGCGGTAAAGCGCAGGGCACAGAATCCAAAGGGGAAGTGCGATGACTGACGGCATGGCAGACCTCTTCCGGCATCTGACGACAGGCGTCCATGTGATCGGCGTCGCGCATGGCGATCTCCGGAATGCATTTACGGCAAGTTGGGTCGTACAAGTCTCCTTTCGCCCGCTACTTGTCGCGCTTAGCATCAACCCGACACATGCGTCTTATCCGATTCTAACTGGCGGCCGGGTGTTCGCAATAAATGTCTTGCGGGCGGAGCAGCAGGCATTAGCCGAGCACTTCGGAACACAATCGGGCCGCGCGGTCGACAAGTTGTCGTCGACGCCCTGGCGTTCAGGTCGGACGGGGGCGCCGCTGTTGCTCGGCGCGCTAGCATATTTCGACTGTCAGGCAGTCAGCGACGTCGAGGCTGGGGATCATCGGCTAGTGATGGGTCAAGTGGTCGATGGAGCGGTGCTTGCTCCGGATGGCCAGCCGTTGGTCTATGCAGCGACCGGAGACCTGGATCAGAGCGA
>NZ_FCON02000481.1 GCF_001544535.1 Caballeronia choica | reverse complement strand
CCACACCACGTGATAGCCGACGTAGATCGCCAGCACGAAGATGATCAGGTTGATCACCGTATGGTTGATGATGTCCATGAATGTTTCCGTGTCTATGCGGCTTTTGCGATCTGTCCATCGCGACACAGCAGCGTGGCTGCGACGATGTCGTCTGCGAGATCGATGTTGAGCGTGCCGTCCTTCGTGACGATCAGCTTGAGGAAGTCGAGCAGGTTGCGTGCGTAGAGCGCGGAGGCGTCGGCGGCAACCATCGCGGCAAGATGGGTATGACCGACAATCGTGACGCCATACTTTCGCACGACCTGATCCACTTCGGTCAGCGGACAGTTGCCGCCCTTTCTGTCTTCGAATTCGGCGCCGCGGCCCGCCGCCAGATCAACAATCACCGAGCCCGGCTTCATGTGCTTGACCGTTTCGACCGACAACAGCGTCGGCGCGGGGCGGCCCGGAATCAACGCGGTGGAGATCACGATGTCGGCCGCTTTCGCGCGTTCGTGGACCTGCGCCGCTTGACGCGCGAGCCAGCTTGGCGGCATCGGCCGCGCGTAACCGCCGACGCCGACCGCAGCTTCACGTTCCTCATCGGTTTCGAACGGCACATCGACGAACTTCGCGCCGAGCGATTCGATCTGCTCCTTCACCGCCGGCCGCACGTCCGACGCCTCGACCACGGCGCCCAGGCGCTTGGCCGTCGCGATCGCCTGCAGGCCCGCAACGCCCGCGCCCAATACCAGCACGCGCGCAGCTTTCACGGTGCCGGCGGCCGTCATCAACATCGGTATGAAGCGAGGATAGTGCTCTGCGGCAACCAGCACCGCCTTGTAGCCCGCAATGTTGGCCTGCGACGACAGCACGTCGAGGCTTTGCGCGCGCGTCGTGCGCGGCGCGGCTTCCAGCGCGAACGCGGTGACGCCGGCGGCGGCCAACCGCGCGGCGTTTTCGGCATTGAACGGATCGAGCATGCCGGCCAGCACGCTGCCGGGCTTCATCAGCAACAATTCCGATTCGTTCGGTGAGGCGACCTTCAGCACGATCTGCGCGCCAAAGGCCGAAGCCGCGTTCCCGATCTGTGCACCAGCCTTGCGGTACGCGTCGTCCGAGTAGTGCGCGCACTCCCCGGCACCCGACTCGACCGTCACGGTGCGTCCTTGAGCCACGAGCATCTTGACCGTCTCCGGGGTCGCCGCAACGAGCGATTTGCGACT
>NZ_FCON02000480.1 GCF_001544535.1 Caballeronia choica | reverse complement strand
CTAGGAGTGTGCGCGGCAGAAATCTGATGTCATCGGACTGGGCGGTGCAAGCGTTGTTAGCAGATGAGAACAAGCTATCTCCCCTACGAGCCGCAGCAGCAAATGTTGCTACCGCAGGCGCTGCAAGACTGGCTGCCCGAAGGGCACCTTGTCTACTACATCAGTGACGCGGTCGACTCGCTGGACCTGTCCGCTTTCCATGCGCAGTATGCTGGCGGGGGCGCGCGCAATCAGCCCTTTCATCCGGCGATGATGGTCAAGGTGCTGGTGTACGGCTATGCGACCGGTGTGTTCTCGTCGCGCAAGCTGGCAAGGAAACTCCATGAAGATGTGGCGTTCCGGGTACTGGCGGCGGGCAACTATCCGGCACACCGGACGCTGTGCCACTTCCGCGCGCGCCATCTGAAGGAGTTGTCGGACCTGTTCGTGCAAGTGGTGAAGCTGGCAAAAGAATGCGGCCTGGTCAAGCTTGGTACGGTCGCGGTCGACGGCACCAAGATCAAGGCCAATGCGTCGCGCCACAAGGCAATGAGCTACGACCGGATGAAGAAGGCCGAGTTGGAACTCAAAGAACAGATCGATGCGCTACTGGCAAAAGCGAAGGCGGCCGACGCCGCCGAGAAGAACGAGCCGGAACTCGATATTCCGGCTGAGATCGCGCGGCGCGAGGACCGGCTGGCAGTGATTCGCGCCGCACGCGCGCGCTTGGAAGAGCGCCAGCGCCAGGCCGATATCGCGCGCGGTCGCAGCGACGACGCACCGTCGGATGACTTGAGCAAGCCGAAAAAGAAGTCCCGTTTCAAATACAAATTCGGCGAACCGAAGCCCGACGCACAGGAAAATTTCACCGACCCGGAAAGCCGGATCATGAAGCATGCCGGCGGCGGATTCGACTATTCCTACAACGCCCAGGCTGCAGTCGACGATACGGCTCACATCATCGTGGCGGCCGAACTGAGTAACAGTGCCGCCGACAGCGTGCAATTACCAACCGTTCTGGCTGCGGTGCTACGCGATGCCGGCGCCGATCCCAAGCAAGTCCTTGCCGATGCGGGCTACCGGTCGGAAGCAACGTTCGAGCAGTTGCGTGAGCACCCCGCCGAGCTGATCGTAGCGCTCGGACGCGAGGGCAAGAAAGACGTGAAGATCGATGCCACCAAGCGGCCGCTGTGTGCCGCGATGGCAGAAAAATTCGCTTCTCTGGAAACTCAGAGC
>NZ_FCON02000479.1 GCF_001544535.1 Caballeronia choica | reverse complement strand
TCTTCGGCCGCTTGTTTCAATGCGGGATGGTTGCGGATCGGGTCGAGGCATGAGGGGTTACGCAGAGCAGCGGCGTTGCCTATCGGGAGATCATTGACCGCGCTACGCGCGGCAGCCTCCGACAACTTGCCGTTATGCGTGAACGGTAGTTCATCGACGACGGCGATCACATCCGGTACGTGCGCGGCCGACGCGCGGTGCACGAGGTCACGGCGTATCCGGGCGATCAACGCACCGGTGAGCTGGGCAGCCGCCTGAAGGGTGACGAGCAGCACCATGCGCTGACCGTTGGCGCTAGCCGGCGTCGCGTCAGCCGCAGTCTCGCGCAGACGCTGCTCGACCACGATCGCGTCGCGAACTTCGGGGATGTCGTTCAGCACCCGATAGATCTCGCCCGGCCCAACGTTGATGCCACGCACGACGAGTACGCCGTCACTGCGCCCGTGCAGGCGCGCCGTTCCTTCCGTCGGAAACTCGATGAGATCGCCGTGGGTCCAGACGTCCGGATGGGCTTTGAAATAGGCAGCGTGAAAGCTTTTACCGTCAGCGTCGCCGAAAAAACCCAGCGGGCGCGACGGAAATGGGTTCACGCACACCAGTTGCCCTACGCCGTCCGTTTGCGCGCCCTGGTCCCACGCCTGCACGTCCAGTGCGAGGCTTTTGCATTGCGCCTCGCCTGCATAGACCGGCAGATTCGGGTTGCCGAGCACAAAGCAGCCGAGAATGTCAGTGCCACCGGAAATCGACTGCAATTGCAGCGGCTTCACGTTATCGCGCACCCAGTCGAACTGCGGGTCGTAGAGGACCGCGCCTGTCGACATCATGGCGGTTAGCGCGCTCAGATCGAACTCTCGTGCGGGCACGAGGTGCGCATCCTGGCACATCTTCAGGTACGCCGGACTCGTGCCGAACACGTTGACGCGTTCGTCGGCAACCAGACGCCACAATGTATCGACCGACGAGATGGGGCCATCGTAGGTGACAATCTCGACGCCAGACGCAAGCGCCGACAACTGCCAGTTCCACATCATCCACGCGCAACTGGTGTGAAAGTACATGCGATCGCCCGGGCGCAGATCGCTGTGCAGCCGATGCTCCTTCAAGTGTTCAATGAGGCTGCCGCCAGCGCCGTGCACGATGCACTTCGGCTTGCCCGTCGTGCCGGACGAGAACATGATGAAGAGTGGATGGTTGAACGCGAAGCGCTTCCAGGTGAAGCGCTGCGCTTCGCCGCTT
>NZ_FCON02000478.1 GCF_001544535.1 Caballeronia choica | reverse complement strand
GGTCGCTGGGAATGTCGAATTGCAGGAGGCGTGATGGCCACTTATCGCCGGATTTTATTGTGTTACAACGCTACTCGTGAAGGACGTTGCGCGTTGCGGCTTGGCGCCGCACTCGCACACCAGCTTGGCGCCGAAACCCACCTCCTTGCCGTGCTCGACGATGCTGCGTGGATGCGAGGCTTTGAAATTGTCCCCGCCGTGCCCTTCAATCTGGAAGAACAGTCCGCCAAAGAGATCTTGCAAGAAGGAGTGAACAAGCTCGCGGAGCTCGGCGTAGTCGCGGTCGGCCACCTCGCAATCGGAAACCCAATGAATCAAATACCGGCGTTTGCTCAAGCGCTGAAAATTGACCTCATCGTGGTTGGTCACCATCGGAGCGGCCTTCTCGCCCGTTGGTGGACCGGTCAAGATGATGGTCGTTTGCTGGATCGGGTTTCATGCAGCGTACTTGTTGCGATGGATGTGGCGAACCCCGACGACGCCTGGACAGCGGAAGAGCAGGGCGCCTCAGTGCGTGACCTAACAGATGGCTCGACGGCGCCGCGGGTCGATGACCACTCTCCTGTCCACTGACCCGAGCGCACCGAATCGCGAGAAGCGCAATGCGCCGCCCGTTCATTAGACTCGATCGAATTGCCTGAGGCGGCGCAGGCCAATTGCCTTCGGACGGGCGCGAGCGCATTCGCCTCCCACCTTGGCTCCGATTGTTCAAGCACTTTCATACACTGCACATGAGCTACCCGACCATCGCTGACACCATTGGGAAGACCTCCCTGGTTCAACTCGTCCGGCTTCCCGATGAATCAGTGCGGGAACGCAACAACGTCATTCTGGGGAAGTTGGAAGGCAACAACCCGGCAGGTTCGGTGAAGGATCGCGCTGCGCTGTCAATGATCACTGGCGCCGAGCGCCGTGGAGCAATACGTCCCGGTGAAATATTGATCGAGGCTACAAGCGGCAACACTGGGATCGCGCTCGCGATGGCGGCCGCCTTTCGTGGTTACAGAATGACGCTCATCATGCCGGAAGACGTGTCCGCCGAACGTTGCCAGAGCATGCGGGCATATGGCGCCGAATTGATTTTGACCCCCGCCCAGGGCGGCATGGAGTTCGCCCGCGATGCCGCGACTGAGATGGCGCGTGAAGGTCGAGGCGTGGTACTGGATCAATTTTCCAACCCGGATAATCCTCTTGCTCACTACGAAACAACCGGTCCCGAGATCTGGAACGACACAGA
>NZ_FCON02000477.1 GCF_001544535.1 Caballeronia choica | reverse complement strand
AGCGGCGAATTCAACCGGTCGACGCAACACCCAACGTTTCCGCCAGCTTTTCAGCTGGGTTCATAAATTGCAATGTCTGCCGCGGCCTGCCGTTCAAGCGCTTGGCGATCTTGTTCAAGTCTGCTTGCGAGTAACCGTCGATGGGTACACCCTTGGGGAAGTACTGACGCAACAGCCCATTCGTGTTCTCATTGCTCCCTCTCTGCCAAGGGCTTCGAGGATCGCAGAAATACACCTGGACATCAGTGGCAATCGTAAGGGCCTTGTGGCTCGCCATCTCACTGCCGCGATCCCATGTGATCGATCGACGCAACTCCTGTGGCAGCTTTTTCACCTGTTTGATCAGCGCCGAAACCACACTCTCGGTGTCCTTACCCGCCACCTTTACCAGCACCACATAGCGCGAATGCCGCTCCACCAGCGTGGCAATGTAGGTATTGTTCGAGCCCGCCAGCAGATCGCCCTCCCAGTGTCCCGGCACGGCCCGGTCCTCCACCTGCGCAGGCCTTTCACTAATCGAAACCGCCCCGACGATGCCGCCCCTGTTTTGTCCGCTCGTCGATGCGTTCTTCGCATGGCGCATCGTCTGGTGCCTGCGCAGATGGGCCGTCAGTTCCTTTTTCAGCACGCCTCGGGCCTGAATGAACATGCTTCGATAAATCGTTTCGTGGGACAAGTGCATGTTCTCGCGTACTCGAAATCTGCGCTTGAGCCAGCCCGAAATTTGCGCAGGCGACCATTGTAAGCTCAGCTTGCTCGCCACCAACCGGCACAAGCGGGCATTGCTCGACAGGGCGCACAACTTCGGACGCAACGCGCGCTGCCAAGCGCCGGTATCGGCCTCGTGCGCCCGATACTGATCCAACCCGCCATTGCGCCCAATCTCACGGCTGACAGTCGAGACAGCACGTCCCAATCGCCGCGCAATCTCATTCATCGACAATTTTGCACTGAGCCCGCGAGAGATCTCTTCACGCTCCGAAAGCGCCAATACCCGACTGCTGCGGGTGCGCGCAGGCGGCGCAATCCCGCCTCGTTCGCCCACCACCCGATGAACCGAGCTGACATTGCGTTGCAACTCACGTGCGATCGCACTCAGTGACTCTCCCGCGCTCCATCGTTGCCAAATCTGCTGCCTGTCCTTGCTGTTCAACCACGGCTTTCTCTGTCGTTTCATTCGCGCTCAACCTCTAATCCCACATTGGAACAGAGGTGTTGCGTCGACCGGTTGAATTCGCCGCT
>NZ_FCON02000476.1 GCF_001544535.1 Caballeronia choica | reverse complement strand
CTTATAACCCAGCGACTGTGCGGTCGGATCGCCTTCGGATACCGCGGGCGATTCGGCCGACGCCTTGCCCGAGAGCGTGATGGAGGAGGCCAGCGAAGCGGCCAGTATCATGAAGTGACGACGTGATGGTTGCATGTGGGGGTTCCTGTCTTTTAGATGGTGGGCGACGGGCCGTCGATGGGCCAGCCGACGCGGAGCTTCGTTTTGCCAAGGAGCGAAGTTCTACTGTTTGCCTCTGATCGCGGTCAAATACTTAGCGAGTTCTTCTACCTGCTCTGCGGGCATAGGTGCGCCGTAGGCGGTGCGCATCTTGTTGATCTCCGCCGTCCACTCTCCGAAGCGCAATGGCGGCTGGCGCGTAACCATGCCAGCCGAATGGCAAATCATGCACTGCGAGTTGGCGATCTCGGCACCGGCGCCCGGTGGAAAAACCCGCTCACTGTCAGGGAGGGTGACACTGATGGTGCGATTCAAGGCTGCGGCCGACGGCGCTTTCTGTGCGCGTTCGGCGAAGCCGGCCGAGATGCCGGCCGTAGTGAGCAGAATCAATATCAGCACGTTTGAATTTTTCATGTTCCCCACCTCAGGAAGCCATCAACGTGATGGATTCGACGACGTTGCGCATGAAGCCGGCAGTGTTCCAGTTGGCGGCATCCGGCTGCACGGCCCCCGCAGTGTTCGTCGCCTTGATTTTCAGCACCATGGGACCGGCTTTGGGTATCAAGTGCGTTTCCCATTGCCTGAAGCTGTATTTGCCATGATCGTGGCCAAGACGCGCGGACACCCAGGTCGCGCCTCCGTCCGACGACACGCTGACGTCGCGAACGCCGGCGTCTCCGCCGAAGGCGATGCCGCGCACCGTTTGCGGCTTGCCGGCGGCTACATTCTGGTCGTTCGTGAGATTGGTGAAGAACGAGCGTGGGACCATCCGGTTGATCGGCACCATCTTTACGCCGGTTTGGCCAGGCGTGATGTTGGCCTGGGGGGTGTCCGGTATCAGGTAGGCCTTTGACATCCAGAAGTTGTCGTCCGGGTGATCCAGCACCTCGATATCGTTGAGCATTTTCACCCAGTAGGTCGAATACCAGCCGGGCACAACCAGGCGCAGCGGAAAGCCGTTCAGCAGCGGCAACGGCTGACCGTTCATCGCATAGGCGATCATCACTTCGCCATCGCGCGCATGGTCGATGTCGAGCGACTTGATGAAGTCGGGCGTTGCGGGGAGGATCCCCTCGTCGAGCCC
>NZ_FCON02000475.1 GCF_001544535.1 Caballeronia choica | reverse complement strand
TTGATACCGACCATGCCGACCTTGATCTGCCGCGAGAACGCCCGCGCGACGCCACCATCCGATGTAAAGCACGACACGCCATTGGCAAACTCGTGTCCGTTGATCAGTTCGACCGCGCTTGCAAAGTCCGGCACGCGCACCACGCTCAACACCGGGCCGAAGATTTCTTCCTTGTAGATGGTGCTGTCGGTGCTGACGTCATCGAACAGCGTGCCGCCGAGGAAGAAGCCGTTTTCGTGCCCCTCGACCTTGTGTCCGCGACCATCGACGACGAGCTTCGCCCCCGACTTCACACCCGCCTCGATATAGCCTTCAACCTTCGCGCGATGCACACCGGTCACAAGCGGCCCCATCTCGGCATCGCGTTCCATGCCGTTCTTGATGACCAGCGACTTCACACGCGGCGTCAGGCGTTCGATCAACTCGTCGGCGATATGACCGACTGCGACAGCCACCGAGATCGCCATGCAGCGCTCGCCGGCCGAACCATACGCCGCGCCGATCAGCGCATCGACGGCTTGATCGAGGTCCGCATCCGGCATCACGACCAGATGGTTCTTCGCACCGCCCAACGCCTGCACGCGCTTGCCGCGTTTCGTGCCTTCGGTGTAGATGTATTCGGCAATCGGCGTCGAGCCGACGAACGACAGCGCTTCGACATCGCGATGCGCGAGCAACGCATCGACGGCGGTCTTGTCGCCGTGCACCACGTTGAAGACGCCATCGGGCAAGCCAGCTTCCTTGAGCAACTCGGCAAGCCGGATCGATGCCGACGGATCGCGCTCGGAAGGTTTCAACACGAACGTGTTACCCGCAGCAATCGCGATCGGGAACATCCAGCAAGGCACCATCATCGGGAAGTTGAAAGGCGTGACGCCCGCCACCACGCCGAGCGCCTGCCGCAGATTCCAGTTGTCGATGCCGCCACCGATCTGGTCGGTGAAATCGGTCTTCAACAGGTTCGGAATGCCGCAAGCAAACTCGACGATTTCGATGCCGCGCATCACTTCGCCTTGCGCATCGGTGAACACCTTGCCGTGCTCACGCGTGATCAACTCGGCAAGCTCGTCATGATGTTCATCGAGCAACTGCTTGAACTTGAACATGACGCGAGCGCGCTTGATCGGCGCCATCTCGCTCCATGCGGGAAACGCGGCTTTTGCAGCAGCGACCGCAGCGTCGACCTCGGCAACGCTCGCCAAAGGCACTCGCGACGAAACCGCGCCGGTCGCCGGATTGAACACGTCGCCGAA
>NZ_FCON02000474.1 GCF_001544535.1 Caballeronia choica | reverse complement strand
GGTCGGCAACAACATCCTGGATGCGGAGAAGATGATGCAAGCTTTCGATGTCATGACCTCGTCTGTCATATCAGTCAGGCCTGAAACGACCGTGCGCGATGCAGCGAAACTGCTGGTTCAGCATCGGATCAGTGCCATGCCCGTGCTCGACGGGGACGGCGATCTTGTCGGCATGGTGAGCGAGGGTGACCTGCTGCACCGTGCCGAGATCGAAACTGACAAGTCGCATCGCTCGTGGTGGCTGGACCTGCTCGGCTCGGACCGCGAAGCGGGCGACTACGTCAAGTCTCATGGACAGGGCGTCGCAGATGTCATGACCCGCCAAGTTGTCTGCGTGGCCGACGTGACGCCGCTCCATGAGATTGCGAGCATTCTTGAAAGTCATCACATCAAGCGCGTGCCCGTGTTGCGGGACGGGCGGCTCGTCGGGATCGTCAGCCGCGCGAATCTCGTGCAGGCGCTCGCCGCGGGCGCGCAAGACCCCGCGCAAGAAGAATCACCTAGCGATCGCGACATCCGGGCGATGCTCATGGCGGAACTCACGGGCCGCAACTGGGCGTTCCCGGGCCGCAATATCGTCGTGCGCGACGGTATTGTTCACTTATGGGGAACGGTATGGTCGACCGACACGTTGAATGCGATGTGCGTGGCCGCGGAGGGTATTCCGGGCGTGAAAGGCGTCGAGGACCACACGATTCCCTACCCGATCATGCCGGGCGTTTGACCCCGGAATTGTGCGGCCGACCGGCTGCAAGACCGAGAGCGGTTGGCGCACTGCCACTGGCGCCCGGAATCTTCCGGGCCGGGTGCCGTACCGATCACGAGACGCTACGGAGAGACCGATGATTGCCGAGTTCGCCGCTGGGACAACCCCCCACTTTGAAACGGATCATGTCGAGTTCATTGCCGAGATTGACGGTGCACGGCAAGCCTTTCGCGTGAATGCCCGAGTATTCGAGGAGATGCTGCGCGTCAAGCGTATCGGAACTCCTGCCATCAGGAACCTGTTCACGGCGGACCCCGAACATTTTCTTCAAGCGGCTGCGCGCAAATATGGCGAAGTAGGTAGTACGGGAGCGCCGATCAATATCACACTGGGCGACTTGCTGAGGTAGGCCTATCGTCCGATGTATGCGCCGACGAAAGCTGCACTGTCGGATCGTCTTTGCTACCCGGCGCTCCCCGTGATGATTGTCTCGACCGGCAACTTGATCAATATCCGAAAGCCCCTGCCCGGCGTACTGTCGATTGCGATGGTT
>NZ_FCON02000473.1 GCF_001544535.1 Caballeronia choica | reverse complement strand
GGTCGGCAACAACATCCTGGATGCGGAGAAGATGATGCAAGCTTTCGATGTCATGACCTCGTCTGTCATATCAGTCACGCCTGAAACGACCGTGCGCGATGCGGCAAAACTGCTGGTTCAGCATCGGATCAGCGCCATGCCCGTGCTCGACGGTGACGGAGATCTTGTCGGCATGGTGAGCGAGGGTGACCTGCTGCACCGTGCCGAGATCGAAACTGAAAAGTCGCATCGCTCGTGGTGGCTGGACCTGCTCGGCTCGGACCGGGAAGCGGCCGACTACGTCAAGTCTCATGGACAGACCGTCGCAGATGTCATGACCCGTCAAGCCGTCTGCGTGGCCGACGTTACGCCGCTCCATGAAGTTGCAAGCATTCTTGAAAGCCATCACATCAAGCGCGTGCCCGTGATGCGGGACGGGCGGCTCGTCGGGATCGTCAGCCGTGCGAATCTCGTGCAGGCGCTCGCCGTGGGCGCGCAAGAATCCGCGCAATATGAATCACCTAGCGACCGCGACATCCGGGCGATGCTCATGGCGGAGCTCACGGGGCGCAACTGGGCGTTCCCGGGCCGCAACATCGTCGTGCGTGACGGTGTTGTTCACTTATGGGGACCGGTATGGTCGACCGACTCGTTGAATGCGATGTGCGTGGCCGCGCAGGGTATTCCCGGCGTGAAAGGTGTCGAGGACCACACGATTCCCTACCCAATCATGCCGGGCATTTGACCAGATGCATTGTGCGGTCGACCGGTTGCGAGACCGAGCGGTTGGCGCATCGCCACTGGCGCCCGGAATCTTCCGGGCCGGCGACCGTACCGATCACGAGACACCACCACGGAGAGACGATGATTGCCGAATTCGCCGCTGGGACAACCCCCCACTTTGAAACCGATCATGTCGAGTTCATTGCCGAGATTGACGGTGCACGGCAAGCCTTTCGCGTCGATGCCCGAGTATTCGAAGAGATGCTGCGTGTCAAGCGTATCGGAACTCCTGGAATCAGGAACCTGTTCACGGCGGACCCCGAACATTTTCTTCAAGTGGCTGCGCGCAACTATGGCGAAGTAGGTAGTACGGGAGCGCCGATCAATATCACACTGACGACTTGCTGAGCTAGGCTTATCGTCTGATGTATACGCCGACGCCAGCTGCACGTACTGTCGAATTGTCTTTGCTACCCGGCGCTCTCCGTGATGATTGTCTCGACCGGCAACTTGATCAATATCCGAAAGCCCCTGCCTGGCGTGCTGTCGATTGCGATGGTT
>NZ_FCON02000472.1 GCF_001544535.1 Caballeronia choica | reverse complement strand
TCTGTTTCGGCAGTGCGATATTGCTTCGTCCACAGACTGATCTGACGTTCGAAATAGTTGCCCGCGCGCCCGTAGTCTGCGAGCCCCACCTGCTCAACATCGACCTCGTGGAGCGCCGCCATCGTGCCGAGAATCGCGTCATAGCACGTCGTGCGCTGCGCTCTAGGAATTTCGGGCAGAGCCGGGTTCCAGAAGATGCGGCCTTGCTCGAAGCTCATTACATAGAACATCGTGCCAATGACATCCCGATCCTCACAGAGGTGATAGGCGCGTGCCACCGGGACGTTGGTGTTCTCAAGCGCGGTGAGCACTCGAAACTCTCGATCCACCGCGTGCGCTGATTTCAGCAGTTCTCCAGGCGGCTGACGTCGCAGTACGTAACTGCCGCTTTGTGCCTTGAGCAGGAAGGTCGGGTTGGACTGGCCGCCCGCGAACTTTTCTGCAGTCACGGGTCCCCGGAACCCCGGTATCCATTCTTCCAGATGCCCGGTCAGCCTGTCGAAATCAACCTGCTTTGTTTCACTTGTCATGATTCAGCCTTCGAACTTCGGGTTAGGCGTAAGCGCCGGCGTCGCCCGCCGCACCAACTTGCAAACTCACCTCGCGACCGATAGCGTGAAGCTGTGCTATTCAGTCGACCGCTTTCATCATCTCTTCGACGACCTTCTTCGCATCGCCGAAGACCATCATCGTCCTGTCCATATAGAACAACTCGTTGTCGAGGCCGGCGTAGCCCGCCGCCATCGACCGCTTGTTCACGATGATCGTGCGTGCCTTGTACGCTTCCAGAATCGGCATCCCGGCGATCGGCGATGTCGGATCGGTCTTGGCCGCCGGATTCACCACGTCGTTCGCGCCGAGCACCAGCACCACGTCGGTCTGGCCGAACTCGCTGTTGATGTCCTCCATCTCGTGGACGAGTTCATACGGCACTTCGGCTTCCGCCAGCAGCACGTTCATGTGCCCCGGCATCCGTCCGGCGACCGGGTGAATCGCGTAACGCACGTCGATGCCTTTTTCCACCAGCTTGTCGGTCAGTTCCTTCAGCGCGTGCTGCGCGCGGGCGACGGCAAGCCCATAACCCGGCACGATCACCACGCTCTCCGCATTGCCGAGCATGAACGCGGCGTCGTCAGCAGAGCCGGATTTGACCGGCCGTTGCTCCGTCGCACCGGCCGCCGCTGCCGAGCCGGCTTCGTTGCCGAAGCCGCCCAACAGCACGTTAAAGAACGACCGATTCATCGCGCGACACATGATGTACGACA
>NZ_FCON02000471.1 GCF_001544535.1 Caballeronia choica | reverse complement strand
GGGCTCGACGAGGGGGTCCTCCCCGCAACGCCCGACTTCATCAAGTCGCTCGACATCGACCATGCGCGCGATGGCGAGGTGATGATCGCCTATGCGATGAACGGTCAGCCGTTGCCGCTGCTGAACGGCTTTCCGCTTCGCCTGATTGTGCCCGGCTGGTATTCGACCTACTGGGTGAAGATGCTCAACGATATCGAAGTGCTGGATCACCCGGACGACAACTTCTGGATGTCAAAGGCCTACCTGATACCGGACACCCCCCACGCGAACATCACGCCAGGCCAAACCGGCGTAAAGATGGTGCCGATCAACCGGATGGTCCCACGCTCGTTCGTCACCAATCTCACGAACGGCCAGAAAGTAGCCGCCGGCAAGCCGCAAACGGTGCGCGGCATCGCCTTCGGCGGAGACGCCGGCGTGCGCGACGTCAGCGTGTCGTCTGACGGCGGCGCGACCTGGGTGTCCGCGCGTCTTGGCCACGATCATGGCAAATACAGCTTCAGGCAATGGGAAACGCACTTGATACCCAAGGCCGGTCCCATGGTGCTGAAAGTCAAGGCGACGAACACTGCGGGGGCCGTGCAGCCGGATACCGCAAACTGGAACACTGCCGGCTTCATGCGCAACGTCGTCGAAACCATCACGTTGATGGCTTCCTAAGGTGCGGAACATGAAAACTTCAAAATTGCTGATATTGATTCTGCTCACTACGGCCGGCATCTCGGCCGCCTTCGCCGAGCCCGCACAGAAAGCGCCATCGGCCGCAGCCTTGAATCGCACCATCAGTGTCACCCTCCCTGACAGTGAGCAGGTTTTTCCACCGGGCGCCGGCGCCGAGATCGCCAACTCGCAGTGCATGATCTGCCATTCGGCTGGCATGGTTACGCGCCAGCCTCCCTTGCGCTTCGGAGAGTGGACGGCGGAGATCAACAAGATGCGCACCGCGTACGGCGCACCCATGCCCGCGGAGCAGGTGGAAGAACTCGCTAAGTATTTGACCGCGATCAAAGGCAAACAGTAGAACTTCGCTCCATGGCAAAACGAAGTTCCGCATCGGCTGGCACGTCGACGGCCCGCCGCCCATCATCTAAAAGACAGGAACCCCACATGCAACCATCACGCCGTCACTTCATGATACTGGCCGCTTCGCTGGCCTCCTCCATCACGCTCTCGGGCAAGGCGTCGGCCGAATCCCCCGCGGTATCCGAAGGCGATCCGACCGCACAGTCGCTGGGTTATAAGGCGGACGCGACACACGTCGACAAGGTTAA
>NZ_FCON02000470.1 GCF_001544535.1 Caballeronia choica | reverse complement strand
CTGTATCGCGTGATGAACTGGAGCATGGTGATCGACGGCCTGCTCTTCTGGTGGCTCGTGCTCGATTCCCGTCCTGCACCGCCCGCGCGTCTCGCGCCGGGGCGGCGCGTTCTCATCGGGATCGCCGCGATCCCGCCGCAAATCTTGCTCGGCGCCTACATCTTCTTGACGCCGCACGAGTTGTATCCGATCTATTCGATCTGCGGGCGCGCGTTCACGTGGATCGGCCCGATCCGCGACCAGCAGATCGGCGGGCTGCTGCTGTGGATTCCGGGTTCGATGATGAGCGTGATCGGCGCGCTGATCGCGCTGCGGCACTGGCTGCGCCTCTCAGCGCGTTCGCGCCTCGCGGGTGAGCGAGGAAGTCGCACCGCGCCGGCCGTTGCATAGGAGGACGGCCCATCCAGTATGCGGAATGCCGCGCATGGCGAACCAGACAGCGTCCGACTCCGCTCTGGTTGGCGAGTTCGTCATGATGAGAGCGCCGAAACCTTACCGCCGCTTCAAGAACTCTCCGTTCATGCGCAGCTTCAACTGTCTGGCCAATGGCAGTCGATGCTCCGCATGATTAGTGCAAGTTCCAGTTCCAGTTCCAATTCGTCTGCCAGTTGCCGGCGCTTTCGCGAAAGCACGCTGAATCAGGTGTTTCCGCAGCGCTTGCGAAACGGCTGTCCGAGGTCGCACGCTCGACGAAGTCAGCGACGCCTCATTGGCCGCCGCCAAGTCGGTCCTGTCATGCTGGAACAGCTCAAGGAGAGGTACCTTCTTCGCGTTGTGTCATCAGGTTTCGCCATACCGTGATCTCCCGGCGGGCGACGGCGGCAGGGTCACCTTTCACTACCTCAAAACAGGTCTTCTCGCCCGTTCGCCAAAACCGGATGTCAAATACCTTCTCTCCAAGGTGCAGATCCTTGAGCGTGACATTTTCAAGCCAGGATGGCAGAACCGGATCGACAAAGAGGGTTTTGCTGGGCGCATCGGGTTGAAGACCGAGGATGGCGTACAACAACGAGAAAACGGATCCGGCGGCCCAAGCCTGCGGCACGTTGGCGCCGAGATATTGGACTGGAAAGTTTGACGCGCTACGGTGCAGCCCGGCATAAAGCTCGGGTAGCTGATTGAGCACGAAAAAACTCCCCGCCTCCAACACGCCGTGAGCGATTTCCCCGGCCTCTCGCGAATAACCATAGCGCGTGAATCCCTCCGCAATGAGGCCGTTGTCATGCGGCCACACCGCGCCGCGCTGGTAAGAATAAGGGTTATAGGCGGGATGATCGGCCGA
>NZ_FCON02000469.1 GCF_001544535.1 Caballeronia choica | reverse complement strand
CGGTTCCTCTTCTGGCCGAAACCAGATGGAACAATCCTCTACGCGACTTTCACGTCGCACTAACTGAACGGCATTAGGTCGCCAACCCTGCTTTTTTGTCCTGATAAGCCGCGCCCAGCGAGCCGCGGTGTCCTTCCGCTCCCTTCTGAGCGCCGTAGTCAGCACTCGTTGACGCCTCAGTTGGCTTTCTGCAAGTCAAATGCTTTTTGGCGTTCGTCTGCAGGCAAGCGCATTCATTCGACAGCATCCACGCCTCGCCGACATTTATGGTGACCTTTCAATTTAGCTAAACTGAAGATCGATGCGTCGACCTTCGGCGCTCGTTCGCGAATCGGATGTTGCGGCCAGTTCTATGCGATCGGCCGCTAGCTAGCGAAGTTCAATTGCCCGAATAAATAGCGTCTTCTATAGGCGCGGATCTCAATGCGCGAATGCGTCGATCCACGAAATACCCGCCGCCTTCCGTATAGCGGAGATAAGGTCGGCCGCACTTAAGCCCATCGCGCATCGCAATCCTTGACGCACGGTCACCGGCACCGCGCTATTGCCCCACGTGCCGCGCACAAACGTCAGAACCTGCGCCACCTCCTCGCTCGTCAGCTTCTTTTCGAACGCGGGCATCTTCCCCCGCGCTAACCGCTCGTTGTCTCCAGACTTTGCCCTCCTTCGACCAGAATACGGATCAGCGACGTCGAGTCGACCGCAAGGACAGCCGGATTGCCCGCCAGCCGGGGACACTTCAATGGCTTTCCCAGCCCGTCCGCGGAATAGCATGTTGCCGCAGAACGACAAAAAGTGCCAGCGCCAGGACGCTGGACCACGCGCGTGCGCAGCGCTTGAACGCCATCGAGGAGCCAGCGGCGCACCTCGTGTTTATGGGCAGGCGCACCGGTGATCGCAACCCCCGGGACGCAAAGCGAAAAACCTGCTCGGGATTTCCCTGCTATACACGGCGCAGCTTCAGGTATTAAATAAATCAACTTGATTTAATTAATCAGAAAACGACGGCGGTTTCCCCGAGGAGACGCGTGAGAAACCCCCACATCGACCAAGACAGCAACTCGGGCAGGATACGCCGCCACAACGACCGCTCGATGCTGTGCGTGCTCGACGTGCCGGTCGTGGTGCTCGACGCGGATATCGACGCCGGCCTGCTCGACACGCTGATCGAACGCCTGCGGACGACGATGGGCGCGAACGCTCCGGAATCGCGCGACGTGCCAGTGCTCGCACGCGGTTCGTTTGGCCGCGACGCGGGCGCGATCGGCGCCGCGACGCTGCCGATGTTCTTCAACTTTTCTCCGCGCGC
>NZ_FCON02000468.1 GCF_001544535.1 Caballeronia choica | reverse complement strand
AACATGAGCCGGTGATGTTCGAGATTCGATCCCAATAACCCGAAGCACAGCAGCAGTACCGCTTCGAGAAGCAGAGGTGTCGAAAATTCGCTTTGCGCTTGACGCCGTCGTCCCCAGTTGATCAACATCGCCGATGTGGCCGCTCCCACGATGAACGCGGCAAGCGAACTCAAGCCGGCGACGACGAGAAGAAAGTCCCCTAACGCGAGGTTGTCAGCAAGCGCAGAAACGATGCCTGACATATGCGAGGTGTACTGCCCTACCGCAAGAAAACCGCCGGCATTCGCCGCGCCCGCGACGAACGCGAGTGCGAGGCCAAGCCGCCGGTTGGCTTCGTCGGTGCGTTTGCGGGCGGTCAGGGTTCGGAGATAGTGAATCGGCATGGTTACCAAGGACTGGACGATCGTACCCTCGGAGCACGCCCCACGCGCTGTCGGCGGTCTTGCGCATGCGTCGTGGTGCGGGCCAGCGGTCCAGGTATCGGTAGCGGACCACCTGGACCGGCGGCTATCGGCATGCTTCTCAGGACATGGCAACGCGCGGTTGCACCGCCTGCACATCTCCAATGGGCAGGACCATCCTTCCGTACGTCTCGTTAAGAACGGTCGCCGCGGACAAGTAGAACGCCAGGAGGGCCGTCAACATTCCACCGTACCCGCCCGCCACTCGCAACGCGACCGAACTCGTCCATTCCCCGGTGGCGAGTAGGAAGAATGTGATCCATAACGCGAGAAAGACGAGTTGAAGCGCACGTGGCGAACGGAACGTGGCGAGCCACATATAGAACGTGAAGAAGCCCCACAGGAACAGATACCAGCCGATGAAGGCGGCTGGAACCTTCGCGTGCAGGAACAGGACGAACAGTGCCAGTGACCACCAGAACGCGCCGTAGCTAAGGAATGCGGTGGCGCCGAACGTGTTCCCACGCGGCAATTCCATCACGCCCGCGATCGCCTGCGCGGTCCCGCCGTAGGCGAGGGCACACGCCAGTACCATGTTCATGGAATCGCCCGTGAACCATCCCGCGTTGATCATGCTCAGTAGCCACGTCGTCAGGGCGAAGCCTGCCAGGCCAAGGGGTGCCGGATTCACGGACTTCATTTGGGTTGATGCGGTGCTCATTGTCTGTCTCCATCAGGTAAGAAAATACGATCCGGAGCGTCTTGGCGCGCCTGCGGAAACGTCGTGGATATTCCGTTAAAGGGGCATGCCAAGCTGGCTGAGAACGGCGGGGTTTTCCAGCGTCGATACGTCCTGCGTGATCTCCTCGCCCTTCGCGAGCGAGCGCAACAGGCGCCGCATGATCTTGCC
>NZ_FCON02000467.1 GCF_001544535.1 Caballeronia choica | reverse complement strand
CCTGGAATTGCCGAGGGAGCCGGTCGGCTCAGGCCAGCGGGGTGCCCGTAAGGGTGGCGCGCAGCATCTTTCTTGGCGCATTGCCGTAGTCCGCCACGGCGTAGTGCTGAACCAGCAGGTTGTCCCACATGGCAACCGTGTTGGTTCTCCATTTCAGACGCACCTGGTATTCCGGAATCGCGGCCTGAGAGGTCAGATAGTTCAGCAGATGTTGCGCCTCCGGCATGAAGTCCTGGCCGTACCGGATGTCCTCGAAGTTGTAGAAATTCGAGAAATGGGTCGTGAATATCGAGTTGACGAACAACACCTTTTCGCCCGTCTCGGGATGGGTGAGCACCACCGGGTGCTCGACGGCGGGGTTCTTCGCGGCCATCGCGTGACGTTCTGCGATCGGGAACTGCGCGCCAAAGGCGTGTTCGGCACTGTGCTTGGCGTACAGGCCGTCGATCCGTTGCTTGATGGTGTCGGGCAGCTTTTCGTAGGCCATCACCATGTTGGACCAGATGGTGTCGCCGCCGGTGTCCGGACCCAGTTCGCAGCGCAACACCGCGCCGCGGGGGGGCGCCTTCTTGTAGGTGACATCGGTATGCCAGACGTTTTCGCGGCTGGCTTTTTCGACGAAGCCCTGGGGCTTGCCCGGGTCGAGATTGCGGTACAGCATCAGCAACTTGTCCGCTTCCGGATGGCTCGGAGCAAGCGGATGGGCTTCCAGTCCGGCGAATTGCGCGGCGAAATTCTGTTGCTCCATCGGCGTAATGTTCTGATCGCGGAAGAACAGCACTTTATGCTTGAGCCACAGCGCCCGGATTTCGGCGATGGCGTCAGGATCCTGGGCGGCATCAGCGAGGCTGATATTGCTGAGTTCGGCGCCGATGGCGGGCGTGCAAATCTCCACCTTGATCGAATGCTGGCGCACCGATGGCCGGACAATGGCCGGTGCCATGGGCGTGGCTTGTGAAGTCGTGTTTTGGGTTACAGCGCTTGATGTCATTGATGTCTCCAGTCTGTGTTTTGTGCGGCGGCAAGTCATGCGTGCGTCCGGCAGATGTAGCTGGCTCCTGTCAGCACGGCAGGGGATCGCTTCATCGGTGCCACGAGAGTCATAATAGGGAGTTCGGCCGCGGTGCCATTGATTTAGCGCGACAATTTCTTTGCGTATTGGGACGCGAGGCCAGCACCTATGACTGGAAAGCCGATAGCGGTAACGCGACCGTGCAGTCCGGGCGGTAAAGTCGGCGATCGCGGAAGCAGGTGGAGATCTGTAACGTCAGGGATGTGCGGGGTGCGGCCGGTTCAGGCCGTGTGGCTGGCTGGGATGACGAAG
>NZ_FCON02000466.1 GCF_001544535.1 Caballeronia choica | reverse complement strand
AGAGCATGCAAATACTGGCGCAGCCAGATAATTCAGGAGACACCCATGCCTCACCATCGCACCGTCGCCAACGCCTCTTCGCCGCCGATGACCTCAACCACCTCAACCACCCGACCGTTGTCGAAACCGTGGGCCATTGGTGCAATCACCGTCGGCAGCGGCCTCGAACTTTACGACTCGGTCGTATACAACTTCTTCGCGACCCTGATCGGGCCGCAGTACTTTCCGCTTACCGACCCACTGAGCCAGTTGCTGTTCTCGTTTGCGGCCTTTGGCGTCGGCTACATCATGCGGCCGATCGGCGGACTGATCATTGGCGCGTATGCGGACCGGGTCGGTCGTAAGCCTGCGGTGGTGCTCACACTGTGGCTGATGGCGTTAAGCGCTGCACTGCTGGTGCTCACGCCCACCTACGCCCAGATCGGCCTGGCCGCGCCAATCATGATGACAATCGCTCGTCTGCTTCAGGGCTTTGCGATTGGCGGAGAGATGGGACCCGCCAGCGCGATGTTGCTCGAATACGCGGATGAGAAATCGCGCGGATTTTATACAAGCTGGCAACCATTCAGCCAAGGCCTTGCCGCCATCTTCGCGGCACTCGTCGCCCTTACGCTGACCAATTTCCTGCCGCCGTCCGCTCTGGCGTCCTGGGGTTGGCGCGTCTCATTCGTCATTGGCGTTCTGGTGATCCCGATTAGCGTGATGATTCGCTCGCGTCTGGACGAAACCCTGGTCCCTGCCAAGTGGGGCGAGAACCACAAGGCATCCCATCGAAGCCTGATGAAAGAGAACTGGCGCGAATTGCTGGCAAGCGTGTTGCTGATGATCGGGTTGGCGTCGGCCGTGCACATCGTTGTCTTCTACCTTCCGAACTATGGCGCGATCCAGCTTCACATCCCGCTTTCCCAAGCAATCTGGGCTGGCTTTGTCGGTTCCCTCGTTCTGACGCTCCTCTCTCCGCTCGCCGGGTGGCTGACCGATCGTGTCGGTCGTCGCACGGTCGTATGGTGGTCGCGCGTGGCGATGCTCGCGATGATTTACCCCGCTTTTTATGCGCTCAATAGCGTGCGTTCGCTGAGTTGCTTGCTGATCGTGGCCGGTTGCCTTGCCATACCGATGGCCATGACGTCGGCTTCGACGCTGGTGTTGGTGAGCGAAGTGTTACCGCAGCGGCTGCGTGCCACCGGACTTTCAGTGAGCTACTACGTCGCGGTCGTCATCTTCGGAAGCTTCTCGCAATTCTTCTCGACGCTGTTGATTCATTTTACGAAGGATCCCAATGCACCCGCCTACTACGTGATCGGTTGCGGCCTGATATCGCTTGT
>NZ_FCON02000465.1 GCF_001544535.1 Caballeronia choica | reverse complement strand
CTTCGTCATCCCAGCCAGCCACACGGCCTGAACCGGCCGCACTCTGCACATTTCTGACGTTACAGATCCCCGCCTGCCTCCGCGATCGCCGACTTTACCGCCCGGACCGCACGGGGAGCGTTATCGCTATCGGCTTTCCAGTCATAGGTGCTGGCCTCGCGTCCCAATACGCAAAGAAATTGTCGCGCTAAATCAATGGCACCGCGGCCGAACTCCCTATTATGACTCTCGTGGCACCGATGAAGCGATCCCCTGCCGTGCTGACAGGAGCCAGCTACATCTGCCGGACGCACGCATGACTTGCCGCCGCACAAAACACAGACTGGAGACATCAATGACATCAAGCGCTGTAACCCAAAACACTACTTCACAAGCCGCGTCCATCGCACCGGCCATTGTCCGGCCATCGGTGCGCCAGCATTCGATCAAGGTGGAGATTTGCACGCCCGCCATCGGCGCCGAACTCAGCAATATCAGCCTCGCTGATGCCGCCCAGGATCCTGACGCCATCGCCGAAATCCGGGCGCTGTGGCTCAAGCATAAAGTGCTGTTCTTCCGCGATCAGAACATTACGCCGATGGAGCAACAGAATTTCGCCGCTCAATTCGCCGGACTGGAAGCCCATCCGCTTGCTCCGAGCCATCCGGAAGCGGACAAGTTGCTGATGCTGTACCGCAATCTCGACCCGGGCAAGCCCCAGGGCTTCGTCGAAAAAGCCAGCCGCGAAAACACCTGGCATGCCGATGTGACCTACAAGAAGGCGCCGCCCCGCGGCGCGGTATTGCGCTGCGAACTGGGTCCGGACACCGGTGGCGACACCATCTGGTCCAACATGGTGATGGCCTACGAAAAGCTGCCCGCCGCCATCAAGCAACGGATCGATGGCCTGTACGCCAAGCACGATGCCGAGCACGCCTTTGGCGCCCAGATGCCGATCGCAGAACGTCACGCGATGGCCGCGAAGAACCCCGCCGCCGAGCACCCGGTGGTGCTCACCCATCCCGAGACGGGCGAAAAGATTTTGTTCGTCAACTCGACGTTCACGACCCATTTCTCGAATTTCTACAACTTCGAGGACATCCGGTACGGCCAGGACTTCATGCCGGAGGCGCAACATCTGCTGAACTATCTGACCTCTCAGGCCGCGATTCCGGAATACCAGGTGCGTCTGAAATGGAGAACCAACACGGTTGCCATGTGGGACAACCTGCAGGTTCAGCACTACGCCGTGGCTGACTACGGCAATGAGCCAAGAAAGATGCTGCGCGCCACCCTCACGGGCACCCCGCTGGCCTGAGCCGACCGGCTCCCTCGGCAATTCCAGG
>NZ_FCON02000464.1 GCF_001544535.1 Caballeronia choica | reverse complement strand
CTTTTCTTCGCTCGGTCAGTGGTGCGCGGTGGCAGGGTGGGCAATTGTGGTCACGGCAGCGGGGGCGGTCGTCGATGTGTACTGGCGGCGTCATCAGTCCCGTCTTTCCGAACAACCTTGAGGTCCACGCGGATGAATCGATACAAAGCATCATGGCTATCGGCCGGCGCCTTCGCGTTCGATCTGGTCGCGGTCGCCGGCACCTGGATCGCGGCGTACCTGATCCGCTTCAACGGCGCGGTGCCGCCCGATTTCCAGGCAGGCGCGCTGCACGCGCTTTTCTGGGTCCTTCCCGTCTACGGCATTCTCTTTCGCCTCTTCGGCCTGTATCGCGGTATGTGGGTGTTCGCGAGCCTGCCCGACCTAGTGCGCATTTCGAAATCGGTGGGGGCCGGCGCGCTGATCGTGATGGTCGGCGCGGCGATGGCGCAGCCGACGCCCGTCATTCCGCGCTCTGTGCTGATCGTCGAGCCGTTGCTGCTCTTCCTGGCGATGGGCGGTGCGCGCGCACTCTATCGTGCGACGAAAGAGTTCTACTTGTACGGCGGCCTTGTCGGCCAAGGCAAGCCCGTGATCCTGCTCGGCGCGGGCAACGCTGGCGCGAGCCTCGTGCGTGAACTGGCCCGCTCGAGCGAGTGGCGCCTCGTCGGGCTGCTGGACGACGATCCCGCCAAGCGCGGCCGTGAAATCCTCGGTCACAAGGTGCTCGGCACGATCAGCGAATTGCCGCTCTGGGCCGAACAGTTGAAAACCGACTACGCGATCATCGCGATTCCGTCGGCGACGGTGGACGTGCAACGGCGTGTCGCCACGCTGTGCGTGCGCGCCGGCGTCAAGGCGATGGTGCTGCCGGCCCTCACGCCGCTCACGCAAGGTCAGGCGTTCTTGTCCCGCGTGCGCCAGATCGATCTCGAAGACCTGCTCGGCCGCGAGCCCGTGAAGATCGACATGCCGCACGTCGAGAAGCTGCTGCATGGCCGCGTCGTGATGGTGACGGGCGCGGGCGGTTCGATCGGCTCGGAGTTGTGCCGTCAGATCCTGCGGTTCTCTCCGGCGCAACTCGTCGCCTACGACCTGAGCGAATTCGCGATGTATCGGCTCGTCGAGGAACTGCATGAGAAGTTTCCTGAGCTGTCCGTGATTCCGGCGATCGGCGATGCGAAGGATTCGTTGCTGCTCGACCAGACGATGTCGCGCTTCACGCCGCACATCGTTTTCCACGCAGCGGCCTACAAGCACGTGCCGTTGATGGAAGAGCAGAACGCGTGGCAGGCGGTGCGCAACAACGTGCTCGGCACGCTGCGCGTCGCGCGCGCGGCGATCCGCCA
>NZ_FCON02000463.1 GCF_001544535.1 Caballeronia choica | reverse complement strand
CGGGACTTCGTCGGCATGAGCGACCATCGCCGCGGACCAGCCGATCGTCAGTGCGTGCTCCGCAGCGACGCCGGCCCCGCGATTGCCGATCAGCAGAAATTCGGTCGAATGCGGCCCGACGCACTGCGCCGCGCTCTCGATCACATGTTCGTTGAACGTGCCGACGAAGCCCTGCTCGGCGCACAGGATGATGACGAGCGTTGCATCGGAGAATGATTTCGGAAGTTCGTCCGGCTTGTCGTCGCCGCGGTCGAGCATGAGGGCGTCGCCGATCGCGGCGCCGACCATCCCGGCGCACGCCCGAATGGCATCGAGGCGGCTCTGCGCTTCGAGCGAGCGGGCCGCCGCGATGCCGCGCATCGCGCTCACCACCGATTCGAGTTCATGCACGCTTGAAATGCGCTGTTGAACCTCACTGAGCTTGTTGCTCATGACGACTTCCCGTCAGGTTGCGTCGCTGCGGGCGCTGGCGTTCCACACGCCTGAGCGAGGTCACGCACGGCCGCGACGAGCGTCGCCTGGGCTGCCGGTTCGAGTGTGCCGCTCTCTTTCAACGCAGCCGCCGCCGTCCCGCCGTGTGCATCGAGATGCGCCGCAAGGCGCGTCCGCATCACGGGAATTTGCTCGACGGGAAAGTCGTCGAATACGCCTTCGGCCAGCGCGGCGAGCAGGGCGACCTCGTCGAGCGCGCGTAACGGCGTAAAGCGCGGCTGTGTGATCAGCGCGCGAATGCGCTGGCCGCGCACCACCTGCGCCTTGATGCGCGCGTCGGTCAGTCCGCCGAAGCGCGAGAACATCTCCAGTTCGAGGAACTGCGAATAGTCGAGGCGCAAGCGGCCCGATACCTTTCGCAACGCGGGCATCTGCGCCTTGCCGCCGACGCGGCTCACGCTCAGGCCCACATCGATGGCGGGCCGCTGGTTCGCGGCGAACAGGCCCGTGTCGAGGACGATCTGGCCGTCGGTGATGGAGATCAGGTTGGTCGGAATATAGGCCGACAGGTTGCCCGCATCGGTTTCCGCGATCGGCAACGCGGTGAGCGAGCCGCCCCCGCGCTCTGCCGACAGCTTCGCGGCACGTTCGAGCAGCCGCGCATGCAGGTAGAAGATGTCGCCCGGATACGCCTCGCGTCCCGGCGGCTCGCGCGTGAGCAACGCAAGCTCGCGATGGGTCGCTGCGTGCTTGGTCAGGTCGTCGATCACGATCAGCGCATGCTGCCCGCGGTCGCGAAAGTACTCGGCGATCGTCATGGCGCTGAAGGGCGCGATCCATTGCAGTCCCGCCGATGCCGCGCCCGACGCGAATACGAAGACGCAGCGCTCGGGCGC
>NZ_FCON02000462.1 GCF_001544535.1 Caballeronia choica | reverse complement strand
CGGGACTTCGTCGGCATGAGCGACCATCGCCGCGGACCAGCCGATCGTCAGTGCGTGCTCCGCAGCGACGCCGGCCCTGCGATTGCCGATCAACAGAAACTCGATCGAATGCGGCCCGATGCACTGCGCCGCGCTCTCGATCACATGTTCGTTGAACGTGCCGACGAAGCCCTGTTCGGCGCACAGGATGATGACGAGCGTTGCATCGGAGAATGGTCTCGGACGTTCGTCCGGCTTGTCGTCGCCGTGGTCGAGCATGAGGGCGTCGCCGATCGCGGCACCGACCATGCCGGCGCACGCCCGAATCGCATCGAGGCGGCTCTGCGCTTCGAGCGAACGGGCCGCCGCGATGCCGCGCATCGCGCTCACCACCGATTCGAGTTCGTGCACGCTCGAAATGCGCTGCTGAACCTCGCTGAGCTTGTTGCTCATGAAGACTTCCCGTCGGGTTGCGTCGCTGCGGGTGCGGCGGGCGCTGGCGTTCCACACGTCTGAGCGAGGTCACGCACGGCCGCGACGAGCGTCGCCTGGGCTGCGGGTTCGAGTGTGCCGCTCTCTTTCAACGCGGCCGCCGCCGTCCCGCCGTGCGCATCGAGATGCGCCGCAAGCCGGGCCCGCATCACGGGAATCTGCTCGACGGGAAAGTCGTCGAATACGCCTTCGGCCAGCGCGGCGAGCACGGCGACCTCGTCGAGCGCGCGCAACGGCGTAAAGCGCGGCTGTGTAATCAGCGCGCGAATGCGCTGGCCGCGCACCACCTGCGCCTTGATGCGCGCGTCGGTCAGGCCGCCGAAGCGCGAGAACATCTCCAGTTCGAGGAACTGCGAATAGTCGAGGCGCAAGCGGCCCGATACCTTTCGCAACGCGGGCGTCTGCGCCTTGCCGCCGACGCGGCTCACGCTCAGGCCCACGTCGATGGCGGGCCGCTGGTTCGCGGCGAACAGGCCAGTGTCGAGCACGATCTGGCCGTCGGTGATCGAGATCAGGTTGGTCGGAATGTAGGCCGACAGGTTGCCCGCATCGGTTTCGGCGATCGGCAACGCGGTGAGCGACCCGCCGCCGCGCTCCGGCGACAGCTTCGCGGCACGTTCGAGCAGGCGCGCATGCAGATAGAAGATGTCGCCCGGATACGCCTCGCGTCCCGGCGGCTCGCGCGTGAGCAACGCAAGCTCGCGATGGGTCGCCGCGTGCTTGGTCAGGTCGTCGATCACGATCAGCGCATGCTGCCCGCGGTCGCGAAAGTACTCGGCGATCGTCATTGCGCTGAAGGGCGCGATCCATTGCAGTCCCGCCGATGCCGCGCCTGATGCAAATACGAAGACGCAGCGCTCGGGCGC
>NZ_FCON02000461.1 GCF_001544535.1 Caballeronia choica | reverse complement strand
CTAGCAGCTCGTTGAAATACCTCGTCGAACGGTCATCCTGAATGAAAGGGTGAACGTTGAATCTGATGTCATTCACGAGAGCGAGATGGAACGGATGCGCGGCAGCGATAGTTTTACCGAATCGATGTTCACGGTGTTGAAGCTTGATGATTTCGTGCCGAAAGACCATCCGTTGCGTCCGATTCGTACATGGCTCAATGACTCGCTGAAGCGCATGGATAATGTGTTCGCGCGAATGTACGAGGCAGACGCGAGAGGCGGCCGACCAAGCATTGCACCGGAGAAGTTGGTTCGGGCGCTGTTGCTGCAGGTGTTGTACTCAATTCGTAGCGAACGGATGTTGATGGAACAGATTTCCTACAACATGCTGTTCCGCTGGTTCGTCGGTCTGCCGATGGACGGAACGGTGTGGGACCATTCGACGTTCAGCAAGAACCGCGACCGCTTGCTCGAACACGATGTACTGGTGTTGCTCTTTAACGAGACGGTTGAGACGGCCCGCGAGCGAGGCTATCTCTCTGGCGAGCATTTCAGCGTCGATGGCACTTTGATTCAGGCGTGGGCCGGGCATAAGAGCTTCGTGCCAAAGGCGAGTCCGAGCGACGACGATACGCCTCCAGACGAACCGCCCGCACCGAATGACAACTGGCATGGGCAAAAACGCAGTAACGAAACGCACCAATCCACGACGGATAAGCAGGCGCGCCTGTTCCGGAAAAGCAAGGGAACGGGAGCGATGCTTTGTTATATGGGTCATGTATTGACCGACAACCGACACGGTCTGGTTGTCAACGCGCAGGTGACGCTGGCGACCGGCACCGCCGAGCGAGACTGCGCGGCGCAGATGCTTGCTGATGCTGCGAGTGTCGCACCGAGCGGCATCACGGTCGGCGCGGATAAGAACTATGACACCGCCGGCTTCGTAGCCAGTTGTCGCTCGAATCGCGTCACGCCCCATGTGGCGCAAAACGAAGGGCGCTCAGGAGGCTCAGCGATTGATGAGCGAACTACACGTTGGCCGGGCTACGCGGTGAGCCAGCAAAAACGTAAACGGATTGAACAGGTGTTTGGATGGGGCAAGACGGTCGGGCGAATTCGACAAGCGATGTGTCGGGGACTTGAACGCGTAGACCAGCTCTTCGTGCTGACCCAGGTTGGCTACAACCTGACGCGTATGCGAACACTTGCCGCTTGAGAGGCAGGAAGCATCGATAGGTTCGGTTTTGTGAACTCACGAGCAGCCTCGAACGCTCACAAAGGTTTTTGTACGTTTCAGAAATGCGAGTTCAGCATCCGTCGCAACGCGCCTTAGCGCGCCAACGACGGATATTTCAACGGCCTGCTAG
>NZ_FCON02000460.1 GCF_001544535.1 Caballeronia choica | reverse complement strand
CCGGCGTTGTAGCAATCCACCGCCTTCTGGATCTGCTGCTCCATCGTGACAGGGATGTCTTCGGGAAAGTCGGAAGGCACCCACGACGGCGCATACGGCGCGGCCGTGATGATCAGGGGTTGCTGGTTTTCGGTGTACAGGGAACCGTCGAGAAAGTTCATGGCATGGTCTCCAAAGCGGACTGGGGGGGACGGAAAGAAAGCGGGGAGCACTCAGCAGGCGTGTCGTCGACAAAGCCGCTGACGAACAGAACCCCGTCTCACCCGTCCCACATAAATGGTTGGACGTCTTGTCTCCGCGTCAGGCACTGCAGGTGACGGGAGTCCGAACTGTCCGGCGAAGATACGGCAATCCGAGGAAGCGGTTTACGTATTAGGTGACTTTTTTTTATGATTTGGCGCCACTACGTGTTAACCCCGACCTCCGCCTATCGCGGCGACAGGTCATTAAGCCGCGTTCGCGTAGCGAGATCCCGGCGTCAGATCATGCTTGAGCAGCAGGCGGCGGAACGCTCTCTCCGATAACCGGCAATGTTCCAGTCTCGCGCTTCCGGCGGCGCCGTCAGGCTAATCCTGAAGGCTCGCCCGCCGCGCGGCTTCCTGCACGCCCCGCACGGCGGCGGCAACGATCAGCCCTGTGAACACCATGCCGATCAGCCCAAGCAATACCGCATCGATCCGGCCAAGCGTCGAGGTAGGAACCACGTCGCCATACCCGATCGTCAGTGCCGTGATTGCGCAGAAGTACAACGTTTCCGCTATCGGCGAAGGCGTTCGCTTCACCGTCTCCACGGGATCCCCCATGTAATACATGGCGATCGTCAGCAGCACAAACAGCACCAGAAGACCAGCCAGAATTCCGCGCAGGTACCAAAGCGTCCTGCCCGATTCCAATAAGATCTCGCGTGCCTTCAGGCGGACGACCGTGTCGCTTGTCGCATTTCCCATTGCAGCTACCTCCTTCATTGAGTTCGCCCGGTTCGACGCGTGTGTGAACCTCAGTCTCACCCGCTTTCGGCACGACACCATCAGCGACGCCAATGCGTGCGTTTGCCCGAGGCGCGGGTACGCGGAGCGTCATCGCGTGCGGCTTCGTTGCTCGAAAATCAGCAACATCAGACACGCGTACACCGTCACCGCCAAAAAGAGTCCCATACGCACCGCGAATGCCGTGTAGACGTCCTTTCCCGCCGCGCTGTCCTGGACCGATTGCCCCAGCAGAATAATCATGGTGACCAGGCTGTTCAGCCAGAAACCCGGCGAGTAACGCGTCGGGCTGATGCCGTAGAGCTTGCGTCCCACCAGCAGGCCGAACAGAAGCATCCACAGAAAGAACATCCACAGGTG
>NZ_FCON02000459.1 GCF_001544535.1 Caballeronia choica | reverse complement strand
CGAAAGTAAATAACGGTAGCGGCAATGCGGGTTGTCCACCGCCCGAAGACGGCCCTCGAAGAACACCCCTTGCCGCTACCGCTCAAGCAGCCTGTGCGACCAGGCTTTCTGTGCGCCGCGAATAAATCGCTGCGTGGTCGAGTGCCGATTCGCTCGGCACTTCATTCTTGCTCTCCACCTCCACCAGAGCGGCTTCTTCGGTCGCCTGTCGGGCGGCCGCCGCTTTCTTGGTCTTCCCCGCGCGTGACGGCGGCTGGCAGGCCCCGCACACCACGTTGTTCTGCAAATCATGTTTGTGCGCAACGAACTTGCCCGTGCAGCGGCAGCAGCGCGTCAGCTGCAGCATGCCGGCATCGAAGAAGCGCACAAGAGTCCAGGCCCGCGTCAAATCGAGTACCGCCTCGACACCGCTATGGTTGCAGTGTTCGAGATACAGCCGATACCCCTTGGTCAAAGCATCGAGGTGCGAACAGCCGGCCTCGTTCTTCAGAAACACATACGTGTTGTAGAACAGCGATGCGTGGATATTCGCAAGCCACGTCATGTACCAGTCGGCCGAGAAAGGCAGCATGCCCTTCGGCGGCGACACCCCTTTCACTTCGCGATAGAGACGAATCATCCGGTCGCGCGACAGCGTCAGTTCGGTTTCCAGCACCTGCATCCGCGCCCCGAGTTCGATCAGTGCGATCGCGCGGAAAACTTCCTGGGCATCTTCGGTGAGGCTCTTCTTCAGTATCGTGCTCATGGCTCGCCTCGTCTCAAGCGAACTGTTCAGCTGGCTGGCCTGCCAGCAGGATGGCCGTGTGCGTCAGTGCAATGTCCGCGTGCCCGGCAGGCCGCGTCAGTGCCGACAGCATCGTGTGATCGTTGAAGCGGAAAAAACACAACAGGTGGTCGGACGCGGCGAGCTTGACGATCTGCGCGAGCGTCAGGCCCGCGAGCAGGTCGGCGAGTTCGGCCGACAGCCCGAGCCGGAACATGCCGATCGCCCGGTCTTCGCGCAACATGCGCTGGGCGAGCATGATGTACGACAAATTGATTTCGCGAATCGAATCCAGCGTTTCACGACCGTTCATGGTTGCTGCTTCCGGTAATTCCCCGAACCTGGCCGGCATTTTTTGCCGATATCTTTTTTGTGCCTCACCGGGCGGTGTTCTGCGCGGCTAGATAATCTTTGATACAGCCCGTTACATCTCGTAACAACTCTGTGAAACGGATTGTAAGTACCGTCCAGCGGGAAATCAAGACAATCTCAATAATAATTTGAGAGGAAAACAACAGAGAGAATCGGTAACTTTTTCGGGGGTTTGTAACAGGCAAAATTAACCGATCCCTTTTATGTTTTTTATTC
>NZ_FCON02000458.1 GCF_001544535.1 Caballeronia choica | reverse complement strand
AGGAGTGTGACGATGACGAACGCTGATCGTTTGCCAGCGCCCCTTCTCCAGCGCAAGGCAGTGGTTTATGTCCGGCATAATTCCGTGTAAGAAAATATGGCCGAGCATTTATTGATGATGCAATAAAAGTGCTTGTTTGTATGGTTGCCGCCGCAGTAGGCGGCGGCACAGTGCTCGGCATTATTCTGGCCCGTTACAATCCGTTGAGGAAAGCCAGCAGCTGATCATCAGGTCTATAAATTCCGGGCTTACCGTCATAGGGTGTGGTTTTCTCCAGCATTTTTTTCTTTAACTCGAGGTCCGCATCTAAATAAATTTGAGTGGTTTCCGGGGACTCGTGACCAAGCCACAGGGCAATCATGGTGCCGTCGAAACCCGCTCGCAGCATTTCCATTGCCGACGTGTGTCGAAGCTGGTGGAAAGTCACGCGTTTTTTCCGCAGGGAAGGACAGGTCTTGCGGGCCGTCTCAATCTGTTTCGCCAGAATGTAACTCACGCCATCGGAGCTAAGACGACCACCACGCGCATTGGGAAACACGATGTCGCTATCTGCTTTGGCAGTCTCCTGCAGCCAGTTCTTGACGATCGCACGAGTCTGCTCGGTGAGGGGTATACATCGGGCCTTGCGGCCTTTGCCCGCTACCCGAACATGGGCACCCGTGCCCAGGGTCACGTCCTGCCGCTTGAGTCCTGTCATTTCAGACAAGCGCATGCCGGTTTGCACCGACGTCAGGAGCAGCGCGTGATCCCGACGACCACTCCACGTCCTCGTATCGGGCGCGGCCAGTAACGCATCGACCTCTGGTCGTGTCAGAAATCCGACCTGAGTGCGGGTATAGCGTTTGGTGGGAATAGCGAGTGCGCGTTGAATCTGATCGGATCGAGAAGGTACTTCAAAGGCCGCATAGCGAAAGAAGGAGCGGATGGCGGCGAGGCGAACATTGCGGCTGCGCGCGCTGATACCACGTTGCTTTTCTAAATCGTCGAGAAACGCGCAGATAACTGGTGCATCGATATCTTCGAACAACAAACTGGCCGGCTGCTTGTGTCGACGCGTCTGGATGAATTTTAGTAGCAACCGGAACGTGTCACGGTAGGATTCAACCGTGTGTGAGCTGACTTGCTTTTGCTGCATGAGTCGCTGGGTGAAGAAGGCTTGCAGTAGCGTGGAAAAGCGGGTGTTCGATTTCATGATGGGTTCTCCCAGTGACGTTCGAGCAGTTTTGCCGCCAGCCCCATCAGCTCCGGGCACAAGCTGAGGTACCAGTAGGTATCGCTCGGATGAACGTGCCCTAGTACTACTGTGTTATCAACCATTCAGTTTTCCTCCCGCAGCACGGACACCGATCAAGACGGGCAAGCAATGCG
>NZ_FCON02000457.1 GCF_001544535.1 Caballeronia choica | reverse complement strand
TGGACGTCGCCCGTCTCCATTTCGAGCGCGGTCACGCCGAGCACGTCGCCGTCGGCGTCGCGGATCAGGTCCAGCGCCATCCATTCGACGAAGAAGTGCGTCTTGGCCGCGACGTTCTGCTGGTACAGCGTGTGCAGCAGCGCGTGGCCGGTGCGGTCGGCGGCGGCGCAGGCGCGCTGCACCGGCTTCTCGCCGTAGTTCGCCGTGTGGCCGCCGAACGGGCGCTGGTAGATCGTGCCGTCGGCGTTGCGGTCGAACGGCATGCCCATGTGTTCCAGTTCGTACACCGCGTGCGGCGCTTCACGGCACATGAACTCGATCGCGTCCTGGTCGCCGAGCCAGTCGGAGCCCTTGATCGTGTCGTAGAAGTGATAGTGCCAGTTGTCTTCGCTCATGTTGCCAAGCGACGCGCCGATGCCGCCTTGCGCGGCGACCGTATGCGAGCGCGTGGGAAACACTTTCGAGAGCACCGCCACCGACAAACCCGCCCGAGCGAGTTGCAGCGAGGCGCGCATGCCGGAGCCGCCCGCGCCGACGATGACCACGTCGAAGCGCCGACGCGGGAGAGAAGTCTTGATTGCAGCCATGTTCTTTACACTCTCCAGAGAATCTGTGCAGCGTAGCCGGCGCAGGCGACCAGCCAGAGGATGGTCAGCGCCTGCAAGAGCAGACGCAGGCCGACCGGCTTCACGTAATCCATCCAGATGTCGCGAATACCGACCCACGCGTGATAGAAGAGCGAAAGCAAGGCGACTAAGGTGGCGAGCTTCATCCACTGGATCGCGAAGATCGACGCCCAGCCGTCGTACGAGAAATCGTGGGCGGCGAAGAACCAGCACAGCAGGATGAGGGTGTACACGGCCATGACGACCGCCGTGACGCGTTGCGCGAGCCAGTCGCGCAGACCGTAGTGCGCACCGACCACCAGGCGCTTCGGGCCGACTCTGTTATTGGCTGCCATGTTCTTAGAAGGCTCCGAAAAGTTTGAGCGCCATCGCGAGCGTGAGCAGCGTCGAGACGATCAGCACGATCAGCGCTGTCTGCTTGCCGCCCTCCTTGCTCACCGAGACGTGGACGTCGAGCAGGAGAAACCGGATGCCGGCACAGAAGTGATACAGGTACGCCCAGGACAGCACGAGGGTGATGATCTTGACGATGGGGTTGGCGAGGAAGCCCTTGAACGCATCGAAACTGAGCTCCGATGTCAGGCTTTGATCCAGCAGGTACAGGATGAACGGCAGAGAGATGAACAGCAGCAGACCGCTTATTCGATGCAGGATGGAGACCTTCCCCGCTAGCGGCAGGCGATACTTCGCGAGTTGACCGATCCCGATGTTACGGAACTCGGGCCTTGGTTTTTTTACGGCTTCAGCCA
>NZ_FCON02000456.1 GCF_001544535.1 Caballeronia choica | reverse complement strand
TCGGGCGGCAACTGCGCGCGTTCGAGCGGGGCGAGCGCGTTACCGGAGGGGTCGCTGGGGCTAAAAACGGGCATGTCGAACTCCGACGTGATCTATCAACAGGATCTGCATATTATATCGACATTATACGCATAATGTCTAAATTATGAGCTAGAGGTCAATAGAAGCAACGTTTTACGTTATATACTTTGTTCATCAAAGCTTAAATTCACCATCCATGACCCCTTTACCGACGCCGGACGGACCGCCCAGCGCGCAACTGGACGCCGAGATCGCGCAATTGCGCGCGCAATTTCCACGCACCGCCGATCTGTATCGGGAGGTCTGCGTGCTGCTGTTTTTTCGGTACGGCATCACGCCGACCGCCAACAAGCTCTACCAGTTGGTGAAGAAGGGCAGCATGAGCGCGCCGGCCGACGCGTTGGCCGCGTTCTGGACGATCCTTCGGGAAAAGAGCCGGGTGCGAATCGAAAGCCCGGACCTGCCGGACGAGATCAAAGGTGCGTTGGGTGAACTGGCGATCGCGATATGGGATCGCGCGCAGACAAGCGCGCAGGAGGCATTGACGGGGTTCCGCTCGGACGCCTCGCAGCAGGCTGATCAAGCGCGGGCAGCGCAGGCCGGCGCCGAAACTGAGGTGGCGCGACTGCGGCAGGAATTGACCGGTAGCGCCGTGTTACTGGACAGCGCCCGGGCGAAGGGCGCCGAACTCGAGCAGGAAGTGGCCACGCTGACGGCCGCCTGCGAAGCGTTCAAGTCGCAGTTGCAACGCGCGCAACACGAACAGGCCGAGTTGCAGCGTGCGCTAGGAGATGCACGAAGGGATTTTGCGGCGGAACTCGACAAGCAACGCGCAGCCGGTGAACTGGCCGAGGAGCGGCTGCGGGCCACCGAGACGCGCGCGTTGCTCGAGATCGACCGCGAGCGGGTCGCGGTGAGCCGCGCACAAAAAGCGCTCGACGACCTGGTGCGCAAGTCGGAGCAGCGCGACGAGCGATATCGGAAGCAGGAAGCAGCGCTGCGGGCGCAAGTCGGCGACTTGCGACATCAGGTGGGCATCCTGGAAGGAAATCTCTCGGCTGGGAGGGCAGAGAATAAGGCGCTCACCGGGCAGCTCGAGCGCGCACAGCGGGAACTTGCCCGCCCGAACGCGGGGCCGACCACGCGGGCGCCGGCGAAGCGCGCGCCGCGCGTGGCCGCACCGGTAACGCCTCCTCGCAAGAGGGCGGGTCGCAGCACAGGCCAAGGGTAGATCCGTAGCCGGCATCATTCGCTGCGGCGCCCCCGGCGTGGGTCGAAGGAACTGGCGGAAATTGACGGCGGCGGAATTGACGGCGGTGGCATATCGGAGCGCTTTGAGCGGTCTGTGAGGGAAATCGT
>NZ_FCON02000455.1 GCF_001544535.1 Caballeronia choica | reverse complement strand
GCCGCATTGCGTGAAAAGGGTACGCCATACGCCGAACTCGGCCTCTCGGAGTCGTCGTTGAGCGATGAGCAGCTGATCGATGCAATGATGGAACATCCCATCCTCATCAACCGCCCGCTTGTCGTCACGCCGCTCGGCGTGCGCCTGTGCCGCCCCTCCGAGGTGGTGCTGGACATCCTGCCAGCTCAGCAGAAGGGCTCATTCATGAAAGAGGATGGCCAGCAGGTGGTCGATAGCGAAGGAAGGAGCCTCGTCTAATGACGCAGGACATACCGAACGTCAGCGCCCCGCACCTCGACACGCCCGATCTGCGGAAGCTCGAACCGCGCACGGTTCTGCGACATGCTCCGCGAATCCTGTTGCTGTTCGGCTCGTTGCGCCCCACCTCATTCAGCCGGCTTCTCACGCTCGAAGCCGAACGCATCCTGCGCCATTTCGGCGCGGAAACACGGGTGTTCGATCCTCACGGCTTGCCGCTTGTTGACAGCGTGCCGGCTGATCATCCGAAGGTAGTCGAACTGCGCAAACTCTCAGAGTGGTCAGAAGGACAAGTGTGGTGCAGCCCAGAACGTCACGGAACCCTGACGGCAGTATTCAAGAACCAGATCGATTGGCTACCGCTTGAAAGCGGCGGAGTTCGACCCACACAAGGCCGCACGCTGGCGGTGATGCAGGTGTGCGGCGGATCGCAATCCTTCAACGCAGTGAACGCACTGCGCATTCTCGGCCGCTGGATGCGTATGGTGACCATCCCGAATCAGTCGTCAGTGGCAAAAGCGTGGCAGGAGTTCGACGCCGACGGCAGGATGAAACCCTCTGCTTACTACGATCGCGTCGTTGACGTGATGGAGGAGTTGTACAAGTTCACGTTGCTGGTGCGCGACCGCTCCGACTACCTGACTGATCGCTACAGTGAGCGGAAGGAAGCGCACCCGGAGCTTGCAACGACACTGGCAGCAGCCGCCATGAATCAGGAAACAGTGAGCGCCAATGCCGACACTGACGACAACGAAACGGAGTGACAGTGGCGGCGGTGGAGGAGCTATTGCGACATGGGCGCTCGCCGTAGCTCAGCTCGTCTCATGGGGCTCGATCTATTACGCGTTCTCGCTTTTTGTTGTGCCGATGGAAGGTGCGATGGGATGGAGCCGGACGGCAACTAACGCGGCCCTTTCGGTGGGCCTCCTAATTTCAGGGTTAGCGGCGTATCCGGTCGGAACATGGATTGATCACGGCCACGGCCGGCGGGTCATGGTCTGCGGGACCGTGCTGGCCGCGGCGACGTTGGCGCTTTGGTCGCAGGCACATAGCCTCGTAACGCTATTCGTCGTCTGGATCGGCCTCGGTGTCGCAATGGCCGCGACGCTATACGATCCGGTTTTCGCAGTGAT
>NZ_FCON02000454.1 GCF_001544535.1 Caballeronia choica | reverse complement strand
CGGATACGAGATAGAGAACCGTTCCGGCCATCTCGCGCGGTTCGGCGTGCCGGCGCAGGGGAATGCGGTTCATCCACTGCTCGTAGATCGATTTCGTCTCAAACAGCGCGCCCGCAAACTTGGTCTTCGTCAACCCGGGGAGCAGCGCATTGACGCGGATGCCGAACGGGCCGCATTCCTTTGCAAACGCCTTCGTCATGCTCACCACCGCCGCCTTGCTGACGGAGTAAATGGCCTGCATGTCGCCCGGTTGGAGCGCGTTGATCGACGCGGTGTTGACGATCGCACCACCACCGTTTTCACGCATCAGGCTGCCCGCCTCGACTGACATGAAGAAATAGCCCCGGATATTCACCTCGACGGTCTTTTCATAGGCCGCCAGATCGGTGTCGAGGATGTGGCCAAAATACGGGTTGGCTGCCGCATTGTTCACGAGAATATCCAGCCGCCCGTGAACCGCGCGGATATGATCGAATGCGCGGGCGATGTCGTCCATGCGTCCCACATGGCACGCGAGTGCTTCCGCACTGCCTCCGGCGTCGCGGATCTTCGCCATCACCCCCTGACAGTCGTCGAGCTTGCGGCTTGAAACAATCACGTGCGCGCCCTGCTCGGCCAGCAACGTGGCGATCTCCTCGCCGATACCTCGGCTCGCCCCGGTCACCAGGGCGATCTTTCCAGTCAGATCAAAGAGATTGGTGCTCATCGGTGTCTACTCCCATGGTTCATGTAGTTCTTGTGGATTAATCCGGGCGTCGCCGCACGTGCCGCGACCACGCGCGATCGCGCCGATGCACGGTCGTGAGCAACGTCCGCTCTCAGGCCTCTTGCTCAATCAGACAGGCAGCCATCTGTGCGAGTTGACCCGCCATCGCGCCCACCTCGAGTGCACGCGCGTGAGACGCGTTACCCTTCAGCGCGCGCATCTTCACGCCTTGCGCGATCGCGGCGAGACGGAAGAAGCTGACTGCCAGATAAAAATGCCAGTTCGAGATCGACGGGATCCCGCGCAACGCGCAATACCGTTCGACCAGCGCCCTTTCCTCGGGCACGCCCAGCTCGGCCCGACTTTTGCCGTCAAGCCCGGTGATGGGACCATCCGACGGGAGCCGCAGGCACATGCAGAAATACGCCAGATCGGCGAGTGGGTCCCCGAGTGTCGAGAGCTCCCAATCGAGCAGCGCCCGCACGCGACAGGCGTGTTGGTCGAATATCAGGTTGTCGATGCGAAAGTCACCGTGAACCAGCGACGGCCGACCCTCTTGCGCCGGGCAATTGGCAGGCAACCAATCGATCAGCGCCTCCATGGCCTCCAGTCGCTCTGTTTCGGCAGTGCGATATTGCTTCGTCCACAGACTGATCTGACGTTCGAAATAGTTGCCCGCGCGCCCGTAGTC
>NZ_FCON02000453.1 GCF_001544535.1 Caballeronia choica | reverse complement strand
GTCTCGCTCACCTGCCGCCTGACGAGATCCAGCGCCTCGCAGCGCGACACCAGCGCGACCACGCCGTGATGCTGCGCCTGGAGACGCTCAGCCAGTTCGCCGACGGTCGCCCAGTCGCGGCCCGGATAGCCCCGGATGTGCAACAGCAGCAGGTATTGCAGCGGCGTGATGCCCTCGCCGTGCGCCGCCTGTTCCGAGAAACGCTCGAAGCGCCGCATCTGATAGCGAAACTCCGACAACTGTTCGAAATCCTTCTTGGCCAGGCTGCGCGCCGCCCCGCGGACGAGTTCCTTCATCGTGACGCCTCGAGTTCCGAAAATGAAAAAATATATCACAAGATGATATTAAACGCCGCAAAGCAGCGCGTCCGGCGAAGAAACGCTGGCTCAGGCGGCTTTGCGCTGATGTAACTGCGTCTGCCGGTACAGGCCCGAGATCAGGTCCGCCTGCGTGATCATGCCGACCAGTTTCTGGCGCGCGTCGACCACCGGAATGTGGTGGTGGCCGTAGTTGGCGAAGATCGGCACCAGCGCGGCGATCGGCGTATCCGCGCCGATCGTGCGGACATGGGCGCTCATCAGCGAGCCGACTAGCCGCGTCGCGGTGTCATCTCCCGCGAGCCAGCGCGCCGGCACGCTCAGCAGCTTGCCGAGCGGCTTGGTCGGCGCGTATTGCGCGAGGTCGGCGCGCGTCACGATGCCGACGATGCGCCCCGCCGGATCGGCGACCGGCAACGCCTTCACGGCGCGCCGGCTCAATATGTCGGCGGCGGTGGTGGCCGTGGTCGTCGCGAAGACGGACGCGACCGGGTGGGACATGATGTCCGCGCAGGTCAACTCGTCGAAGGTGCGGACGTACGCCTGCAACTGCGCTTCGTTCACCACCGATTCCAGGTCGGCCGGGTCGATGTCGAGCATTTCGCCGCGACGCGCCAGCACGAGTTCGAGGTCGGCGCGGGTGAAGCCCAGGTTGGCGTTGACGCTGGATGCCTTGCCCGCACCCGCGGCCTGCCCCGCGACGTGCGGATAGCGGTGCCCGGTGAGCGCGTGGAACACGATCGCCGCCGCGAGCAGCGCGAACGATTGCACCGCGATCGGCGTAAGCACGAAGCCGAAGCCGAGCGAATGAATCGACGGCCCGCCGAGCACGGCGGTGAGCGCGACCGCGCCCGACGGCGGATGCACGCAGCGCAGCGCGAACATCACGCAGATCGCGACGGCAACGGCGAGCGCGGCCGCAACGACCGGGTCGGCGATCCAGGTCGCGCAGGCGACGCCGACCGTCGCTGAAACGAGGTTGCCGCCGATGATCGACCACGGCTGCGCGAGCGGGCTTGCGGGGACCGCGAACAGCAGCACGGCGGAAGCGCCCATCGGTGCGACGAGCAGCGGCAGGTTCGCCGACGCCCC
>NZ_FCON02000452.1 GCF_001544535.1 Caballeronia choica | reverse complement strand
CCTAGTACTACTGTGTTATCAACCATTCAGTTTTCCTCCCGCAGCACGGACACCGATCAAGACGGGCAAGCAATGCGGCAGCAAGCTCCAATCGCAGCGTTGCGATCGAATCAGGCACATGGCGCTGCTTACGCAGGGGCGCCCCGGGGCCGGAAGCCTTCGGGTAAGGAAGGGACTTCGCAGGATAACCGATGAGCTGGAGTTTTTTTTTGCCCACCCAGGCGTTCGGTGACGAGAAAGCCATAGGCCGCTATGCACAGCGTCGCGTGGTGATGAAAGCCGCGCCAACTGCGTCCCTCGAAATGCCCCAAGCCGAGTTCCTGCTTGAGTTCCTGATAATCGCGCTCGATGCGCCAGCGCAGTTTTGCGAGTCGCACGAGTTCCTTGATTGGCGTTTCAGCCGCCAACGTACTCAGGAAGTACTTGGTCGGTTCGACTTCGCCCTTGGGCCACTCGATGAGCAACCATTGCTCGTCGAAGGGCCCGCCTGGCCGTGCTGCTCGCGAGGCGCAATGTACTCGTGTGGCCGCAAAACGCGACGACAACGCGCGGTTGGTTCCTTCACGCCATGTAACGGTGCGAAAGCGCCGCGACGGCAATTGCATGGCCAACTCTTTAGCTTGCAGCGGCGGCTGAGCTGGCGACTGCAGGCTGACCGTCCCGCTCACCCCAACTACGTAAGTGAAGCCCATCATCGTGAGTTGTTCGCGGAACTCAGTGCTCGTCCCGTAACCGGCGTCGGCCAGAACCAGTTCGGGCAGCGATTTTACTTTGCCGATGTTCTCAAGCAGTTGCAGGGCGAGCATCGGCTTGGTGACGAACTCAAGCGCCTCGGGCACTTTGGCATGGCTACGCCTTTCCCGGTCATCGGCCCAGCTTTGCGGCAAATACAATTGGTAGCGCACGGGCAAACTAAAGAGTTCATTGGCGATCGAGACGCTGACCGCGACTTGGCAGTTGTCTTGCTTGCCCAGTTGGCCGCAGTACTGCCGCGCGACCCCGACCGAGTGCTTACCCTTCTTTGGAAAGCCGGTATCGTCAATAATCAGCGCCTCAGGCGCACCCGCGCGCCGGCTGATTCGCTCAAGGGCATAACTGCTCACCGCATCAAGCACCGCTTCGTCCGACCATGGCGCGTCAGCCACAAAGTGATGCAGCCGTTGGTGTTCCGAGCGCACCCGGCTCGGCGATAAATGCGCCGCCATAGGCTCGACGCTCTTACGCTTAACCGGCAGCATCAACCCGGTGCAGTAACCACGAAACGGTTCGACACGGTCGGCGTGCCCAAGCGTCTGTGCAATCAGCGACACGTATTCCTCAAACCGCTCCCTTGGGATTTCCATCGCCTTCCTCACAGGTCACTTGAAGATAAGCGAATAATGCCTTATTTTTTAACACAGTAGTACTAGG
>NZ_FCON02000451.1 GCF_001544535.1 Caballeronia choica | reverse complement strand
GTCCAAATCTTTCCCGGTCGACTGACGTGGGGTCGCAAAGCGAGATCCGTTCGGATTCTTGCCGGATCATGCCTGCGTAGTAACCCGTCGTCAGTTTAGTTCGCATGCCTGATAAGTCCACTTATCGGGATGCAATTTGCGGGGTAAAATCCGGCAAGGTCCACTTACCCCAGAGGGTAGTACCTCGCGACTACGACGGCAAAGACGTCTTGAAGCATCGCAATCCACGTCGTTCCGACACGACAAGATCCTTACCGTCCGCGCGCACGGCTCCCAGCCCTGCATTGAAGGCGAGCAGCAGAAAGATGACCCGGCGCCCACATAGTCGCCGAGACTCAATTGCAACACAATGGCTGCTTCGAGCATCCAGGGCACGGGCGCCCAGAGCTTCCTGGCTGCGCGCCATACCGGATGCTGCGCGGCCTCGGCGATGGCGTTCGGGCCGGCGTCTATCAGACGGCGGGCAGCTTCCTCCGCAGAGAGTCCGGTGCTGGTCTGCACGGCGCGTTCGCGGCGTGCCGGAGCGGCATTGGCTTCGGCCTCTGCGGCGACATCGCGACATGAACGCCGGCTTCGCCCGCCGTCATTTCGGGGAAGGATTGAGGCACGAGTTGCTCCTGCTGTCCGCTATGAGAAGAATGCCGAAAGTGCCGGACGCGATTGTCCCGATCTGCCTGTCACGCGGACCGCTCTTCAATCGACAGCTTGTGCTGCTCATGTTGCGATCGTTTCTGCATGTTCAGCCCCGCTCGCGGTCCCGGCTCCTTCGTGCAGGTCCACGCTCAGCGGCGTGTGCTCGTGAAGGATGTCGCGGGCACGCGCCATCTCCTCGGCCGGCCCGTGCGCCATCACGAGAAATCCTTCGGCCTCGACCGCTGTCTCGTAGCGAATGACGTGGTCCTTCGGAACGCCTGCATTGAAGAGCGCGGCGCCAAGCGCACTCACACCGCCGACGAGCACCGGCCCTTCGATGGCGGAGACCACCATCGACGCAAGATAGCCGGCAATCACCACCGGGCCCAAAACCGGCAGCGTGACGAATACGCCGCCGAACAGAATGCCCCAGACGCCGCCCCAGAATGCGCCGTACTTGCCCCACATTTTCATTCGGTCGCCGATGTTGTAGAACCCGACAACTTTCTCTTCGGTGTGGTAGCCCTTGCCGATTACGCTGAAGCGCTTCATGTCAAAGCCGCGCTCGATCAGCTTGCGCACTGCTGCATCGGCTTTCCCGATGATCGTTGAAGGTGGCGATCACAACATCGTTTCCATTCATTTTGCTTCTCCGTCGAAGGCGTGGCAGATGCATCGATCGTAGCGACGACGAGCGCCGCCGGGCAGCCTCGGAAACGACTCAGCGTTTTGCGAAGCGGCGGACTCGGTTTCCCGTGCCGGCTGCAAGGCTGACCGAC
>NZ_FCON02000450.1 GCF_001544535.1 Caballeronia choica | reverse complement strand
AAAGCTGCTTTCTTTGCTTACTTTCTTTGCAGCAGCAAAGAAAGTGAGTCCCGCCCCGGACAGGGGCAGAGCAAATAGACCGCTAAGAAAACAAGTTCCACAGAAGCCCGAGCGCATCAAACGGTGTAAACACCAACCCAACCCACCCCACCCCCAAGCGCCAGCGACCTCAATTCCCAGCTAACTGCGACTGCGTATAAAACCCATCCTTGATAACGACATCGACATTGCTCTTCGTCAGCAGCGTCGGCTGCAACAACACCGTATCGACCTGCTTCTTGCCGTTGTCGTACTTCGCGTTGAACTTCGGCGGCTGCCCCTTCGCAAGATCGACGGCGAGCTGCGCCGCCTCCCCCGCGATCAGCTTGAGCGGCTTGTACACGGTCATCGTCTGCGTGCCCGCCACGAGGCGCTTGACGGCCGCGAGATCGGCGTCCTGTCCCGAGACCGGCACCTTGCCCGCCATCTTCTGCGCGGCCAGTGCCTGGATCGCGCCGCCCGCCGTGCCGTCGTTCGACGCGACGATCGCGTCGATCTTGTTGTTGTTGGCGGTGAGCGCGTCCTCGGTGATGCGCAGCGCCGTCGCCGCGCTCCACTCCGGCACCCACTGCTGGCCGACGACCTTCACGTCGCCGCGATCGATCGCGGGCTTGAGGATCTTCAACTGCCCTTCGCGCAGCATCTTCGCGTTGTTGTCGGTGGGCGCGCCGCCGAGCAGGAAGTAGTTGCCCTTCGGCTGCGCGTTGAATACGCCCTGCGCCTGCATCTCGCCGACCTTCTCGTTATCAAACGAGATGTACGCATCGACATCGGCGTCGAGGATCAGCCGGTCATACGACACGACCTTGATGCCCGCCTTGTGCGCTTCGGCCACCACGTTGCCGAGCGTCTTCGAGTTGAACGGCACGATCACGATCACGTCGACGCCGCGCGAGATCAGGTTCTCGATCTGCGAGATCTGCCGCGCTTCGCTCGCATCGGCCGATTGCACCGATACCTTGGCACCGAGCTTGGTCGCCGCAGCGACGAAGTAGTCGCGATCCCGCGACCAGCGCTCGACGCGCAGGTCGTCGATGCAGAAGCCGATCTCCGGCTTGTCCTTGCTTGCATGAGCCAGCGACGAGACCATCGAGAGGCTGGCGAACATCGCTCCGCAGACGAGCGAACTCAACACCGTACGGCGCATTACTGATTTCATGTCTCACTCCATTTATGATTGGCGGCCGATTCGTTCCCAACATGCGAGAGAGATGGAACGCCGGCAGGACGTGCTGGTGCGCCGCGAATCGTGGTTCGCGGTCGTCGTTATTGAAAGTGTGGTGGCCAGCGCCGTTGTCCTAGTGCTGCGCGTCAAACGGATTGCATCTTATTAAGCTTGGCCCTGGCACGCGTGACTTTCGCGAGGATGTCAGAG
>NZ_FCON02000449.1 GCF_001544535.1 Caballeronia choica | reverse complement strand
GTAGCTGTTCGCCACCGAGTTGATGTTGCCGATGTCGGTGGAGACCATCACGTCGTCGGGCATCGCTTTTTCCAACTCGCGCAGCACCTGGCGCGGATGCAGGTAGGTGCCGCCGCTGAAGGTGCGCTCGTCCTTCTGCTCCTCGATCATGTCGAGGCTGTACGGGTCGCGCTCGTGGGTCCACTCGTCGAGTTCCTTCTCCCACGCGGCCTTTTCCGACTTGATCTGCGCGGCGCGGTCCTCGCGCGAGGCATCGCAGGCGAGCGTGCGCCCAGTCAGACGCTGCGTGAGCGCGACCGCAGCGGCCTTCGCGTCGCCGCAGATGCCGACGGTGATCTTCTTCACCAGCCCGAGCATCTTGTGATCGGCGTCGATCTGGATGATCTTGGCGTTCTTCGGCCAGTAGTCCATGCCGTGCTGAGGCAGCGTGCCGAACGGCCCAAGCCGTGAGCCGAGCGCGATCACCACATCGGCGCGTGCGAGCAGCTTCATCGCGGCTTTGGAGCCCTGATAGCCGAGCGGGCCGCACCACAGCGGATGGCTCGCGGGGAATGAATCGTTGTGCAGGTAACTGTTGACGACCGGCGCACCGAGCCGCTCGGCGAGCGCCTTGCACTCGTCGATCGCATCGGCCATCACCACGCCGCCGCCGGAGATGATGACCGGAAACTTCGCGGTGGCGAGCAACTCGGCTGCTTCGTTCAGGCGCTGTTCGCCGCCCGCCCCGCGATCGAGCCGCTGCGGCTGCGGGATTTCGGCCTTGATCTGGCCGTAGAAGTAGTCGCGCGGGATGTTCAACTGCGTCGGCCCCATTTCGGCCATCGCGCGATCGAAGCAGCGTCCGGTGAATTCAGCCATGCGCGCCGGGTGCGTGACGTGGCCCTGATACTTGGTGAACTCCTGGAACATCGGCAGTTGCTTGGCTTCCTGAAAGCCGCCCAGACCAATGCCCATCGTGCCGGCCTCAGGCGTGACGATCACCACCGGGCTGTGCGCCCAATACGCGGCGGCAATCGCGGTCACGCAGTTGCTGATGCCGGGGCCGTTCTGGCCGATCACCACGCCGTGGCGGCCGGAGACCCGCGCATACCCATCGGCCATATGCCCGGCGCCCTGTTCATGCACCACCGGAATCAAACGAATGCCGGCGGGCGCGAAGATGTCCATCGCGTCCATAAAGGCGGAGCCCATGATGCCGAACATCTCGGTGACGCCGTTGGCGGCGAGGGTCTCGACGAAGGCTTCGGAGGGGGTCATCGACTGGGGGCCGACGAGATCGGTGGCGGGGGCGGACGAGGAGGGGTCGAGTTCGCTCATGGGAAGTCTCCGGTGTTTGAATAAAACGGAACGTCAGGTTCCGAAAAGTGCGCGTTGAATCAAATGTAGACCAACACCGAACCGATCGTCAACCGATAAATTCTATTATTCGGGATGATTTGTATCTAAAA
>NZ_FCON02000448.1 GCF_001544535.1 Caballeronia choica | reverse complement strand
TGGAATGGGTAGTCGAGTGGGGACTGACCCATCGCGAGCTCGGAACAATCCGCGCTTTGGGCGTCGACGAAATCCAGTATGGCCGCGGGCACAAGTACCTCACGCTGGTGTATCAGATCGAGGCCGGTTGCGTGCGTCTGCTCTGGATCGGACAGGAGCGCACGAAGCAAAGCTTCGCCAGGTTCTTCGCCATGATCGGAACACAGCTATGTGAGAAGGTGGAATTCGTCTGTTCGGACATGTGGAAGCCTTACCTCGAGATGATCGCGTTGCATTGCCCCAATGCGCTGAATATCCTCGACCGCTTCCACATCGTGGCGAAGATGAACAAGGCGATCGATGAGGTTCGCGCCGACGAAACCCGCCGTATGAGCCGCGAGGGATATGAGCCGGTGCTCAAGAAGTCGCGCTGGTGTTTGCTTAAGCGGCGCGAGAACCTGACTGACAAACAACGGCTGCGCATGCGCGACCTGTTGCAGTACAACTTGCGCACGGTGCGCGCCTGGCTGAATATTCCACGCCAAAGTGAACAGGGATTCCACGGCAAAAAGAACACGAATTCCACGGCAAAGTTAATGCCGATTCCACGGCAAAAAGAACAGGGTTTCCACGCCATCGCGAACAGGATTTCGGGGTGGCGGCGACGCGGGTCAACGGTGGCACGATCGACGGTTTTGTCGGGAGTGCCGAATGGCAAATGTCAGGTTGACCATGCGAAAAATCAGGGAAGTGCTGCGGCTGCATTTCGAGTGTGACCGCAACCAGAGGGAGATCGCCGACGCGGTCGGTGCCTCGACAACGACGGTGTGGCATTACCTGCGCCGCACGCGGCTGGCAGGGCTGAGCTGGCCGCTGCCACCGGAGCTGCTGACGGACGACGCGGCGCTCGAGGCGAGGCTGTATCCGCCGCCGGCGCGGCGCGAGCCAACGCGAGGCATGCCGGACTGGCCGACTGTGCATCGCGAGATCGGCAGGAAAGGCGTCACGCTCGATCTGCTGTGGCAGGAATACAAGGCGCAGCATCCGGACGGCTGCGGCTACAGTTGGTTCTGCAAGGCTTACCAGGAATGGGCGCAGCGGCTTCCGGTCACGATGCGGCAAACGCACGTGCCGGGCCAGAAGCTGTTCGTCGACTATAGCGGCAAGAAGCTCGGCATCATCAACCCGGACACCGGAGAAATCCGCGAGGCCGAGCTGTTCGTCGCTGCGCTCGGCGTGTCCGGGCTTACGTTTGCGGAGCTCACCTGGACTCAGCAGCTTCCAGACTGGATCGGCTCGCACGTGCGCGCCTTCGCGTTCTATGACGGCCTAGTCGAGAAATCACCAGCTGGTGATTTGCTCACTAATCAGCAGGTTCTGGTAATGCGCAGGAGGGCGTCGGAACCGGCGCCGTTACTGGCGTTACGTCGCCGGTTCCTTCACATTACGCGTGGGCCTAAAGTGAATCTAGC
>NZ_FCON02000447.1 GCF_001544535.1 Caballeronia choica | reverse complement strand
CACTTAACCAGAAGGAGGCTGAAGTGAAATATAGCGGAATTGACCTGCATTCGAACAACAGCGTGGTGAGCGTGATCGATGAGACAGACCGGGTGGTTGCCGAAAAGCGTCTGCCCAATGACCTAACGAAGATTGTGGCGTTGCTTGCGCCTTGGCAGGCGGAGCTGGCGGGTGTCGTGGTCGAATCGACCTTCAACTGGTACTGGCTCGTCGATGGCCTCCAGGCAGCGGGTTTCACGGTGCATCTCGCCCACACCACCGCGATCAAGAAATACGATGGACTCAAGCACAGCGGAGATGAGACCGATGCGCGGTTTCTCGCCCACCTGCTGCGACTGGATATTCTACCCACCGGCACCATCCTGCCGCCGGAGCACCGTGCCGTGCGCGATCTGGCGAGAAAACGCATGCAGCTGGTGCGCAGCCGAACCAGCCACATCCTTGCCGTCGAGAACATTACAGCGCGTCAATACGGCAACCGGATCACGAGCAATCAGGTCAAACGCCTGGATAAGGAATCGATTAACCAGATGCACCTGCCCGAGGACGTGGCACTTGCAGTTCGGGCAAACGTCGCGGTCATCGCAACGCTCTCTTCGCAGATCGACGTCGTGGAAAAGCGTCTTCATGAAAAGGTCGCATCGAACTCCGACCACGCACTGCTGAGGACGGTGCCTGGCATCGGCCAGACTCTCGCAACGGTCATTGTGCTGGAGGTCGGTCCGATCCAGCGTTTCGCCAACCCCGGCAACTTCGCCTCCTACGCGCGGTGCGTGGACAGCCAGCGCATGAGCAATGGAAAGAAGAAAGGCGAAGGCAATACGAAGAACGGGAATCCATATCTGTCTTGGGCATTTGTCGAGGCAGCCAACTTCGCACTGCGCTATTGCGACCAAGCCAGGCGCTTCTACGAACGCAAGAAGGCCCGAACCAACCCGGTTGTGGCGCGCAAGGCCCTAGCCCACAAACTGGCCCGTGCGTGCTTCCATATCCTGAAGGAGCAAAAACCCTTTGATGTAACGCGCTGTTTTGCGTAGCGCTAACGGCGGCGGCCGGCAAGCCCCCATTACCCACTGGCGCAACAGCCCTGTAAATTGAATGGGATGCTGTGCCGCCGCCCCCGATGAGCAGTCGAAGCGGATCGCCCGCAGTGTGAGCCAGCCACCGATTGGCGCCCCCATAGTGGAGGCAGCCCGAACACTTGTGCTATCACATGGACGCACTGCGGTACCAACGTTCTTCTGGGGCGGCATGCCCGCCAGGGCGACAGGCAGTTTATACCGCCATCGCTTGATCCACATGGGTGTGTGGCGCGATCCGTCGCAGCCACGATTTGAAGAAACGGGCGCGCTCAGCTATTGCGATCGGGAGGGTGAAATAGAAATAGAAACTGGCCGCTAACGCGGCCAAGCTGTCGCCTGCTCGCTTGACACCGGCCCGCTAATGGGTGTGGGTAAT
>NZ_FCON02000446.1 GCF_001544535.1 Caballeronia choica | reverse complement strand
GGCGATCTCCTGTTCCTCGACGGGAACGACAACATCGTCGCGCTCGAAAACTGGAAGACCTCGCTGAATCGCTATCTGGCCTATTGCGAGCAGCATGACATCAAGCCGAAAGATCTCACGGCATTCAACTGATCCGAAATCCATGGGGACTCCCGATATCCCCCGGGGTCCTCGCGACACTCAGTGCGTCGGCCGCAAGACGCACCAGGCGGTCCGGCCAAATCAGGACTCCGGCACCAGGCTGGGTTCATCGCAGGTCACAGACAGCGAGAAGACAGCTGCGTGCACCGACCACACAGCCCATATCGCATCGCGATCGCTCCCGCCGCCAGAGCCGTTATCTGATCGCAAAAGCCCAGGAGAGGGGAAACACGGGTCTCGGTTCACGTCCTTGAAGCGGCAAATCACTGATCGCAGCAAAGACGTCATCAAGTCGGGGGGCGAGTGGATTGGTTCAATCGACCTGGAGAATATCGCGATGGCGCACCCAGCAGTCTCTCAGGCAGCGTGCATTGCCGCGAAACACGCGAAGTGGGACGAGCGGCCGCTGCTCGTAGTGGTCAGGAAAACAGGAATCGAGCTTTCCCGCGAGCAGATGCTTGGCTTCTACGAAGGCAAGATCGCGAAGTGGTGGACGCCTGATGATGTGGTCTTCGTCGACGCGATCCCATTGGGCGCTACGGGCAAGGTCCAGAAAAACCGTCTGCGGGACCAGTTTGGCGATCATCTGATGGCCAGGGCTACGTCGTGATCGTGGTCGCCGCGCCGCTCGCCGGCGCGCTGTCCGACCGCTACTCGGCCGGCGTGCTCGGCGGCATCGGGCTCGCGCTGTTCGCGGGCGGACTGCTGTCGCTTGCGACGATCGGCGCGCACCCGGGCACGGTTGACATCGTCTGGCGCATGGCGCTGTGCGGTGCCGGCTTTGGCCTGTTCATGGCGCCGAACAACCGCGCAATACTGTCGTCGGCGCCGCGCCAGCGCAGCGGCAGCGCGGGTGGCATGCTCAGCACCGCGCGGCTGACCGGGCAGATGCTCGGCACGGCGCTCGTCGCGCTGATCTTCGGCGTCGCACCCGGGCACGGGCCGACGATCGCGCTCTATGTCGCCGCCGCGTTCGCGGCTGCCGCGGCCGTCGTCAGCACGCTGCGCATCGCGGCCCCGCACCTGAACGCGTCGGTCTAACCGCATCACATACGGCGCCCAGCGTGTCGAGTGCGTCCGGCACGGCGCTGGCGCGCGCGTCTTCACGCCCGCGCCGGCTCCGTGCCGGTATCCAAGTGCAGATCGATGCCGCTATGTTTCATTTCAGCGCGCGACACGTCTCGCCGACTGCCGAGATCGTCAGGATGCTGCTGCCAGGCGGACTATGTTCGGTCGATCGGATTGCCCAGCATCTTGGCATGCATCGACGCACTCTTAACCGGTACCTCTCGGCGGAGGGTGAGAGCGTCACCACGATC
>NZ_FCON02000445.1 GCF_001544535.1 Caballeronia choica | reverse complement strand
TCTTGCTCCCATCGATGGCAGCCCGATCGCGAGCCACGCGCTCGACGAGGCGCTGAAAATCGCCCGCGAAAGCGGCGCAGAGCTTCAGCCCCTTTTCGTGATCGACTTGCCGCCCGTCAGCGGCGGCGATGCGAGCGCTGCGTTTTACGTCAACACCCGCGATGCATTCGTGAAGGAAAGCGCCGCACTCGACGCCGACGCCTCGGTGCGCATGCACCAGGCCGGCGTGCGGGGTGCGCCGCGGGTAGTCGAGGTCGAGTTGACCCGTGACGACATCGCGCACCGCATCCTCAAGAGCGCCCAGGAATTTGGTGCGGACCCTCGTGGTGATAGGAACGCACGGGCGGCGGCTCGCGCTTGGCAGCGTCGGCGAGCACTTCCTGCGCACCTCATGCTGCCCGGTTCTGCTAGTCCCCGCCCCAAAAGGAGAACTGCAGGCCGAAGCAGCGAGCGAAAAGCTCGACACACAAACGCCTCACTGAGTGACGACGTCGCGAACGACGCCATTGCACCATTCGCCGAGCTTTCGACAGTGTCGCTTACGGTCGTCAAGGGCGGGAAGGTGACGGCGCCTGTCGGGTCGGCTAGACTGGGATTCATGCGCCGGGCGAGCGCCGACATGATTCGCCGAACGCCACGAGATCCCCTTCCCAGTCAGTGAGACAGACCGCATGCAAAGTCGCGATAAGTCTTCGCGTCAACGGCCGGCCGACGACCGGCGCGAAGCTGTGCCGGCTCGCTCCTCTATCGGCCGCCTGCTGAGCGACGAGCATTTCCGTTTGCTGGTCGAAACAGTGGAAGACTATGCGATCTTTCTTCTCGACCCCGCCGGAAACGTCACCACCTGGAACAACGGTGCGAAACGGATCAAAGGCTATGAAGCGGACGAAATCATAGGCCGGCACTTTTCGGTCTTTTATCCGCCGGAGGATGTCGCAGCGGGCAAGCCGGAAGCACAGCTCGCGCTGGCGATCGAAAAGGGGCATATCGAAGACGAAGGATGGCGAGTTCGCAAAGACGAATCCCGGTTCTGGGCAAATGTCGTGATCACAGCCGTACGTGACGCAAACGGCACGTTGCGTGGCTTTGCCAAGGTAACGCGCGACATGACCGATAAGTTGCGCCTCGCGGAACTCCAGCATGCCCGCGAGCTGTCGACTCACGTTCAGACCGCCCGGGAAAACGAGCGGACAGATATCGCGCGGGAATTGCATGACGATCTTGGGCAACAACTTGCCGCACTCAAGATGCAACTGGCTGCGCTCGACACGGATGTCGACGCAGCCGGCTTCGCACGCCATCCCGTCTCCCAGACGCAGGCCATGCAGGGGCAGATCGATACGATCATCGCTTCGGTGCGTCGTATCGCGGCGGGCCTGCGGCCGCCCATTCTCGACGACCTCGGGCTCTTCGCCGCGATCGACTGGCTCGTCAGCGATTTTCGGCGCCGCTACGACATCAACGCGACGTTGAA
>NZ_FCON02000444.1 GCF_001544535.1 Caballeronia choica | reverse complement strand
TCTTGCTCCCATCGATGGCAGCCCGATCGCGAGCCACGCGCTCGACGAGGCGCTGAAAATCGCCCGCGAAAGCGGCGGGCAGAGATTCAGCCCCTTTTCGTGAGCGACTTGCCGCCCGTCAGCGGCGACGACGCGAGCGCTGCGTTTTATGTCAACACCCGCGATGCATTCGTGAAGGAAAGCGCCGCGCTGGGCGCCGACGCCTCGGCGCGCATGCACCAGACGGGCGTGCGGGGTACACCGCGCGTAGTCGAGGTCGAGTTGACCCGTGACGACATCGCGCACCGCATCCTCAAGAGCGCGCAGGAATTTGGCGCGGACCTCGTGTTGATGGGAACGCACGGGCGGCGGCTCGCGCTCGGCAGCGTCGCCGAGCACTTCCTGCGCATCTCATGCTGCCCGGTTCTGCTAGTCCCGGCCCCAAAAGGAGACCTACAGGCCGAAACAGCGAGGGAACACCTCGACACACGATCGCCTCACTGAGTGACGACGTCACGAACGGCGCCTTCCACCATTCGCCGAGCTTTCGACAGTGTCGCTTACGGTCGTCAATGGCGCGAAGATGACGGCGCCTGTCGGGTCGGCTAGACTGGGATCATTGCGCCGGGCGAGCGCCGACATGATTCGCCGAGCGCCACGAGATCCGCTTCCCAGTCAGGGAGACAGACCGCATGCAAAGTCGCGATAAGTGTTCGCGTCAACGGCCGGCCGACGACCAGCGCGAAGCCGTGCCGGCTCGCGCCTCTATTGGCCGCCTGCTGAGCGACGAGCATTTCCGTTTGCTGGTCGAAACAGTGGAAGACTATGCGATCTTTCTTCTCGACCCCGCCGGAAAGGTCGCCACCTGGAACAACGGCGCGAAACGGATCAAAGGCTATGAAGCGGACGAAATCATAGGACGGCACTTTTCAGTTTTTTATCCGCCGGAGGATGTCGCAGCGGGCAAGCCGGAAGCAGAACTCGCGCTGGCGATCGAAAAGGGACATATCGAGGACGAAGGGTGGCGAGTTCGCAAAGACGAATCCCGCTTCTGGGCCAATGTCGTGATCACAGCCGTACGTGACGCAAACGGCACGTTACGCGGCTTCGCCAAGGTAACGCGCGACATGACCGATCAGTTGCGCCTCGCGGAACTCCAGCATGCCCGTGAACTGTCGACTCACGTTCAGACCGCCCGGGAAAACGAGCGGACGGATATCGCGCGGGAATTGCATGACGATCTCGGGCAACAACTCGCCGCACTCAAGATGCAACTGGCCGCGCTAGATACGGATGTCGACGCAACCGGCTTGGCTCGCCATCGCGTCTCCCAGACGCAGGCCATGCAGGGGCAGATTGATACGATCATCGCTTCGGTGCGTCGTATCGCGGCGGGCCTGCGGCCGCCCATTCTCGATGACCTCGGGCTCTTCGCCGCGATCGACTGGCTCGTCAGCGATTTTCGGCGTCGCTACGACATCAACGCAACGTTGAA
>NZ_FCON02000443.1 GCF_001544535.1 Caballeronia choica | reverse complement strand
CCAGCAAGGCAGAACCAAGGGCAAACCCTTGTCTCGCCGTCACGCAGTGCGCTTTCCGGCTATTTTACGCATTAAACCCTTCACTGCTAATAATAACTATCAGTCAAGACATTTCAATAGCTTGTCTATTCCCGAATTCTAATCCTGGCAACTCGTATCAGCAGGACTACGCTTAATGGCACCCCCGGTGCGCCGCCGCATGCGCCTTACTTACATCACCGGCGCCGGGAAGAGGCTTTTAATGCTCCGTTCGTAGATATCGCGGCAAGGAAGCCGACCTTCCGGGGTGGACGCCAGGACCGTCGTGCCCCTCGCGCAAAAAAGAAACGCTGAACTATTTGCCGTGCGAAAACAGCCGCCGATCCCAGACAACCGGGCGCGGCACGGAAACGACGAATCGCAAAGCGTCGGAATGCGCAGGATTCACGAGAACGTTCCGCTCGGCGCGTGCGACGACTGAGGGAACCAGCAGCACAGCTAACCTCGCCTCCTCGAGCCAACGATCTCCAAACTGGCGCGCGATCCTGGCGTCCGTTCCGTCCCATCCTGCGGGCAAGTCGTCTGCTTCGACGCGCTCGATGTCAACGCCATCCGGCACCGTCGCCTCCAGTAGACGTGGTGGCGTGGTACTTTGCCGATGCGCGCGTGGACGAGCACTTCGAGCATCGCGCCAGCGAAGTTCAACGCGCCATAGATGACCTGGCGACCTGGACTGTTGAACCGGCCACCGACTAGCATAGCGCCCGTTCCGCTCCAGACGGGATGGCGACTGTCAGCGATTCGGAAGATCGTCAGCGAGACATTCCCGTGGGCTTGTCTGCTTCGTGTTGCCGTCACGCAGGGAGCCCGTAGAACAGTTTCCACAGGAGCTCTTCGACCCGCCGAGCGCCCAGTTTTGTGAATGCCACATCAAGTGGTGTGCGTCCCTCGAGCATGGGATGCGGCGCGTTCAGAAACTCCCGCGCATCGTCAACGCTGTCCCATACGTATTGCGCGGTCGCCACGACACGGGCGAGTCGCTCTGTTTTTTCCGCCACCTTGCCTTGCTCTTCGACAGCATTTCTGCATGCGATGCCGGCACCCTCGGCAACATCGAGATGCTGTTCGAATCTCCGCGCCAGTAGATCGAGGCACACGAAGCAGCGATAGAGGGTTTTACTGCGACACACGTGCGGTCACATGCGCCGAAGGAGCCATTCTTCGCGAGTCATCGAAAGCCTACTTGAAGATCGTTCTCAAGGCGCGGCCGCGGATAAACGCGGCACGCCATTTTGGCAACGTTTGCTCAGGCCGCCTGCGGGGCCCTGTCGAATACGCTCGCCACCGTCCTCACGCTGAACATTGAACCTACGGTTCCCGAAACTTACCGGGTCTTCTCGCCCCGGTCCAATCTGCTCCTAGTACAACATCCCCTAAATAGCTTTAATAATTAGCCTCGTTAATTATCGGGTTGCAAATACGGCTCCAGGAGCGT
>NZ_FCON02000442.1 GCF_001544535.1 Caballeronia choica | reverse complement strand
CTACACGCGCACCGACTTCACCGCGTTGCGCGCGTTTGTGCAGCGGATTCCCGCATCGACCATCGCGCGCTTGTATTACGACGCGGAGTTTGCCCCGCACGCCACCACGCCCGATGCGATGGAGCGCTATTTGCGCACCATGCGCGACGATCTGGTGACGCTCGCGCTGCGCCATGGGTCGGCCGCGCTCGCCGATCACCTGACGGCATCGATCAAGCAGCACGGCAGCGCAAAACTCACCGCCGTCACCCTGCGCATGGTCGAACAGGCGTCGACGTTGGCGGTGGCCGTGCCGTCGGGCGCTCACCCGGTGCACCTGTGGTTTAGGCCGTTGATCGCGCGGCGGCTGACGGGGGAGGGCATCGCGACCCTCGGGGCGCTGATCGAGTACTGCAATGCACGCGGCGGCAGCTGGTGGCGCTCCGTGCCACGCATCGGCGCGTTGCGGGCGAAAGCATTGGTCGCCTGGCTGCGTCGGCATGAGGCCACCCTCGGCATGCGCCTCGACGTCGATGTGGCGGACATTGATACTCGAGAACTGGTGCCGTCGAGCCAGGCCGAGGCTACTGTCGTGATCGGTGGCACTCCCCACGCGCCGCGCCTCGCGCCCTTCGAGCGGCTCGCGGTGCCCACTGCATTGTCGGGTGCGATTGGACCCGCGAGTGGACCCTCAAATGGACCTGTGATTGGAACTGGAAATGTTCCTTACGCGGGTTCAAATCGGGCGACGTCGTTCGCATTCATCCGTGCGCCGCACGATCTCGCCGCGATTCACGCGTACCTGCACCGCTATCGCGACCGGCCGACGACCCTGCGCGCGTACACGCGCGAACTCGAACGCCTGATACTGTGGGCCGTGATTGTGCGCGACACGCCGGTGTCGTCGATGACGGTCGAGGATTGTGAGGCGTATAAAGACTTCCTCGCGAAGCCGGCGCCCTCATTCGTGGGCCCGAAACAGTCACGCGCGAGCGGTCGCTGGCGGCCCTTTGCGCCCGAGGGACTGTCCGCCGGCAGTCAGGCGTATGCGGTGCGAGTGCTGCGCGCGGCGTTCGCGTGGCTCACCGAGGTCCGCTATCTGGCGGGAAATCCCTGGAGTGCGGTACACGACCCGGTGACCATCACGCGCGAAGTCGCAGTACAAGTCGAGCGTGCCTTGCCGCCCAAGCTATGGACCGAGTTGCGCCGTGCGTTGGATGAGCGCTGCGTCGGGACACTTCCGGATCAGGACGAGGCCGAAACTCGGCAGTGGCGCACCGCGCGCGCGGCGATCCTGCTGATGGGCGATTCGGGGCTGCGGCGCGACGAAGCGGCGCACGCGCGGCGGGAAGCTCTGCGCCCCTACGTGGGCCAATCCGTCCGCCCCTCGCCGCAATCGCCCCAAGGTTCAAACGGCCCGCCGGTGTGGGCTCTGACGGTGATTGGCAAACGGCGCAAGCAGCGCACCGTGCCGGTCAGTGCGGCGACGGTCGCTGCC
>NZ_FCON02000441.1 GCF_001544535.1 Caballeronia choica | reverse complement strand
GACACGCAGTTCGTGCTCGGCGCGAGCGGCCATATCGCGGGCGTGATCAATCCGGCTTCGAAGAACAAGCGCAGCTATTGGATCGACGGCAAGCTCGGCGATAGTCCGGATGCGTGGCTCGAATCGGCGAAGTCGCAGCCGGGAAGCTGGTGGACGCACTGGAGCAACTGGCTGAAGCCGCATGCCGGCCAGGAGATCGCGGCGCCGAAGAAGCTGGGCAACGCGAAGTACAAACCCATCGAACCGGCACCGGGGCGTTATGTGGCGAAGCATCCGCCGGAAGTGATGGGCGCCTGAGCGGCGTTGAACGCTTCAAACCTCGACGACGGACGTCTAAATGTGCAACTTGTCACCCACTGAGGCCGACGGCTCGCTAGTGCGCAAGCCCATGATCGTGGCTGTTGCCGGCTTTGGGTTCGGAGGCGAGTGCAAAGGCATCCTGTCGCATAGGCGCGAGACCGGCCGTGATGGCTTCGGCGATGCGAAGAAGGTGGTGGTGGATATGATGAAGGCGGTGGATTAATCAACGCGCGATGAAAAGAGAGAAGATTCCTCCGATGCCCTCTGCGGCGCAGACGTTTGCGCCGCATGAGAAACTAATGATGCTCCCATTGGCACCGGCCATAGCAAATGAGATTTCGCTCGACTATCACCTACGGTTGGAAATGATCCGCATTGGACACGGCAATGAATACCATTTGGGAAGCGTGACACAAGCTGTTCTCACCGCAATGATGTTAAGTCAGACGAGTGGCGCTAACGTGCGCAAAGGGCTCTTTGCGGAGGCGAAGGCAGCCGTCGTGCGCTGTCGCCGGACAGGCCTTGAGACAGGTATCTGGGTAGTGGATAGCGAAGCATACGAGCTCTTTGGCGAGATTCTCACGCTGTTCGACCAGCAACTCGCTGTCGTTCCTCTCGTCGAATTTGCGAGCGCGCATGAGCGGCTAGAAAAAGTTTTGGAACGAAGCCATGCGCGCAGGCAAAAATCGGCACCGCTCGGGCGACCGCCGGTTTGCGGGTAAGAAAAGCCCTCGCAATGCACGCGATGTTAGAGATGATGGAGTAGTGCGTGAGGTGAAGTGATTGTTGTCGACACAAAGGAGTGGAAATGACTGACGTAGTGATCGTATCGGCCGCACGGACAGCGGTCGGCAAGTTCGGCGGGTCGCTCGCGAAGATTGCGGCACCCGATCTGGGTGCAGCCGTGATTCGCGCCGTGCTCGAACGCGCGAACCTGAAACCCGAGCAGATCAGCGAAGTGATCCTCGGCCAGGTACTGACGGCCGGATCTGGCCAGAATCCCGCGCGCCAGTCGCTCATCAAGGCGGGGCTGCCGTCGGCCGTGCCCGGCATGACGATCAACAAGGTTTGCGGCTCGGGCCTGAAGGCCGTGATGCTGGCGGCCAACGCGATCATCGCGGGCGATGCGGACATCGTGATCGCCGGCGGCCAGGAAAACATGAGCGCGGCGCCGCACGT
>NZ_FCON02000440.1 GCF_001544535.1 Caballeronia choica | reverse complement strand
CTGAAACGGCAGTTTGGATATATGAAGGCGCGGTACCGCGGCTTGGCGAAGAACACGGCTCAGATCGAAACGCAGTTTGCGTTGGCCAATCTGTGGATGGCGCGCAGAAAGCTGTGAAGAGCAATGAAGGGCGAAGACGCACCGCAAAAGCGGTACGTCGGTTGCCCAGGCGCAACCGAATGCAGTCCAGCGTGGCGCAAATGACGATGCAATCTTCATTCTGAGTGTGCCAGTTAGATATCAAGAGCAGAAAACGGGTTGTTCAGACCTTCCTACGCACACTCGCAGGTTAAACCCGCACGACAACAGTCTGCGCCACGGCGCCGATCGGATACGAACACCTCTTTTCGAAGCTCACCGACCGTTATGCCGTCTATTCCCTTGACCGGTTGAGCGAGCATCCGTTCGGCGACATTGGCGATGTTGGATGTGTGGCATACCTGCTGACGGTGTATCTGGGTTAGGAACCCGAAATGTCGGTCATTTCGCCCGCGTGGGAAGGTGCATCGGGACGACCTCCATACGCTGAAGCGTCGCCCTGTGCCTTAGGGTTTTGCGCAGCTATCTTGGCCTTAGCGGCCTCGAGATTTTCCGGGTAATTCAACATGTCGTTCGGGTTGTAGCCGGCCCTCTCAAGCTGCGCGAGCTCGGCGCGGAGTTGGGCGCGCGTCACCGGCTGGTTCGATTGCGCGAATGATGCGGCTGGCGCGGCGAGAACTACGGCGAAAGCGACTGCCTTGGCAAGAGACCTCATCGTTCCAACCTCCGAGAGTGCGGTGCGCGCGGCGTTGGGTCCCGCGAACGTAGCGCAGAGTGTAGACGAGCGTCCGACTAAGGGTTAACCCCTTATCACGCAATTCACTTTTATCAAGGGTGGAACAATCTCAACGCTCGACGCGTCGGTTGACCGCGTTAACACCGTGACTTCTGGGCCTCGGGGAATTACTGCGAGAACCCATGCGCAGCAGATTCGATGAAGTGGTAGAGCAGCGCATCAAGGCGCGGAGCGCGAGGGTAAGAAACTGCGCAGCGCCAACGACGAGATCCTGATGCTGGCTAGCGCATTTCTGGTATGACGACGCCGGTGATGACGGTCGGCTCGAAGAAGCCGTGGCCGAACGGGTGACGCTTGCCGCCGACGCGACCCAAGCGGCTTACGTGGGTGAATCCTCAATTTGACGCTTCCGAAACCCTTCGCCATGGGTCTGTGCGTTCGCTAACTCGCAGCACCGCACTCAGCGACCCAAAATGCCGCCCTCAATTGACATTAAACGATTTGTCCCTCTTTTTCTTGCCTAGGACGCCTCTGCGGAGCCCGTGCGCTTGCAAAAGCGGGTGGACCGCGTAATATGTAGCACAGTTGTGGCACTTTGCAAGGTCAATATGTCTACCACTACGCTTCGTCTGCCGCCTGACCTTCGCGACCGCGTCTCAAAACTCGCGGAAGAGTCCGGGAAGACGGCGCACAGCTTCATGTTGGAAGCGATCGCGGAAAGGGTTGCCAACGAGGAATTGCGGCTCGGATTTCTCAACG
>NZ_FCON02000439.1 GCF_001544535.1 Caballeronia choica | reverse complement strand
AACAGGTTCGGGGCGCGCTGCAGTTGCTCTTCGACACGTTTCGGCAAGCTGCATCAGCTACCGCAACGGTCAGGCGATTTCGCCAGGAAGGCTGGCTGTTTCCGCGTCGCATCCGCCGGGGAATTGGGAAGGGAGACCTGCTTTGGGGGCCGCTGGACCACTGCCGAGTCATTCAGATTCTGCATAACCCTCGTTACGCCGGTGCGTTCGTGTACGGGCGCACCCGCGGAGCATACCGTCCCGGTCGCAAAAAATCCACTTCGCTGAAGGTTGCTCGCGAGAACTGGCAAGTGCTGATTCAGAATTCTCATCCAGGTTTTATCGATTGGGACGAATTCGAACGGAACCAGGCTACGCTCAAGCAGAATCTAACCGGATTTGGTCTCGATCGACGTGGCAGCATGCCACGCGAGGGTGTCGGTCTCCTGCAGGGGCGTGTCGTGTGCGGCGTCTGTGGAGCACGCATGCGCGTACGGTATCAAGAGGTCGATAATAAACTTCAGCCGTACTATATGTGCACGGAGAATCCGGTGCGCCGTGCCGGCAAACCCTGTCAGTCGGTTCGCGGACGCGCCATCGATGACGCGATAGGCTCGCTGCTTTTGGAGAGCGTCGCGCCAGCTGTGCTCGAGGTCGCGCTAGCGGTCGAAGATGAGATATCGGGGCGCGTCAAACAGGCCGCGACGCAGCGTCAGAATCAACTAGTTCGAGCGCGCTACGACGCCGAGCTTGCGCGCCGTCGATATATGAGTGTCGATCCAACGAACCGGCTTGTCGCCGACTCACTCGAAGCAGACTGGAATGAACGTCTGCGCGTACTGGATGCATTGCAGCAAGAGAACGAACGACTTCAGCATGCCGATCACAAGCTTCTAAGCAGCGACGCGCGGACCCAGATTCGCGCGCTTGCCGAAGACTTCCCCCGTGTCTGGAATGACCAACGCGTAGTGTCGGTCGAACGCAAACGAATGATCGCCTTACTCATTGAAGACGTAACCTTGGTCAAGGCAGAACGCATCGCTATCCATGTACGTTTTCGCGGCGGTCGAACGACATCGTTGGAGATCGACAAGCCCAAGCCTATTGCACTAATTCGCAAGACGTTGCCTGAAGTCGTTGCAAAGGTCGACGAACTCCTCGAAACCTGCTCGGATAGGCAAGTCGCCGAACAACTTAACGCGCTTGGTTATACAAACTGGAAAGGCGAATTATTCACGCACAAGAAGGTCTCTATTGTGCGCACCGCCTACCGACTCAAGAGCCGGTTCGAACGCCTGCGCGCACGCGGCATGGTGACAGCCAACGAGCTCGCCAGACAACTTGGAGTCTGCCCGACTACCGTTTACCTCTGGGGCCAGCGCGGGGTGGTGCGCCAGCATCGATACGGAAACCTGCATCGCTGCCTCTACGAGCCCCTCGGCGACGTCGTCTTGGTCAAAGGGCAAGGCGGCCGCTACAGCTCGACACAACCGACGTTTATCGCTGTTCCACCAACCACACAAGGTGCAGTATGAAGCGTACGCCTTGTCCTGCGG
>NZ_FCON02000438.1 GCF_001544535.1 Caballeronia choica | reverse complement strand
CTAGGAGTCTGCGCGGTAGACGAGTTTTGAGCTGACAGCGGGGACGCTGCGGCGTCCGGCATCGCGACCGCTTTCGGTTTGGCGCGCCGACCTACCAAAGAAAGGCTTGGTCGACGACGAAATTGCGTGAAATGGCCCCCTTTCCGGGCTTACGCGTACATCATTTTCGCCATTCGGCGCAGGTTCAACGCCGTGCAGACGAGCTTCCACTCGGCCTGGGCCTTGGCCAGTCCGCGCATGCTGAATTGGCGGAACCCGAGCACGCTTTTTACCCAGGCGTTTGGCGGCTCGGATAGCCATTTGCGTTTGCGATAGGCGGCCTGTGTTTCGGCAGACGTGAATTTTTCAGCCATCGCGGCGCACAGCGGCCGCTTGCTGGCATCGATCTTCACGTCCTTTTTGCCCTCGCGTCCGAGCGCCACGATCAGCTCGGCCGGATGCTCGCGCAATTGTTCGAACGTCGCTTCCGACCGGTAGCCCGCGTCGGCAAGGACTTGCTTGGGATCGGCGCCGGCGTCACGCAGCACGGCAGCAAGAACGGTTGGCAATTGGCCGCTGTCGGCGGCACTGTTGCCCAGTTCGGCCGCGACAATGATGTGGCCAGCCTCGTCGACCGCAGCTTGCGCATTGTAGGAGTAGTCAAAGCCGCCGCCGGCATGCTTCATGATCCGACTTTCCGGATCGGTGAAATTTTCCTGTGCGTCGGGCTTCGGCTCGCCGAACTTGTACTTGAAGCGCGACTTCTTTTTCGGCTCTCCGTCGGCGTGCGGCGGCGCATCGTCGTCACTGCGACCGCGCGCGATATCAGTCTGACGCTGCCGCTCTTCCAGGCGTGCGCGTGCAGCGCGAATCACCGCCAAGCGGTCCTCGCGCCGCGTGATCTCGGCCGGGATATCCAGCTCCGGCTCATTTTTCTCGGCGGCGTCGGCCGCCTTCGCTTTTGCCAGCAGAGCATCGATCTGCTCTTTCAGCTCAAGCTCGACCTTCTTCATCCGCTCGTAGCTCATCGCCTTATGGCGCGATGCGTTGGCCTTGATCTTGGTGCCGTCGACCGCGACCGTGCCGAGCTTAACCAGGCCGCACTCCTTGGCCAGTTTCACCACTTGCACGAACAAGTCCGACAGTTCTTTGAGGTGAAAGGCGCGGAAGTCGCACAGCGTCCGGTGCGCCGGATAGTTGCCCGCCGCCAGAACCCGGAACGCGACATCCTCATGCAGCTTCCTGGCCAGCTTGCGCGAGGAAAACACACCAGTCGCGTAGCCATAAACGAGCACCTTGACCATCATGGCCGGATGAAAGGGCTGGTTGCGCGCACCGCCGCCGGCATACCGGGCATGGAAGGCGGACAGGTCGAGCGAGTCGACCGTATCGCTGATGAAGTAAGCAAGGTGGCCTTCAGGCAGCCAATCTTGCAGCGCATGGGGCAGCAGGAACTGCTGTTGTGGATCGTAGGGAAGATAGCTCGTCGTCATCTGCCTACAACGTTCACAACAGGCAATCGGATGACAGCGCGGCTTCTGCCGCGCAGACTCCTAG
>NZ_FCON02000437.1 GCF_001544535.1 Caballeronia choica | reverse complement strand
AGCCTGGCGACCGAAAGGCGTGCTCTGGGACGCCGAGGAGCGTGAGTACCTGACGCTGCAGGTCCGTGAATGGCACGTCGAAGACTTGCACGGTACGCGCGCCTTCGATCAGCTGGTGGCGCTCCGCGAGGCTGAACAACCGTAGGATCTGTTCGGTGGTCGGGCGCTTGCACTGACGCTGCTCGGGGTACAGGGGAAGTTCATCGATGTGTTCGCGCGTCATGGCAAGACGTAGCTCGCGCTCGATGAGCGCCTGCACGAGCAGAGCGAGAAAGTACAGGGTGAAGAGCGCCTCAATTCTGCCCTCGTCCTTCAGGAACACGGGTGCGATCTCATGCACAGTCTTGACCTGTTCGAAGCGCTTTTCGATCATCGGCTGGCCCTTGTGGGCCTGAAGCACCTGGGCCGGTGACAGGTTTCGATCGTTGGTCATCAGCGGGTACATGCCATCACTTTTGTGGTCGTAGGCGATGGCCTCATCATCCGTGGTCCACTCGATGTCAAAGCGCCGTTTGGTGATCTTGCGGTAAGCGGTATCAGGTCCGGGGCGCCCCCGCTGCGTCTGCTTGTAGTGATGTTCTTCGCGCACGGTGCGGCGGACTTTCAGGTAGCGGCCGACGTGGTGCTTCTCGACGATCACCTTGATCTGCAGGTCGATCTCGGCGGCGCCCCGCAGTCTGGTCTTCGCGCCGGCGAGCCGCACGCGTAACTGCTGGAGCGCTTCAATGGCCGCGGAGATGTTTCTGCGCCGCCGGGCTTCCTGGCGTAGGGTGAGTAGCGGACTCCAGACCCACACGACTGGCCAGGCTTCGGCAGACGGTAGCGGCGCCCGATAGACATACCAGCAGTCGCGCGGCCCGTCGCTGTGGCGCGGATTGGGGCGGTCCCAAACACAGGTCCAATCAGGTGTGCTGGTCTGGATCCACTGACGAAATTCGGCGTCTTCCAGACGGTTGCGGGGCATCACGGTGACGAAGCGCCCGCCCGCACGGTCCATGTAGTCCATGTTCTCGCGCGAGCATAGTTTCGAATCGGCCACATAGAGGAAATCGCTGCGCCCTGCCACGGCGCGCAACGTATTCCAGGTCTCGATGTGGGTTCGCGAGTCGCTCGCGTTGCCGTCGGTACAGCGAAACGCCACGGGAATATTGCCGTCGGCGGTCATCGTGAGGATGAACAGCAACTGCTTCAGATCGGGCCGATGGTCCTTGGAGTGACCATAGGTGATCACCGGCGCAGTTCGTCCGCGAATCTTACGGCCTGCGGCACCACAATAGCTGCCGCAGAAACTGATCGAAGTGCTGTCGTTATGGCACTCGTCAAAGTTCACGCCGAAGCGCTCTGCGACCGCCAACACCACCTCCGTCAGCAGCGCTGCGCGATCGGCATCAAACAGCCGATCCAGGGCGCGTCCGAGCCGATCATCGCTGAGGTGCTCCATCTCCTCGGCGCGGATGCCGAACATCCCGCTGGCGAAGCCGTGGACGGTTTCCTGCTGGCGGTAAACCGGCTCGCGTTCGACGATGATCGAGCGCAGC
>NZ_FCON02000436.1 GCF_001544535.1 Caballeronia choica | reverse complement strand
CCGCCGGGCAGCGTTGCTTCCGTTCTTGCCATCCTTCAAGCTCTTCTTGTTGTTGCAGTGGCTTAAAAGTTAACACACATTCGAATTTGTTAACAGTATTGGGGCTAAACTGGAGATCTGCCGCAGATAGGATGTCTGGGTGCTTTCTGCCAGGTTTCTGATCAGCATGTCGTGCTGCATGCGTTCGCGGAGCAGTGTCATGGGGGACCTCCTGGGAACAGTGGATGGAGTTGCCCGATCGGGCTGCTGCGCGCCGTGGACGCGAGCACGGCGCGCGGGCTACGCGACCACGCGCTACTGTTGATGACGAGCACCTACGGCCTCGGCGCCGGCGAAGTGATAAGTTTGCAACCGCAGCACCTTGACTAGAACGCCGGCACGCTGCAGATATCGCGCCCCAAGACGGGGGTCAACTTCGTCCTGCCACTGCTTCCCCCGTTGGCCAAAGTGCTTGTGCGGTACCTGCGTCATGGGCGTCCGTCTCACACTCCAACGCGGCATGTGTTCGGTCAGATGAAGGTGCCATTCGGCGCGTTCACGGCCCCGTCAGCGATGCGACACATCCTCATCAAGCATGCAGCGATAGCCGGCATTCAGGCTCCCTACCTGTGCGGGTCAGCGAAGAATACCTTTACCCCGGACTCAACGGTGAAGCGGGCGTGATCGGATAGTTCCTTACCACGATCCCAAGTCAATGACCGCCACAACTGGGCAGGCATGTCAGTCACGGTCTTCTTGAGTGCATTGGCCATCGTGACAGCTCCGTAGCCAGCCAGCGCGGGGCCGTTCTTCGTCCGGGGTGTCAACCCATAGCCTTTCTCCCGAGGTAGATGCACAAGCATGGTGAAACGGCTTGATCTCTCCCTCCCAATGCCCCGGCACAGCACGATCCTGCACTTCTGCAGGCCGGCTAGAGATCATCACATCCTCGCTAACGTGTGCCCAGGCCTTGGCTTGTGCCCTAGTGGTCTGCGTCAAACAGATTGCATCTTATTCAGTTTAGCCCTGGCACGCGTGACTTTCGCGAGGATGTCGGTGGCCTTTGCTGTCCAGATGAATGGTTTCGGATGATGATTGTGCTTCTGCAAGTACTGTTCGATCGTGCTGACCAATTCGGGTACCGAGCGGAACGCAGCACGTCGCAACTGGTTCTCTGACAAGTCACGAAAGAAGCGTTCGACCATGTTGAGCCAAGAGGCACTGGTGGGCGTGAAATGCATGTGGAATCGCGGATGCTTGGCAAGCCATGCCTGTACTTCGAGGTGCTTATGGGTTGCATAGTTGTCAACGATCAAATGCAGATCCTTGTCCTTGGGTGTGTTGCGGTCGATTGTACGCAAGAAGCTCAGCCACTCTTGGTGACGATGTTTTGTCTGGCACTGACCAATAACACTGCCATCGAGCGTGTTCATCGCGGCAAACAGCGTCGTCACACCATTGGCTTGTAATCGTGCGTCATCGTTTGAGCGTAAGCGGTCGTTTCTCCGCGCCTAGCGCGATACGTTTGGGAGGGTCAAGCTTGCGTCCGCATACACTCAACTT
>NZ_FCON02000435.1 GCF_001544535.1 Caballeronia choica | reverse complement strand
TTCTCGTTGCCGCGGTAAACCGCCACCGGTCGGGGCTCGAACCGGTAATGCGCGGCAAATGCGAGCAGCCTCGGGTTGAAGTGGATCGCATCACCCTGACGCTCGAGCACAGCACTTTTAAGATTGTCGTAAAGAATGACCTTTCCGAGGCCACCCCAATGGGTGAACGCGCCGACATGACCACGCAGGAAGTTCTCCATCCGGGCATCGAGGAAGAAGCGCAGATAAAGGTCGCGTGAGTACGAAAGCACCATCACGAAGGCCATCAGCGGGCGCCGGGCCCGACCAATTTCCATGTGAGAGAAATGCGCCCAGTCGCATTGCATCTGCTCTCCCGGCAAGGTGCGCAGACGCAGGAAGGCCTCGGCCGCCCGACGCGGACGGCGTTGCGCAATCAGGTGCCGGAAGTGGTCCGGCGCGCCCTTGTAGCCGCGCTCGCGTACCATCGAGTACAGGCGGCTGGCCGTCAGCGTCGGGAACTGCTCCAGCGTCTGCTGGATGAACGGCAGGTACGGCTCAATCATTGAAGGGCGCGGCGGCGGTCCGTGCCTTGGCAGCCCCGCATGCGCGAGCACGCGCTGCACCGTCTCGCGATGCACGCGCAACTGCTTCGCGATGGTGCCGCAGCGCCACTTTTCAACGTGATAGAAGCGCAGGATTTGTGCCTCCAGTTCAGCTTTGATGGTCATCAGGAATGTCTCCGCGATCGAAACAATAAACACGGCGCGGACCTCGACGACGCACAAAGCCGGTACGCACGAACGGCGGCAGCAGGCCGCCACAACAGTGACAGCGCGGCCTTGCTGACGCCGCCGTCGCTGGCGCCGCCGTTGCACGATCATCGGATTGAACTGCAACGGCGGCGCCTGTCGTCAGGTCCGCTCGCAGTACATCATTCGAAGAGGGAGTAGGTGAACCGTGATGCGTCACGATTTTGCGTTGCGCCCGGTGGCGTCGGGCTCGCGCCGCATGAGCGAAGCGCCCACGACGGCCGCGCTGGTAGCGTCGACCCGATTCGCGCACGCTGGCACGACGCGCTTCTCGGGCGCAATCACGGCAATAGCGATTGCCGCGATCACAACGACGGCAAATGAAGACCTGCGCCCGGCAACGGGCGCACACGAACAGGCGGCCCGTGGGCTGCAACCCACGGGGATTTCCTCGGGGCATCGGCGCTCCTTGATGAACGCCGAAGACCATCGACAGACCGCACCTGCCATGCAATACTTGACGCGCACAGGTGCGCCGGACCTGACATCCGGACTCAGTGTGGGCGCGGCATCGGTTGGACTCGCGAGGTCTTGATGACCGATGCCGCGCCTGTTGTTTCTTCGGCGAACCGCCTTTCTACCACGTGCCCGACTGTTCGCGCGACGCGACGCGGGGTGCGTCTCCAGTCGCCCTACGGGCTCCCTTCGACGCACCCCGCGTCAACGCCTCTTCAGTCTTACCCCGGTATCCCCAAGGCAAACAGCACCGCGTCTTATCTCCGCCTATGCCTATGTAACGCCGCCGTCAACCTGACGCCGCCAGATTTGTGCGG
>NZ_FCON02000434.1 GCF_001544535.1 Caballeronia choica | reverse complement strand
CGGCTCTTGTTCCATGATCAGCCATGCACAGACATCATGCAGTTCCGGTGCGCCGGGCAAGGAGACGACTATGTCACTTGAGGTCAAGGTAGGACCGCCACAGCTTGCCATCCACCAGGGCCACGCTGTCTTGCTGACCGAACCTGATGGCCAGATCAATGGGCACTCGCAGAAGGGGCTTTACTTTTACGATACGCGCGTGATTAGCAACTGGACCGTGTACGCGAATGGGGAGCCGTGGGAACTGCTCAATAGCGGCGCGACAGCCGCGTTCGCTGCAAGGATTTTTCTGGCAAATCGTCCGTTCGTTACCGAAGCCGGACCGATTGCGTCACATACGCTCGGCCTCACACTCAATCGTGAGATTGGCGGCGGCGTGCATGAGGATATCGATCTGACCAATTATGGTGATTCCACGGTGCGCTTTAACCTCGAGATCGTCCTACGCAGTGATTTCGCGGACATTTTCGAAGTGAAATCCGGACATTTCGTCCGCCGCGGGCACGTTACGACGGCATGGTCAGAGTCAGAGCAGCGTCTGACCACCGCATATTGCAACCGGGATTTCTTGCGGGCGGTGGAGGTGACAGCCAGTAACAGCGATTCGGCGGCCGCCTACGCAAACGGCCGTATTACGTTCGACATTGCAATGAAGCCCTCCGCCTGCTGGCATTGCTGTATTCGATACGAATTCTCCGACGGGCGCGAACGTTTTGTGGCACCAGTCTCCTGTCGTGGTTTGGAAAGCGATGTGTCGGAAAACAGCAAGCGGCTTGCACAGTGGCAGAGCGCCGTGCTCAAGCTCGAGAGCACGAACGAAACGCTGCGGCGCGTGTTTCGCCAAGCCACCGATGACCTCGCGGCGTTGCGCCTGCCTATCAGAGGTTCCCCTTCTGACGCCGACGTCGTGCACCTGGTGCCGGCTGCCGGACTGCCATGGTTCGTTGCGCTGTTCGGCCGCGATAGTCTGATCGCCTCGCTGCAGACCTCGCTGGTTTATCCGTCCTTTGCGCTTGGCTCCCTGGACGTGCTGGGCGCTCGTCAGGCGAACGATTGGGACGACTATCGCGACGCCGAACCCGGCAAGATCATACACGAGCTGCGCCTTGGTGAGCTTGCCCACCTTCATCTGGTGCCCCACACACCCTATTACGGAACGGCGGACGCGACGCCGCTCTATCTCATTACGCTGCATACGGCGTGGTGTTGCACGGGGGACCTCGATCTGCTGAAGCGTCACCTGCCCACTGCGGAGCGCTGTCTCGACTGGATCGACAAATACGGCGACCGGGATGGCGATGGGTTTCAGGAATACGCCACGCGCTCGCCTGCCGGACTTGAGAACCAGAGCTGGAAGGACTCCGGCGATGCCGTGGTCTATCCCGACGGGAAACGGGTGGTCGGTCCCAAAGCGCTTTGTGAGTTGCAGGGCTATGTCTACGACGCGTGGTTGCGAATGGCTAAAATCTACGATGTACTGCAGGACAATGCCCGCGCCACCGCGCTGCGCGCAAAGGCCGCCGATCTCTTCAGACGATTCAATGAT
>NZ_FCON02000433.1 GCF_001544535.1 Caballeronia choica | reverse complement strand
GCGAGCCGGTTCGCGTGCACCTGCGCGAGCCACGTTCCGCCCTCGGGCGGCGACTCCGCCCACGGCTCGAAGAGCGCGACGAATCGGTCAGGTTCGTCCGCGAAGTATGCGGCCGCGCTCAGGATCAGTGCGCACTCGTAGCGCAGTTCCGTGTCCACGGCCGGGCCGGCGAGAATGCGGTCAACCTGGCACTGCGCTTCCTCGTGGCGTTGCCCGAGCGCAAGCGCCCACGCCGCGGCGAGCCGCAAGCGGGGGCGCTGCTCCAGTTCCCACTCCGGCAGCAGATCGAACCAGTCGAGTACGACGCTCAGGTGACCTTGTCCCACCGCATCGTACAGACTGCGCTCGGCGAGTTCGTAGGCGGTCCGGTGCTGGCCGGCCGCATGCGCGTGGCGCGCGGCTTCCTCGATCATTCCGCGCGCGACGAACCACCTCATGGCGCGCGCATGCAACTCCTCGCGCTCGGCGGCAGGCAAGCGCGCCAGGCGCACGCGCAGCGCGTCGCGCACGAGGGTGTGCAGGCGGCACCATGCGCTGTCCTCCACGGTAATGAACACGGGCGTTTCGCGCACGAGGCGCGCGAGTCGCTCCGGCGTTTGCGCATCGCCTGTCAGCGCCTCGCACAGTTCCGGATGCAGCATGTCCACTGCGCTGATGCCGGTGAGAAAGGCGTCATCCTCCGGCGAGAGATTGGCGATCAATGTGCCGACGAGATGTTCGCGCAGGCCGCCGGGGCCCGACGCGATCGTTTCGATCGCCTTGCGCGGGTCCGCGGCATGCGCCATCGCGGCAAGTGCGAGTTGCAGACCGAGTGGCCAGCCGTCGGTCACATCGAAGAGCCGCGCGCACGCGTCGGCATCCACGCGTTCGCCGAAGCGGTTGCCAATCAACGCGATCGTTTCATCGAAGCGAAAGCGCAATGCGCCCGGTCCGACAAGCGTGCCTTGACCATACGCCAGCAGATCGGTGAGCCGCGCTTCGAATCCGCGTCTTCCCGCCACCACGACGCGCAAGTTCTGCGGGGCATTGTGAAGCACGTAGGCGAGCATGTTGGCGCCCGCGGCGGGAAGCCGTTCCGCCTCGTCGACAATCAGCACGAGATCCAGCGAAAGCAGCGCGATTTCGGCGAGCCAGCCCGTCGCGCCGTCCAGTTCACCCACCGACGCGATGGCGCTGTCGAGCAGCAAAGCGCCGAATCCGGCCCGCGCGCACCCTGTCCTCACCGCCTGCACGAGCCCCCGCCGGAGCCGCTCGGCATCGTCGCGCTCGTCGGCCAGCAGCCATGCCACCGCGATCCCGCGCGCCAGATACTCGCGCCGCCACTGCGCGAGCAGCGACGTTTTCCCATAGCCGGCCGGCGCTTGCACAAGCGTGACCTGCCGGTCGCGGTAAGGCTCGGCATTCGCGCTGAGCCGGGGCCGCACGAGAAGGTTGAGCGGCGCGCGCGGCGCGATGGTTTTCAGGACGAGTTCGGTCGTCGAGGGTTCGGAGCCGCTAGATATGGAAGCCATTGGGAGAGGTTGATCGGAATGCTCCAGCGACCCGGAA
>NZ_FCON02000432.1 GCF_001544535.1 Caballeronia choica | reverse complement strand
CTGTATCGCGTGATGAACTGGAGCATGGTGATCGACGGCCTGCTCTTCTGGTGGCTCGTGCTCGATTCCCGTCCTGCGCCGCCCGCGCGTCTCGCGCCGGGGCGGCGCGTTCTCATCGTGATCGCCGCGATCCCGCCGCAAATCTTGCTCGGCGCCTACATCTTCTTCACGCCGCACGAGTTGTATCCGATCTATTCGATCTGCGGGCGCGCGTTCACGTGGATCAGTCCGATTCGCGACCAGCAGATCGGCGGACTGCTGCTGTGGATTCCGGGCTCGATGATGAGCGTGATCGGTGCGCTGATCGCGCTACGGCACTGGCTGCGCCTCTCAGCGCGTTCGCGGCTCGTTCGCGAACGGGAAAGGCGCGCTGCGCCGGCCGTTGCATAAGTTCAAGGACGGCGCATCCAGTATGCGGAATGCCGCGCCCTGCCGCCATTTGCATGGCGAACCAGACAGCGTCCGACCCCGCTCTGGTTGGCGAGTTCGTCATGATGAGAGCGCCGAAACCTTGCCGCCGCTTCAAGAACTCTCCGTTCATGCGCAGCTTCAACTGTCTGGCCAATGGCAGTCGATGCTCAGCATGATTAGTGCAAGTTCCAGTTCTAGTTCCTCTGCCAGTTGCCGGCGCTTTCGCGAAAGCACGCTGAATCAGGTGTTACCGCAGCGCTTGCGAAACGGCTGTCCGAGGTCGCACGCTCGACGAAAGCAGCCGCGCCTCATTGGCCGCCGCCAAGTCGGTCCAGTCATGCTGAAACTCCTTCAGGAGAGGCACCTTCTTCACGCCGTGTCATCAGGTCCCGCCATACCATGATCTCCCGGCGGGCGACGGCGGCAGGGTCGCCGTTCACTACCTCAAACCGGGTTTCTTCGCCCGTTCGCCAAAACCGGATATCGAATATCCTCTCTCCGAGGTGCAGATCCTTGAGCGTGACATCATCAAGCCAGGATGGCAGGACCGGATCGACGAAGAGGGTTTTGCTGGGCGCATCGGGTTGAAGACCGAGGATGGCGTACAACAACGAGAAAACGGAGCCGGCGGCCCAAGCCTGCGGCACGTTGGCGCCGAGATATTGGACCGGAAAGTTTGACGCGCTACGGTGCAGCCCGGCATAAAGTTCGGGTAGCTGATTGAGCACGAAAAAACTCCCCGCCTCCAACACGCCATGGGCAATCTCCCCGGCCTCTCGTGCGTAGCCATAACGCGTGAATCCCTCGGCAATGAGGCCGTTGTCATGCGGCCACACCGCGCCGCGCTGGTAAGAATAAGGGTTATAGGCGGGATGATCGGCCGAAAGCGTGCGGATGCCCCATCCACTCCACATGTCCTCGCGCATCAGCCGCGCCGCCACGAGACCAGCGCGGTCGGGCGGCACGATCCCCGACCATAGACAGTGCCCCGGGTTGGAAGCCACGCTGAGGACCTTCTTCTTTTCGCCATCGAGTGCGAGCGCATAAAAGCCGGTTTCTTCGTCCCAGAATGAATCATTGAATCGTCTGAAGAGATCGGCGGCCTTTGCGCGCAGCGCGGTGGCGCGGGCATTGTCCTGCAGTACATCGT
>NZ_FCON02000431.1 GCF_001544535.1 Caballeronia choica | reverse complement strand
TTAGGCGTGAAAACGCCTCGATCGAAGACGGAAAACGGCGTCTCCAGCAAGGGCGGACGGGTTCGCAGCAGCAGCATTTCGCCTTTCTGTGGGAACGCGCTCGTCACGTCGCGCTCGCCGCCAGCGAATGGCAGGTTGAAGGATTCGGCCGGCCACGCGCTGCGATTCCAGGCGGCCATGGTGCCGGCGAGACCGCCGGCGGCAAGACCGTGAAGCAAGTTGCGCCGACGCGCGTCCACGCCGTGGGAATGGTTTTTCATGGGTATGTCTCCTTCAGGTTCGTTTTTGTCGTATGAGCGTATGCGTGCCGGCACCTTTGAAGCGCCCGATTGTTTCTGCGGCGTCACGTTATATCAGCCGCCTTGATTCGTTGTTAATGGCAATTGGAGACTTACTCCGACGCCATCTCGAAGAACACGCGCATCGCCTCAGTCACATAGCGTTGCTGATGACGCAACATCAGGAATTCCCGCGGCGGCAGCGGCCAATGGAGTGCTGTAAGCGTCCCGGCGCTGAGTGAGGAAGCCGCGACCAGCCGGGACATCACGGTCGCGCCGGCGCCAGCCTCGACCGCCGATCGCACCGCCTCGTTCGACGGAAGCTCCAGCGCGATCTCGAACCCCGGAGGGATTGCCTCTCAAGCTGCGCACCAGCTTTTCGAAGATCCCGCGCGTACCCGATTCCTGTTCACGCAGCACCCAGGCGTTATCGCGCAAGTCAATAGGATCGGCAACTGTCGAATCGCGATGGGCCCAAGGGTGCTGGGGGCGACCACCAGCACCAGTTCATCCTGGGCAACCGCGCGCACTTCGAGACCCTCTGCGTCGACCTGGTCTTCCACAAAGCCCAGATCGACGGCGCCCTCGGCGACCTGCCGAACGACTTGCCCGGTATTCGTGATCGAGAGCTTGAGCGAAACGCCGGGGTGTGCCGCATGGAAGCGCTGCATCACCCTCGGTATCCAGTAATTTGCCACGGTCTGACTCGCCGCAAGCGATAACGCACCTCGCCGCAACCCGGCCAGATCGGCCAGCATGTTCCCGGCCGACGAGGCACGGGCGAGCACCGCGCGCGCTTCGCTGAGAAACTGCTGGCCGGCGTCGGTCAGCACAATGTTCCGGCGAATCCGGTGGAACAGCTTGACGTCATACTGCGCTTTGAGCGCGGCGATTGAACTGCTCACCGCCGATTGCGAAAGCGCCAGTACGTTGGCCGCACGGGTCACATGCTGCTGCTCGGCAACCGCAACAAAGACACGAAGTTGATCGAGCGTCATGATTCTCTGCGGACCTTAAGCCTTTTCTAGGCTATGCCCAGCACACGGATCACCACGAGGCTGATGAGCGCGAGCGCGACGATCGACAGCACCACCGCCAGTGTCACACGAGGGCCGGCTTTGGCGACCATTCGCACATCGACGCCCAGACCGAGTGCAGCCATCGAAAGTATCGTTAACACATTCGCCGTATGGCTGATCGACGGTAATGCTCCTGTCGGAACGAGGTTGGCCGAACGGAGGGCAACCATCACAAGAAAACCAATGATGAACCAGGGCACGACTTTATGC
>NZ_FCON02000430.1 GCF_001544535.1 Caballeronia choica | reverse complement strand
AACCAGACGATCATCTATGGCACACCTGTAGCGCCGGGCAAGAACACCACGGCTGCGATGGTCGGCATCCGCCATACCTTCTGATTCCGCAATCCATACAACGAACGACCGGAGTATTCAATGAAAACATTCAGGCTGGCTGTCGGAGCCGCACTCGTTGCAACTTCCTTGACCGCGTGGTCCCAGACCAGCGAACCGGCCAGTGCGCCGGCCACGTCCGCGATGATGGCGTCGGGTTCAGCGGCCCCAGCCACGGGACGCAAGGCGAATCGCGCGCTGCGCCGGCAGGTTTATAGCGCCATCGTGAAGCACAAGGAGATCAGCGCCGGCAATATCAGCGTCGTCGCAAAGGACGGCGCGGTGACGCTCAATGGCACGGTCACGGACGCTTCCCAAGTGGGCACGGTCGCGGAAATCGCGAAGGGCGTTCCCGGAGTCATTTCGGTCACCAACAAGCTGACCGTGGAAAAGCCATTTGGCGGCCAGTAAACGGCTGTAGTCGATACGGGAGTGCGGCGGGGGCCGATCAATGAGCTGATCCCGCCGACCTCGACTGGGAGTGCCGACTTTGTTACGGTGAACGGCAAGAAGCACGGGCTACGGCGTGCGGTGCGCCAGCATGGCGCGGTGTTCGAGGTGCTGGTGCAAAGCTGGAGCGACCGGCACCCGGCCAGGCGCCACGGATGCCACGTGAGATTTCCTCTCTCTCCTCAAGCGTCAAGGCTCGACGTGACCGTTTCCTCATCGTTGGCATCATTCCGCCGTTGGGCATCACAATCGCGTGGGTTAAGGCCACGTGCTTGCCCAGTGCCTGACCGATGTCGCTTAGCGACTTACCATCTTCCATCTCTGCCATAACAGCGCCTTTTGTATGGCTGATATTGCGAACTCTTCCTCTCGATCATCTACTTTTCCTCTTTGGACAATATTAGGCAAGAAGGTATTGCGACGACAGGTTGAACCCGCCGCCGCCTTTTGGACGTTGATGAGGACGTCGGCCCGGCAGCATCACGGCGCAGTGCGTAGCGGTTTTGCCGACTTTAGGATGTTGAGGCGAAGTATCCCGATATGATGAGGAACGCCTATTCAACCAACAAGTAGAATTGCACGGCAGGGTTCGTCGAATGTCGCCATCTTTGATTTTCCCTTTGGCGATCATGTGCATGAGCTCGATCCCACTCAACGGTACACGGGCACAATGAAAATCCTTGAATCCGGGGCCGCCTCAACTGCGTGGCTATTTTCTTGGATCGGTCGCAGGTGGCTTTGCTAGTTGCAGGCTTGTGTATTACGCCGTGCTGATCCGCGAAACGGACGGTTGAGCGCGTTCGCTCAATCTGCCACGGGCGATGCGCGTCGCGCTGGAGGTCGCGGACGTGAAGGAACCGGTGAGAATTCGGACGGGAATTGGTTTCGTGTCCGCGATCTCGACGGGTCATCAGGACCTTAACAGGTTGCTGAAATACATGTCAGCAGAAGCCGCGTTCCTCTAACTGCCCGGCTATTGCGACGATCTTTTCGCATTGTGCAATTGCAACGCGCATTCAACGTCTTTGCGACGGTTTGAGGCTCGGT
>NZ_FCON02000429.1 GCF_001544535.1 Caballeronia choica | reverse complement strand
CACCAGCATGCGCTACAGATCCCTTGGTACGACATCTGTACTTTGCTCAAATACGACATTACTACTTTGCCCCTACATAAAAAAGAGGGGCAAAGTCTATTATGTCAAATAGTAGATCCACCAACGCCTCCACCCGCCCCGCGTCACTCGCCCGCAATGCCAGCCGCATCGTCCCGAACCGTCTCCGACACTGCGCTGGCGTCAGCGTCACATTTATGTCAAGTTATCTCGCGAACTGCCACGATGAGGCTATAGCGTCCAAGACGCCGAACAACGGATGGGCCGCTGCAACACTGCGAAGTGTTGAACTATGCGTCAACTGTGCATATAATGTTCTTATTCAGTTCGCCACTTGGAGTGACACATGAGTGCCATTGCCTTTGCCGACGTACTTGAGTCCGCGCGCGAAGCGGGCACGTCCCGCCTGTCCGCTGCCAACCTCGCTAACGTCCTGGGCTTGCAACAACAGGATTTGGCTACCTTGGCGGGTGTGCATCGCAATACTTTGCGCACTCATCCCGAATCGCCAAAGCTCCAGTCCACCCTGCGCGATCTGATGCGCGTGTTGTCGGCAGCCGTGGCAGTGCAGCCAGACTTCGAGCGGGCGCTGTTTCTGGTCAAGAACCAGCCTATCGCCGCGTTTCGGCATAAGACGATCCTGCAACTAATCCAGGACGGCCGGACTGAGGATGCAATCGACTATCTGGAGTCGATCAGTGCGGGATTTGTTGGATGATCCTGACGCATCTGCCGGCTGGCACCATGCTTTACCGCGCACATGCTCCCCGCTGGGCCAGCCGCCCGGCCAGTGGAGCCGGCGCCGCAGCCAAGGGCGGGCGCTTCAACCGCGAAGGTATCGAGGCACTGTACTTGTCGCTGGAAGAACTGACAGCGCTACGCGAGTACCAGCAGACCTCGCCTTTCCTGCCGCCCTGCACGGTCTGCTCCTACACTGTCGCGCTGCGTGACTTGGTCGACCTGCGACAACTCCACCGCGGCCCTCTTTGGGATGACCTCTGGCACGACTGGCGCGAGGATTGGCGGTACCTGAAATTCGAGCTGCACATCGAGCCCCCGACCTGGGTTCTAAGCGACATAGTTCTCGAGCAGGGCTTTACCGGCATTGTGTTTCCCAGCCAAAGCCACGAGAGCGGTACAAACGTCGTAGTGTTCACCGACCGCCTCGGCGATGGCAATTCGATCGAGGTCAACGACCCCGATGGCCAACTTCCGCGGGACCAGGCAAGCTGGCCGCGTTGAAGACCGCTCTGAGCTCATACCACTGCTATAGACAGCGCGCTCAGGGTTTTCGTATCGGCATCGAACGGATTCGGCAGACCCTCCTGCACGAGCCCACAGCATTCGTTTAGATACCCAGACGATGTGTCTCGTGCTCCGCGCGCTGAAGCTGTCGCGACGCGCGGCATACTCCGACTTCGTGACGGATGCTGGCGATTGACGCTCGCGCAATCGTACAGCCGCATTTCGATCAACGCTGGATCCTATCGTTGAATTCGACGTCCTGAACATACACCAGCAACGTGCAGGACGGTGCCCGTTCCTCGAACCAGTGATGGTCACAGCCGTCGATCTGTACCAGTT
>NZ_FCON02000428.1 GCF_001544535.1 Caballeronia choica | reverse complement strand
GGCTCGGTCAACTTCATCGCCACGCTGGCGCGCATGCGCGCACCCGGCATGTCCATCGACCGGGTTCCCGTGCTCGTCTGGGGCACGCTGACGGCGTCCGGCGGCAATCTGCTGGCCGTGCCGGCGGTCAGCCTCGCCTTCTTCATGTTGTGGCTCGACCGGCAGTTCGGCACGCATTTCTTCGATGTCTTGAATGGCGGCAGGCCGCTCCTTTGGCAACACATGTTCTGGATGTTCGCGCACCCGTGGGTCTATGCCGTGGTGCTGCCGGCGATGGGGATTGTCTCCGATGCGCTGCCTGTCTTCTGCCGTCGACCGCTGGTCGGCTACACGCCGGTGGCACTGGCGACGGTCGCGACGATGGTGGTGGGCTTTATCGTGTGGATCCATCACATGTTTGCCACCGGAATTCCGGCGCTTGCCCTCGCGTTCTTCGGCTCGGCCAGCATGGTGATCGCGATCCCCAGCGCGGTCGCCACCTTCGCATGGGTCGCGACGATCTATACCGGCCGTCCGGTGTTCAAGGTCCCCTTCTTCTATTTCGCTGGCTTCGTGCTGCTGTTCGTGATCGGCGGCGTGTCCGGCGTGATGACGGCCGCCGTTCCGCTCGACTGGCAACTCACCGATACCTATTTCGTCGTGGCGCATCTTCACTACGTGCTTCTTGGGATCAATGTTTTTCCGGTGATCGGCGGCATCTACTTCTGGTTTCCCAAGTTCACCGGTCGCATGATGAGCGAACGCATTGGCAAGCTCGGCTTTGCGGTTCTGTTCATCGGGTTCAACGTCGCCTTCTTTCCGATGCACATCGCGGGTCTCCTTGGCATGCCGCGCCGCATCTACACCTATCCCGCCGATATGGGATGGAATACCGTCAACCTGATCACCTCGCTCGGGTCGTTCGTGTTCGCGCTTGGCGTGCTGATCTTTCTGTTCGATCTCGCATGGAGCTACAAGCGAGGCCCGGCCGCTGGCGACAATCCTTGGGACGCACCCACGCTCGAGTGGTCCATTCCGTCGCCTCCGCCGCCTTATAACTTTGCGACCGTCCCGTTTGTCGGAAGCCGCCATCCGTTGTGGGAGAACAGGCTTGCGAGTGAACGAGGAGGCCACGCCGGGTCCGTGCTCGATGAAGGCTACATCCTCGATCATGGGCGCGAGGCACTGGGCACGACGGCCCTCGACGGCGAACCCTACATCATCCTGAAGATGCCGGGCGATTCATATGCGCCGTTCTTCCTGGGCGCTTTTTCAACGCTTGTGTTTGCAGGCATGGTGTTTCACGCATGGTGGTTCACGGCGGCGATGCTCGGCGCCTCTGCAATCTCGATGATCGCGTGGCTCTGGCCCGAGCGCGGTCTTCTGCAACGCGAGCCGTCCCCTGTACACGATGCGGGAGGCGAAATTGGCTGACGCGATCGATGCATTCGACACGACTCGCGCGCTGCCGATCGGCAGCGCGGGCGAGCGATCCAGCGGTTGGTGTGTGGACCATGATCGCCACGGAGTCGGCCTTATTCGTTTACTTGATCTTTTCGTACCTCTATCTCGCAGCGCAATCGGCGCAACATTGGCCTCCGGAGGGCCTGCCCAAACTCGGAATCGGGAGCGCCAACAC
>NZ_FCON02000427.1 GCF_001544535.1 Caballeronia choica | reverse complement strand
TTCGCGAAACGCGCGTTATAGGCGGCCATGAAAGCGCAGGCATACGCGTTTGCAGCTTCAATGGTGCTGATATCGCGCATCCTCAGTTCCTTCACGAGGCGGTCCTGCAGCGTCAGATGCGCCCGTTCGACGCGTCCCTTGGCGGGGCTGCTGTTGGCGCAAAACGTGTCGATGTTCAGCTCATACATTGCGCGGCCAAATTGGGTGACGCCTTTGCCCGCCGTCTCCTCGCGCTTATGGACATAGAACACGCTCGCGCGGTCGCTGTAGAACGCCACCGGCTTGCCGTGGCGCTCGAGGTACGCGCGCGTTGCCTCGAAATAACTGAAGGTCGACTCGGTCGCCGCGAAGTGCAACTGCATCAGCCTGCTGGTGGCGTCATCAACATACACCAGCAACGTGCAGGACGGTGCCCGTTCCTCGAACCAGTGATGGTCACAGCCGTCGATCTGTACCAGTTCGCCGAAACAGGCCCGTCGCGCACGCGGCTGATAAACCTTCGGTGGTCGCTGTTTGCGCGGCACCCATAGACCCGCATCCGTCATCAGGTGACGCACGGTTTCCTTCGACAGCACGAGGCCATGGCATTCGCGCAGTTTCTCGCACGCCAGCGTCGGGCCGAAATCGGCATAGCGCTCTCGAATGATGGTCAGCGCACGCAGCGCCAGACCTTCGTCGAGCTTCCGGTTGCCCGGCGTGCCCCGTTTGCGCGAGGCCAGTCCCGCCGCGCCCGATTCACGATACCGCGTCACCAGCCGCTCGACCTGGCGTACCGTCAGGCCGAGACGCTCTGCGGCACGGCCGGGCTTGAGTCCCATGTCCACGACGGCCTGGATCATCTTCAGACGATCGAGTTCGCGCATGTTCAGTGTCACAAGTGTCGCTGGCTTCATGGACGGCTCCTGCAGTGCTGCAGTGAATCGCCAGCTTGCCAGTGGATGCAAAACGCGACATTTGTATCTTGCTAAAACACGACATTCTCATATTGCTTCTACAACGAAAAATCCGATAATTGTCAGTTATGTCAATGGAGGACCCGCGAACTGTGGCGCCAATACGTTGAGGCGATTGAACCACTGCGTCAAACAGGGAAGCGCTCCGGTGCCGGCGGGCGAAGGCAGCACCCGGTCATCTGTGAACGTTAGCCCACGCCTTCACGTGGACGTTCGAACGTCGGCTCCGCCCCGATAATGGGCCTAGATGCGCGGATGTCGGTCGCGTGGCCTTGACGTTCGAGCGGCATCCCCTAGAGCGCAGCGTCACTGCTTCCCATGGGTTAGAACTCCGGACACGCAATCGGACATACGGATGGTCCCGGCGGTACGCATCGGTTTTCACGGTCAAAAGAGGGTCCGCGGGTTATTCCCACGAGCCTATGTCGGCATCGTTGCCTTCGCCGCCTTGCTTCGTGTCGGCGCCGTAGCTTAATACGTCGATCTCGCTATGGACGCCAGGATTGAGATACTGGTACGCGTTGCCCCACGGATCGTTTGGCAAATGTTTGAGATAGCCACCGACCTTCCAGATGTTCGGCACCGGATTAGATCCTTACGCTTTAGATCGTTGACAGGAGCTGTACAACAATTTCACGTCGCTTCTAAGAGTCTAAGAGTCGAAT
>NZ_FCON02000426.1 GCF_001544535.1 Caballeronia choica | reverse complement strand
GGCTCGGTCAACTTCATCGCCACGCTGGCGCGCATGCGCGCACCCGGCATGTCGATCGACCGGGTTCCCGTGCTCGTCTGGGGCACGCTGACGGCGTCCGGCGGCAATCTGCTGGCCGTGCCGGCGGTCAGCCTCGCCTTCTTCATGTTGTGGCTCGACCGGCAGTTCGGCACGCATTTCTTCGATGTCTTGAATGGCGGCAGGCCGCTCCTTTGGCAGCACATGTTCTGGATGTTCGCGCACCCGTGGGTCTATGCCGTGGTGCTGCCGGCGATGGGGATTGTCTCCGATGCGCTGCCTGTCTTCTGCCGTCGACCGCTGGTCGGCTACACGCCGGTGGCACTGGCGACGGTCGCGACGATGGTGGTGGGCTTTATCGTGTGGATCCATCACATGTTTGCCACCGGAATTCCGGCGCTTGCCCTCGCGTTCTTCGGCTCGGCCAGCATGGTGATCGCGATCCCCAGCGCGGTCGCCACCTTCGCATGGGTCGCGACGATCTATACCGGCCGTCCGGTGTTCAAGGTCCCCTTCTTCTATTTCGCTGGCTTCGTGCTGCTGTTCGTGATCGGCGGCGTGTCCGGTGTGATGACAGCCGCCGTTCCGCTCGACTGGCAACTCACCGATACCTATTTCGTCGTGGCACATCTGCACTACGTGCTTCTCGGGGTCAATGTTTTTCCGGTGATCGGCGGCATCTACTTCTGGTTTCCCAAGTTCACTGGTCGAATGATGAGCGAACGCATTGGCAAGCTCGGCTTTGCGGTTCTGTTCATCGGGTTCAACGTCGCCTTCTTTCCGATGCACATCGCGGGTCTCCTTGGCATGCCGCGCCGCATCTACACCTATCCCGCCGATATGGGATGGAACACCGTCAACCTCATCACCTCGCTCGGGTCGTTCGTGTTCGCGCTTGGCGTGCTGATCTTTCTGTTCGATCTCGCATGGAGCTACAAGCGAGGCCCGGCCGCGGGCGACAACCCGTGGGACGCACCCACGCTCGAGTGGTCCATTCCGTCGCCTCCGCCGCCTTATAACTTTGCGACCGTCCCGTTTGTCGGAAGCCGCCATCCGTTGTGGGAGAGCAGGCTTGCGAGCGGACGAGGGGGCCACGCCGGGTCCGTGCTCGATCAAGGCTACATCCTCGATCATGGGCGCGAGGCGCTGGGCACGACAGCCCTCGACGGCGAACCCTACATCATCCTGAAGATGCCGGGCGATTCATATGCGCCGTTCTTCCTGGGCGCTTTTGCAACGCTTGTGTTTGCAGGCATGGTGCTTCACGCATGGTGGTTCACGGCGGCGATGCTCGGCGCCTCTGCAATCTCGATGATCGCCTGGCTCTGGCCCGAGCGGGGCCTTCTGCAACGCGAGCCGTCCCCTGTATATGATGCGGGAGGCGAAATTGGCTGACGCGATCGATGCATTCGACACCACTCGCGCGCTGCCGATCGGCAGCGCGGGCGAGCGATCCAGCGGTTGGTGGGGCGTGTGGACCATGATCGCCACGGAGTCGGCCTTATTCGTTTACTTGATCTTTTCGTATCTCTATCTCGCAGCGCAATCGGCGCAACATTGGCCTCCGGAGGGCCTGCCCAAACTCGGAATCGGGAGCGCCAACAC
>NZ_FCON02000425.1 GCF_001544535.1 Caballeronia choica | reverse complement strand
TGCAAAATGGCGTGAAGCCAGGCGCGGCGCGCGAATAGGCGCGAATAAAGGGTTGCGAAACTCCCAGTTTCAATATGAAATTGGCATATGTTCTGGGAGTGAGAAGCGCCGATGAGCACACCGGATTTCTTCCGCAGCCGCCTGGATGCAATGATCGATTTGCGGCACCCACTGGCCGTACTGGCTAACCGAATGCCCTGGACGTCGATAGAAGCGACGTTGACGCCGATCTTCGAGCGGCGTGCTCGCGAGGGGCGGGCGAGCGCGGAGGTTGATCTGTTCGGCACGGCGCCCAAGCTGGCGGGCGCGGGCCTTAGCGCTGCCGGACGTGCGCGCCTGTCGATCCGGCTGATGGCCGGACTGCTCTACCTGAAGCACGCATACAACGAAAGTGATGAGTCGGTTTGCGAGCGCTGGGCACAAGACGTGTACTTCCAGTACTTCTGCGGCGAGGACTATTTCCAGCCGCGCCTGCCATGCGATCCGACCAACCTCGTCCGCTTTCGGCAGGCGCTGGGCGAAGCCGGCGTCGAGGAGATGCTCGCGACAACAATTGCGGCGGCCGTGCAAATGAAAGCCGTGAGGCCGGCCGAATTCGAGCGCGTGATTGTCGATACCACGGTCCAGGAGAAAGCGATTGCCTATCCGACTGACAGCCGTTTGCTGGAGGTTGCACGAGGCAAACTCGCAAGGCTCGCGCAACGTGCTGGACTGACGCTCAAGCAAACGTACGAGCGAGAGGGGAAGCAGTTGCGCCGCCGCGCAGGCGGCTATGCGCATGCCAAACAGTTCAAGCGACTGCGCAGGGTGCTCAAGCGTCAGCGCACGATACTCGGACGATTGCTGCGTGACATCGAGCGCAAATTATCGGGTGCATCTGCTGAGCAACAAGCATCCTTGCGCGTCTGGCTTGAGCGCGCCTGGCGTATCTGCCGTCAGCGTGCGAAGGACAAGCACAAGCTCTACGCGCTTCACGCGCCAGAAGTGGAATGCATCTCCAAAGGCAAGGCCCGCCAGCCCTACGAATTCGGCGTCAAGGTCAGTCTCGCGATCACGGAGAAGCAAGGTCTGATCGTCGGTGCACGCTCGTTTGCGGGCAACCCTTACGACGGGCACACCCTGGCCGGGCAACTTGAACAAACCAACATCTTGCTGCAGGACCTGCCGGGCGCGCCGAGGCCGAAGATCGTGTTGGCCGACCTCGGGTTTCGAGGCGTGGATGCCGATGTGGCACCGGTACAGTTGATTCATCGCGGAATGCACAAGACGCTAAGCACTACACAGCGAAAGTGGTTAAAGCGCCGCCAGGCGATCGAACCGATTATCGGTCACGTTAAGCAGGAACACGGCATGCGGCGTTGCTGGCTCAAAGGGCAAAACGGCGACGCGTTACACGCAGTGTTGTGCGCGACGGGCTACAACCTCCGCTGGCTGCTGCGCGCCATCGTCCGCCTAGGGCTTGCACCCGTATTTTTTGTTCTCGCGTGGCTGCGTTGCCAGCACAACGTCTTGCCAGAAACCTTGCTCGCGCCTCGTACAACTGCCTGAAATCGGAAAGTACGATCGCATCTGATCGACCGCCCGGACGCGTCGACGAGCCAAAACGAATTTTGCAGGTCGGACTA
>NZ_FCON02000424.1 GCF_001544535.1 Caballeronia choica | reverse complement strand
TTCCGCAGGCCGGGAACACGCGGTGACGAGCGCGCAAAGCAACGCAGCGGCGAGGTAAAGGCGAACGCGGAGGTCCTCGTTCCGAAGCTGAGACAAACCTTGCATTTGGAATTCCTTCGATTGGCGATCGTACCTGATGTTCAAGCACGCTCGGGCATCGGACAGGGCGGGAACTGCTCACATCATGTAATTTGTATCATTACGTGATATATCCTACACGGGATGGCTCTGCTTTGCCTGACGGCCAACCGTGCGTTGTTAGCGCGCAATCGAGCGCATTTCGTCTTGCAAGCATAACCGCTGGAGTCCGGGCCATGCGGCGGTCGATTCCAAGGCGGATGACGGAGACAACAGCAATGCGGCACGGCGTTTGCGATGTGGCCAACATTCGACGTTAAGTCAACCGCTGGCCAGATGCTTCATAGCGAAACGTCGTCACGAAATACTCGGCCGTTCGCAAGGAGGGTGTAATGTCACAAACCGTCGGCGACTTTCTTGTTGAGCGTCTGCACGCATGGGGCGTGCGCCGCATTTTCGGGTACCCGGGCGACGGCATCAACGGCGTCTTCGGCGCGCTCAGTCGCGCCAAGGGAAAAATCGAATTCGTTCAGGTGCGCCACGAAGAAATGGCGGCATTCATGGCATCCGCGCATGCCAAATTTACCGGCGAACTCGGCGTGTGCATTGCGACTTCGGGTCCGGGCGCGTCGCATCTCCTCACCGGCCTGTACGACGCACGGATGGACCACATGCCCGTGCTCGCCATCGCAGGGCAACAGGCACGCGCCGCGCTCGGCGGCCACTATCAGCAGGAACTCGATCTTGTTTCGATGTTCAAGGACGTCGCCGGGGCTTTCGTGCAGCAGGCGAGTGTGCCGTCACAGGTCCGCCATCTGGTCGATCGCGCCGTGCGCACGGCGTTGTCGCAACGCAAGGTCACGGCCATCGTCCTGCCGAACGACCTGCAGGAACTCGAATATGAAGCGCCCGCGCGCAAGCACGGCACGCTGCATTCCGGCGTCGGCTTCAGTGCGCCGAAAGTCGTCCCTTACGATGCCGACTTGCGACGCGCCGCCGAGGTCCTGAACGAAGGCAAGAAGGTGGCGATCCTGGTCGGCGCCGGCGCGCTGAATGCGACCGATGAAGTGATCGCGGTGGCCGACAAGCTCGGCGCGGGCGTGGCGAAGGCGCTGCTCGGCAAGGCCGCGTTGCCCGATGACCTGGCGTGGGTGACGGGCTCGATCGGTTTGCTCGGCACGAAACCCAGTTACGACATGATGATGGAGTGCGACACGCTGCTCATGATCGGCTCGGGCTTTCCCTATTCGGAATTCCTGCCGAAGGAAGGCAATGCGCGAGGCGTCCAGATCGATGTCAAGGCCGACATGCTGAGCCTGCGTTATCCGATGGAAGTGAACCTCGTCGGCGACAGCGCCGAGACCTTGCGCGCGTTGCTGCCGATGCTTGCCGAGAAGCCGGACCGCGCATGGCGCAAGAAGATTGAAGGCTGGACCGCCGACTGGTGGCAGACGCTGGAAAAGCGTGCGCTTGAACCGGCCAAGGGTGGCGTCAATCCGCAACGCAGCGTGTGGGAACTGTCGTCGCGCATCCCGGCCGATGCGATCGT
>NZ_FCON02000423.1 GCF_001544535.1 Caballeronia choica | reverse complement strand
GACCAGGTCAATCTCCTCCCATTTCGCACGGCAAAGTTCGATCGTGCGGGTGAAAGACATCATCAGCAGCTTGATCGGAAGACGGCCGAAATGTACTGGCGCAGCTTTATCGCCACAGCGGGCGATCCACGCTCTTCGACCCGCTCCATAAGCCTGAGTACCTGGCTGGCAGTAACTAACCGCATCGGCAGCGCACCGATAAACGGGTATGCGTCTGCTTCGATCATGAGGGATACCTCAAGGTGGTGGCGGGGCGTCCAGAGTCTCTTCTTCTTGTTTAGCCATTCGTCAGCGACGGCTTTGAAGGTTTCTCGCGCCTCATCGACGGTTTGGGCGATTTCTCTGCGGCGTGCTTGCGTCGGATGCGTAGCTTTCCTGACCAGTGCGCGCGCGTTATCCTGTATTAGGGTTGGTTGTTCGTGAAAACTGTTTGATACCCGCTCTGATACCCGCTTTTTCGTTTCCTTCTGCTTACCGCAGACGGACTATCGTTTTATGAAATATTGCGTACTCGCTAACGGTGCTCACGGAGTTTGTGGGGGCATATTTTTGCGCGGTGGAAGAAAAAAGTGGTCCGGTCGCCGCTCCGATTAGCAGCGTGTTGCCACGTTTTGTCGAAGACCTTGCAACGCTGGTGGCCGACTATAGATTGCCGATAGGGCTCGGGGACCCCATGGTTGAAGGGAATGATAGCGTGCTCGTTTGATTCCTTTTCCTGACGTTGGCCATTGCCGCGCCCTCCGGCCAGATGATTCTCCCTTTGCGAGCCGAATTGTCCAACCGATCCCTTGGTTGCAGATATTTTTTTCAGCCCGGTGTACCGACCCCGGCATTGAAGGCAGACAAGACCAGACGGCGAGGGCGTCTGCTAAGTTTTGCCTGGCGCTTGCTCGCTGGCGCTGAAATTGAGAGAGGGCTATGACGGGCTCGACCCGACCCGAAAGCGTGAGACGTCGTGGGGATTTGTCCAGGACCGCGGCTGAAAATTAGGGACGAGCCGCCAGTAGGCTGCAGCGGTAACGACATGGATCGAAGCGGACAAGCCATGCGAGGAACGGTTGCTCAGGGCTTATCAGGCTGGGTGCACGCGAATTGCGGTGTTGGTGGAAAGAGACCTGCTCAAGACAGAGCGTGTCGATCATGCCGCGCACAAACCCGCTTTACTTTCTAACGGGCGAACCAACAGATCGACGTAACGCAGCTATGGTGAGCGCTCCGTCTTCTGGCTCATTCTCGGCGTCAGCATGGTGAAACAAATGGCGGCAGAAGGCGGCGCTACTGACATGTCCGAGGCTTGATGTCCAAGGGCGATCGCCCTCCAGGCCATGGAGCGACTTCGGTTCGCCCACGTGGTGCAGTACGGTCTATTCTACGAAATCGCGGGTGAGCAGTCCTATAGACTGCGGACGTCGTGATTGGCCAAGCAGAGGTGTTCGCCGATGTTGCTTCGGTTGGCGGCTTATCGGCCGTTGCGGTCATACGTCATTGCCAAACGAGCGGCAGGTATCCGGTAGTCAACAGACGTTGGCACCAGCATAGTTTCGACGGTCAGCTTTCGAACTAATCGAACGCGTGCTCACGGCCGCTGGATAGGGGTAGGAAACGGCGATCGCCGTCCCCTCCCTCCGAACCCGCTGTGCAGTTTTCCCGCGACGGGCTCTCCA
>NZ_FCON02000422.1 GCF_001544535.1 Caballeronia choica | reverse complement strand
CCGCTGATCCGCGTTCCTACCACACGTCACGCGCTCCGCCACCTGAATTGAGGGGCGTCGCTGATGGACCGCATACGGTAAACGCAGGGCCGACCATAATGCTTTGGGGTGATTCGTTTGCCGACATGATGCAACCGGCGGTCGACTCTGCAGCGGAGAATCTTCATATTCACGGAATCGTTGCTACGCAGGGCGGATGTCCGCCCTTCAAGGGCAGAGTCTTTGCTGGCTCCGGCGCGGAAGTCTTTTCTGGGTGCGAGCGTTACGCGAACTTCGTTTTTGACTACTTCGCCCGAACGCCTTCCATTCGCATCGTTGTGATCGCAGGCGATTGGCAGCGATACGAACCGCAGTATGAAGGCGGTGTACTGAAGCAGATCGTAGAAATACTTGCGCGACGTGGGGGGCAGATGGTCTTTGTTTCGGCAGTTCCTAACCCTTACTCTGATTTGCCGCGACTTTGGGCTCGGACGCAGTTTCAAGCCGGTCACGCAATTGCCGAAATGACTGTCGATCGGCAGCGCCAAGGAGCGATCATCGAGCGCGGGATGCAGATCGCAGCAATTGCTCGCCAAGCAGGTAACGTGAGCGTTGTAGACCCGTTCAAGACACTGTGCGACGCGAAAGCGTGTTTCACCGTCAAGAATGGAAGGGCGCTTTTCAAGGATACGGATCATCTATCGCAAGACGGCGTAGGTCTCATTGCTCCCGAGTTGGAGAGTGCGATCACTCAGACTTACGCGGCGCTGATCCAGGAACGCTAACGACGCCGGTCGGAATTATTTATATCGGCATCTTGTCGACTTGAGCCTACATTAACTCCCTGGGAAGACGCGCACACCGAATCCATGAGAAAAAGCCCGTCAGTCAGCGGGCTTTTTGCATTGCGCCTTAGTTAGATTGGCGCCGAAGACTACATCCGGGCGACTCCAATCTGAGCACAACCTACCCCTTATGCTCGTCTCGCGAATCCTCGTTCACGAAGACGGCCGACTTTCGACCCGTGATGAACCGATATTTGTCGCGTTGCTGTGGTGCGCGCGTGAACTCCTGGACGGAGAACGCTGTTGCTATGCGCGTGAGAAGCACTTCTGAGGAGCGCCAGAGTTCGATGTCGGGAGCGTGTACGAAAGCAACAGCAGCATCTGGCTGACGCCTGAGCTAGGGTTGCGCACGCTTGGACTCGGGCGCTCGCTCGATGATGCATCGGCGTTCTTTGCGGAGGATTAAGGCGCTGAGGGTAGATCGAATCAGTGCGCGATCTTTTGGGTGGGTGAGTGGGAAGCGGCCGGGCCACGAAAGTCCGGGTAGACCGCAAACAGAATCGTTAGGTACATGAGCGCAGCAAATATGCCGCCCACTGTGCCCCACGCGTCGCGGTATCCCGGCCCACGCGTGAACTGCAATGGGATGCCGATTATCACGTAGCCGACGATGAAGAAGACGACTACTGCGAGTACCGGCGACATGCCCTTTACAAGCGTTTCAGCGAGAGATTGGAAAAGCGCAACGGTCATAACCGAGATGGCGATCGTGGAATAGGAGATTCTATCTCCAACTGTTTTAATTGTGCCATTGCCTTGTTGGAGTGTGGCGCGACAATCTGGATGAGAGACGCGCGACAATCAAGTTGAGAATGTCGCGGCAGAAATGATGATGCCGATGT
>NZ_FCON02000421.1 GCF_001544535.1 Caballeronia choica | reverse complement strand
ATCCAAAATCAGAGTGTGGGTCAGTGCCGCAAGTTCGATGAGTCGATGCCAATCGGCATTGTTGCGCGCCAGACGGGACACCTCCAGCCCGAGTACGATACCGGCGTGGCCTATAGCGACCTCCGAAACCAGTTGCTGGAAGCCGTCTCGGTGCTCCGCACTTGCGCCTGACTGGCCAAGATCAGTGTCGATGACGTGGATGCGTTCTATGGGCCAGCCGAGCGATACGGCGCGCTCGCGTAACGCATACTGGCGTTTGGTACTCTCGGTATTCTCAAACACCTGACGCAGTGACGATTGGCGCACGTAGAGGAATGCATCGCGGCGCAAATGGTCGTCCGTAACCTTCTGATACCGGTCAGTAGACATGGGCGATCTCTGAATGGGTCCGTAAAAAGAGGTTAGCGAGCAGACGCACAAACTCATCGCCAGCCGGAAATGCGTCCATGCGCGGCGCGCTGTGACGCAAGGCGGTCTCTATGGGTGCCGTTGACTTTACGAGCACAGGAAGTCCATGCAGCATTCCGTGATAGCGCAGCGCGGCAATACCCTCGGAGCGCGGAGTACCATCGACCACCGCATCGCGTACGGCCTCGTAAGCGGCTATCAAAGATTGCGCGAAGGGGATTTCGGCAACGCTTGGCTTTACGGTTTTTTTTTGCGCGCGATCGCGCGTTCGATGCTGCGGGGGTGGACCGAAATGCCGAACTCGGATTCCAGTTGCCCGGCTAGTGTCCGGGCGTGAATCGCCCCATCGCCTTCGAGATGTCGTTCGACGAACGCCATTGCCTCTGGGTTGAGCTTGTGCGCCCCCTTGGGGCCACGCTGCTTCGGAAGGAGTCCAGCCAGCCCATCGTGAGCAAATGCCGCCTCGGCCTGATAGAAGGTTGGCCGCGATACCCCGAACAGCGCTGCAGCATCGGCCTTCGATGCGCCGTCCACGCTGACATGGCGCAGCATCTCGTACTTGACCTGAATCAGATCGCGCGCGTCGAAGAAATCGCTCGATCGAAACCAAGAAGCCTGCACCCTCTCGGGGTGGGGATTCAGTACGCCGAGATGTCTGAGACGTTCGAGCTTCGGGTCGGGCTTGGTCACGATCGCTTCGTTGGTCGAAAATATGTAATATAAAATATGCCGCTAAAACGTAAATGTCAAGGTCAGAAAGACACTGAATAAACAGTAGCATGCGCCTATGCAGGAATATTGCGAGATGATTTCCGCGTAGTCGGTAGCAATCTGCGGCGTAGTTAAGTTTACATTGGCGGCGTAATTCACTTAACACGGGCCAGGACCTCCGGCCTAAGGTCGTCAATCAGCGCGCGCAGCCTCCGAAGATCATCTACACGAAAGGCGGAGCGCCCCGCCGCAGCCTGAGAAAATGCGTCCGGCTCGTCCACATCGGTCCATGAGGCCAGTATTGATAGCAGCTGGCCATGTTCGTCGTAGAACATGACACGATCCTCTCCCCAGTTGATGCGCCGGGTCACCAGCTGGATTCGGGTGCCGCGCCGTGGATGAAATGGATGGGTAATCTCGACCGTTCCGGTCGCGCAACCGTCGTCACGACAAGCAGTTGCTGACTTACGATAATGGCGTCGCTGAGCGCTTCAACCGGACGCTGAAGGAACAAGCCATTCACGGTCGCATCTTCAGGAACCTGGAGGA
>NZ_FCON02000420.1 GCF_001544535.1 Caballeronia choica | reverse complement strand
ATCCCCCGGTGTCATAGTAGTTGTCGCCTCTGAATTTTCTTAATTTGAAGAGTCAGAGGTGTAGGTTGAAGGCAAAACAAACGTATTCTGTCGAGTTCAAAGAACAAGCGCTGTCAAAGGTCTTGCAGCGCGGGAGTCGCACGGTTGGATCCGTGGCCGACGAATTGAACATGAACTTACTGACATTAAGGAAGTGGATGAGAAGTAGCGCCGCTGCGAATCGGAGCTCGGGCTTCGGACACGCAAAACGTCCAGAAGACTGGTCGCTGGAAGAACGGCTACTGGCTTTGCAGGAGAGCCACGGGTTGGTCGACGAGGCACTGAACGCGTGGTGTCGTGAACGGGGCCTGTTTGCTCATCATCTCGCGCAGTGGCGCGTGGATTTTTGCGCCGTCGTCGGGACCGGTAGCCGGCGCGAGAACGCCCAGGAAGTACGGGATTTGAAGCAGGCGAACGTGCAATTGCAGCGCGAATTAAACCGTAAAGAGAAGGCGTTGGCTGAAGCGGCGGCGTTGCTGGTGCTGCAAAAAAAGTATCGTGCGTTGTTCGAGGGCGAGGCCGAATGACGGCCCTTGAGGAACGCAAAACCATGATTGCCTGGATCGGCGAGGCGACCCTGGCCGGTGCCCGCCAAGCACTCGCGTGTAAGGAGCTGGGGCTGAGCGCGCGTACGGTGCAGCGTTGGCAAAGCGGCGAGCCTGACGCGGTCGATGGGCGCTCGTTACGACAATACGAACCTCCTCACAAGCTTTCCGCCGAGGAGCGTTCCGAACTGTTGGCGGTGGCAAACTCGGCTGAATTCGGTCATTTGCCGCCAAGCCAGATTGTTCCTCGCCTGGCTGACCAGCAGCGCTACATCGCCTCCGAATCGACTTTCTATCGGGTGCTGAAAGCCGAGAAACAGCTCGCACATCGGCGTAGCGAGCGGCCGGTCAAAGCCTGCGGCAAACCACCAGCGGTCCGCGCAGACGCACCGAATCAGCTCTACAGCTGGGATATCACGTACTTGCCGGCGACGATCCGCGGGCAGTACTTTTACTTGTATCTATTTATGGACGTGTTCAGCCGCAAGATCGTCGGCTGGCAGGTCTATGCCGAAGAGAGTAGCGCCCAGGCCAGTGAAGTCCTCAAGGACCTGTGCGCGCGTGAGACGATACAACCGAACCGGGTGATTCTGCATTCCGACAACGGCGGCCCGATGAAAGGTGCCACGATGCTCGCCACCTTGCAGGCTCTGGGCGTGATGCCGTCGTTGAGTCGCCCTGGCGTAAGCAATGACAACCCTTTTTCCGAATCACTTTTCAAAACCCTGAAGTACCGGCCGGCTTATCCGCTCGAGGCGTTCGATACCCTGTTCGCGGCCCGCACATGGGTCACAGAACTGGTGCGCTGGTACAACCACGAACACCGCCACAGTGCGATCCGGTTTGTGACACCGGCCCAACGTCATGCGAATCTTGATCGTGACATTCTCGAGCGCCGCAAGGCGCTCTACGAGGCTGCGCGCCAGCGTAATCCGCTTCGATGGAAAGGCGCTACGCGCAACTGGCAGCGCATTCATGTCGTTCATCTGAATCCCGATCGTGCTGACCTAAGCAGCGCGATCTCGCAATCCCGAAACCAGGAGCCAAAAGCCGCCTGAATTCCAATCGTCGAGGCGACAACTACCTTGAAAACTTCCG
>NZ_FCON02000419.1 GCF_001544535.1 Caballeronia choica | reverse complement strand
CTTGCGGGGACCGCGAACAGCAGCACGGCGGAAGCGCCCATCGGTGCGACGAGCAGCGGCAGGTTCGCCGACGCCCCAAGCAGCAGATGCATCGTCCCGCCGGTGAACGCGATGCCAACGAGCGCCCCGAAGCATGAGCGAAAGCGCTCGGGCCACCTGACGGCGACCGGTGACGGAGCGAAGCTGCAAAGCATGCGCACAAGAGAGGAACGAGTCAAGATTGCCCGGGTAGGAGTTTACATTGGAAGGGTTGTCACCTTAAGGGTAAAACCCTAATCGACGAAGGAATCGTTCGAAATGAATATATTACGCTGTGATATAACGCGGTCGCCACGGGTGGCTCGCGCTCCGCTTGGGGAAAGCCCCAATTGAATGGCCATAACCTTTTCCGACAGGGTCGGTTTGCTAATTACATCACACTATGATATAATGTAAAGGAGGCTTCCTAAGGCAATCAGGCTTTGGATCGCCAACTTTTTACTCGAGAGGGAGAGAGTGCCATGCTGATCACATTTCAATCGAAAGCCGCGCCGGATGTCACTATGCTCAAGGATCTCGCAGGGTATCTTCTGGGACTGGTTGGCAAGCGACTGGATGTGCGGGGAGTCACTACCCACGAGCAACTGCCTGTCGCCATCGAACGCCTTGAAGCTGCGATCGTCGACGACGAAAAATTTGCCGAGGACGACGACGCTTTCCATCATGCGGTGCACGCGAATCGTCGCGAGCATCGTGCGGGACTTTCACAGCAGGCTTATCCGTTTCTAGACATGCTGCGCCAGGCACGAGAACACGAGGCAGACATCATCTGGGGTCTCTGACCGCGTCGTGCGCATACTTGAAAGAAGGGACTCAAGGCGAACACGAGGACGTTGCATCTGAGGGAAACGCACATGAAGTTCTTGGCCTTTGTCGTGCTGTGGGGCGTTCTCGTTACCGGGGCACCGGGCCAGCCGCGGCTACCAGCGGCGAGGCCAGCGACCTCCGGTCGATTTCTTGCGGCCATGCCGGGCGCGACTCCGCACAGTGGCGGTTCCCACCAGGCGCTCGCACCAACCGGCGGGGCGAATCAGATAGCGGTCGAAGTGATGGGGCCGTACGGGAACGTACTTCCCAATCTTGCCGACGGCAATCCTTTTATTGTTGTCACGTGGCGCAGTCGCGTAGGGGGCGCCCCGCGAGTGCAGTCCGAACACGGCCCTAAGGCGAGACCGGCGTCCGGCGAACATGTGATGTTTGTCTGGCCCGCAGCCTGAGTCGTCGCAAACAACCGACGTCACGCGTGATCATCCGCGCTGCACGGAGACGCCGGCACACCCTGGAGCCGTAAAAGAGAGGCTACGGTTTTCGGGCGCACCGGAGCGGCTGCGACGAGCAGGACCATGTGCCGCCCGCGAACCGGCGGCGCGCTATGTCGCGATTCGAAATATTCCCGTTCGCCGCCGCGTGGGTCTAACCGGCCATTAAATAGCCCCGTCTTGCTGCATTGCCTAGCGCAGGTCGCCAACGCCGAAAACCTCCGTGTGAATTCGCGATGCGTCGACGCCCAGCGTTTTCAATGTGTCGACCTGCGCTCGCATGAACGGCATTGGCCCGCACACGAAATAATCAGCGTCGCGAAGCAGAACCGCTTCGCGGATCGCTGCGAGGTCAAGCCGTCCGATGAAATCGTAGTCTCTGCC
>NZ_FCON02000418.1 GCF_001544535.1 Caballeronia choica | reverse complement strand
CTGCCCGCCGAGGTCATCGAAGGCTTGAAGGTCCTCTTACGCGGCGGTGTCGCGGTGTCCTCCGCCGAGGAGGCCTTCGTGATCGAGCGTAGCCTGCCCCACGGGCACGTGGCCGCCGTGCTCGGCGCGGCCCGCGCCTGCGGCGCCGAGCAGTGGTTTGCGGCGGCGCCTGCCGCGCTGCGCTCGGTGCTGATGGCGCTCCTGGTGGCGCGGGTGGTCTCGCCTGCCTCCAAGCTCGCCACCCATCGCATGTTGTGCGAACAGACCGCGACTCACTCGCTGTCGCGGCTGCTGAAGTTGGGCGAAATCGAACTTGAGCAGCTCTATGCGGCGCTCGACTGGCTCGGCGAAGCGCAGGAAGGCATCGAGAAGCGACTTGCCCAGCGGCATCTGAGCGGCAGTACGCTGGTGCTCTATGACCTCACCTCCACGTGGCTGACCGGACGCTGCTGCGAACTCGCCGCCCACGGTTATAGCCGCGATGGCAAGCGCGACGATCCGCAAATCGTGTTCGGCTTGATCTGCACGAGCGACGGTTGTCCGGTGGCCGTCGAAGTGTTCGCTGGCAACACCGCCGATCCGGCTACCGTGGCATCGCAGGTGGACAAGCTCAAGCACCGCTATGGCATCGAGAAGCTCGCCTGGGTGGGCGATCGGGGCATGCTCACGCAGGCGCGCATCGACACGGTCTTGCGCCCCGCGGGCCTTGACTGGGTGAGCAGCCTGCGCGCGCCGCAGATGGCCGCACTCGCCCACGAGAAGGGACCCTTCCAGCCCTCGCTATTCGATGAGCGCAATCTGCTGGAGGTGACCAGTGAGGCGTTTCCCGGTGAGCGACTCATCGTGTGCCGCAATCCGTTATTAGCCGAGGAGCGCAGCCGCAAACGCGAGGCGCTGCTGCAGGCCACCGAAGCCGAATTGATGAAGATCGCCGAGGCGACCACACGCGCGCGCAATCGGCTCAAGGGCACCGAAGCGATTGCCTTGCGGGTGGGTCGCGTCATCGATCACTTCAAGATGGCCAAGCACTTCGAGTTGAGCATCACTGACTCGAGCTTTAGCTGGGAGCGCAAGACCGCGCAGATCCAGCAGGAGGCCGCGCTCGATGGCCTGTATGTCGTACGTACGAGTTTGCCGGCAGAGGCTCTGTCAGCCGAGGCGGCCGTGACGGCCTATAAGGGACTGGCGGTCGTGGAGCGCGCCTTCCGTTCGCTCAAGACGGTCGATCTGCAGGTGCGCCCCGTGTTCCACTGGAACGCCCAACGCGTGCGGGCGCATGTCTTTCTATGCATGCTCGCTTATTACGTCGAGTGGCACATGCGCGAGACGTTAAAGCCGATGCTGTTTGATGACGAATACATCGAGCTCGCGCGTGCCACTCGACCCTCGCCAGTCGCTAAAGCACGGCGCTCGGACCAGGCCAAAACCAAGGACACCACCCGGCTTAGCGAGGACGGCTTGCCGGTCCATAGCTTTCGCACACTGCTCGATGATCTGGCCACGCTTGCGTACAACGTCTGCCACACCCCTCTCAATCCGCAAGCAAAGATCGTGATGATCACGCGGCCGACGCCGATACAAGAGAAGGCCTTCCGCCTGCTCAACGTCAACCCCACCCCTTGTACCCAGTAATCGTCTCACTCGCAAAAGAATAATCCTGATAAATCAAAGGATTATGCGCGC
>NZ_FCON02000417.1 GCF_001544535.1 Caballeronia choica | reverse complement strand
ATGTCAAAGCCAGATACAGATGTCCGCTTTCCGGCCAAGTTGAAATGTCCGGTTTTACGGGGGTTTGGAAGTCTGTCTCCCTGGGTTTCAGTTCACGCAGTGTCGAAGGATGGCGTTTGATCTGGCAGGGCGCTTACGCCTGTTCCACTATGCCTTGCAGACCGCGGGCCAGGTTTGCCGCGGGGTGTCTCAGAAGCGTTTCTTTGCTGGGCCAGATCCACGATCACACGCTCCATGTCTGCCTGCGTGAACTCGCGCTGCTTCTTCGTGCCCGACTCCCGCTTCTGCCGCACGGTCCGGGTTGAGTCACCCCGGTGCGTCCGGGAGGGGGCCTTGCTGATCGGGCGGTTATCGCGCTGCGCCTGGAGCGCCTGCGCGACCTGCAGCACGTGACCCAGCCGCTTGTGCTCGATGACCGCGCCCTGATCGATTTCGGCCAGCCTGTCATACTGCCGGCAGGGCAACGCACGGCCGTCCGCACGCAGTTCGATGCGTCCGTCCGGATACTCCCAGACCTCGATATACCGATCGATCAGCTTGCGGTTCTCCGGCGCGTCGTCCAGCAGGTACATGACCCGGTCGTACTGCACCGTCAGCGACTTCGTGACCTTGCGTGGCTCGCGCCACGTGAGGACAAGATCAAGGTTCTCGTCGGCCCGCAGCGGCCGGTGCGCATCGAACCCGCTCTTCGGGGGCTTCGCGAAGCGCGCGTTGTACGCGGCGATGAAGGCGGGCGCATACGCATTGGCTTCGGCAAGCGTACCGATGCCGCGCAGCCGCAGTTCCTTGACGAGCCGGTCCTGCAGTGTCTTGTTGGCCCGCTCCACGCGCCCCTTGGCCGGGCTCGAGTTCGCGCAGAACGTGTCGATGTTCAGCTCGTACATCGCGCGCCCGAAGTGCGTCACGCGGTTGCCTGTCTTGCGTGGGGTCGTGGTGCGGAACACGCTGGCCTTGTCGCTGTAGAACGCACCGGGTTTGCCGTGGCGCTCGATGTACGCCCGGGTCGCCTCGAAGTAGCTGAAGGTCGACTCGGTCTGCGTGAAATGCAGCGTCATCAGGCGGCTCGTCGCGTCGTCCACATACACCAGCAGTGTGCAGGCCGGCGCCCGGTCCTCGAACCACGGGTGGTCACTGCCGTCGATCTGGACCAGCTCGCCGAAGCACGCGCGTCGCGCGCGCGGCTGGTGGATCTTCGGCGGACGCTGCCGGCGCGGCACCCACAGGCCGGCATCCATCATCAGCCTGCGCACCGTTTCCTTCGCCAGCCGCACACCGTGGCACTCGTACAGCTTCTCGCACGCCAGCGTCGGCCCGAAATCGGCATAGCGATCCCGGATGATCGAGATGGCCCGATCGGCCGTCATGGCATCCAGCCGGTTATTGCTCGGCTTTGAGCGCCGGCGCGACACCAAACCGGTCGGTCCGTGTGCGCGCAGCCGTTCAACCAGACGGCGAATCTGCCGGGTCGTCAGCCCAAGCCGTTCTGCCGCGCGCCACGGCCTGAGCCTGCCGTCCGCGACGTCCTGAATGACCTTGAAGCGGTCCAGCTCTCGCATCGTCATCGTGATCCGTTCCGTTGCAGCCATCAAAGCCTCCGGCGCGCCGAACAACCGGCGACCGGTCAGCTTACGATGAGCCCGAAAGCGGACATTTGAACTTGGCTAAAAGCGGACATTACAACTTAGCCGCTACA
>NZ_FCON02000416.1 GCF_001544535.1 Caballeronia choica | reverse complement strand
AATTCGCCGCTGCTTTCTTTGCTTACTTTCTTTGCAGCAGCAAAGAAAGTGAGTCCCGCCCCGGACAGGGGCAGAGCTAATAAACCAAAAACAAAGCAAGTTCCCTAGAAGCCTGAGCGCATCAAACGGTTGAAGCACGACCCCCACCCCACCCCGACCCCGACCCCAAGCGCCAGCGATCACCCGTCCCGCCCCGGACAGGGGCAGAGCAAATAAACCAAAAGCAAAACAAGTTCCACGGAAGCACAAAAACATCAAACGGCGTAAACAGCACACCCCCCCAGCAACAAGCGCCAGCGACAATCCCAATCCTAGTCGAACGAATTCATGCGGGCTTCGTTCCTGGCCCTTTTGATCCATGCCTTCACCTTCTTGATGTCGTCGAACATGGGCAGCATCTCGGTTTCGATCCGCTCTGTGTCGCTGTGCAACTCCGCGAGGTGGTCGTCGAGGTCGATCATGACGCTCTCCGGCGAAACGGGCTCGAAAGGGTCTAACTCGTAGCGCTCCATGAAGTCCACTTCGACGCACATGATTTCCGCGTCCAGTTCGGCCAACTGTTCCTTCAGAATGGCGTTGTAGTGTTTCAGTCGATCCTGGCTGATGTTCTTGAGCGCATCCTGATCGATGTGTTCGAGTTCGAGTTGCAGTTCGAGCAACTGCAACAGGTTGTTCCGCGCGTACGCCTGATTGACCCGCTGCATCAGCGCGGTTTTCCGGTCGCGCTCGGCGGGATCGGATTCGCGGTCGGGATGCAGCGCGCTCGCCAGCTTGCGATACACCTCGCGCACGGACTGGCTGAGTTCCGCCTGTTCGGCCTCCTTCTTCGATTCCGCGGCAACCTGCCGGGCCGTTTTCTTCCGCTTGGCCTGCTGTTCCTCGCGCTCCTGTGCTTCGGCTTCCGCGTTTTCGTGCATCTGACGCGCGATGCGTTCCACCATGTCGTCGGGCGAACTCATGTCCACATCATCGCCCAGTTCGACGCCGAAGACGTGTTCGAGCATCACCTTCGCATCGTCGAGTTCGGCGGCCGCTTCGGTGTCGTAGTCGACCCCACTGTACCGATTGAAGATCGCCTTCAATTCAGGATCATCGCGCTCCGTCAGCAAGTCTTCGGTCATGTCGACGACCAATCCCGCGATGAAGCTGCGCTCCGATTTGTTTATTCCCTTCTCGTGGCAGATCTGATCGAAGTGGTGCGCGAGCCGAATTCTCAATTCGTCGTATTTCGCTTTCAAGGGAATGAGATCAGCGGCGTATTTCTGCTGAAAGGCAGGAATTGCCTTCTCCCAATCGCTGAGCAGCGCGCGCTTTTTCTCGATTTTCTCGATCAACGTGTTGAACGCCTTTTGCATCTTCGAGAGCGTGGGCTTGTCGTGAGTGGGCGCGATGCTGAGGGATTTACGTTGAGGTGAGTTCATTGTCGGGAATTGCCGCATCAAAAGGAGCCGGAAAAACGCCGATTTTAACGCACGCGTCCCCGCCGCTCTTGCGACGATGAGGATATCCAATGAGTGTGCTTCGTTCCTCCCGCTATGCGATCGTCAACCCTCGCGCACGCCTTCCTCGACCAACAGCGCCACCGGCATCGCGGTCAGCGCGTCCCGCACGAGGAGCCGCGGACCGTCCGCCTTCGGCGCGGCCGGACTCAGCCAGTCGAAGAGCGCGCGCGAGCCCAGCGCGTCGGGCAGGAT
>NZ_FCON02000415.1 GCF_001544535.1 Caballeronia choica | reverse complement strand
CTGATGCGCACGGCTGGCATGCTGCCCGTGCTGATCCTGCTGTGCATCGCGTTCGGCGTCGCGACGGACGGGTTCTTCAGCCTGCAGAACGTCTCTATCGTCGCCCAGCAGGCGTCGATCAACGTCGTGCTCGCGGCCGGCATGACCTTCGTCATCCTGACGGGCGGCATCGACCTGTCGGTCGGCTCGGTGCTCTCGGCCGCCGCCGTGACGGCGCTCCTCGCGTCGAACATTCCCGGCTTCGGCTGGCTCGGCGTGCCGGCCGCGCTCGCGGTCGGGCTGGCGTTCGGCCTGATCAACGGCGCGCTGATCGCGCTGCTCCGGCTGCCGCCGTTCATCGTCACGCTCGGCTCGCTCACCGCCGTGCGCGGCATCGCGCGGCTGATCGGCCACGACACGACCATCTTCAACCCGCAACTGTCGTTCGCCTTCATCGGCAACGATTCCGTGCTCGGCGTGCCCTGGCTCGTGATCATCGCGATCGCGGTGGTGGTGATCTCCTGGTTCATCCTGCGCCGCACGGTGCTCGGCCTGCGCATCTACTCGGTCGGCGGCAACCCGGAAGCGGCGCGCCTGTCCGGCATCAAGGTGTGGGGCATCCAGATGTTCGTGTATGCGGCCTCGGGCGTGCTCGCCGGGCTCGGCGCGGTGATGTCGGCGGCACGGCTCTATGCGGCGAACGGCCTGCAGCTCGGCCAGTCGTATGAACTCGATGCGATCGCGGCGGTGATTCTCGGCGGCACGAGTTTCGTCGGCGGCGTCGGGTCGATTGTCGGCACGCTGGTCGGCGCGCTCATCATCGCGGTGCTGACCAACGGCCTCGTGCTGCTCGGCGTGTCGGACATCTGGCAGTACATCATCAAGGGCCTCGTGATCATCGGCGCAGTGGCACTCGACCGCTATCGCCAGCGCGGCTCCGCACGCACCTGATTCAATCACCTTTTTACTTGCGCGACGGCGTACGGGAACATGCAGGTCCGCTTGTTCCCGCCAAAACCAACGGACCACCCTGGAGACAAGAAAATGTTCAAGCAAAAAGTCGCATTCGCGAGCATCGCGCTCGCCCTGGGCTGCAGCCTCACCCTGTCCGGCGCACAGGCGGCCGACAAGCCGCTCAAGTCGATCGGCATCACGGTCGGGTCGCTCGGCAATCCGTACTTCGTGACCATCGCCAAGGGCGCGGAAGCGAAGGCGAAGCAGATCAATCCGAACGTGAAGGTGCAGGCGGTGTCGGCCGACTACGACATGAACAAGCAGTTCACGCAGATCGACAACTTCATCTCGGCGCACGTCGACATCATCCTGCTCAACGCCGCCGACCCGAAGGCGATCGAACCCGCGGTGAAGAAGGCGCAGGCTGCGGGCATCGTGGTCGTGGCGGTCGACGTGGCCGCCGCCGGCGCCGATGCCACCGTGCAGACGAACAACATCCAGGCGGGACAGCTTGCGTGCGATTTCCTCTCGAAGAAGATCAACGGCAAGGGCAACGTGATCATCGAGAACGGGCCGCCGGTGTCCGCCGTGCTCGACCGCGTGAAGGGCTGCAAGGAAGTGCTGGCGAAGAGCCCCGGCATCAAGATTCTGTCCGACGATCAGGATGCCAAGGGCTCGCGCGAAGGCGGCATGAACGCGATGCAGGGCTACCTCACGCGCTTCCCGAAGATCGAGGGTCTGTTCGCGATCAATGACCCGCAGGCTGTCGG
>NZ_FCON02000414.1 GCF_001544535.1 Caballeronia choica | reverse complement strand
ATGAACAACTGGCGCGGACGGCCGATCTTCTGTTCCGGATCGGCGATCATCTCGTTCCACTGCGCGATCCAGCCGACCGTGCGCGCCATCGCGAAGATGCACGTGAACATCGACGTCGGGATGCCCAGCGCGCGCTGCACGATGCCCGAGTAAAAGTCGACGTTCGGGTACAGCTTGCGCGACACGAAGTATTCGTCTTCCAGCGCGATCTTTTCCAGTTCCATCGCGAGCTTGAAGAGCGGGTCGTCGTGCAGGCCGAGTTCTTCAAGCACTTCGTGACACGTTTCGCGCATCAGTTTCGCGCGCGGATCGTAGTTCTTGTAGACGCGGTGACCGAAGCCCATCAGCTTCACGCCCGAATTCTTGTCCTTCACCTGCTTGATGAATTCGGAAATATTGTCGACCGAGCCGATCTCTTCCAGCATGTTCAGCGCGGCTTCGTTCGCGCCGCCGTGCGCCGGGCCCCACAGGCAAGCGATACCGGCCGCGATGCACGCAAACGGATTCGCACCCGACGAACCCGCCAGACGCACCGTCGACGTGGACGCGTTCTGCTCGTGGTCGGCGTGCAGGATCAGGATGCGGTCGAGCGCGCGCACTAGCACGTCGTTGACCTTGTACTCTTCGCATGGGTTCGAGAACATCATGTGCATGAAGTTCGCGCTGTACGACAGATCGTTCTTCGGATAAACGAACGGCTGGCCGATGCTGAACTTGTATGCCATCGCGACCAGCGTCGGCAGCTTGGCGATCATGCGGATCGCCGACACTTCGCGGTGACGCGGGTCGTTGATGTTCAGCGAGTCGTGATAGAACGCCGACAGCGCGCCGACAGCGGCAACCAGCACCGCCATCGGATGCGCGTCACGACGGAAGCCGCGGAAGAAGAAGTGCATCTGCTCGTGCACCATCGTGTGGCGCGTGACGAGGTCGACGAATTCCGCCTTTTGCGCCACGTTGGGCAGTTCGCCCTTCAGCAGCAGATAGCACGATTCGAGGAAGTCGGCGTTCACCGCCAGTTCTTCGATCGGAAAACCGCGATAGAGCAGTTCGCCCTTGTCGCCGTCGATGTACGTGATGGCGGAATTGCATGCCGCCGTCGACATGAAGCCCGGGTCATACGTGAACTTGCCGGTCTGACCGTACAACTTGCGGATGTCGATCACGTCCGGGCCCATCGTGCCCTGATAGATCGGCATTTCGACGCTCGGCGAGTTGTCGCTGAACGATAGCGTGGCTTTAACATCTGACGGGGTCATAGCACATCCTCAATCGAAGTATGGATACAGGTTTTCGATAATTTGCACGACGGCGCTGCGCGGCAACATACTAGTTTCGGGGGTTTTGCGGAACTCTGCAGAAATCACGCGGAGCGCAGCATCCCGAGCACGCGGGTCATATCCGGCGAAGCCAGTTCGCCTTCAGGTTCCTTGCGCGCGAGCAGCAAGTCCATCAGGTCGTTGTCGCCCAGTTCCAGCAGGCGGGTCAAAACGGCCACGTCCGTGTCACTAAGGTCATGTTCATATCGGCTGAAGAAACGCTCGAAGATCAGATCGTTTTCCAGCAGGCCGCGCCGCGCGCGCCAGCGAAGGCGTGCGCGACGAAGTGGGTCGGACTGATGCGGAATGTCACCCATGGCAAAAGTCCATCTCAGACAGCACGGCGCACCATCAATTCCTTGATCTTGCCGATCGCCTTGGTGGGATTGAGCCCCTTCGGGCACA
>NZ_FCON02000413.1 GCF_001544535.1 Caballeronia choica | reverse complement strand
GCGCCCACATGTAGGCGTCCAGCACGCCCAGCGGTTCGCGCGACGGCGTCACCGCGTAAGTCGGATGCAGATACATGGACAGCGTCAAGCAGGATGTCCGGTTTACCGACATTCATCTTGGCCGGGCGGTCGAGGTGATTGTCGCTGTTTAGTTCGGCATGGGTGTCGCTCCGTTCGAGTGGTCAGCGGGTAATTGACGGCGCCGCTCTTTCTGTTTGTCGCTGGCTGTGCGGCGCCGATAGCTTTCAACATTCAGTTCGAAGATCGTCGAGTGATGCACGAGCCGGTCGATGGCCGCCACTGTCATGCCGGGGTCCGGGAAGACGTCGTTCCAGCCGGAGAACGGTTGGTTGGCCGTTATGAGAAGACTTTTCCGCTCATACCTCTCGGCGATCAACTCGAACAGCACGCTGGTTTCGGCCTGGTCTTTCCTCACATACGAGAGATCATCAAGGATGATCAGGTCGAACCGGTCGAGCTTCGCGAGCGCCGAAGGCAGCTGCAGGCTCTGGCGAGCGATCTGGAGTTTCTGCACGATTTCGCCGGTGCGCGTGAACAATACGCGATAGCCGGTGTCGATTAGCGCATGGCCGATGGCGGACCCCAAATGACTTTTGCCGCCGCCGGGTGGACCGAACAAGAGGATCGTGGCGCCTTTCTCAAGCCACGAATCGCCGGTGGCCAGCGCCATCACATGTGCCTTCGAGACCATGGGCACGACGCCGAAGTCGAAGGTGGCGAGCGTCTTGGTCGGATCCAGATGTGACTCGGTACGATGACGCTCGGTTCTCCGTTTGGCCCGCTCGGCGAGTTCGTGCTCGAGCAATGCACCGAGTAGCCGAGACGCCTGCCAGCTTTCCTTGTCCGAGCGTTCAGCGAAGTCCGGCCACAACCGTCCGATCGTAGGCAGCCGCAATTCGTTGAGCATCAGCGCGATACGGCCAGCATCGTAGGCGGCGTTCATGCGAGCACCTCCTCATCGAGCAACGTGTCGTAAAGCGCGGCGCACGGCATCTCGACGACAACCACCGGACACTCGGCCTGGCGCGGCGCGAACTCATCGAACAGCGCCTTCAGATCGGGCAGTTCACCGAGTTCGAGCAATACTTCGAGCCTCTCGGCCAGTTGCGCCTCGACGCCGTGGTTTCCTGCCAGCTCAAGCAGGCCCACCATGGTCTTGCATGCACTGCGCGGCGTGAGCGCCGCCTCGAGGCGCTCCCAGGTCCGACGGTAGGCTTCCCGTGGAAACAGATCGTCACGGAACGCGAGGCCCCTGAAGGCCTGCGGCTTGCGTTTGAGCGAATCGATGAAGTGCCGGTAGTCGATGCCGCGACCTCTCCGTTTGGTCGTGTGCGTGGCTCTCGCCGTGCTGTGCACGAGCGCGCCGGACAGATAGCAATCGAGCCGGTCACTATAGAGACGCACCTTCAGGCGATGACCGATCAGCCGCGACGGGGCGCTATACAGTACGCAACGCACGGTGAACGTGCCGCAGCGTGTCACGCGTGCCTCTTCCTCGGCAAAGTCGGTGGTACGGTGCTCAGGCAGATCCAGCAGGTGTTCGCGCTCAATCTGGAACGCTGCAGCATTGCGCCGGTTGCGGCGCATCACCACCCCGCGCACGAACTCGTCATACGCGGCTCGGTCCGCGAAATCGCGGTTGCGTATTCCGGTGATCGTGACCGCTCATTCCGGCTGAACGTGACCGCTGCGCATGAGATGGTGGTACGCGACTAG
>NZ_FCON02000412.1 GCF_001544535.1 Caballeronia choica | reverse complement strand
GGCGTGCTGATCACCGAAGGCGTGCGCGGCGAAGGCGGCATCCTGCGCAACTCGGACGGCGAGCGCTTCATGGAACGCTACGCGCCGACGCTCAAGGACCTCGCGCCCCGCGACTTCGTCTCGCGTTCGATGGACCAGGAGATCAAGGAAGGCCGCGGCGTCGGTCCGCACAAGGATCACGTGCTGCTCGACCTGTCGCACATCGGCGCCGAGACGATCATGAAGCGCCTGCCGTCGATCCGCGAAATCGCGCTGAAGTTCGCGAACGTCGACTGCATCAAGGAACCGATTCCGGTCGTGCCGACCATCCACTACCAGATGGGCGGCATTCCGACCAACATCCACGGGCAAGTCGTCGGCACGGCGAAGGGCTACGACGATCCGGTGAACGGCTTCTACGCGGTCGGCGAATGCTCGTGCGTTTCGGTGCACGGCGCGAACCGTCTGGGCACGAACTCGCTGCTCGACCTGGTGGTATTCGGCCGCGCGGCGGGCAACCACATCATCAAGCACGCGCAGGAGACGAGGGAGCACAAGCCGTTGCCGGCGGATGCCGCCGACTTCGCGCTCGAACGTCTCGCGGTGCTGGAAAAGTCGACCTCGGGCGAATACACGCAAGCGATCGCCGGCGACATCCGCTCGACGATGCAGGCGCACGCGGGCGTGTTCCGCACCTCGAAGCTGCTCGCTGAAGGCGTGGACAAGGTCAATGAACTGACCGAGCGCGCGAAGCACGTGCACCTGAAGGACAAGTCGAAGGTGTTCAACACCGCGAAGGTGGAAGCGCTGGAACTGGCGAACCTGATCGAAGTGGCGCGCGCGACGATGGTCTCGGCCGAAGCGCGCAAGGAAAGCCGCGGCGCGCACGCGCACAGCGACTTCGAGCTTCGCGACGACGCAAACTGGATGCGCCACACGCTATGGTTCAGCGAAGGCGATCGCCTCGACTACAAGCCGGTGAAAATGCAGCCGCTGACGGTCGAATCGGTGCCGCCGAAGGCGCGTACCTTCTAAGGTCAAGGGAATCGACATGGCAAAGAGAACATTTGAAATTTACCGCTACGATCCGGACAAGGACGCGGCGCCGCGCATGCAGAGCTACGAGATCGAGATCGACTCGCACGAACGCATGCTGCTCGATGCGTTGGTGAAGCTCAAATCGGTTGATGAGACGCTGTCGTTCCGCCGTTCGTGCCGTGAGGGCGTGTGCGGTTCGGACGCGATGAACATCAACGGCAAGAACGGTCTGGCGTGTCTGCAAAACATGAACGACCTGCCGCAGAAGATCGTGCTGCGTCCGCTGCCGGGGCTGCCCGTGGTGCGCGATCTGATTTGCGACTTCACGCAATTTTTTAATCAGTATCATTCGATCAAGCCTTACCTGATCAACGACACGCCGCCGCCGGAAAAGGAGCGTCTGCAGTCACCGGTGGAACGCGACGAGCTGGACGGCCTGTATGAATGCATTCTGTGCGCGAGCTGCTCGACGTCGTGCCCGAGCTTCTGGTGGAATCCGGACAAGTTCGTCGGTCCGGCGGGCTTGTTGCAAGCCTATCGTTTCATCGCGGACAGCCGCGACGAAGCGACGGGTGAACGCCTCGACAACCTGGAAGATCCGTATCGTCTGTTCCGTTGCCACACGATCATGAACTGCGTGGACGTGTGCCCGAAGGGGCTCAATCCCACCAAGGCGATCGGCAAGATCAAGGAATTGATGGTGCGCCGTGCTGTCTGAGAT
>NZ_FCON02000411.1 GCF_001544535.1 Caballeronia choica | reverse complement strand
TAAGGCACCGCCGCGCCCATCGACGCCAGCCCGCCCGACAGCGAACACATCATGCCGCGCTGCACTTTGAGGTCGCGCGCGTACCAGTTCGCGCACGAGCCGGAATCGCTCGTGACGATCGCATCGGCCGGGATGCGTGGCGACAGTTCCCACACGCTACGTTGCGGATTGACGCCGCCCTTAGCCGGTTCAAGAGCACGCTTTTCCAGCGTCTTCCACCAGTCGGCGGTCCAGCCTTCGATTTTCTTGCGCCATGCGCGGTCCGTTTTCTCGGCTAGCATCGGCAGCAACGCGCGCAAGGTCTCGGCGCTGTCGCCGACGAGATTGACTTCCATCGGATAACGCAGGCTCAGCATGTCGGCCTTGATATCGATCTGGACGCCTCGCGCATTGCCTTCCTTGGGCAGGAATTCCGAGTAGGGAAAGCCCGAGCCGATCATCAGGAGCGTGTCGCACTCCATCATCAGGTCGTAGCTCGGTTTCGTGCCGAGCAAACCGATCGAGCCCGTCACCCAGGCGAGGTCGTCGGGCAACGCAGCCTTGCCAAGCAGCGCTTTTGCCACGCCCGCGCCGAGCTTGTCGGCCACAGCGATGACTTCGTCGGTCGCATTCAGCGCGCCGGCGCCGACCAGGATCGCTACCTTCTTGCCTTCGTTCAGGACCTCGGCGGCGCGCCGGAGGTCGGCGTCGTAAGGAACCACTTTCGGCGCACTGAAGCCGACGCCCGAATGCAGCGTGCCGTGCTTGCGCGCGGGCGCTTCATATTCCAGTTCCTGCAGGTCGTTCGGCAGGACGATGGCCGTGACCTTGCGTTGCGACAACGCCGTGCGCACCGCGCGATCGACCAGATGGCGCACCTGCGACGGCACACTCGCCTGCTGCACGAAAGCCCCGGCGACGTCCTTGAACATCGAAACAAGATCGAGTTCCTGCTGATAGTGGCCGCCAAGCGCGGCGCGCGCCTGTTGCCCGGTGATCGCGAGCACCGGCATGTGGTCCATGCGCGCGTCGTACAGGCCGGTCAGGAGATGCGACGCGCCGGGACCCGAAGTCGCAATGCACACGCCGAGTTCGCCGGTAAATTTGGCATGCGCGGATGCCATGAATGCGGCCATTTCTTCGTGGCGTGCCTGAATGAATTCGATCTTGTCCTTTGCGCGATTGAGCGCGCCGAAGACGCCGTTGATGCCGTCGCCCGGATATCCGAAGATACGGCGCACGCCCCACGCGTAAAGACGATCAACCAGAAAGTCGCCGACGGTTTGTGACATTACAGCCTCCTTGCGAACGACAGAGCATTTCGTGTTGACGTTCCACCGACCGTGTAACGATCACCGGTTACAGTCGACGTCGAATGTTGGCCACAGCGCAAACGCCGTGCCGCATTGCGCTGTTGTCTCCGTCATCCGCCTTGGAATCGACCGCCGCATGGCCCGGACTCCAGCGGTTATGCTTGCAAGGCGAAATACGCTCGATTGCGCGCTAACAACGCACGGTTGGTCGTCAGGAAAAGCAGAGCCATCCCATGTAGGATATATCACGTAATGATACAAAGTACATGATGTGAGCAGTTCCCGCTCTGTCCGATGCCCGAGCGCGCTTGAACATCAGGTACGATCGCCAATCGAAGGAATTCCAAATGCAAGGTTTGTCTCAGCTTCGGAACAAGGACCTCCGCGTTCGCCTTTACCTCGCCGCTGCGTTGCTTTGCGCGCTCGTCACCGCGTGTTCCCGGCCTGCGGAA
>NZ_FCON02000410.1 GCF_001544535.1 Caballeronia choica | reverse complement strand
GGTTCGCCGCCTTGCAGCCGATCGCACAGGGACTGCTGGGTGAATTCGGCGGCACGGGTGCCGAGGTTGGTCGGGGCCTGACGCTGCGCATGGATAGTAATAATGCAAGTACCAGCTTCTCCTCGGCCCGCCCTGCCACGGAAGTGGTCCGGCCGCCGGAGGGTCTGGTGCCGCGAAGTGTCCCCGACGGCCTGACCCACGCATTGATCGACCTGAGCTCGTGTCTTTCCTTGGACCCGTCGGCCGGCCGGGAACACCGAACGGCGAGGTTTCACCTCGCCGCTGCATGTGACCCAAGAAGGGCCTGACGCGCTGTCGCCTTACTGTCCTGTCCAGGTATCCGGTCCCGGTGAAATCGCCTTGATCCACTGTCAAGAACCGGAGAAGTGTCATGAAGGAAGAAACCGCTGGTCTCCCGGGCGTCATAGGCGGAGTCGATACCCACAAGGATCTGCACATGGCAGCCGTGGTTGACGAACATGACCGCGTGCTGGGCAGCGGGTGCTTCGCGACCACCCGGCATGGCTACAAGCAGATGCTGATCTGGATGCGTTCATTCGGTGAACTGCTCCGCGTCGGTGTGGAGTGTACCGGAACGTATGGCGCAGGGCTGCTGCGCTACCTGCAGCAAGCTGAAGTCAGGGTGCTCGAAGTGACCGCGCCAGACCGGAGCGACCGGCGCAAACGCGGCAAGGACGATACGCTGGATGCTGAAAATGCCGCCCATGCTGCCTTCGCAGGCGTCCGCACGGTCACACCCAGGACCCGTGACGGCATGATCGAGTCACTACGCGTGCTGAAGGTCTGTCGCAAGACAGCGGTTGCAGCTCGCCGAGTTGCCCTGCAACTGATTCACAACACGATCATCAGCGCACCTGACGAACTGCGCGAAGCGCTACGCACCATGACCCGCATGCAGCTCGTGCGCACGCTGGCCGCCTGGCGTCCGGATCTGACCGATTACCGCAATCTAGTCTCGGCGTACCGGATCACATTGAAATCCCTCGGGCGTCGCTATCTGGAACTGCACGACGAAATTGCCGACCTTGACGTGATGATCGCGGCCCTGGTCAACGAACTCGCGCCGGACCTGGTCTCGCGCAATTCCATTGGATACGAATCGGCAGCGCAGCTGCTGCTGACGGCGGGAGACAACAGCGAGCGACTACAGTCGGAGGCGGGATTTGCCGCCCTGTGCGGAGTCAGTCCCGTGCCGGCATCGTCGGGAAAGGTCACCCGGCATCGCCTGAATCGCGGCGGGGATCGTGCGGCCAACAGCGCGTTGCACATCATCGCCATCGGCCGGCTGCGAACCGACTCGCGCACAAAGGCGTATGTTGAACGGCGGGTCAGCGAGGGCCACTCGAAGCTCGAAGCCATTCGCTGCCTCAAGCGCTATATCGCTCGCGAAGTCTACTATGTCATACGTCAGCGCAACCGTCAGATCGGTCAGGTTCAGGTTGCGTGAAAGCGACCTGTTCCCGACAACAGGCAGGCTATTGCGCCCTAACCGTGTGTTAGGGGTCGCGGGTTGTCCACGGCTGGCCGGCGCGGTCGCCTGTTACGACCACGGCGCCGGCCAGCGGTGGGCAACCCGCGAGCGCCCCGTGAAGCGCGCCACTTGGCATTCCGAAAATGACTTACCAACTTGACATTTAGAAGGGCGTCCACGGTTCGCAGTACACGGCCGATGACTTCCTCAACCAGGTCAGGTTCTGGGGCGTCACGCCGAGCTTCGCCTTCGT
>NZ_FCON02000409.1 GCF_001544535.1 Caballeronia choica | reverse complement strand
CGGCTCAGGATCATGCTTGGCATCATCGATTCGGGCTTGATCTGCTGAGCGTGCGTGATCCAGTCGAGCTGGTTTGCAGCGGTATTGGACAGCATGCCGGCGGCGATCAATCGACGCGTATTGAGGTGCGTCAGGTCGGGCGCCTGTGCTCCAACAGCCGACGAACCCCGGATCGCGTGACAGCCGGCGCATCGCTCGTCGAACAGCTTCTGCCCGGCCGCGACCGACGGGCTCGCCGCCTCTGCCTGCGCGTGTGGCTGGGCTTGTTGCGCCCGCCACGCCGCAAAATCGGTGCGGCTCTGCGCGATCACTTCAAGCGCCATGTGCGCGTGCTGCGCACCGCAAAACTGCGAACACTGGCCGCGATAAACGCCAGGACGATCCGCCTCGATCCATTGTTCATTCGTTTGACCGGGGATCGTCTGCGTCTTGCCGGCGAGAACTGGCACCCAGAACGCATGAATGACGTCCGCGCTTTTGAGCTCGACCTTGACCGGTTCACCGACGGGAATGTGCATCTCGTTCGCCGTGACCAAGCGTTGGGCCGGATCGGCGGAATCGGTGTAAGCGATCTTCCACCACCAGTCGTACGCGGTGACGGTAATGGTCAGCGAAGGAGCATCGTTCGGCCTGGCGACGCTTTCGAGCGTCATCAATGCGTAGACGAGCATGGCGACCAGTACGACCGTGGAGACGCCAGCGCCCACGTAAATCCAGCTCGATCCGCCGCCGGTGGCTGCCAGCGCGCCAGGGTCGCCGGGAAGTGGCATCGGTCGGCGCCTCAGGATCGCGACGGTCAGCAGCACCGCAATGATCAGACACACGCCAACGCAGATTCCGGCAAAGATCCAACCCAGCCTGAGCGTCGGCGTCGCTGCGGGTCCTGCTGCATGAAGGAAGTAGTTCAGCGGCGCGGCGACCTCGGCGGCCGATGCCGTGGGGAACCCGCGCGCCGCGAATATCGCTGCAAGAACCGTAGTGCGCCCACGCGGGGCCGCGCGAATAGAGTTGATCATTTGACAGGCTCAGCACCGCTGCGGGCCGAGCCCCTACCGGTCCTTGTGCCCCGGCAACACCGCGCTCAGCACCTGCTTCGCGGTATCGAGCAGCACGTGGCCCTGGTCCGGGTCGCCCTTCATGAGCGTTGTCGCGAACGCCTTCGCCTGCGCCATCGTGATGTGCGGCGGCAACGGCGGCACGTTCGGATCGGCCTTCACCTCGATCACGACCGGACGATCCGCCACGAGCGCCTCGTCCCACGCGGCGCCCATGCGCTCGGCATCGTCGACGTAGAGGCCCTTCAGGCCGATCAACTCGGCGAACTTGTGATATGCCACGGACGGAATATCCTGCGATGCCTCGAACTTCGGGTCGCCCTCCATCACGCGCTGCTCCCACGTGACCTGGTTCAGGTCCTGGTTGTTCAACACCATGCAGATCCAGCGCGGATTCGACCACTGCTTCCAGTATTTCGACACCGTGATCAACTCGGCCATGTTGTTCATCTGCATGGCGCCGTCGCCGACGAGCGCGATCACCGGTTGTCCCGGGAACGCAAACTTCGCGGCAATCGCATAAGGCACCGCCGCGCCCATCGACGCCAGCCCGCCGGACAGCGAACACATCATGCCGCGCTGCACTTTGAGGTCACGTGCGTACCAGTTCGCGCACGACCCGGAATCGCTCGTGACGATCGCATCGGCCGGGATGCGCGACGACAGTTCCCACACGCTGCGTTGCGGATTGACGCCACCCTTGGCCGGTTC
>NZ_FCON02000408.1 GCF_001544535.1 Caballeronia choica | reverse complement strand
GACGCAAGTTCGCGCAAGCACGCGGTGCGCCGCGCCGTGGTGCTCGGCCTGCTCGAAGGCACTCAATAAGGACGGAAAGCAACCTGCCACCGTCGCGCTGCCCGCGTCTGCGCCATCCACCCTCTCGCCGCGAGGGGCTCAAAACCCTCTCCTTCCGTGTATCGGACAGACCCAGCATGCAGACCCAGACAGGGACGATCAAAGCCAGGGACGATCACCGGTCAGTAAGCGAATCAAATCTGCGGAGGCCATCATGAATGATCGTAACCAACTTGCAGGGTGCGCGCAGGAGTCCCACGATGAAGAGTCGTTGCACGGTGAGATCCCGGACCAGTGGGTGCGACCTTCACCAATTAAGTTTGAGCCCGCACTCGGTTGCGCGATGGCGATCATCGTCATCCGCGTGCAGGTATTGGCTGGTGGTAGAAATCGATGCGTGACCGAGGCGATCGTGACCAACATTGACGACATCATGGGCAACGATCATGTGATTCTTAAGATCTACAGCGGTTTGCACGTTGTAGCCGACCATTCCCGTGCCACGCCCGCTGGTTGCCACAGAGCGCGCGTCCGGATCCTTCAGCGAGATCTGGCCATCGGGAGTCGCGCGCATCAGCGTCTCGATTTCACCGAGCTTTTGCACTTGCGCTTCTCGATCTTCTCCTTCAGGTGAGGGATGCGTTCGTCCGGCAGGCTCGCTGGCTCTCGATCGGCCCTGTCCAGTCATCCATGTAGCGGTCGATGCCTTGCTCGAGTTGCTCCATGCGAGCCTGGAGTTTGCGCTCAGTGAAGTTTTTGTCTCGATTGTTGACCGCTTTAAATTTGCTGCCGTCGATGGCTACCGTAGCATCTGAGAATAGTTTCAACCGTCGGCACAGTAAAACAAACTCGCGGCACACTTTGCGGATTGCAGCTCCGTATCCTATCGGAAGTCAGCGATAGTCTTGAAGTGAGGAGTCAAGCGGCCTGTCAGCCAGATCAATTCGAGATTCCGTTGTGCTTCGCGCTCGAGGCGCCGACTCGATTGAATCCGATTCAAATACCCGTAGATGTAAAGCTTGAGCAAGGTCGATGGATGATATGCCGGTCGGCCAATCAAGGAAGGCGAGGCTCGCTCGAAGCCAAGACCCACCAGGTCAAGCTCATCGACGAACACATCAACCACCCGTACGGGGTTCTCTACATCTACGTAATCGTCGAGACACTCGTTAGCAACGCGACTTGATCTCGCGCCGCGCTTTCGATGAATCGCTTCATGGGCCACCATCGGAAAACGTGTTGCCTAACTATAGGCGATCAACACGTTTTCACACAGCCTCGGTCGTCAACGAACATTCGATTTCCCCGACAGCGGCCATTCACGATCGACAAGTTCAACCGGTCTTTGAACGACGGCAATGGGCTCCTCACGCCGCTGTCATGTCGTTGAACCAACGACGGCAATGGCCGAAGTGTTCGCTTCGAATACGTCTAAAGTGCCCGTGCCGAACGAATTTTCAACGGCAAGGGCTCCTGAGACCAACTTTGCGGCAAAAGCAGCATCTTCGCTTCCAGATCGAACGGAAGCACCCACAGTCGCAACCCGGGCTGCATCTCGAATGACGGCAAAGGCTCAGAGAAATCCCGGCCTTTCGGATAGGTCAGCGGCATATCTCCCTGACCACCCTGATAGTGATGTGCGTATGCAAACACCGGATAGGGGTAGGAAACGGCGATCGCCGTCCCCTCCCTCCGAACCCGCTGTGCAGTTTTCCCGCGACGGGCTCTCCA
>NZ_FCON02000407.1 GCF_001544535.1 Caballeronia choica | reverse complement strand
TGGGCAGACTCGTCCTCGTCGGAGAAAATCTCATGTTCTGCGACGGTCGTTTCCAGATCGAGGCATTGGACATGCCAGTGGGCCGTGCGAGGAACTCGGCCCATGCCGCCATGATACGTGGCGCTTCCGCGGGCGCCTTCGGATGGACCGTCGGTGATCGGTGAGCCGTTCTCATTGGCCCAGCGACCGAGGTGCAGACGATTGAGCAAAACGATCGGCAGCATTCCGTCCGCGTCGCGCAACAGCGTACCGTCCGCTGACGGCTCCAGCATTCCCCACTGCGGCACATCGATGCCCGCATGGCCTTCGCGCGACCATCGGCGCGTTTTCGTGTCGAGCCACAACACCGCATAGGCGGAGGAGGCCTGGTCGAAGGTATCCAGCTTGACGGTAATACGCATCACGTTCTCCGATATATATCTGACTTAATGACTCAAGACCCATAGCACCAGCGTGTGGGCGTCTTGCGCGGATAAGGGGCCACCCCGTTCGCCGGGAGACGGCATGGCCATGTCGCCCCAGTGGGCGGGTCCGCCCACGCGCAGTTTGTGTTCGAGCATCGCTGCGGCATTGGGCACGTTACGATAGCGGTCGGAAATTTGCTGAAACGATGGTGCAAGAAATGCCGCGTTATCGGTGTGGCAGAACATGCAATGCTGTTGATCGACGAGAGGCGTGGGCTCCGGCTCCGCCGCGTGTGTCGCGGAGATAAGAAGCGCGACTGCTGCGAGTGCCCAAAGACGCGTGAAGGATCGCGATGCGCTACGGTCAATTAAAATGAGTCCGTCCGTGCGATGGTTCCTGGATTGAATCACTGTGGTCTCGCGGTACGGAAGTGTCCTGGCGGTCGGGAGGAACATCGAAGCGCGGTTTCGCTTGAGTTGCATAGGTTCGGTAAGCGCATTGCGATTGAACCAGCCGCGTGCGATGGCGCCGCCTCCGGCAGGCGCGCGGTATGCGCATGGGTGGGTCGCAGGGCGAACGACGGCTCACGTTGGCGGACACCAAACGGTAGTGTCTGCATTCGATGATGCGCCCACACGGCTTTGCGTCCTTGATCTGTGTCAACGTCGTTGGCCCGACAGTCTGAGATATCGTTTCAGCAGATTCGAATTGCGCCTCGCAGGCGCGCCACAATCTGACAAAGCGTCGACGACGAGCGCATCGAATAGCTGATTTTGGCGCGAGGCGTCGGCGTCGCGGTTGCTGCCGATGCTCCAACATTCATTCGCGTCACCATCGGCCCGAAAGTCACAGCGTTCACACGTCAGGACACCACCGCGGACATCGCACGCCGCGATGAATGCGCGACATGCGGCCCCTTTCCCATGCGCAGCAACAGTTGCGGATGCGCGTTCATGCCGGCTTCGCGGCCCACCGAATCGCGAAGCGAGTCCACTTCGAGCGGCTGATTCAAATAGGACGCGGTCAGGCCCTGCGTGACCCCGGTCAGCAGCACGCGCTCGAGCGCCTGCCCCGCGGCGAACCACGCATCACGATCGTCGGCGCCAGTGCCAATGCAAAGGAGCATCGGGGACCTGTCGACGAGTTGACGATGCGCCGCGGCGAGCCCGCCGCCGAGATCGAATGTGCGCAATGCCAATGCGGCTAGCGGCGTTGCGAAGTCGAGCAGCGCGCTTGCGCCGCCCGCGTACGCAGGCATGCCGTCGTCATGTCGACGGGGATGAATCCAGCTTGCGAGTTCGCGCCTGAAGCGCGGATCGCGAAACTGGATGTGATCGGCCTCGGCAATCAGTTCGGCGAGCCGCTCCCGCCCGAGCGTCGATCCAATG
>NZ_FCON02000406.1 GCF_001544535.1 Caballeronia choica | reverse complement strand
TCGAGAAATTCGCGCTTGCGCGTGCGCTTGGTCGACAAATTCAAGCCCAGATCCATTTGCGTCATGACCACACCTCAATTGTTTGCGCTTACCTCAAGCGTAACTCATTCGGGATGCTATGCGATGACTTATGCAGACCTTCCCGTATATTCGGCTAGCGGAAAATCCGCTGGCAAGAACCGCACCGAAGGTTGGCCTGTACTAATGCGTACCGCTCGGCATGCTGACGTTGCTTGTGATTTCCACTGCGTCAAAGAGCTTTACGATCTTGAAGTCCTACGCCGCACCGGCGAGATATGCATACTGCGCCGTGACCCGGCCTGCTGCGTGGGTGAAGCGCTCCCGCTGCGTCGAAGTGGATGGCCATGAATAATCCTGAAGCATTGAGCAGTAAGAGGGCCCGTCGGGTGGGTGGTGACCCGCAGCGGCGCAGAGCGGCTGCGAGTCGTCTCGCTATCGGGTTACCTCGATATTCGCGCGCAGTAGGCGCTCGGTTGAAGCATCAGAACTTGTGACGGATGCCGACGCGAATCAGCGTCTGACTGTTCGACGACGAAGCCGTGACCTGATTGATCGAGGCCACTGCGGACCGGTCTCTCGAGTCGGTGCCTGCTGCGTGCTGATATCCGGCCAGGCACGTAGAGGTCGGTTCGGACCGATACGAGGTAGTGCGCTCAATTCACCCTGCTGTTAGGCGGCGAGCAATCCGGGGCTTCGGGAACCGGTTCGCTCAATTACTTCGGGATGGGGCGTTCACAGCTTCAGGCAGGTTCTAGCAGCTTCCGCCATTCGGGCAGGCTGCCCTTCGGATCGAGCGATTCGACCAGTGGCGCGGCGCGTGCTGCGAGTTCCTGTTGCACGTCGGCAATCGCGGTGGCAAGCGCGCTCGACATTCCCAATCCATCGAGCATCAACGCGGCTTCGCGCATTTCTTCGGAGCGCCTTTGCCCGTGCTCGACCACCCGTCCGATCAGGTATGCCTCGTAGCCCGTATCCCAGCCTGCGCCGGGAAAGCTTGCTGCGAGCGACGCCAGCACGCGGCCGTCCACGTCAAACTGCTTTGCCGCCAGCATCGACTGAACGCATAGCGCTTCCATGCCTTTGATCATGATGCTGCGGCACAGCTTGATGGCCGACGCCAGGCCAATGTCTTGCGACACGGCCTCCGTGCGCATACCCAGACCGTTGAGGATTTCCGCAGTTCGCTTGGCGAGGCGCCCGCCCAGCAGCATCGGCACGCGCACGCCTTGTGGCGGGACCGGTGCCATCACCGCGGCTTCCACATAATCAGCACCGTGACGTTCGATCTGCTTGCAGTTGCGCTGCTTGACGGCGGGCGATACCGAATTCAGGTCGATGAAGGTCTGGCCTGCCGTGAGATGTTCGGCCGATCCAGTGGCTACCACTTCTGCCTGACTTGCCGTGACGGCGGAGAAGACGAGTTGGGCGTCGCGCAATGCCGTCGCGAGGTCTTCGGCTACCAGCGCACCGCATTCGCGCGCCCGCTCCACAATCGTTGCACGCGTCGCGTCGTCCTTCAGCTTGATATCGAAGACCGATACTTGGCGACCGGCGGCGGTCAATGCACGGGCAAAAACGGGCCCGACTTCGCCGAAACCGACTATCGCGATGCGGGCGATGTGCTGAATGCGGTTCTGATCCATGATGATTGTCTTACTCACACGTCAGAAATATAGCGGACAGATTGATGGCTAAAGAAGTAGCGTACGAGGTACGGATCGCGGCCAATTTGTGAAAGCTGCTCGTGAATTTTCGAGCCCAGCTTCTCGCCCTTTTGA
>NZ_FCON02000405.1 GCF_001544535.1 Caballeronia choica | reverse complement strand
AAAGCCAAGGTCGAGGTTGCAGTCCAGATCGTTGAACGCTGGATCATGGCGCGACTGCGCCATCAGCGGTTCGAGACGGTGTACGCGGTAGATCGCGCGATTGCCGCGCTGTTGCCCACGCTCAATGAGCGCCCCTTCCAGAAGCTGCCGGGCAGCCGCGCCAGCGCCTTCGCTGCATTGGACGCCCCGGCGCTGCGCCCGTTGCCGGCGATCCCGTATGAGATCGCGCAGTTCCGCACCGTCAAGGTTCACATCGACCACCACGTCGAGATCAGCAAGCATCGCTATAGCGTGCCGCACGCGCTGGTCGGCCAGACGCTGGACGCCCGCATCACCGCGCATGCCGTCGAGCTGCTGCATCGCGGCCAGCGCGTTGCGGCCCACCTGCGCGCGAGCGCCGGCGGCTTCACGACCGTGGCCGAGCACATGCCCGCCGCGCACCGCGCTCACCTCGAATGGTCGCCGCAACGACTGATCCACTGGGGCCAGCAGATCGGCAGCGCCACCGGCGCAGTCGTGCGCCGCCTGCTCGAACAGTACAAGCATCCCGAACACGGCTATCGCTCCTGTCTAGGCTTACTGAGTTTGGCAAAGCGTTATGGCAACGATCGTCTCGAAGCCGCCTGCGCAGTCGCTCTGGAGCTGGGCGCGTATCAGTACCGCCATGTCAGGAGTGTGCTCGAAACCGACCGCGACCGGGTCGCCGCTGCGGCCACAACCGAGTGGACCAGTCCCGACCACGCGCATCTGCGCGGCCCCAGCTACTACCAGTGACACCGCCGCTCACCAGGCTGCGCACAGCCTGACCCGCGACTGACCTTCTGGTCGCCCTCAAGGGCGTGCTACGCCGGGCTGCACCCGCCCTTGAGCCTGCCTTCGCGCCCGGCGCCAATCACCAGGACCTTCAACCTCATGATGACCCATACCACGCTCGCCCAACTGCGCTCGCTCAAGCTCGACGGCTTTGCCGCTGCGCTCGAAGAACAGCTTGCCCAGCCCGCCGCCAGCGCGCTCGCCTTTGAAGAGCGCCTGGCCTTGCTGATCGACCGTGAGCTGCTCTGGCGCAACGACCGAAAGCTCGCTCGCCTGTTGCAGCGTGCCCGCCTCAAGTATCCACAGGCCGCCATCGAAGATCTCGATACCCGGGCGGCCCGGGGCATCGATCATAGACAGATCACCAGCCTCGTACTGTCTGACTGGATCGCTACCGGCCACACGGTGCTTGTAGGCGGTCCGACCGGTGTCGGCAAAACCTGGCTCGCTTGCGCATTGGCGCAATATGCCTGTCGACGCGGCCATTCCGTCGCTTATCTGCGCGTGCCCAGGCTCGCCGAGGAACTGCGCATCCTGCATGGCAGCGGCGGCTTCGGCAAATGGCTCCTGCAGATGGCCAAAACCGATCTGATCGTGCTGGACGACTGGGCCGTCGCTCCGCTGGACGTGAGCACACGCAACGACTTGCTTGAGCTCATTGACGACCGCGGCAGCAGTCGCGGCATCCTCATCACCGCCCAACTACCCGTCGAGCACTGGCATGCATGGATCGGGGACCCTACCATCGCTGACGCCATTCTCGATCGGCTGATGCACCGCATTCACCGCATCACACTGGCAGGAGAGTCGTTAAGAAAGTCCGCTCAAAAAGCAGGCATCACGCTCAAAGCCGGCGACGCCGCGTAGCCCTTCAGGATAGAATTTGTTCCACGCAACACCTCCCGCCGACCGCCGGTCACGATCGCCGGAATTGCCGATCACGATCAACCGGAAACCGCGGTCACGATAAAACGGAATCAGCGGTCACGAT
>NZ_FCON02000404.1 GCF_001544535.1 Caballeronia choica | reverse complement strand
AGGCACCCGGTTTCGGTCACGCCGTTCTGGAAGCTAGCCTTATAGCCTCCATAGTCGTCACACGTCAGCTTGCCGCGCCACTCGCCCAGAAATGCGCGTGCATGTTCGCCAGCGCGGCTCTGGGCGAAGTCGTAGATCACCGCCTTCAGATCGGAGAACTGCGTGGTACTGTACGCCCACAGATAGGCTCGATGGGTCTTGCCTTTTCCCGGCGCAAGCATCTGTACCGGCGTCTCGTCGGCATGCAGTACCCCCTGCTGCAACACTTCTTCGCGAAGTGCATCGACCAGGGGCTGCAGGCGCGCGCCACACGCGCCAACCCAGGCGCCGAGCGTCGATTGCGCGATCGCCAGACCCGCCCGCGCAAAGATGCGCTCCTGTCGATACAACGGCAGGTGATCGCTGTACTTGGCGACCAGCACCTGAGCCAGCAGGCCGGTGGTCGGGATGCCCTTGTCGATCACATGAGGCGGCACCGCAGCCTGCACCAGCGTCTCGCATGCCTTGCACGCCCATTTTCCCCGGATATGCCGCTCTACCGTGAACACGCCGGGCGTGTAATCCAGCTTCTCGCTGATGTCCTCGCCGATACGAACGCGTTCGCAGCCGCACGTACAGATCGTGCTGTCCGGCTCGTGATGAAAGTCGGTACGTGGCAATTCCGGAGGAAGCGGTGCCCGCTTTGGCTGTTGACGTGGCGTTCCAGTTTGCTTGCCGGACTTCAGCCCCTGCAGCTCGAGCCCGATTGCCGCCAGATCCGCGTCGAGCGCTTCCTCGAGCAGGCTCAGTTGCTCCCTGTTGAGCTGCTCACTGCGCCTGCCAAACTGCTGCCGTTTGATCACCGAGAGTTCGTGCGTAAGCTGGTCGATACGTGTTTGCCGGTAGCGCAACTCTCTTTCTTTCTCGGCGATCTCGGCCATCAGCTTCGCGTTCAGTTCGCGTATCTGTTCGGTACTGAGGGCGTCGAGATCGGCGGGTATGTCCATGGCAATCAGTCTGCCAGAGCCGCGCCGGATGCAGCAAGCGAAACAGTTTACGTACTCGCGGGGCTCAAATCACCGTGATCGCATGATCCGGCGCGAGAGTGCGCCACGGTAGTCCCATCACGAGAGCCTGAAGCTGTTCCGGGCTCAGCCCCACGCTCACCGCCTGCTCGCCGTTTGTCCAGACGAAGCGCCCCTTGTTCAGCCGCCGTGCGGCAAGCCATATACCCAGGCCATCGTAGACCAGCACCTTCATTCGCGTCGAGTGACGATTGGCAAACAGGTATGCATGATGGGGCCTTACCGACCCGAACACCTTGACCACGCGCGCAAGCAGCGTATCGGCACCCGCGCGCATGTCGACCGGCTCCGTCGCGAGCCAGATGGCATCGATGCGAATCAACGCAACCACCCCTGCAGCCAGGTTGCGCAGTCGCTCGCGGCCGACAGCGGCCAGCGCACCGTGATCGCCGTCGCGCCCCTGCGCACCTCGATCTCGATGTGCATTGCCCCAGCAACACCATTCTGAATCTGCAGCGGCACAAATTCCGGCGACGAGACATTCAACTCCTTTCGGGCTGCTTCAGCGGCATCGCGTTCCTCCTGCGCTGCAACCCAGCTGCGCAGCAGATTGGCGTTCAACCGGTAATGCAGTGCCACGGCCGCAATCGACACGTTCGGCTGCATTGCCGCCCGACTGACCATCTCCTTGAATTCCTTGCTATGCCGCCGACGCCGTGTCGGCTGAATCACACCCTGGACAACCTCGACTTCGTCCATCATGTACACATGTCCATTTAAAATTTGCATGGACATGATCGTCGGGCTACTCGACTTGC
>NZ_FCON02000403.1 GCF_001544535.1 Caballeronia choica | reverse complement strand
GCGCTGAAGGGCGCGATCCATTGCAGTCCCGCCGATGCCGCGCCCGATGCAAATACGAAGACGCAGCGCTCGGGCGCGCCGTGCCGCCGCACCGCGTCGATCGCGCGCTCCACCGCCGAAGCGCGCTGGCCGATTGCGACGTACACGCAGATCACGTCCGTCCCTTTCTGGTTGACGATCGTGTCGAGGGCGATCGAGGTCTTGCCGGTCGCGCGGTCGCCGATGATCAACTCCCGTTGCCCGCGCCCGATGGCAAACAACGCATCGATCAGCAGGATGCCGGTCGCAATCGGCTCGGCGACGAGATCGCGCTCGATGATCGTCGGCGCGGGGCGTTCGATCGGCAGGTGGCCGTCGGCATGGACCGGCTCGCCGCCATCGAGCGGCCGGCCAAGCGGATCGACGACGCGTCCAAGCAAGCCCGGCCCGACCGGCACCTGCACCACCTGTCCCGTCCCCGTGACGATGGAGCCGGCGGTGATCGCGTCGCCGTCGTCGAGCAGCACCGCGCCGATCGTGTCGGCATCCAGAGTGAGCGCAAAGCCGAAGCGTTCGCCTTCGAAGCGCAGCAACTCGTTCAGCCGTACATCGGGCAAGCCCGAGACGAGGGCGATGCCATCGGCGACGTGTTCCACACGGCCGACCGCCTCGGCGTGCGCGGAGAGAGGCGTGTTGGCGAGCGTCGCGCGGTTCCTTGCGAGCCACGCGGCGGCGGGGGCGTCAAGCGTGGTCGGGGTCATGGACGAGCAGTTCCGTCTGGAGCCGGGCGAGATCGGCCCGGAAGCTGTTGCGCACGATCGCGTGCCGCGCTTCGAGTTCGAGTCCGGCGACGATCGCCGGGTCGACCGTGATCCGCAAATCCACGTCGCGGCCGAGCACGCGCGAAAGCGCGCCGCGGCAGGCCGCGAGTTCATCGGCTTGCAGCGCGCGCGGCGCGATCAGCCGAACCTCCGAGCCGTCGTTGCCGAGTGCTTCGCGCGTCGACTGGGGCAGCTTCGCGAGTTCGGCTGCCAGGCCGTCGATGAAACCCGCGATGCGCGCCTGCTCCGGCAAACGCTCCAGCAGCTTTGCCGCGATGGCGAGCGCGAGCTGCGATGCCTGGTCGGCATCGGTTAGCGCGGCGGCTTGCCGCGCCTTGGCGATATCGGCCTCTGCCGCTGCGCGAAGCTGTTCGGCGTCGGCGTGAGCGGCTTCTTCAAGCGAGGACTTGAGCTTCGCCGCTTCCGCCGCTGCCGCCGACAGCACATCGCCACGCTGTTGCGCGGTGCGCGCCGCTTCGTCCGCCGCCGCCTGGCGTTGCGCGAGCGCGTCCGCCTTCGCCTTCACGGCGTCGGCCATGAGGGCGGCGGCGCTTTGCTGGCGCTCGGCGACGATCTTCGCGACTGGCTTGAACAGAAAGCGCGCGAGCAGCCAGACGAGCACGAGTGCGTTGACCGTCTGCAGGGCGAGAGTCCACCAGTCGATATGCATGATCGGTTCCCGGTCACTTCACGAACGGGTTCGCGAACAGCACGAGCAACGCGATCACGAGACAGTAGATCGCCATGGTCTCGATCATCGCGAGGCCGACGAACAGCGTGCGCGAGATGGTGCCGGCCGAGTCCGGCTGGCGCGCGAGCGCATCCATCGCGGCGGCGACGGCCCGGCCCTCGGCGAGCGCCGGGCCGATCGCGCCGAACGAGACGGCGATGGCGGCGGCAAGAAGACTGATCACCTGGATGAGATTGCTCATGGGGTTCCTTTTTGTTGCTTCGCGGAGGAGGGTTGCGGAGCGTCCGCGAGCGCCGCGCCGATGAACACCATCGCGAGCACCGTGAAGATGTAGGCCTGCACGGCGCC
>NZ_FCON02000402.1 GCF_001544535.1 Caballeronia choica | reverse complement strand
CCCATCTTGGCCTCCGCATCATCGCCCACCAATGTGTTGGTCGCTTTTCGAACTCCGGCACTCATCGGGCCCAAAACACCCTTGTCGAGTCCGAATTGCGAACGAGCGGCATGAAGCGATTCACCGCATAAGCCATCTTCCGGCGTCGCGTCACGAGGCGATTGACCTGGGTCAAGCATCGCGCTTGCGCTGCTGCTTACTCGCTGGACGGACTTCCGCTGCTCCTTCACGAAACTACTGCTGAATGTCACCTCGTTTAGTTCAATCCGCTTAGCATAGGTCGAATACAGTCAGCCGGAACCACCATCGGCATAGCCGCCCGCTCCTGTCCACGCTTGCTCCGGCTCATGGCCGCCCCGCTACGTCGCGGGGAGATGGCTCCGCTTGACCTGAGTCAAGGCTGTCGGACCGCCGTCGCCGATACTGGGGACGTCGTGACGCTACCCACGTCCACCGTTCGGCAATCGGAGAAATCAATGGCAACGTCGATGAAAGCTGCTGTCGTGCATGCATTTGGCGAACCTCTTCGTATCGAGGAGGTGCCTGTGCCAACGCCTGCCCGCAACCAGATCCTCGTGAAGATCGCCGCGTCAGGCGTGTGTCACACCGACCTGCACGCGGCGGACGGCGACTGGCCGGTCAAGCCCGCGTTGCCGTTCATTCCCGGGCACGAGGGCGTTGGCTACGTCTCTGCGGTCGGCGCCGACGTCAAGAGCGTCAAGGAGGGAGATCGCGTTGGCGTGCCGTGGCTGTATTCGGCATGCGGACACTGCGAGCACTGTCTGAGCGGTTGGGAGACGCTCTGTCACGATCAGCAGAACACGGGCTATTCGGTGAACGGCGGATACGCCGAGTACGTGCTCGCGGATCCGAACTACGTCGGCCATCTGCCTTCGCAGGTCGGCTTCGAGGAGATTGCGCCGATCCTGTGCGCTGGCGTCACCGTATACAAGGGCATTCGCATGACCGACACACGGCCCGGACAATGGCTCGCGATCTCTGGTATCGGCGGCCTTGGTCACGTCGCGGTTCAATACGCCATTGCGATGGGCCTGCATGTCGTCGCCATCGACGTTGAGCCCGCCAAGCTTGCGCTCGCCCGCGAACTGGGTGCGAAGCTCGCCATCGACGCTTCGACCGGCGATCCCGCAGCCGTGATCCAGAAGGAGATCGGCGGCGCACATGGCGTGCTGGTCACCGCCGTCTCGCGCAGCGCATTCGCGCAGGCGCTCGGCATGGTGCGCCGTGGCGGAACCATATCGCTGAACGGACTGCCTCCCGGAGATTTCCCACTGCCGATCTTCTCGACGGTACTCAACGGCATTACCGTACGGGGTTCGATCGTCGGGACCCGGCGCGACTTGCAGGAGTCGCTGGAATTCGCTGCGGAGGGCAAAGTCCGCGCCCGGATTCATCGCGACCGGCTCGAAAACATCAATTCGGTATTCGCCGATCTGAAGAACGGCAAGGTGGACGGCCGCGTGGTGCTGACGATCGATTGAAAGGCCGCTCGCGCTGGGTGGCAAGGCCGCGATGTTTTGGCGCTGCTGGCGTCGGCACGTCCTTTCTCGTCCGGCGTGCTCTTGCGCACGGTCCTCGTGTACGGCCGGATGAACGAGCCACCTGGCGCGCGCGCTGGCGCATGCCGCTAACGGCGCTCACGGTGGCAGAATACTTTCGCGACGAGCGCCGCCAGAATGTGCTGCTTCTGATGGACAACGTATTCCGCTTCGTGCAGGCGGGCGCCGAAGTGTCGGGCCTGCTGGGACTCCTGCCGTCGCGTGTCGGTTATCAGCCGACTCTCACAAGCGAAGTCGCGGCGCTCCAGTGCTCCACAGTCCGGCGCACTTGCGTTGCTCGCGTGTTCCTCGCCGACGACGG
>NZ_FCON02000401.1 GCF_001544535.1 Caballeronia choica | reverse complement strand
CACAAGGGGGTGAAAGCGGTAGCGCACTACGATGTCATGCGAGAGATGTTGACGGGCAGAATGACTTACCCTTGTTCGAAGCGACCAAGGGGGAGTGCGGTCTGGATCAGTATGAGGTGCGCCAATGGCGCGGGTGGTACCGCCACATCACCCTGGCACTTCTGGCGCACGCAGTACTCGTCACCCTTCGGATCGAGGGTAAAAAAAACTCCTGAAGGCATGATGCCCCTCAGCCCGCAGGAAATTCGTCGACTGTTATGTCGCCTGTTATGGCGCGCCGTCCACCCGATCGATCATGTCATTGCATGGTCAATTTGGCGACGTATTCACCAGTGGCGCGCGCAACAGTCCCATTACCGACGCCGTGGTTTTGCCCCGCCTGCCAGTTAGCATCTAGTGGGTAGCCGCGTTCCCTCTCAGAAACACGGCCCCCGAAGAACTGTACGTGCAAGTTTCCCTGCATACAGCTCGAGCACAGCGTTAAGCGCCATACTGACGCCGGTCTTGCCATTGCAGCACAAGCCCTTCGCAAACGTCACATCGTTAATTCGCCTCATTGCTCAGGCGAAGGGCGCTGAACCGAAGTCAGACCGGTCACTCACAAGCTGCCCTTCGTTGAATCTCAAATGCTGGCTTGCGACAACTGCACCACGCGGAAGTCTGCACCCTTTCAGGTCGGGGCAAATCTCGAACCCCTATACGACCCACTACGGGTCGTCATTCGCTTTCTCCGCGTTCTCATGCCCGCTTCCCCAATAGCTTCCCTTGCGGGTCACCTGCCGCCACTCCGGTACATTGGAGCAAGGGCGGGAAATCGGGGTTACCACGTTCCCAGTCCTGCCGGCCCGAATGTTCCCGGACCTGTCCGTTTAGCGCCCGCCTATTCCCCGATGGCGCTTTGGCGACGTGCCCCAAGCCGTAGGGAAACAACCGGCCATCCACCTTTTGGTTAGAGCCTGTCAGCAGCTTTGGCTCTGCGTACTTAACGAGGATTCGACGACGGTTCACTTACGTTGCGCATGCGGAACTTGCCTGGCCCCCACACCGCGCGGCTGCTGGCAGTGTCGATCCCTTCCCGGTCACCCGGGTGAGCCGCCCATAGGGAGGGTACGTTGTTCCCGAAGCTTCGAACCCGACCGTTACCAGTCGCGCACGCTCGGGTAGGCAACTGCTGGTCGCACAGCAGGTCACAGCTCCAACCTCCAATGTTCCGGTATTGAATGTGACAAGGCAGAATCGAGCTTTGCCATCCGTTGTTGCATGCCGAATGACGCTCGGCGGACGGCGACACGTGTCGCACACGGCTGTAGTACTAGAGCGTCGATACGAAGTGAGCAATGCCGTCGAATGCTTCAATACGACATCAAACGGTTCGATGCCGATCGGACCCTTGCGTCTGACGGTGTCGACCGACACACCGTCGACAGTTCGCCGAATAGCCAAACGCAGCGCGGCTGGCGAAGCGTCCTGCCGGGCGGCCAGCGGACGCATCGCGAAAAGGGAATCTCCGAGGCCTACGCACTCACGCCTCCGCACGAAAACCGAAGCAACTCGTGCTCATTTCAAGGCGCGGACCACATCAATGTCTGGGCCGCTGGCGGCGATTCCCATGTTTTTCGATTTCTGCGCGGAGTGCGAAGCGGCCTCGACATGCGATCCGGTATCACTGAAAACTAGCGCGGCGCTATACGGTGCGCAGAGCCTTCAGCAGACACACTCAGGGCATAACTCGTTGATGCGGATTTTCGTTCCATGCTGTGTGCCCCACATTCCCGAAGCCGCGACGCTTGCGAGCATGTCGAGTGCTCCCGACAGATTCAGCTAGGAGTGTGCGCGGCAGAAATCTGATGTCATCGGACTGGGCGGTGCAAGCGTTGTTAGCAGATGAGAACAAGCTA
>NZ_FCON02000400.1 GCF_001544535.1 Caballeronia choica | reverse complement strand
TCATGACCACACCTCACTTGTTTGCGCTTATCTCAAGCGTAACTCATTCGGGATGCTATGCAATGACTTATGCAGACGTTCCTAAGCAAAGAAAGCAGCTTTTTTTCGGCAGCAGTGATGCTTCGGTTTCGGCACGAGTTGATCGGAGTGGCCCGACCGTGGGAGTGTCGTTAGCGGGGTTTCCTCGTTGTTGGCACCTAGAAGAGGTACGGGAGTCGCACCGCGATAGGGAGTGGATCAGCAGTCATCCATCCGTCCTGGCACTTCGTGCCCGACGACAGGTCCGCCAGGCGGGGGAAAATTGAAGCATGCTGCAAGCACGAACGCAGCGCTCGCGATGGGTTGAGCTTTTGCCTGACGAGTGAGCGCGTAGCGCGAAGCTGGATGAATGACTGCTGGAGCCTGTCCAAAATTTTGTGTGTAAGGCATAACATGTTGAAAAGGAGCATGTATGCCACGCAAAACGAAGGTAGCCGCTACGGCTGCGAAGGAATTGCCGTCGATTCCACCCGAACTGATCGATCAGTTCGTCAAAGGCCCGATGAGCGCCGAGGCGGTCCAGGCAGCATCGATGGCTTTCAAGAAGGCATTGATCGAGCGCGCATTGGGCGCTGAACTCGGGCACCACCTCGGGTATTCGCCGGGCGCCGAGCGGCCTGAGGACGCCAGCAATCATCGCAACGGCAGGAGCGCCAAGACGGTGCTGACCGAGGACGGTGCGCTGCGCCTTCAGATCCCGCGAGATCGCGATGGCAGCTTTGCACCGATCCTGATCCCGAAGCATGAGCGCCGCTTTACTGGCTTTGACGACAAGATCATCGCGATGTACGCCCGCGGCATGACAGTGCGCGAAATCCAGGGCTTTCTGGTCGATCAATACGGCACCGATGTCTCCCCGGAGTTCATTAGTTCGGTCACCGATGCCGTCATGGACGAGATCAATGTATGGCAGTCGCGGCCTCTCGAACCGATGTACCCGGTCGTGTTCTTTGATGCCTTGCGGGTAAAAATCCGCGACGAAGGCGTGGTACGCAACAAGGCCATCTACCTGGCTTTGGGCGTGCTACCGGATGGCACACGCGACATACTGGGGCTATGGATTGAGAACACCGAAGGGGCCAAGTTCTGGATGAAGGTGTTTGCCGATCTTCAGACGCGAGGCGTGCAGGACATTCTGATTGCCGTCACCGATGGCTTGAAAGGCATGCCCGAGGCACTTGCTGCGGTGTTTGCGGCCACGACGTTGCAGACGTGCATCGTGCATTTGATTCGCAACAGTCTGGACTTTGCGAGTTGGAAAGACCGGCGGGGGCTCGCTGCAGCGCTTAAGCCAATTTACTCGGCGGCAAGCGCAGACGCCGCGCAAGCTGAACTGAATGCGTTCGAACAAAGCGCGTGGGGTCAAAAATTCCCGACCGTCGTAGCGGCATGGCGACGGGCCTGGGACCGGGTCATTCCGTTCTTCGCGTTTCCGCCGGCGGTGCGTAAGGTGATTTACACGACCAACGCTATCGAAAGTATCAATGCCCGACTACGCAAGATTGTAAAGACACGGGGTCATTTCCCGAGCGACGAAGCCGCGACAAAGCTGATCTGGCTGGCCTTGCAAAACATCACAGCAAATTGGGGTCATGCGGCTCACGACTGGAAAATCGCGATGAATCAGTTCGCTATTCTTTACGAAGACCGCTTCACAAGACCGAGCGCTTAACCGTTGATTCCGGCATCTTGAAGATGCCGGATATTTAACGCCTTGCACACAAAAATAATGACAGTTTCGACTGCTGGTCCACTCCGTATAGCGGTGCGCTGCCCGTACCTCTTCTAGCAGCTCGTTGAAATACCTCGTCGAACGGTCATCCTGAATGAAAGGGTGAACGTTGAATCTGATGTCATTCAC
>NZ_FCON02000399.1 GCF_001544535.1 Caballeronia choica | reverse complement strand
GCCGACCAGAGGCCGAACGCGGCCCCGGCCATCAGCAGCGGCGCGGCAAAGAAAACGCCCGTGTGAAAGTGCTTGTCGAGCCAGTGCCCGATCGCGAGGCCGAGCAGCGTCGGCACCACGATCGACCAGCCGAGAATGCCGATCTGGCCGAGCCGGCTGCCAAGCGACGGCTCCGGTTCGTCACGCGCGTTGCGTTCGCGTTCGACGGCTCGCCTGGCGGCGCGGGCGATGCGGTCGTTGTGGTCGTGGGGCTCCATCACGCGCCACCCCGACCTGTCGACGATGCCGGCCGCAGATAGCGCAGCAGTTCACGCACGGCCTGTGCATGCCGGCGGGTCTCTTCGACGCGCGCCTTGCGTCCGCTATCGATGCGCTGCGCGTGCGCCGCGTCGATCCGCGCCTGGAGATCGGCGAGCGAGTCGCCCAGCACGCCGTTGCGGCAGGCGATGCTCACCTTGCTACCCTCCGACACCCTGAAGACACCTTCTTCCACCGCGCAGAAATGTTCGATCGCGTCGGCTGCCCGCCAGCGCAGCACCGAGGGCGTCAGCACCGTCAGAAAGTCCGCATGGCCCGGCAGGATGCCGAAGCTGCCGCTCTCGTCCTCCGCGCGCAACGCCACGATGACGGCATCCGCGACCAGGATGACCGACGGTGTCGAGATGGTCAGACGCAGCGCGGGGCTCATGGCGTGGCGCTCACGGCGGCTGGCGCTGGCGTTGGGGTTTGAGCGGGAGCATCCTTGGACAGCTTGCTTTCGCGCTCCCGCGCCTCGTCGAGCGCGCCGATCATGTACAGCGAACTCTCCTGCCACGCGTCGCACTCGCCCGCGAGAATCGCCTTGCACCCGGCGAGCGTATCGGCGATCGGGACCGAGCGGCCCGGCACGCCGGTGAACGCCTCGGTCACCGTGAACGGCTGCGTGAGGAAGCGCTGCAACCGGCGCGCGCGACCGACGATGCGCCGGTCGTCCGCGCCCAGTTCCTCGACGCCCAGCAGCGAGATCACGTCCTGCAACTCCCGGTAATGCTCGACGGCGCGCCGCACTTCGATGGCGATCTGAGCATGCTCGTCGCCGACGACAAGCGGATCGAGCAGCACCGACGACGACGCAATCGGATCGATGGCGGGATACATCCCTTCGGCGGCCATCGAGCGGGACAGGACGACCATGCTGTCGACGTGCGCGGCGATCGCCGTCACGGCGGGATCGGTGAAGTCGTCGGCGGGCACGTAGACCGCCTCGATGGCCGTCACCGAGACCTCGCCCACCGACACGATCCGTTCCTGCAACCCGGCGACTTCGGTGGCGAGCGTCGGCTGATAACCCACGCGCGACGGCAGGCGGCCAAGCAGGCCGGATACCTCGGCGCCTGCCTGCACGAAGCGAAACACGTTGTCCATCAACAGCAGGACGTTCTGATGACGCTCGTCGCGAAAATATTCGGCCACCGTCAGCGCGGTGAGCGGCACGCGCCATCTGGCGCCGGGCGGCTCGTTCATCTGGCCGTAGACCAGCACCGTGCGCGGCAGCACGCCGGAACCGCGCATGTCGGTGAGCATCTCGTGACCTTCCCGGCAACGCTCGCCGACGCCGGCAAACACCGAGATGCCCTGGTAACGCTCGACCATCGCGTGGATCAGTTCCATCACGAGCACCGTCTTGCCGACGCCCGCTCCGCCGAACATCGCCGCCTTGCCGCCCTGGGCGAGCGGCGTCAGCAGGTCGATCACCTTGATGCCCGTCGCGAAGATGCGCGTCGTGTCGCCCTTCGATGAAAGCGGCGGCGGGTTGCGGTGGATCGGCCGGCGCGGCACGTCGGTGGGAAACGGCGCGCCCTGGTCGCCCGGCGCGCCGGTCACGTCGATCAGCCGGCCGAGAAGCGCCTCGCCGACCGGCACCGCGACCGG
>NZ_FCON02000398.1 GCF_001544535.1 Caballeronia choica | reverse complement strand
CCCGTGCGACACGTGTCGCTGCATGGCCAGCCGTTCGGTTGGAGTAAGAGCAGGGACGTGCGGCGCCTCGCGGCCAGCTACGGCCGTTGCCCCACGCGTTCACACGGTAGTTCGAATGTCGGCTCTGCCCCCCGAGTTCGACACTTTCTCGCGTAAGTCATTGATTTTGCTACCGCAGGGGTAGCATTTTGTCCCTACACTGTTGTCGCTGACTCCATTTCGATCCGGATGCCGAGTTTCACTTGAACCGTCTCTATGTCAATCTCATCATAGAACAGGCGGCATTCGCGAACTCGTCGCCCGGAGCATCGACTTGTCGGCAACTGGTTCATTTTGGCGCCGGCGGCAACATCCATCGAGGAACGCAAGGGAGCGAACTTGTCAGCCATCAGTGCGCCGTCTATAACTTCAGGATGCGTGCTTTCTATGAGTGGAAGGTGCAGTTGAAGGGAGGGGCCCTGTCACTGTCACGGCTTGCAGGGATTCTTTCCCTTGGAACGGTTTTTCTGGCTAGCTGTGGCGGTCCGGGTACCAGTCTGAACGCCCGAGTCGCAGCGCCGAATATTTCGGTTCCTTCGGCGACAACAGACTCGCTGGCGTCGCCGCACCTCAGCTGGGAGGTGCTGGACTTGACCCCCAGCTCTTCGCAACCGGTCTTGAGCCCGTCGGGATTGTTTCCGGGCGACTTTTCAACGGCGGTAATCGGCGCTCACGCGTTTTTGGTCAAACTGTATGCCGGCAGCCCGCAGGGCGTGGGCAACTTGACACTGGGTGGCAGCATTCGCGAGGTCCAGTGTGGGTATTTCTACACTGCGACATCTTCCGGGTCCGCTGTACTACTTCGGCATGCGGTTCCCGTAGGCCACCCGGTCAGCCGTCTTCTCGAGGGCGATTTCCAGACCGAGACCCCGGGCGAGATGTCGGCGCTCGCCTACATCGTTGTCGACTTCAACAGCCAGATGCCACCCGCGAACAATGACCGCCAAATCTGTCCAATGGCGTACACCGACCCCCTCGTCTCACCCGAACTGCATATGGGCGTAACGTTCAACGGCACGCTGAGGCTGTGGGGCATGGCGTCGACGCGCGCCGATGCCGCTCGACGATCAACTGTATGGCTGACCATAAAGGTCCTTCCGGAATAGACACCAGCCGAGGGCATTTGCGTTTTGATAACGCGAAGAGGTGCGGTTTTCGACCGAGACTCGTCTCGGCCACTTGCTGCCGCTCGCACATCGCGCTGAGCCGACACTCGAACGGCTGGTCCACTCCGAAAACTGCCCGGTACCCAATGCGAACATCTCGGCCATTGCTGACGTTGGTTCAACGGCATGACAGCGGCAGGTGAGGACCTCATTGCCGTCATTCAGTGGCCGGTTGAATTTGTCGATCGTGAATGGCCGCTGTCGGGGAAATCGAATGTTCGTTGACGACCCGGAGCCGACATTCGCGTTGCCGCCGCGACAACGGCGCATTTCGGCGGGTCATCGGTCACTCACGCTCACGGCGACGCCGCCGTCGACTTCCGCTCAACGCCTTTGGCCGACGAGCAATGCAGTTATTCCGCACCCATTCAATCGCCTGCATGCACCGCTGTCAGACCGAAACCTGTTTTGAACCGATCCTATTCATCTTCTCCGCGGTGATTTTCCCATTGCCTTCGAACCTGAAAGGGCGGAGATGAAAACGACAGTGACCGAGAAGACGTGGCCGACATGTAGGACGACCGCTGCTCGCAACCGAGGATCTCGATTCAGGTGAACGGCGCGTTCGTTCATCGAGCGGGTGATCCGCATGGTTGAAAGCAAGGATTCAGGCAAGAGAAAGCGTGGTCGTCTAGTAAAATCCTAGCCAAACATATTTGAAATTTGAAGGCGGCGCCGTTGCAGCTAGTGGCGATTCGCTTCGTCGATAGCGCGAAGGA
>NZ_FCON02000397.1 GCF_001544535.1 Caballeronia choica | reverse complement strand
TCATAGGGCGACGTGCCCTTTTCTTTTGCTCTCAGGTTCGCTTGCTTCGTGGCTCGCGATTCACCTCCATCGTAACAGCGCGCTGGTCTTCGTGGCCTGCAACGCGCTCGTCGCGATCGTCAGCTACCTGCTCATCGTAGGAGAAATCAAGCGCGTGCAGCTCAAAAGCGCGTGACCTGCGAGGCGGTCTCATTCACTTCTACCAGCACGGAGATAAAAATGAACGTGTCGAAGACGACGGATTGCCGGCGGAAATTCCTAAAAACGGCTGCGGCCGGCGGACTGGCATCGGTGGGCGGTCTAGCGTTCGCGCCAAGTAATTAAGCCAATAGTTGTATGACGTCAGATAAATATCTGAATTCTGCCGGTGCCGGTCAGCGAACTATGGCGCAGTAATACAAGGGAAAGTGCTTAGTTAGATTGTGCTCGAACGTATCTAAAAGTACGTTATCGTACGACGGGCGGTTGTTGACGCTGCTAGCGCCTCACTTTGACCGCTGGCAAATGCGAGCGTGGCTCGAACGTTCGGGGCACTTAAAGGAACTTTTATGAAGAAGATTGCCCTGAGTGGGGCCGGTGGGCAGCTCGGCTCGGTCGTACGGACGGAGTTGATCGCACGTGGCATTCCGTTGCGCTCGGCCGCAGGCTCAAAGCCCCTTGCTCCTCTGGTGGACGGTGAGGATGTCATGCACGGCGACCTACGCGACCCGGCCGTCGTAGACCGTCTGCTGGACGGTGTCGATGTGCTGATCCACCTTGCAGGTACGAGCGTGGAGCGCCCTCTGCCCGAGATCATCGACAACAACCTGCGCGCGCTCGTCGAAGTGTACGAAGGCGCGCGCAGACAAGGCGTGCGACGCGTGGTTTTCGCCAGCTCGAACCACGCGATCGGCATGTACCGCGTCACCGAACATCTCAAGCTCGACTGCGCGTTGCGCCCAGACGGGTTTTACGGCCTGAGCAAAGTGTGGGGCGAAGCATTGGCAAGAATGTATTGGGACAAGCACGGCATCGAAAGTATTTGCGTGCGTATCGGCAGTTGCCTCGATCGTCCGACCGAGCCCAGACATCTAAGCACCTGGTTCGGCCATCGCGACCTGATCCATTTTCTCGACCGTTGTATCGAAGCGGAGGACGTCGGCTTCATGATCGTCTGGGGCGTCTCCGCCAACACACGGAGTTGGTGGGACAACGGCGGGGCCGAACGTTTGGGTTATCAGCCGACACAGAACGCCGAGGTGTACGCCGCGCAAGTGCTGGGAGGGCCGAACCCGCTCGATGCTTTGGGTCAACGCTACCAGGGCGGCAGCTTCGTTGGCCTCGATTACTCGCGCGAGGATACCGAGCCCGATGGCTCGACCAGTCCCGCGGTTCTGCCCATCTGATCCGTTCAAGAATTCGAGGAGACACGCAATGAAAATCAAGGGCATCCGCTGGTGGATGGTTAGCTTGGTCGCGGCCGGGCTGATCATCAATTACCTCGCGCGCAACACGCTTTCGGTGGCGGCGCCGACCCTGATGAAAGACCTTCACATGACCACGGAGCAGTACGCGCATGTGGTGGTGGCGTGGCAACTTTGTTATGCGTTCATGCAGCCGGTTGCGGGCTATCTGCTCGACACGGTCGGCACCAAGATCGGATTTGCGGCATTCGCGCTCGCCTGGTCGTTAGCCTGCGCGGCGGCAGCATGGTCGACGGACTGGCGCAGCCTTGCGTTCTTTCGCGGCCTCCTTGGCATCGCAGAGGCGGCCGGCATTCCGGCCGGCGTGAAGGCGACAAGCGAGTGGTTCCCCGCCAAGGAGCGTTCGGTCGCGATCGGCTGGTTCAACATTGGCTCGTCCGTCGGCGCGCTGCTCGCACCGCCGCTGGTTGTCTGGGCATTGCTGCACGGGCAATGGCAATGGGCGTTTCTGATCGTCGGCGTGCTGGG
>NZ_FCON02000396.1 GCF_001544535.1 Caballeronia choica | reverse complement strand
CGGCTACGCCGCCTTCGACTCCTCACCACCGGCCAGGATAGTTGTCAACGACCGGACACTGTAATTGTCGCGCTCCACCTTTCCGGCCTTTGGAAAAGCCAGGGGCATCGCGCACCGTGTTTTTCGGCCAGCTCTGGACCTAAAAAAGTGTTTCCACTCTGTTTCCACTTGTTCAGCCGCCGCCATGACTTCGATTTCGATCCGTGAATTTGCTCGACGCGAGGGCGTCTCGCACACGTTGGTGGTGCGGGCCGTGAAGACTGGCCGACTGGCCCAGCTCCCGAATGGATTGATGGACGACCGGCTCGTTGGCTCGCCTTGGCGAATGGGCTCGCGCGGGATCTCGCCGTCGAAACCGACGATTGATCCGCAACCGCCGCAACCGGTTTCCCTCCCGCAACCACTGCCGCCAGAAGCGCCGGCGGATCCGCTCCAGGGAGCATCGACGGCGCCGCCGGAGCCTGCCGCTGGATCCGCTGGCAAGGGTCTCGCCTATGGCGAAGCGCTACGGGTAAAGGAAAACTATCTCGCCTTCCTGCGCCGCCTCGATTACGAGCAGCGTTCAGGCTCGGTGGTCGACATGGCGCAGGCGCGCTCGGTCGTCTTCGAACTGTGCCGGGAGCAGCGCGATATCTGGCTGGCGTGGCCCGCGCGCGTCGCGCCGCTGATCGCGGCCGAACTGGGAATCGCGGATCTGGACGGGCTGGTTACCGCGCTCACCGTGTACGTCCACCGCCAGCTGGTCGAGCTCGGTGAACCCGACGCCACGGACGCTTTTCGCTGATTCAACCGGAGGAAAAACCATGGAACCTCAAGACACCTTTGATATGCAGGCCCGCACGCGCGACCTCGTCCAATCGACCTTCGCACGGCGCTTCTCGAAGCGCCATGACGGCGTGGGCCTCGAGGAACTGGTCGCCGCGGTGGCCAACGACTACCCGAAACAATGGGCCGAATGGACGGCCTTTGCTGGACCCGGTGCATCGCAACACTTGCCCGATGATGGTTTTGTTCCGATCCGCCTCGCAGTCGACAACCTTCACGGGCAACTTTTCATGGCGCTCTCCTGTGCGCCTCAGGTGAAATGCGAAGGAATGCGGACGGGAGTTACAAACCCGGGCTCAAGCTGGACGTTGCTGCGATCGAACAGAAAGCCCGCGCATGGGAAGAGGAGTTGAAACGGGGGATCGCCGAGGCGGACGCGCTAAAGGCTCGACTCGACTTTCTCCGTGCGACCGGTCACAGACAGCGGGACACAGTACTGTGTCCCGTTTCAGATGACGGCAGCAACAGGACCAAAGAGAGCGCGGACATGAATCCAACCGAACCCACACCGGAGGAAGCAGCGATGCGCGCGGAGGTTTTCGCGATCATCAAGCGTGTGTGCGAGCCGATTCTGAATCGGCGTCCCTTTACTGGCATCAACGTGGATGAGGTCGGCGACACGGTCGCCAAGCTTCTCGAACCGGACCCGGCCAACTGGAGCGAGACTTGGTTTTGGGCCTCCCGCATGCAGTGCCGCGAGTTTGCGAACGAATTTCTGGTGAGCTACAAGTCAGCCTTTGACGCCGAGACTGCGATCTTAGTCGCGAAGGACCACTTCGATGCCAAGGGCTGAACCGCCTCCGATTTTCCTGGACACGATTTTGGGGTAAAACGTGTTTCTGGAAACGGAGTTGAACATGCTGAAGAAGTCGAAGATCGCCGAGGTTGTGCCGGGGGCGGTGGAAGGAGCGCGTAGCGCGACTGGAAGCGCCCCCGGCGCGGCCGCCGAAGTGAAACGGTGGTCGGCCAATCGGAAGAAACAAGTTGTCTTGCGCTTGTTGCGCGGCGAGCCGGTGGACGCCATTTCGCGCGAAGTTGCGGTACCGATATACCGGCTCGAAGAATGGCGCGAGCGTGCCTTGGCCGGTATCGATGCTGGCCTCAAGGAGCGCGA
>NZ_FCON02000395.1 GCF_001544535.1 Caballeronia choica | reverse complement strand
GCTCTTCGGACCCCGTGGGCCGTCAACGGCCTCAAACTTTGGCCACCCCAATGCGATACTGATTTACGAAAGCGGGCCAGTCGACATGTTGCACCAGCGGGAGATCGTCGACCACCACGACTTTCGCTCGTGCCCGGTAAAAAAGAGCGATGCATGTCGCGGGAAAATTATTCCGCGAGGGATAGAGCAGACCGTCGAAGGCTGGGAAGCCGCTGTTGTCGAGCGCCTCGTAAATCTGCCGAGAGATACCCTGCGTGTGGATGTAACGTCGGCTTGCCAGTTGACCGAGATTGAGGCCGAACTCCGGCGCCATCACGCCTGGTGCGGTCATGTCAGCCAAGTTCAGTCGCTCGACTACACCGACAGCACGCACAATGCGTCCACGAATCTCGCTTAGCGTAATGGTTCGCGAACGGCTTCGGTGCCATTAGTGCTGATGAAAAACCGACTCCATCAATACAGTCGGAAGGTCGAATCCCAAGTACAGAACCCCATAGCCATCCTTCGGATCGTCGTATCGATTTGCGGAGCTTGTACCAAAATAGAGCGGCGTGGCGGCGTATTCGATTCGGCTAATGTGTTGGAGCAGTTCTCCCGCCGCAATGACGCGGCTTGGCATCGACAAAATCAAACTGCTTCCTCACCGTGAATACCAACCACGCTCAGCACAACCTCGACAAGTTGATCGAAGTTGCCTGGCGTCACGGCTTCGATAGGTGAGTGACCACCGAGCGAATCATTTCGAGACGACAGCGCACGATAGAGCGTCCATGAGTCAACCGACGCCGCTCGGTTGAGCGCTTCGCGCGTGAATTTCAGCTTCAGTGGATCAAGCTGCCAGTCGGGCAGTCGCTGACCCCGACGACCCACATCTAATGAGAGAAGGCGCCGAGGCTGTGCTGATAGATCTTTATAAATCTGTTGGCGCGACTTGTGTGCGAACCGCGCAAATTCCGTCAGCGGAATGTTCCCGGGTGCATCGTATGCGCGCAACAACGCTGCACGTCCGCGTTGTACATCAGTCGCCGACGGCTGCCAGGGTGACTCTGCCCGAAGCGCGCGTGCTTTCGCTCGCAGGTCCGTGGTGAGCTGGAGCGGCGAGGGCGCGGCCTCCGCAAATTTCTCTCGAATCAAAGCGTTCAGCTCGGCGATGAAGGCATCCTCGTCATCGATGCGTACGGCGCGTTCGAAACGATGAGCGTCTTCAGCGGTGATCTCAGGGAACTCCATGGCGGGCATTGGCTTGGACATGTTCGGCCTCATGCGAGACACAATACCAGAACAATAATCGCTTTTGTCGTGTTTGTCAACTTTGTCGCCTTAGCCTCAGCTTCACGCTCACGCGGCGAACGGTTGCAGTTCTTGGGCTTGAAGACGGTGATGTTTGAAGGCGACTGGTAAAATTTGGCGACTGATTTCAGGCATGCACCGTGGGATTCGAACAGCTCATTGCGCTTAAGGCGCAGCTGAACCAGGGCGCGAAGGGCAAAAAGGCCGCATCGCGCCTGACGTCAGCGCCAGTAGGCGCCGGAAGGGAAATCAAGCAGCCACCGAAGCGTCCGCGAACGTCTGCTGACGCGGCCTGGCGCACGGTCAACGCGGTCATTACGCTGCAACGACATTTCCGCACGTCTTTCCACACAGTCCCGCGTCAAAGGTTCCTCTCAAGGTTGGGATTCTCAAGGATGTGCTTGCCCGAGCGGCCTCGCTTGGGCTGAGCGAGCGAGACGCTCGTAACGGCGTCAAGCTCTGGTGTCGCGGCCAACGCTATTGGACCTGTCTCGTCGAAGGCAATGTGCGCGTGGATCTTACCGGCGCAATCACCGGCGTTGTCTCTGCTGCGGAGGCGGAGTACGGCACAAGTCAAGAGAAGGCTCGGCTCGCGCGCAGGCAAGAGCAGATTGCGAACAATCGACATGGTCGACCGCGTTGACCAACAAG
>NZ_FCON02000394.1 GCF_001544535.1 Caballeronia choica | reverse complement strand
TCGCCTGACCGTTGCGGTAGCTGATGCAGCTTGCCGAAACGTGTCGAAGAGCAACTGCAGCGCGCCCCGAACCTGTTGATCAGGATCGAGCGCCACTGAGCCGTTCGGGTGATACACAAGCCCGATCGGCAAAGGCACTTCCAGTTCGCCCCGGCGTGCCTTGTTCTTGATCCCGCCTTGCAGACGACCCTTGAGGATATGAAGTTCAGCCTCACTCATGGCGCCCTTTAATCCCAGTAGAAGGCGGTCGTTAAATTGACCCGGATCGTAAATTCCATCTTCGTCCAAAATCAAAGTTTGCGTGAGCGATGCAAGCTCGATCAGGCGATGCCAGTCGGCATTATTGCGCGCAAGACGCGACACTTCCAATCCCAGCACGATGCCGGCGTGACCGTTGGCCACCTCAGCTACCAAGTGCTGAAAGCCGTCTCGTTCCTTAGCGCTGGACCCGGACATACCGAGATCGTTATCGACGACGTGAATACGCTCGATTGGCCAGCCGAGTGAAACCGCACGATCGCGCAGTGCATATTGCCGCTTCGTACTCTCGGTATTCTCGAACACCTGTCGAAGCGACGATTGGCGAACGTAAAGAAAGGCATCTCGCCGGAGATGTTCCGAGGTGACCTTCTGAGCGGAGTTAGTAGACATGGGCAAGCTCCTCGTGGGCGCGCAGCACGAGGTTGGCCAGCACGCGTACGAGCGCACCGTTATCCCGCACTGAGTTGGAATCAAACACGGCTGGGACGGCAACTTCGGTGCACAGAGCGTGCGAGAGTTGGATCACAAGGCCGTTCAATACACCATGAAAGCGTATTGCGGCGTGGCCTTCGGAGTGAGGACCTGTGCCGAAGAAGTCGGCCCGCAGCGCTTCGTAGCGGTTAAGCGCCGACGATGGCGAAATAAATTGAGCCGAATCGTCTACGGTTTTTTTTTGCGCGCCAGCGCGCGTTCGATACTGCGTGGGTGGACCGATAGATCCAGCGCGGTTTCTATCTCCTGCGCGAGCGCGCGAGCGTGGATGGTGCTGTCGTGCTGTAAGCGCTCTTCGATGAACGCCATTACCGTCGAGTTGAGTTTGTGTGCGCCTTTGGGCCCACGCTGTTTCGGAAGCAGCCCTTGCAGCCCCTCGCTGGCAAAGGCACTCTCTGCTTGATAGAACGTTGGCCTGGACATTCCGAACAATGCGGCAGCCTCGGCCTTGGAGGCGCCGTCGACCTGAACATGACGCAACATCTCGTACTTGACCTGAACCATGTCGTCGGGATCGAAGAAATCGCCCGATCGAAACCAGGGCGCCCGTATTCGATCGGGATGAGGATTGAGGCCGCCGAGTTCGCGTAGTCGATCGCGCTTTGACGGCGGCTTGGTCATTAGAAAACCCATCGTTGTTTAAACGATAACTAAAATATGACAGAGAAAACGATCTGTCAAGGATCTTGATGATCGATTTAAATTGAAATAATTTTGGAATAAAGCTGCATAGACATAAGACGTCCTGTTCAATCAGATGCCTCATCCTCGTAACTGCGGCGTATTTATGCTTACATAGGCGGCGAAATTTATTTGACATCGCGAGCACCCAGCAAATGGTCGATTAGCGCACGCAATCGAAGCAAGTCGTCCGTTCTAAACGAGGATCGAACTCCCGAAGCTTGCGCGAACAAATCCGGTTCCGGCACGTCTGTCCAGGATGCCAAAACCGAACGCAGGCGCTTGTTCGCGTCGAAATACATCACCCGATCCTCGCCCCAGTTCAGCCGCCGGCTGACCAAAACGAACCTCTTTCCGTGAAGCGGGTGAAATGGATGGGTGATCTCGAAGAACGCGCCTTTGACTACGCGTTGTTCCTCATGACAGACAGTTGCTGACTTACGAGAAAGCCAAGGTCGAGGTTGCAGTCCAGATCGTTGAACGCTGGATCATGGCGCGACTGCGCCATCAGCGGTTCGAGAC
>NZ_FCON02000393.1 GCF_001544535.1 Caballeronia choica | reverse complement strand
CTTTTCATGGGCGTCCTCGTAAGAGCTATCGCTCAAGCATAGAGCATGTGTCCGCAAAATTCCTGACTTATGAGTAAGTGTGAGGTTGATTGTGTCGGCGCTGGTGTTTATCCGTGCGGTGAACGCTTTGGCGGAGCCGCCCGAAGGCGGGTGAAATAGCCGTCAAACTTGCGGTCGACTTCGCGCTAACGCGGCATTCAGATCGATCGCCGCGATGCCGGCCCGTCCTTGTATAAAGGGTCGCGCTCATAGAAGGAGCGCGGCGTTGTCTGCCGTCTCGACCTTGACCTTGTATAGCGTGTATCTGCTACCTTGCCCGTCCTGGTTCCATACCATGACGATGCTTGACGGAGTCAGCGTTGGGAGAGGTCAGAAAGGTGAGGAATTCCTGCGCGACCTCATGCTGCTCAGACGCCGTGCATACAGCAGCCGAGAAGACGGTGATGACCTGAATTTCTGGCGGCAGGGAGCCGATCACTTCGATCCCCGGCAAGTGCATCAATTCGCTCAGTTGCTGGAAGCCCAGCTCGGCTTCCCCGCGCGCGACGAGCGCGCCCACCGGCACACCGGGCGGCGCCTGCACGATGCGCGGCGCGATGGCTTCAGCGATTCCCCATCGTTCGAACAGGCGGCTTAGGTGAACGCCACTCGGGCCCGTCGAATAGCCGATGCTGCGTGCGGCCAGAACGGAGTCGCGAACCGCCGCCTCAGTACCGATCGCCGGCCGCGGCGTCCCTGCCGCCACCGCGATCGCGACGCCCGAACGCGCCAGGTCGACCCTACTGCCCGGGTCGATCCGGCCGGCTGCGGCCAGCCGATCGATCGCGTCGGCCGCGAGCACGACAATATCGAACGGCTCTCCGTCTTGAACCCGCCGAAGAGCCGCCACGCCGCCGACCGATTCGATCGTCACCGCTTGCCCCAACCGCCGCTCGTACTCTTTGACGAGTTCGGCCAAGACCTGACGCGTCGCCATCGACGAGATGCCGGTGATTTGCTTGTCCATATCCGCTCCCCGAATCAGTCGACGTACCGCAGCCCGGCCTGTTGCAATGGCTCGCGCATGTTGTACATGTCCAGGCCGAGCACGCCCGACGCCAGCTTCGCGCGCTTCTCGCCTTCGAACGCTTCGCGCGCGCTTGCCTTGTCGAGCACCTTCTGCGCCATCGCCGCGGGCACCACCACCACGCCATCGTCATCGGCGACGATGACGTCTCCCGGCGTCACGAGCGCCCCCGCGCACACGACCGGCACGTTCACCGAGCCGAGCGTCGCCTTGACCGTGCCCTTCGACGAGATCGCGCGGCTCCACACGGGGAAGTTCATTTCGGCGAGCACGCGCACATCGCGCACGCCGCCATCGATGATCAGCGCCCGCGCGCCGCGCGCCTGGAAGCTCGTCGCCAGCAGGTCGCCGAAGAAGCCGTCGGTGGATTCGGTCGTGACCCCGGCGACGACGATGTCGCCCGGCTGGATCTGCTCGGCCGCGACGTGCAGCATCCAGTTGTCGCCGGGTTGCAACAGGACCGTGACGGCCGTGCCGCTCGTCTGCGCGCCGCTGTAGATCGGGCGCATGTAGGGCTTGAGCAGGCCGACGCGGCCCATCGCCTCGTGGACCGTCGCCGAACCGAATGCGCCGAGCCTGGTCGCGACGTCGCCGTCCGCGCGCTGGATGTTGCGATACACCACACCGAGTTCATACATGATCATTGTCCTTTCATTTTGAGTGTTGCATCGAGGCGCGGGTAGACACGTCGCGCGTTGCCCTCGAAGATCTTGTACCGCTCGGCCGCATCGATGTGCGCGGCCTCGACGTAGCGTTTCGTGTCGTCGAAATAGTGGCCCGTCTCCGGATCGATGCCACGCACCGCGCCGATCATCTCGCTTGCGAACAGGATGTTGTCCACCGGAATCACGCGCGTCAGCAAGTCGATGCCCGGCTGGTGATAGACGCAGGTATCGAAGAAGACGTTGTTCAGCAGATGGTC
>NZ_FCON02000392.1 GCF_001544535.1 Caballeronia choica | reverse complement strand
GGATAGGGGTAGGAAACGGCGATCGCCGTCCCCTCCCTCCGAACCCGCTGTGCAGTTTTCCCGCGACGGGCTCTCCAGTCAGTTGTTTCCACATCGGGATTGGCGCGCAAATCGAAGGGCCTCAGACATCGTGAATAGCCCAAGACTAGCGAAGAAGGCATTCGGCCATCGCGCGTGATCTCGAAGGCAGTGACCTTGAGCCGGACGATGAAGCTGTCGGCGCAGGATCGCTCGCAGACGGCGACGAACAAAGCCGTCGACGGACGAGAAGGTGTAGCGGTGGGCGTGTTTGAAATAGCCGAACCAGCCACGCAGGAGTGGATTGAGCGAGGCAATGATGCCCTCGATCGAGTCACCCCTGTTACGCCTGGTCAGGGTCCGGATCTTATCCCGAAGTCCCATGAGGCTCTTCTTGCGCACCCAACGTTGACCCGCCTCGAACCGGTAACCCAGAAACTCGAACCCATGACCCTCCAGCCGGCAATCCCCAACGTGGGTTTTGTCGGGATGCAGTGTCAAGCTGTTCGCATCCACCCAAGCCCGCATGCGAGTGAGCGCAGCTTCCGCTTCCTCACGTGTGCGGCATAACACCACGGCGTCATCCGCGTAGCGCACCATGACCAACCCCGCCTGGCGCATTTCCACGTCAAGCTCGTGCAGGTACAGATTTGCCAACAGGGGGCTGACAACCGCCCCTTGTGGACTGCCAGAAGTCGGCGTCCAGCGCGTCATGTCTTCCATGATGTCTTGCTTGAGAAAGTACTGGATGAGTTCCAGAACCCGGCTGTCTGCAATTCGCCTTGCCACTTTCGCAAGAAGGGGGAGGTGTGGAATCGAGTCAAAATAGCTTTGCAAGTCGGCGTCAACCACCCAGCAATAGCCCGCTTTCAAGTGCTGGTCAACTTCTCGCAGCGCGTCCTTGCAGCCCAAGCCCGGGCGGAAGCCGTAGCTCCGTGGCTCGAACTCGTGTTCAAAGATTGGCTCGATGACCAGCTTTAGCGCCGCTTGCACGACGCGATCCTTGACAGCGGGTATGCCGAGCGGACGGCGTCCTTTCCCTTTCGGTATGTAGACGCGTCGCACCGGCTGCGGACGATAACTACCATCCTGCAATGCTTGCGCCAGTTCGGCGAGGTATCGGTCCCGCGCCTGCGCGAATCGCTCCACGCTCATGCGGTCCACTCCCGCCGCCCCGGCGTTCTTCTCGACCTGAGCCCAACCCAGCGCGAGCGTGTCCAGGCGAAACACCTTGTCGATCAGACTATGCCATTTGCCTCCTTTAACTCCTCTTTGTAGAGCAGCCAACATAGCGTCAGTCCAGATTGAAGCTGACGCGAATTTCCGCTGCACGCAGCTTCCCAGCGCGTCTGCATCTCGTCTAGTCGTTTCCGACACTGGCGATGCTTCGATCTTCATCTCCGCTTCCTTCTGGTCTTTGGCTATCAACTTTCCTGCCCCGCTTCCCTAGTGCGCCTTTTGCTCTGACGCAGGTCTCCACGGTTCAATGCTTCCGTGTGCAGTACTATCGGGACTCTGACTCCTGCCAGCGTTCACCTCGCCGGCAGGTCTCCCCGCTTGCTTCGTGCCACCATCCCATCGTTCCGTCCTCAACCACGTGGTACGCCACCGCACCGCTTTGTCCGCCACGACAGCGTGCTGTGTTATTTCCAGGCTTCGCCACTTTCGTGCAGGCTCGCCGCCATACCCCGCCGAAACAGGTTCGTTAACCTACGGACCGACGGTTCGCTTCCGGTTACTCCCCACCCCGCCTCACGACGACGCAGTTACCTTCAGCTACGGAGCTGTGGCCAACTCCGACAGGGACTTTCACCCTGCAAATGGCACGCCATCACGGGCGTACACGAAACCGCTGGCGCGGTAGTGGGGCTCCGGTTGAGCTCTGGTGGCAGGTGAGAGGAAACCGACTCTGTTTCCATGTTGGGTACGAGGCAATCCGCCTCGTTCCTCAACAGGAGCAGAGCCATGACTCACACGAGCCAGGAT
>NZ_FCON02000390.1 GCF_001544535.1 Caballeronia choica | reverse complement strand
GGCAGTCTACGCAGGCTCAGGTGCAGATGAACCTCGAGAGCAAGCGTCGACAGTACGAGCTCGTGGACGAAGCAAAGCGCCGCGGATTTCGCGATATCGAGGTCATTGACGATGATCTGGGGCGGTCGGCGAGCGGAGCGGTCGCGAGGCCCGGCTTTGAGCGCCTGGTGGCATTGCTCTGTGCCGGAGAAGTCGGAGCTGTCCTTTGCCTGGATGCATCACGTCTCGCCCGTAACGGACGCGACTGGCACCATCTGCTTGAACTGTGCGGTCTTGTCGAGGCGAGGGTCATCGACCTCGATGGCGTGTACGATCCTTGTCGGCCGAATGACCGACTGCTGCTCGGCATGAAGGGCAGCATCAGCGAATTTGAGCTTAATGTGCTCCGAACGCGGATGCTCGATGCCGCGCGCGCCAAGGCCAAGCGCGGTGAGTTGCGCATCAGCGTGCCGATTGGCTATATCTGGCATCGTGAGGTCGGCCTGGGTCTCGATCCAGACCTGCGACTGCAGAAAGTGATAAGCCTGATCTTTACCCGCTTTCGCGAACTGGGTAGCGCGCGGCAGGCCTTTCTGTCGTTACTGGCTGAACAAGTTCACTTCCCACGCCCGACCGATGGCAGAACCTTGACACACGTCGACTGGCCGCTGATACGTTACCGTAACGTGATCTCAGTGCTGCGGAATCCGTTCTATGCCGGGGCCTACGTGTACGGCAAGAGTGGCAAGCAGATGAGCATCGTTGATGGTCGTGCGCGCAAAAGTTACAAGCACCGCAAGCCGTTTGAAGAATGGGAGGTTCTGCTCAGGGAGCACCACGAGGGCTACATCGACTGGGCAGAATTCGAACGCAACCGCAAGCTGCTCGCGGCCAATGCCTACGGCAAGACGGGTGACGTAAAATCGGGGCGTGGTGGACAGGCTCTGCTGGCTGGTCTGCTGGGATGTGCGCGCTGCGGACGCCGCCTGTCGGTGACCTATACTGGACGAACGCCGCGACCGGTCTACCGATGCTACCGTTTTGACATGACACCACCGAAGTGCATGAGGTTTGGTGGCCCTCGCATAGACGCTGCAATCGCAAAAGAACTAATGCGTGTCGTGGAGCCAATGGCGATAGAGGCGGCCCTGCAGGCCGAGCAAATGCATATGGACACCATGAGCGAGCAGCGGCGGATCATCGAACTCGAGCTGCAGCAGGCTCAGTATGAAGCGACGCTGGCCGAGCGACGCTACGCCGCCTGCGACCCCGATAACCGTCTGATCGCTGCGCAACTGGAGAAGAACTGGGAAACGGCATTGCGTCGTGTACAGGCCTGCCAGGCACGCCTTGAGACGGCAGGCACACCGACGGCAGCTATCCCTGCTCCTGACTTCACAAAGCTTGCCGAGGACCTCGACGCTGCCTGGAACGCTCCGGGTGTCACCATGCGCATGCGTCAGCAACTGGTGCGAGCCTTGATCGTTGATATTGTTGCGGACGTGGACGAGACGGCCCGTGAAATCATCCTGACGATTCACTGGCAAGGTGGGCAGCACTCACAATTGCGGATCCGCAAACCGAAGACAGGCGAGCACGGATGCAGCACCTCTGACGAAGCGCTCGCGATCGTTCGCAGCATGGCTGCCCGATGGTCAGATAAGGACATCGCTGCATCGCTAAACCGGATGGGGATACGGACCGGCCAGGACAAGACCTGGACCGCACATCGCGTCCGCTCTATACGGAACGTACGAGACATCCGCGCCTACAAGTCGGCCGAGAAGAATGGGGAATGGTTGACGATGTCCGAGGCTGCAAAGCTGCTTGGCGTCACCCATTACATGATCCGGCGACTGATCAACGATCGGGTTCTGCCTGCCGAACAAGTGGTGCCCGACGCCCCCTGGCAGATTCGTGCAAGTGATCTTCGCAGCGAAGCTGTTGCGACGGCACTGACGCGCAAACATCGCCCGTGTCGCAACGACGTCGAAGGACAGATCCCAATGTTTATCGAGGTTTCAGAAGGAGGTGCACAATGAACGCCCCATTGC
>NZ_FCON02000389.1 GCF_001544535.1 Caballeronia choica | reverse complement strand
ATCCAGTTTTCGGCCATCAGTTTTCGTCTTCATACCCGTATAACGCGCAAGGCACTATTTGGTGCACCTGTCAGTAATACAGTTCAGCAACTACGAGTTTGAAGGGGCGGCGGACTTTACACTTTGACATCCACAGTGCCAAGACCTCCGAACTTGGCGTTGACGCTTGCAGGGCAGGGTTTACTCGCGCTCGCTTTTCGCCGCCGCAAGGGCTGATAGTCACATTGCCTCGACGGGGACGCGTATCACGAACTCGATCGAAGGTTCTCCGCCGGCTTCGCGTGTCGTCATTTACGTTTTCGACAGTGCAGATCAGCTACAGGCGTGGCGTGATGCACCAGAAGAAAAGGAGTTGATCGCGATGCGAGACCGTTCCTCGCACTTTCGATCATTTTCGGTAGTGGGCCTTCCAAACTAAAGGCGACCAGCGCCAAAAGTGCGTTCGCGTTCCGCCTGTGAGTCCGTTTTCAGGCGTCAGCTTTGGGTGGAGATTCGATTCCCGCTTCTCAGCGGTAGGACGGTCAGGTTTCGGGCGCCCGGGCGCATATCTGTTCTGGGTTCGCAAGCCGCCGTGAGCGGCGGCACAGTCAGTGCCTTCTGTGCGTCGCGCAGAGCCAGGCAGCGTGCTACTCGAAAATGATGAGACTTTCCGGCGAAGGCGGCAGCGGCGCTACGCTTACCTTTGAAAACCCTGCTTGGCTGCCCATCTCCTCGAACTCGCGCACAGTGTACGCATCACCTTGTGGTGTGGACGCAAGCATCACGAAGGAGAACGCAGCGGCGAACGGTGGCGACACGCGATCCTCATTAGGAACGAAATCCACCGCGAGTACTCGCCCTCCGGGGCTGAGGCTCCTGTGTACCTTCGAGAGCAGTTCTACGCAGGTCGGCCGATCGAAGTGGTGGAGGAAATTCGTGATCAGCACGAGATCGAAATCCGTTCCCCATTCGACTTCAAACGCGCTGCCCGCGATCGTGTGATGGCGCGCGCTCACACCGGCCGCCGCAGCGTTTTCCTTCGCGACCTCCAGTACCGCGTGCCAGTCGGTCGCCACGACTTCTGCGCCGGGGACAGCCTTGGCGATCGCAATTCCGAATACCCCGTGCCCGGCGGCAATATCGAGTACGCGCTTCGGTGCTTGCGGCCATGTGCCCACTTGTTGAGCTATGTTCTGTGCGGTGGGCGCCACAAACGGTACCATCGCGCGCGCGAATTTCACCCAGACGGGGTGGTTTGGGGCCATGTTGCCCAGCCCTACGGATCCACCGTTGCGAACGAACGCAACTGGATCGTCCAGCCACAGCGCGATCATTTCAGGGGCCGCAAAGAAATCCAGGATGCTCCCCATCCAGGCCGGCGAGGAAGTCGTAAGGAACGCGGAAGTCGATGGTGTCAATCGATAGCATCCTGTCTCCTTCTGCAAAAACCCCTGCACGGTCAGGTAATCGCACAGCATGCGCACACCGCGCTCGGAGGCCTGCACGCGGCTCGATATCCGCGAGAGCTCGCCATTCTCATTCTCGATCGCGGTGAACAGATCGAGCGCCACTGCGGCCTTCACCGCGGCGGTCTTCTGATATCCGCTTACCGCATCTATGAACGCTTGCGGAGAGATGTCATCCATGATCAAAGTCCTTTTGCGAAATATCCTGCGAGCAGAATTCAGACCGGCTCTTGTCAGATGAGCGATCATGAATCGGCGCTCGGCTCATCAGCCTGAGCAGGTTGGGTAGGGAGCGGTTGCGTATGATAGGCCGATAGCCGGCCAATTGCTTCAGGAGTGGGAGCTCTCGTCGCGACAGGTCGCAAGGGGGGCGATTCCGAAGTGCGCCGTGGGGATGGGTTCGGCCACGAAGAGACGGTCAATGGGTTTTTGCGAACGGCCGATGATTGTTGAGTTAGCGGCCGTTCGATAAATCGGCAACGGAGCTGTCGACCGGCGCGGATGTTCCGATCAATTTCCGTGTACCGGCTCGGATTGTCTGGACGCGGGTTTGCAACTCAGGCGGCCTCTTTCATGGTGGCTGCGTGACGGGCTTCATGGGGTGACATAAAGCCCAGTTTTT
>NZ_FCON02000388.1 GCF_001544535.1 Caballeronia choica | reverse complement strand
GCGCGCGGAGAAAAGTTGAAGAACATCGGCAGCGTCGCGGCGCCGATCGCGCCCGCGTCGCGGCCAAACGAACCGCGCGCGAGCACCGGCACGTCGCGCGATTCCGGAGCGTTCGCGCCCATCGTCGCCCGCAGGCGTTCGATCAGCGTATCGAGCAGGCCGGCGTCGATATCGGCGTCGAGCACCACGACCGGCACGTCGAGCACGCACAGCATCGAGCGCAGCGCCGGGGCGAGTGCGTCGACACAATCGTTGATCCACTCGTCGACGGCCGGCAGGCGCCGCGCGATGCAGTCTTCGAGGTCGGCGCGATTCTTGATCGATTCGCCGCAATAGCGCAGGTGGCGTGCCAGGGCATTGAGCGACGCGCGCGAAATCAGGATGTCCCACTGCCCGGCCGGCTGCGGCGCCGACGGCAGGCGGCTCGGCGCCACCGGCATCACGGCGATGTCGCCCGCGTTGCCCGAGACGCCGCGCAGACAGTCGCCGTCGACCGCGATGCCCGCGCCTATCGCCGAGCCGAGGAACAGGTAGATGAAGTCGTCGCAGTGGCGCCCGCAGCCGTAGAACAGTTCCGCGATGGCGGCCGAGTTGCCGTCGTTTTCGTTGAACACCGGCAGCCCGAGTGCGCGGCCGAGTTCGCTCGGGAAGTCCATTTCGTCCCAGGCGCGGAACGTGTCGGCCGGCAAGCCGAGTTCACGCAGCCAGCTACCGAGATTGAAGGGCTGCGCAAGGCCGACGCCGGCCAGCCGTTCGCGTTCGCTCGGGCTCAGATGTTCCATCATGGCCTGGATGTCGCGCTGGAGAATGCCGAGGACTTCCGTCGGATGCGGCAGGACCATGTCGTACGAGGCGCGCGCCAGCACCGAGCCGGCAAAGTTCACCAGCACCGTCTCCAGGCTCGTGCGATTGAGCCGAACGCCGATGCCGAACGCACCGCGCGGGTCGAGGCGGATCAGCGACGCGGGCTGGCCGCGCTGGCCGTCGAGGCGCCGTCCGGTGAATTCGATCAGGCCGGCCTTGCCGAGCGACGCGATGATGCTGCCGACGGCCGTGCTCGTCAGGTTCGCGTGACGGGCGAGGTCGGCTTTCGACGCGGGCTCGGTGCGGCGCAGCGCTTGCAGCAGCAAGCGCTCGTTGTAGCGGCGCACGTTGGCCGAGTTGCTGCCTTGGCCGATATGGGGGCTTCTCACGCGTCTCCTCCGGGAAACTACCGTCGTTTTCTGATTAATTAAATCAAGTTGATTTATTTAATACCGACGCGCGTTGCGTGTAAAGCAGGGGAAATCCCGGGGCCCGGCGGGCACGGAAGTTAATCTTTCACGAATGAAAGGCTGTGCAGGCGCCCCGGCCGGTTCCGGCTGAGACTGAGAGTAGTCGCCGGATGGGGAAATAGCACGGAATGGTTGGACGAGATGCACCCGCGGGCCGAATCGGCATGTGCCTTGTTTTGGTGCTTATCGGCGGCGGGGCGTGAGGGAAAAAGGAGAGTCGTGGAGCGCGCCCTGCGCGTGGAAGCCGCGAGCGGCGAGGATCGCCGCGCGCCTACCGGCTCCCGGCGCGTCTGCGCTTTGCAAAGGCCGATCCGCCACGCCCGATGCGCCGGAACCGCTCGCGCTTGTGCTCTTCGTCGAAGTGAGCAAGCGACGGCTTGACCAGATCGCTGCGCGACACGATCCCGACGAGCCGCCGCGTTTCGTTGTCCGTCACGACCGGCAGCCGCTCAAGGCCATGCACCGCGAGTCGCGTCGCGACCAGCCGGCAGGTCTCGCCGGGCAGCGCGACGACGGGCGCAGCACCGCGCAGCGCATCCCCGACGCTCGAAGCAGGGTCGCGTTCGAGCGTCGCCCGGTCGACCATGCCGATCACCGCGCCGCCGCGCACCGCCGGATACGCGCGATGCCTCTGCGCAACGCCAAAGAACGTCGCGAGCGCTTCGCGCACCGTCAGGTCCGCGTCGATCGTCTGCACCGTCCGCGACATGACCTCGTCGACGTGATGCCGCTCCAGCGGATCGACGCCGTACTCGCGGTAGATGTGATACCCGCGCCGCGCGATCTTCTCGGTCATGATCGAGCGCTTCATGACGACGGTGGTGAAGCCATGCGCGACGAGCGTCGC
>NZ_FCON02000387.1 GCF_001544535.1 Caballeronia choica | reverse complement strand
CGACCGCCGCGATGCGGCTACATTCGCCCATCGATTGCAAACGATTCTACATTCGACGTGCTGAAACTACCGCTTACAATTAAGTTGCATTATTGCGACACGCCAACCGCCTCTGCTGCTTTCTCGCTCGTGATACCGGTGGCGATCTGCTTCCAAAATAGACGCTCGATCTCACGCCGGTGTGACGGTGCACCCGGCGAGCGCATCGCTCCTCGCCCTGTCAACTTATGCATCCACCCCGCTGGTCGTCCCATAAACACCTCCTCGGTCAAAGGTGTTGCGACGACCGGTTGAATCCGCCCTGGCAGCATTTGCGGACCGCGAATGCGATTGAGTCGACGTTCGCGACCGTGCGCCACCGCACTACGCGCACGCGCAACTACGCGTCGCGACCGACTTTCCTTGGCCTGGCATTCAAGCTGATCGAGGAAGCCGAAAAAACCTGGCGCCGCATTAACGGCCCCGAACAGATCAAGCTGTTGCTGGACGACATTGCCTTCAGGGACGGCGAACCGGTGCAAGACTATCGACCGGCTCAGCAGAAACTCGCCGCCTGAAATCGCCGACCATCAAGCTGCCCATACATCACTCTTGACCTTAGCTCTGGCATTCACGCCATGCCCCGATTCAATGAGCGTTTACGAACACTCTTTCTCACGAAGAAATCTGATGTGATGATTAGTGTTGGATGTCTAACGCTTCTTGTCCCACATCTTCCGTAAAGTCACATCAAACGTAGGACGAACGTGAAAGCAAAACGAACCTACTTGAAAGCATCAAGATACGATGCTACGGGGATAGCGATGAAGAACGAACAAGAAAACACGAGCACCGCTGGCCTGGCCGCCATGCGCGGTCAATCGCCAGCAGAACACTTCGACTCGACCGACGGCGCATCGATCATCGATGCACGGCTACGCCACGTTGCCGTCACTGTCACGCCCGAACCAGACCGATTCCCCGCGCGTCCCTGACGCGCATCACGCCGGAAGCCGTACGGTCGCATCGCGCGGAGCTTCGTTGAAGATAACGTAACGCTCTGTGCGGAGGCGCGCACCCGCACGCTTTGGCGTGGTTCAGAACGCTTTTCGCTGTACCTGCTACATGTCGGCGTCGATGTAGCTGGATAACCGTGCGCCATCAACCTGGAGACATACCATGAAACGCAATCTGATCGCAGCAGCCGTTCTCTCCCTCGTTTCGGTCGCGGCATTCGCCACCGGCACGGGCTCCAGCTCGAGCTCGACCTCGGGCGCTACGACCGCCGCTGGAGTGGCCGGCTTCGGCTACTTCACGGCAACCGATGCCGGCGCTGCCAACGGCCACGCCTCGGCCACCGCCGGCGCGGGCTTTAACAGCACCGGCAACACGACCAACGCAACGACAAGCCATATCAACACGACGACGGTCAGCGGCGCGGGCTTCGGCGGCGCGACGGCAGGCGGCACGTCGGGTGCCAACGCGGCAGCCAACGCATGGAGCAAGCTCGGCGGCGGCTGGCGCTAAGCCGAAAGGCTGCAGCACCTGGCCACGTGACCGCGAGTGTCATGAGTCAGTGGGGAGATGGAGTGGATGTCGTCATAAAACAAAGAGACAATCTTTCAATTCAATAAGGAATGCAAATCATGAAACGCACGATGATCGCCGCTGCACTGTTCTCGCTCTTCTCGGTCGCGGCTGTTGCCGGCACGGGAACGAATTCCAGCTCGACCTCTTCGTCGGGTGGCCAGACTTCCGCCTCCGTGTCGGGCTACGGTTCATTCGCGGCGACCGACTACGGCATGTCGAACGCGAACGCGCAAGCGATCGCCGGCAGCGGCTTCGGCGTGACCGGCAACGGCACCAACGCGACGACGAGCCACATTAATACGTCGAGCGCGGGCGGTGTCGGTCACGGCACGGCGTCGGCAACGGGTGGCTCGGGCGCGGATGCCGCTGCCAACGCATGGAGCAAGCTGGGCGGCGGCTGGCGTTAATCGGCTCCCCAGCCGATGTTTAGAGGCGGTGCCCGATTTGATGAAGGGGACAACGACGACCCGGCGCCGCCTCACCACTGGTCGATAAAAACTCTAAGCCGTTCCAAGGGACCGCTTCAACGTGGCGTTCCCCTTTCTTTTCCGGAGAACTACAATGA
>NZ_FCON02000386.1 GCF_001544535.1 Caballeronia choica | reverse complement strand
ATCCACGGCAACGCGTCCAGCACTTCGCGCCGGAATACCGGGCTGATGTTCGCGATCCGCTCGATGTAGATGTACGCGCCGATCCAGAGCAGCCCGGCACCGACCAGCCCCGTGGCAAGATTGAGAAACAATGCGCTCCAGAAGATGCGCTCGATGCTCCCGTCGGTGGTGTGGCGAACCTTGGCGAGACGGTTTTCCGTCGCCATCGAGATGCCGAGGTCCAGCACGCTGAAGTAGCCGACCAGCGCCCACACCAGACTGATCACGCCATATCGTTCGAGGCCCAGACCGTGAATGTAGGGCGGCACCGTGGCGAGCGAAACGAACACCGGCAGGACGAGCCCGACGAAGTTGATCGCGATGTTCCTGAGAATGCTTGTTTCCATTGAACACCAAATGGAGTGTTGAGTTTATTGCATCGAATACGGCGGCGAATCGCCTGCCATCCGCCGAACGCCCGTGTTCAAGGCGCTTCAATGGCCTCGCGATAGACCGTTGCGACTTTCGCCGCGATCACCGGCAGATCGAAATGCGACCGAGCGTACTCGCGGCATGCAGCTTCGCCTGGAACAACACGACGGCCGAGAAGCGTGTCCGCAAGCCCGGCGGCGAGCGCCCTCGCACCGCATGCTTCCAGCACGAGCTGCGGGTCGAGCGGCACGACCGCTTCGGGCAGGCCATCAACCGGCGTCACGAGTACAGGGGTGCCGGCCGCGAGCGATTCGATGGTGGTGAGGCCGAAGCCTTCCAGCGCGACCGTCGGCACGACCGACAAGTTCGCCGCCCGATACCAGAGAGGCAACGCTTCGTCCGCCACGAAACCCGCAAGACGAACATGCTGGGACAATCCGCGTTGTTCGATCAGCGCTTGCAGCGCCGCCGCGAGCGGGCCCTTGCCGGCAATGGCAAGCAGTGCTTCGGGGACCGCCCGGCGCACGAGGACCATGGCCTCGATCAGGTCCTCCAGCCCCATGCGCGGGACGAGCCGCCGCACGCAAAAAATCACGGGACGATCCTGCGAAAGCCCGAGCGCGGCACGCGCCGTCCGGCGATCGACATCGATGCCGAAGCGCTCGGCGTCCACGCAGCCAGGCACGATGCGAATCGTGCCCGCGTCGACGCCGTAGCGCTGCAGCACGCCGGCGAAAGCCTGCGACAGGACAATGTGCAACTTCCCGCGCCGGTACGTATGGCGTTCGATGGCACGCTTGACCGCCGCGTTCACGCGGTTGCGCGCGCCGAAGGCGGTCTCGTCACCCCATGGCCCGTGGAAATGGATCACCTTCGGCACATCCGCGAATTTGCCGAACAGCGGCGCCGCGTAGAGCGCGAAATGTGCGGCGATCACATCAGGAACGCGCTCCGTCCGCAGCCTGTCAGCCGCGCGCCGCAGCTTCGAGATCCTCTGCAGGATCGGCGCGTCGGGCGTGGCAAACGGCGTGATGGTGCCATGCGTCGATATGCGCACGTTTTCGCTGCCTGCCACCAGTCCCCGCACGGTCACGCCTTGCGCTGGAAGGGCGCGTACGAGAGCGTCCACCATGCGGTCGAGCCCGCCTGGAAACTCGGCAAACCAGTTCATGCCGATCTGCAGGGAGTCGATGGTCCTTTCGTCAGAAGACTTGCGCCCTGCACCTTCCGCGCGATCTGGAACGCGGCTTGGAGCAGGCAGGGATGAAATCGATGTGGCCAGTGTCTTCATGGGTCGGTCACTTCATCGCAGTAGTCGCAAGGGGTCAGTTTGCTCGATTTGGCGCACATGGCACCGCCTGGTCCGCAAAGTCGCCATCGAAACGTTCGGCATCGTGAAGTCCTGAAAGGGAGGGGCCGCAGCGCATCGGAAACGATACGCGACGTCTGGAATGGGTACGAGCGGGATGAAGCCACGCGCGAACCATTCGGGGTCGGTAATTGCGTTGAAACCCCGATCAGCGAACCTGCGGTGTTGGCACCCGGGCCGATCCCGAGCCACAAGGCGCTGCCAAGGGTCCCTCGTGCCGTGCGGCAACCGGAGTCGACAGACATTCTGAATCTCATCGAGCGTGTGCGTCGACGAACGTAGGAACAAAGGGTACGTCGACAACTGGCTTGCTTCTGTGTGCCATCGCACGAACGCACGGACGATACGATGGCGGCTCATGGCGAAGCGCGGGCGATGCAGTCGGACAAACCTGCCGCATGGC
>NZ_FCON02000385.1 GCF_001544535.1 Caballeronia choica | reverse complement strand
CTAGCCAAACATATTTGAAATTTGAAGGCGGCGCCGTTGCAGCTAGTGGCGATTCGCTTCGTCGATAGCGCGAAGGAGTCGCTGTACCGGGTAGCCTTGGATGGCGGCGAGACGGTGCAAGCCGGTGTCTTCGAAGACGAACATCTGACCCTCGATTCGGTAGTGTCCTTGCCAGCCGATGGCGAAGCGGGTCTCGGTTTCTTCGATGTACACCGGCAGCGGATCTCCGCCGGCGGCCAGTCTGACGGCGAGTTGGTCTGCCGGCTCCAGCATCCAGGCGTCGCCGGTGTCGGTGGAAAAGCACACCAGCGGTCCGATGGTGACGATGCGCCCATCGTGCTCGGCCGCGCGACGCTGGATCGAGCGGACCTCTTTGGCAAGGTGCAAACTGTCCCGTGACAGCCGCGGTGTGGTGGACTCGTGCCGAGTCTTGCGTTTAGTCATGGGCTCGCTCCCTGCCCAAGCGCCCTGCCGCCGACGGTCTGATCATTTGAGAGCGCAACCGTCGAGGAGAGGACAGATGGAACTCTTCACCAAGCTGTTCGGCAGCCTGTTGGTGTTTGTATACCACTGCTTCGACCGTATTGTCATCCACGGCTACTTGAGCGCGCTGACACGACCCGAGCAGGTGGTCTATTTCTTCCGCCAGGTCGTGGGCGTTGCGGCCGTCGACAAAGAGGTGTTGAGCCGGCGCACCGCGGAGTATCAGGGCTGGGTCGAGGCCTTTGCCCGCAATCATGGCACGCCCATCGAGTGGGCCGAGAAGGGTGTGCGCAAGGAAGACTACGTTCAACGGTGGCTGCGCCCGATGGTGCGGGCGCAGCGCTACGGCATCTATTTCATCTTCAAGAGCATGGAGCAGGGACCCACGTTTCGCTGCACGGTGCCCAAGTATCCGACGCGCGACCCCAATTACCGCATCCTGGCGCCGCAGCGCAGCCGCTTCACTCACTACTACTTCTACATTCGCGACGAGACCTTGGGGCCCATCGCGATGCGCGTGGCCTCGTTCTTCCCGTTCCAGACCACCTACTATCTCAACGGCCACTCGTTCATCGAGCAGGAGTTGAATCGGGCTGGGATCGGCTTTCGCAAACACGACAACGCTTTTCTAGCGGTCGACGATCCGGCTGCGCTGCAGGCGGCGGCCGACCGGCTCAGCCCTGCGCTCATCCGTGAGCGACTCGACTACTGGACGCTGCTGCTGGGACCGAAGTTCTCGGCCAGGGAGCGCGCGCTCATCAGCGTGCGCCGCTTCTACGCCATCAGCCAGATCGAATACTGCCGCAACTTCATTTTCAAGCGCCACTTTCCGATCCACAAGATCTTCGAGCGCAGCTGTGAGCTGGGGCTGTGGCGGCTATCCGTCGACAAGGTCTCGGAGATCTTCGGCACGCGCATCACCAAAAAGCTCCATGGCAATCTCAACACCACCCTCGAGCAAATCGAGCACGGCCATCACATCTTTCGTGCCTACTGGAAGCACGCGTTTGTCAAGCAGTACGAGAAGTTCGCCACTTTCCTGCGCAACGAGGTCTGCTCGAACAATCTGGCGGACTTCGGCCTCAGGAAAGGGCTCGAACACCTGGGCGACGTGCGCGAGAAGTTCCTCGGCATCACCGAGCGCTTCGCCACCTTCCAGGCCCGATGCCTGAACGCGCACGTGGACTTCCCGCTGTTGCAGCGCCTGGCGCTACCCATCACCGTGGGCAGCGCCAAATATCCCGGCATCAAGATCCACGACACCCGCATGATTCGCCTCATGCAAGTGCTGCTGCATGCCGGCACCACGGTCGGTGGCTGGCGCGCCCAGCAACTCCATGAGGTCCTCGTGACGAGCTTTGGTCTGTCCGACAAACGCTACGGCCTGAACCAATTGCGCTACGACCTGCGAAAGATGCGCGCCCACGCACTGCTCGAACGCGACGGCAATCGATACGCTTACCGCCTCACCGACAAGGGCGTAAAGGTCGCCCTGCTGTTCGTGCTCTTCCACCAGCGCTTATACGGCCCGCTTGCCAATAGCCTCTTTCACCACCGCCCCGACGCCAACTTCCAGCCCGACAGCAAACTCGAAAAGGCCGTGCACAAAGCAGACGACTCCATACGCAAGGTCATTCGACTCTTAGACTCTTAGAAGCGACGTGAAATTGTTGTACAGCTCCTGTCAACGATCTAAAGCGTAAGGATCTA
>NZ_FCON02000384.1 GCF_001544535.1 Caballeronia choica | reverse complement strand
GATCGTGGTGACGCTCTCACCCTCCGCCGAGAGGTACCGGTTAAGAGTGCGTCGATGCATGCCAAGATGCTGAGCAACCCGATCGACCGAACAGAGTCCGCCTGGCAGCAGCATCCTGACGATCTGGCGCGCCCGCTGCGTCGGCTCGTCGCGCAGGCTAGCCAACTGCATGTCCAGCAATCGTTTCATCTCGCGATTCAGCGCCGGGTCTGCCGCAGGGATGGGCCTGTCCAGGTCGCGGCTGCGGCAAACGATGGCATTGCATTCTTGTGAAAACTCGATCGCTGTTCCCAGCACGCGGCGGTGCACTTCAAGGCTGGCGGGCCGCGCGTGGGTGAAACTGATCTTTGCCGGCCGGAAGGTGTCGTGGGCCAGCACTCTCAACGTCCGCAATACGATACCGGTTGTCATCTCGACAGCCTGGCGCCAGACGCCATGATCCTGCGTATTCACACCTATATGCAGCAGCGCGACGTCGCCCGCATCGTCAAGCCGCAATTGCACGCCGCCGTTGTGCAGGCGCATATAGCGGGCGAAAGATTGCACTGCAGCGCGCAGCGTTGGCTCTTCCCGGATCGCCAGCGCCAGCATGCCCAGATTGGCCAGGCTTCTCGTTTCCGCGAGCAACAGTCCGAAGGCCTCCTGGCCGCACAGGCGGGCCGACTCCTCCAGCAGCCATCCCACCGAATCGGCACTGATCATCATATTCGGATCGACGAGGACCTTGGGCGGCAGCTTGGCCAGCCGCAGCATCCGAAACGGATCCAGCCCCACTGAACGGGCAACGTGCTCATAGTCGGTAAGGCTGGCACTTCGCGTCAGGGTATGCACCGACGTCACCTGTCCCAATTGCTCAAGCTTATGTCCTGGTAAGTATAGTGGGGAACTCAAGCCAGCGCTATCTTACAGTCCGAGAACTTCAACAGATCGAGGTAGACAATGGACACCAACGCTGCAATGCGCACTCGTCGGCCGCTCGCCACATTGGGGCAAGTGGATGCCGACGACCCCGCCGCATTCAACCACTGCTTTGCCGAAGTCAACGGCATTCGCATGCATTACATCGACGAGGGGGAGGGCCCGCTCGTCATTCTGCTGCATGGCTTTCCCTACCTGTGGTACATGTGGCGGCGCCAGATCGGGGCTTTAGCCAAGGCCGGCTTTCGGGTCGTCGTCCCCGATCAGCGGGGATTTGGGCAAACCGATCGGCCGGATGCCATTGAAGCCTACGACATGAGCCAGGCCGTCGGCGACATGGTTGGCTTGATGAAGGCTCTGGGTGAAACGTCCGCGGTGATCGTCGGACACGACCTGGGCGCATGGGTGGCTCAGTCGGCGGCCATGCTGAGGCCGGACCTGTTCCGCGGCCTCGTGATGCTCAATACCCCAGTGCCACCGCGCGGAAAGATCAGACCGACTGTGGGCTTGCAAGAAATGGCGAAGGGCCGGGTGTTCCACCACCTGTACTTCCAGCAGATCGGCAAGCCGGATCGCGAGTTGGCCAGCGATCCGCGCAAGACATTGCGCAGCATGTACTACTCGGTCTCCGGCAGCGCCGTCGGCGCCGAACGCTGGCGCCTGTTCATCGAAGCCGGCGAGCCCATTCTCAATGCCTTCACTGAGCCGAAGGAGTTCCCGTCATGGTTGAGCGCACGGGCGATCGACTACTACGTCGACGAATACACGCGCACGGGATTTACCGGCGCGATTAACTACTACCGCTGTCGGGACCGGAACTGGGAAATCACCTCGTTTCTGGACGGCGCGGTGGTCCGCCAGCCGAGCATGTTCATCGGGGGCGCTGCCGACCCTTCCCTTGAACCGATCGAACTTCGTGGCCTCTACGACCAGTTCGACACCTATTTGTCCGGATTGCAGAAGAAGGTGCTGCTCCCCGGCGTGGGCCATAGCGCGGCGGAAGAAAGCGTTGATCAGGTTAACGCATTGCTCCTGGAATTTCTCGAGCAGTTCAAGCGCTAGCGTCCAGGTTGTCCGGCTGCGACGCCCGGATCGGGGCGTCCAGCGACATGACAGCTTGCGCACAGGGCAGGTTTCACTTTCCCCCAGAGCCGCCAGGATGAATGAGCGGCCGTGGGAAAGTCTGGCATACGCCGCCGCGGACGCCAGAGCTGAACAGAGAGCGCTGCGCACAGACGGCATTTGCAGCAGCAATAACAGGAGACAGAATTGTGGCAGTGAATATGCAAGAAATAGCGTCCTATGACGGTGAGC
>NZ_FCON02000383.1 GCF_001544535.1 Caballeronia choica | reverse complement strand
ACCGCTTCGAGCACGGCCCAGGCCTGGGCGACGGTGGCGTCTGCGTTCATCGTGGTTTGGGCGTCGAGTGGGGCTTGGGTGTTTCGCGCGGCGTCGGCATTCAGCAGCGCGAAGACGTTCAGCTTGCCTTCAACGTCCCGTCTGAGCGCTTCATCGAGCATGGCTTCGGCGTTGCTCATCGATCGCTCCACGCTTACCAGCTCGCGCCGGGATGCTGGCGCGCGAGACTCTGCATCTCGGCGAGCAGATAACCCATGTGCTCGGAATGCTCGCCGTGCTTGCCGGTGCTCACGTGCTTCACTTCGGCGGGCGCCTTGAGCGTCGCCTGCGCGAGCGTCGCCGCGACGTCTTCGTGCCACGCCGCTTCGAATGCGCCCGGCAACGGTCCGATGCCCGCGGCCGCGATCGCCGTTTCCACTTCGTCGATGCTGAAGAACTCGCGTGTGTACGGCATCAGGTAATCGAGCGCCGCCTGCGCGCGCCGATGCGATTCCTCCGTGCCATCGCCGAAGCGGATCAGCCAGTCGCCCGCGTGATGCAGGTGATAGCGCGTCTCCTTCAGCGACTTCGCGGCGATCGCGGCCAGTTGCACATCGGTCGACGATTCCAGCGCCGTCCACAGATGGCTCATCAACGCCGAATACAGGAAGTTGCGCACGATCGTCACCGCGTAGTCGCGCTCGGTGCGCACAGTGCCGGCGAGCGGTCCGTAGTGCGGCAACTCCGCAATCGTGTAGTTCGCGAACTCGCGCTCGGTGCGGAAATACGCGTAGTCGTCTTCGGTTTTTTGCGTGCCGTTCAGTTGCGCGTCGAGCGTGGCCGCGTGCGAGTACAGCAGGCGCGCCTGGCCGATCAGGTCGAGGCTGATGTTCGCGAGCGCGATGTCTTCCTCGAGCGCCGGGCCGTGGCTGCACCACTCGGCGTTGCGCTGGCCGAGGATCAACGCGTTGTCGGCGAGACGCAGGATGTACTGGAGATGCTGAGGCGTCGTCATATCGCGTTCCACGTTACATGTGGTTGATTTCGTCGGGCAGCACGAAGAAGGTCGGGTGACGGTAGATCTTGTCGCCGGCCGGTTCGAAGAGCTCGGCCTTGTCGGCCGGGTCCGATGCCGTGATCGCCGCCGACGGCACCACCCAGATGCTCACGCCTTCCTGACGCCGCGTGTAGACGTCGCGCGCCATGCGCAGTGCACCCGACGCGTCCGGTGCGTGCAGGCTGCCGCAATGCTTGTGATCGAGCCCCTGCTTGCTGCGTACGAATACTTCCCAGATCGGCCATTCCTTGTTCATCGTCGTCTCCTCGTTCATGCGGCTTGTTGGTGGGCGCGGGCGGCCTGCTTTTCCGCATGCGCGAGCGCTGCTTCGCGCACCCACGCGCCTTCGTCGTGCGCCTTCACGCGGGTCGCGAGACGCTCCTTGTTGCACGGGCCGTCGCCGTTCACGACGCGCCAGAATTCGTCCCAGTCGAGCGCGCCGTAGTCGTGCGCCTGACGCTCTTCGTTCCACTTCAGGTCCGGATCGGGCAGCGTGACGCCGAGGATCTTCGCCTGCTCGACGGTCGCATCGACGAACTTCTGGCGCAGGTCGTCGTTCGAAATGCGCTTGATGCCCCACTGGAACGACTGGCCGCTGTGGATCGAATCCTTGTCGCTCGGGCCGAACATCATCAGCACCGGCCACCACCAGCGCTCCACCGCCTGCTGCACCATGTCCTTCTGCGCCTGCGTGCCCTTCATCATCGCGAGCAGCGCGTCGAAACCCTGGCGCTGGTGGAACGACTCCTCCTTGCAGATGCGGATCATCGCGCGGGCGTACGGCCCGTACGTGCAGCGGCACAGCGGAATCTGGTTCATGATCGCGGCGCCGTCGACCAGCCAGCCGATCACGCCGACGTCCGCCCAGGTGGGCGTCGGGTAATTGAAGATGCTCGAATACTTGGCGCGGCCGACGTGCAGCGCGTCGACCAGTTGATCGCGCGAGACGCCCATCGTTTCTGCCGCGCTGTAGAGATAGAGGCCGTGGCCGCCTTCGTCCTGCACTTTGGCGAGCAGGATCGCCTTGCGCTTCAAGCTCGGCGCGCGGCTGATCCAGTTGCCCTCGGGCTGCATGCCGATGATCTCCGAATGCGCGTGCTGCGAAATCTGCCGCACCAGGGTCTTGCGGTAGGCATCGGGCATCCAGTCCTGCGGCTCGATCTTGCCGTCGGCCTGCATCACGGCGTCGAAGCGTTGCTGCTCGGG
>NZ_FCON02000382.1 GCF_001544535.1 Caballeronia choica | reverse complement strand
CTGCTCGCCCCTACCAGCGTGGACCGGGCCAGCTACATGCCGGCGGTTTTCCTGCTGTTCTTCTTTGCCTGTTGTGGGCTCGCGTGGCTACTGGTCCGCCGTCTTTATCATGGGCGCCTGCGGCGGGCGGCCCCCTGGGCATGCGGCCTTCCGTTCGTGAACGCGCGGATGCAGGACACGGCAGAAGGGTTCGGGCAGCCGATCCGCGAAATCTTCGCGCCTCTGTTCAGGATCGAACGTCGGCTGCCCTCTCCGTTCGACGAACACCCCGCGTACAGCGTCACCGTGTCGGACCGCGCGTGGGCCTTGATCTATGAGCCGCTCGGGCGGCTGGTCAGGCGCGTCGCGGCACTGGCCGGGTTGCTCCAGACAGGCCGCATTGCGGTTTATCTGATGCACAGCTTTCTTGTACTGATCATGCTGCTGATGCTGGTGAGGCGATGATCACGCTCTCTGGATTACTCTCCCAGGGTCTGGAGATCCTGCTCGCACTGGCGGCTGCGCCCTTGCTGACGGGGTGGGTCAACATGTGCCGCGCACGGTTGCAGAACCGCCGGGCGCCAAGCATCTGGCAGCCTTACCGGATGCTTCACAAGCTGTTCAACAAGGAGTCGGTCGTCGCCGACCATGCGAGCCCGATCTTCCGCGGCGCGCCCTATGTCGTCTGGGCCTGCGTGACGCTCGCCTGCGCGATCGTGCCCACGCTTTCCACCGATCTACCGCTCTCGCCAGCCGCGGACGCGATCGCTCTGGTGGGTCTTTTCGCGCTGGCACGCGTGTCGATCTCGCTGGCCGCGATGGACGTCGGCACAGCGTTCGGCACCCTCGGCGCGCGTCGCGAGATGCTGGTGGGCTTCCTGGCGGAGCCCGCCCTGCTGATGGTCCTTTTTTCGGCGTCGCTGATCACGAAGTCGACCTTGTTGACTACCATCGTCGCCACGCTCGGCCATCGCGAACTGGCAATCTATCCGAGCCTCGCATTCGCGGGGATCGCATTCACGATGGTGTCGCTCGCCGAAAACGCGCGCCTGCCCGTCGACAACCCAACCACGCACCTCGAACTGACGATGATCCACGAGGCGCTGATCCTCGAGTATTCCGGCCGGCATCTCGCGCTAATGGAATGGGCCGCGAGCCTCAAACTGTTCGCGTACTCCTGCATCGGCGTTGCCTTGTTCATTCCGTGGGGCATCGCCGAGGCCGGCAATCCTCTGGCACTGCTGCTCGCCGTACCGGCGCTCTTCGTCAAATTGCTGGTGGGGGGCGCGACGCTCGCGGTCGTCGAGACGACCAACGCGAAGATGCGCATTTTCCGCGTGCCGGAGTTTCTCGCGACCGCGTTCCTGCTGGCCGTCATCGGGATGCTCGTTCACTTTCTGCTGGGGGCGTGAATGCACGGTTTCGCGACGCAGATCATCAACTTCCTGGCCGCCATCCTGTTGCTGCTGTCGTTTGCGATGCTCAGCCAGCGCCGGATCCTGTCGCTGATTCACCTCTACACGCTGCAGGGCCTGACACTCGTGTCAGCCAATGTGATCCTCGGATACGTCACCGCCGACGTGCACCTCTATATCTCCGCCGCACTCACGCTGGTGCTCAAGGTCGGCCTGATCCCCTGGATTCTTTATAGGCTCGTGCAGCGCCTGAACGTCAAGACGGACGTGGAGTCGCTCCTCAACATTCCCGCCACGCTGCTGATAGGCATCGTGCTCGTGATCGTTGCGTTCAACGTCGCGTCACCGATTAGCCAGCTCGCCTCATCGGTCGCGCGTGGCACGCTCGGTATCGCACTCGCGTGCGTGCTGCTGTCGTTCATGATGATGATTACGCGCGCGAAGGCCATCCCTCAGGTAATCGGCTTTCTGTCGATGGAGAACGGTCTGTTCTTTGCCGCCGCCGCGGCGACGAACGGCATGCCGATGATCGTCGAACTCGGCATCGCGCTCGATGTGCTGGTGGGCATCCTGATCCTCGGCGTGTTCATGTTCCAGATTCGCGAGCAGTTCGACAGCCTGGACATTCACCACCTCGAAAAACTCAAAGATGACTGAAGCCTGGGTACTGCTGCTCGTTTTCGGAATTCCGCTTTGCGCTGGCGCCTGTCTGGCGCTCGTGGGCCAGCATCATGTCGCCGCGGAGCTCAACGTCGGCTTCAGTTTCCTGACCTTTGCCGCCGCCACGCTGCTCGCCGTGCAAACAGTGGCGCACGGGCCCGCGTTCGCGCTGGGCAAGCTGTTCTTCGTCGATCC
>NZ_FCON02000381.1 GCF_001544535.1 Caballeronia choica | reverse complement strand
CACCAGCATGCGCTACAGATCCCTTGGTACGACATCTGTACTTTGCTCAAATACGACATTACTACTTTGCCCCTACATGTCAAAACGGGGACAAATCGTTTTATGTCAAATAAAACGTCGCAGCGTATGCAAGTATCTCCAGATATTGCTCTCCGACGGCGAAAGTTTATGGGGCCGGCGCACGAATTTGTGCATCTTGTGATGCTATAATGTATGCCGATAAACTATCGGAGCATCTATGCGCACCACGATCGCACTCGACGACGACTTGATCGCCAAGGCGCAAGCCTACACGGGGTTGGACGAAAAAACAGCGCTGGTTCGTGAAGCCCTCAAAGCACTTATCGAACGCGAGGCGGCGCGTCGGTTAGCGAACCTAGGCGGTAGCCAGCCGGGGATTCAGGGGGCTCCGCGTCGTCGGCAAGATGTTGAATGATTTTGGTCGACACATCCGTGTGGATCGACCACATTAGCGCGTCCGATTCGGTGCTGGTGAGGCTGCTGTCAGAGGAACGCGTGCTCGCTCACCCCTACGTAATCGGGGAAATCTCTCTCGGCAGCCTGCGCAATCGTGAAGTCGTCCTTGGGGCGCTGCTTGATCTCCCGGGTGCGCCCATCGCCACGACCGAAGAGATTTTCTTCCTCATTGAGGGCGAGCAACTCTTCAGCCGTGGAATCGGATATGTCGATACCGCCCTGCTGGCGTCCGCTCGGTTGCAGCCTGGCGTAACCATCTGGACGCGTGACAAGCGATTGAAGAAGGTCGCCGACGAACTCGGATTGAGTGCCATGTTAAGACACTAGCGGCCGGTGCATCGAGTCCAACGGTCATCGCCCTTCTTTACGAACCGGGCTTCTTCTCGCCAGCGACAGCCAGCGCCACTGCATAGCAACAACCGCAGTACAGAACGTACTGCTCAACCCACAGAATGCCCGCACATCCCACAGATTGCTCAGGCAAGACGCAGAGTGATGGCAAGACAGGTCAGACCGTGGTCGGCATAGCCCGCAAGACTCATGGCACATAAAGTGCGCTTTGCTGATAGAAGAGTCGGCCAGCGGCGGCACCTCGAAGGAATGATGGCCGAACGTGGGATTGATGTCGATCATTCGACAGTCCACCGCTGGGCCGTCAAGCTGTTTCCGGTGCATTATCTCAGTGCGTCTTAGCGCGACAAAACCAAAAGTATCCATCCCGCGGTTCCCGGCGCCGGCAACTCACCTGAAATGCTGGTTTCGCACAGCATCGCGACGCTGATTTTGTATCGGGCCGCGACTCGGCTCAACCAGCTTCCGGAAGCAGCAAGCATGCCCTGCTTCATCTCAGGACGTGCCCAGGCAGCACCTCCTATCCGCGCGAAAGCGGCCCTCGACCAAGGGGCCGAAGCACCACCGCCAGCTTCGAGGCTCGATTGACCTTTTTTCACCGAGTACCATTGACGCCTCTCGCCGACCTTAACGGAACACATTAGCGGACTTACAGTAAGCGACACATTGAACGCGGCGCCAGCAAAATGAACGAACATCAGCAGCCGGGCAAGGGGTTGCGGCTCCTCGGCATGCGCGAGGGCGTAGAAGCGTTCGGCAGCGAGTTTCATATCGTGACGCGCTTCGGCGAGGCTTTCTCTTTTGCGCGCGGGTGCCGGTCGTGCCTGCGGCGCCGCTCAGGTCGGCGTGCCGTTACTCACCGCCGCGCCGAACGAAGCCGTGAACGAAGCCTCCGCCGATCCGGCGAAATCCGCGAAACTGACGAGATGGCCGAGCCGGCTCGCCATCTGCGCGAGTTGCACGCCGTTGTCGGCGCCGAACTTCTGCCGGATCATCGACTGATGGTTCGCCACGGTCTTCTGGCTCAGGCCCAGTTTCTCCGCGATGCTCGGCAACGTGTAGCCCTGCACGAGCAGGCGCAGCACCTCGAATTCCCGCGCTGATAGCTGGCGTCCGGGCGGCCCTTCCTGGAACGTCGCGCGCAACGCGAGCGCCTGCGAGATGTCGGCACTCAGATAGCACACGCGCCGCGCAACCGAGCGCACCGCTTCGACCAGCACGTCGGGCGCGCTCGCCTTCGTCACATAGCCACGCGCGCCGGCATCGAGCGCGCGACGCACGAAGATCGCTTCCTCGTGCACGCTGAAAATCAGCACATGCGCATCTGGCTCGCGGGCGAGCATGCGGCGCATCGCTTCGATACCGCTCGCACCCGGCAACGCAAGATCCATCACGACGACATCCGGCCGCAACGCGCAGAAGCGCTGGTAGGCCTGCGCGGCGTCGGCGGCCTCGC
>NZ_FCON02000380.1 GCF_001544535.1 Caballeronia choica | reverse complement strand
CTTTGCTTCGTCCACGAGCTCGTACTGTCGACGCTTGCTCTCGAGGTTCATCTGCACCTGAGCCTGCGTAGACTGCCTGTAATTCCGATATCGGAATTACCGGCATAATTCCGTGTAAAAAAATATGGCCGAGTAGTTTCATTTTCGTCGTAATTGGTAACGTTTTTGTTCCATAGTGGTCGGCATTATCCTGACTCCTCTCAAGGTAATCTTGATTGGGAGGAGATCATCATGGAGCCGTCATACAGTCGCTCGTGGTCGTTGAGGTGTGTGCTAGAAGGGCCGCTCGCGTCCTATATCAGTTCCTTTACCAAATCGCTGGACGACCAAGGATTTGCTCCAGAGTCGAGCCGTGGGCAAACCCGATTGGCTGCTGATTTTAGCCGTTGGCTCAAGCAAACACATGCTGTTTTACCAGCGATTACGGACGTGCATATAGCGAGCTACTTACGTTATCGGGCTCGTCATCGACGCCCCAGATCATGCGACACCTACGTATTGAAACGGTTGCTGGATTTTCTGCGCCAACAGGGTGCCGCCGTAGAGTTGCCGACCGTTGCCGTCGAGGTGACGCCCGATCGGCGGTTATTGGACGAGTACACGGTGTACTTGCAGCAGGAACGGGGTCTTTCGACCGAGACGATCGGCATCTATGTGCCTTTTGCCCGAGTCTTTTTGACGGCCTGTTTCCGTGACCGCAAAAAAATACAACTCGCTTCGCTGCGGGCCGCTAATGTCATCGCATTTGTACAGGAGCAGGTAAAATGCCTTCATCTGGCGCGGGCAAAAATGATGGTCACTGCGCTGCGATCTTTCCTACGATATTTGCTTTACTGCGGCGCCGTCAAGCGTGATCTGGCTGCCGCTGTACCTACCGTTGCCAACTGGTCGATGGCATCAATCCCTCGTGCGATCGCGGTGGAGCATGCGCAAGCAGCGCTCGCATCTTGCAACCGTCACAGGGCCGTGGGCTCCCGGGATTATGCAATTTTATTGCTGCTGGCCCGACTGGGTTTGCGCGCGGGCGAAATCGTCGCGCTCAAACTGGATGACATCGACTGGGATAGTGGAAGTCTGTATGTGCACGGTAAGAGCGCAAGGGGATGCCCCATGCCGCTACCGGCCGATGTGGGTGAGGCGATCGCCGACTACCTGCAGAAGGGGCGACCGCACAGTACCAGCCGCTCTGTATTTTTGCGTAGCGTAGCGCCGGTGGGGGAGTTTCAGGGACAGGAAGCCATCGGATCTATCGTTGAGCGTGCGCTGGAACGAGCAGGTATTGATACGCCGCACAAGGGTGCCCATCAGTTTCGACATGGGCTGGCCTGCGACCTATTGCGTCAGGGTGCTTCCCTGGCAGAGATTGGCGAGCTGTTACGCCATCGTCATCCAGAAACAACGGCGATCTATGCGAAGATCGACCTTGCTGCCTTGCGCACACTGGGCTTGCCTTGGCCGGGAGGTATGCAATGAACACACTGCGCGAAGCGGTTCAGAGCTATTTAGCGTTGCGCCGCGGCCTGGGATTCAAGCTGCTTCTTGCCGGCAACGCTTTGCAGGACTTCGCTACCTTTATGGAAAAGCGGCGGGCTGTTCACATCACCCTACGCCGCGTGCTCCAGTGGGCACAGCAACCGAAGTACGCTCAACTGGCAACGTGGGCAGCACGAGTAGGTTATGTCCGTGGATTTGCCCAGTACTACAGTGCAATCGATCCACACACGGAGATTCCACCGTGCGCCTTGATGCCGTACCGGCCGCGCCGCGCGAAGCCCTACCTTTACAGCAGTGCAGAAATTGAGGCCCTACTTCAAGCCGCATTGACTCTCTCTGGCGGAATGGGCCTGCGTCCGTGGACATATTATTGTTTCTTAGGTTTGCTGAGTGTATCGGGATTACGCCTCGGTGAAGCACTCGATTTGAGACGGGAGGATGTTGATCTGAATGAAGGCATTGTGACGGTTCGGGGGAAATTCGGAAAAATACGGATGGTGCCTCTGCATGCTTCAACCCGGCAAGTGCTTGCTGATTACGTCACACGTCGTGAGCGTTTTCTTGCTGGACGATCCGCGCTCCACCTGTTTGTGTCCAGCACGCTCAATCCATTGCATCGCGCGGACGTGTACAGAACGTTCCATGCGTTGTCGCGCCAAATCGGTTTGCGCAGCCCCACCGCCACCCACGGACCGCGTTTACATGATTTTCGCCACCGATTTGCCACAGAAATCCTGTTGCAATGGTACCGCAATGGCGAAGACGTTGAGCACCGCTTACCGCTTTTGTCCACTTACCTAGTACTACTGTGTTAAAAAATAAGGCATTATTCGCTTATCTTCAAGTGACCTGTGAGGAAGGCGATGGAAATCC
>NZ_FCON02000379.1 GCF_001544535.1 Caballeronia choica | reverse complement strand
CGACACTTGCCTCAGCGGGTCAACCTCAAAGCGCTAAACATTAACCCCCTCGTTGCACTTCGGTTTGAAACCGCCCATTGATTAGCTTCATTGCAGATCTCCTAGATCGAAATCCCCCACTTCATGGAGAGCCGCCAGATCAACCTTCGCGTACGTGCGTGTGGCCGATGTGCTGCGGTGGCCGAGATGGTCTCCTATCTCTTTGAGGCTCAATCCTTCGGCAATAAGGCGCGTCGCACAGGCGTGGCGCAATGCGTGCGGTCCGCGATGGGCGACCTCGATTCCAAGCGCTAGAAACCTTGGACTGACGATCGTGTAAATGCCTGCGCGCGTAAGTGGGCGATGTGGCGAGTTCAGACCAATGAACACTTCGGGGTGGGATGTTGATGGGCGGATGATGTCGATGTAGCGAGCTAACGCTTCCGCAACTGACGGCAAAAGCGGATACACCTGCGGTTGCCGCCTCTTGAGACGGAACATCCGAATGACATGCTGTTCCCAGTTGACCTGATCAAGCCGCAACGATGCCACTTCACTGGCGCGCATACCATATATGGATAGCAGCATCAGGATGGCGCGATCGCGCACATCACGAGGGTCGTCGGTCAAGGTGTCGGCCAATATCCTTTGCACATCAGCCCAATCGGGTGCGAATGGAAGCGACTCCTCCTTGTAGATCCGCGGACCACGTATCGCCTGGGCCAGTCGAGGAGTGCACCATCCCTGTGACGCGGCGTAGCGCAGAAATATCCTCAGCACTCCGGCCATGGTGGCGACTGTCACCCGGTTCCAGCGGTGGGCACTCTCATCGATAAAGTAGTTATCGATGTCGCTCGGCTGAAGAAGGTGCAGCTTCTGTCCGGTTGTGCTGCACCACTTGAGGAAATTCCTCACACGGTCTCGCCAACTGACGATGGTTGAATCGCTGAAGCCTCGCTCGTCGTGCATCCACCTGCAGTACTGATCCAGTACGCTCTGGTATTCAAACACTACGATGGGTTCTTTCCACCAGCCGAGAAACCTAAGCCATGGACGGGTGATGTCGATGAACCTTCGTTCGGCCGTGGGCGCATTCTGAACAGCTGTTCGCCTGGCAACAATCGCTTTTAGCTTCTCCATATCAATGCCGTGTGATGCATCTGCGCCAAGCAACCGGGCAGCCCATAACAACTCATTGCTCTTTATACGCAGAGATCCGTACGTGGCACCGGAATCGAAACAATACTGCAGATAACGTTCTCGTTCGGCAGCAAACGGTGCATCTTGATGCCGACGCAGCGCGGCCGCGGACGACAGTAATCTCTGGAACATGGCGAACCTCCGGATCATGGATGGTTCATCCAGAACACGCTCGAAAATATGTGGCGTCAAGAGTGCCGGATTTCGCCTTTCATGTACTCAGCAACCATCGGTCCGCAACATATTTTTTAGCGCAACATACTAGGCGTTGTCGTCACTGACGCGTGGGCGTGAGTACGATGGCTTCACGCCAAGCCAGTGGAGCATGGCCAGCACGGTCGTGGCCTTGAGCGTGGAGCCGTTGTCTCCATGTAGCACCGGCTTGTCCGCCAGAGTAGCGATGCCCTCGGCCAGCGCCGTGCGCCGCACCAGATGGGCAGCGTGACTGGCATCGTCGCCCTCGTGCACCTCCCATCCGACGATCTTGCGGCTGTACAGGTCCAGGATCAGGTACAGGTAAAACCATTGACCGACGACCTCGGCGGGCAAGTACGTCATATCCCAGCACCAGACTTCGCGTGGTGCGCAAGCGATGTGCGTGGTCGGCGGTCGGCCAGCCTTGGGCGCTTTCGCCCGGCCCCGATGTGCAGTTTGTCCGTGCTCGCGCAGCACGCGGGCGAAGGTGGATTCGCTGGCGATATACACGCCTTGGTCGGCCAGCATTGGCACGATGCGCGCAGGAGGCATATCGGCGAAGCGCGGCTCGTTGGCCACGCGCAGCACCTCGGCACGCTCGGCGGCGCTCAGCGCATGGGAAGGTTGCGGGCGTACCGCATGAGGTCTTCCATCGCCCGATACGAGGCCTTCGCCGGCATTCCAGCGCTGCAGGGTGCGCACGTCGATGCCGGCCGTCTCGCAGGCCAGGCGCAGCCGTGCGCCGGCCTTGTGCGCGGTGTGGATATCATGGGCCAGCGACTGGCGATCTTCGAGGTCGATCATTCGTCCTCGCCCGTGCTGAAGATCGCCGCGACTTTTTTTGATAGCACCAGCAGCGCCGCCGTCTCAGCCAACGCACGGTCCTTGCGCCGCAGCTCGCGCTCGAGTTCCTTGATGCGACGTCGGTCCTGCTGCGTCTGCTGCGGGCTGGCACGCGCCTCCTCGGGCTCGGCCAGCGCCTGCGTGGCGCTTTGCCGCCAGGAAGCCAGCTCGTGCGGATACAC
>NZ_FCON02000378.1 GCF_001544535.1 Caballeronia choica | reverse complement strand
CATCGCCGCCGACTTCGCGCGCGTGGCATCAGAGCGGTCATCGCCAGGCGCCGCACCGAACACGGCAGCGGCCTGGGCAAGTTTCGTTGGGTTGTCGAACGGACTCATTCGTGGCTCCATGGTTTCCGTCGTCTTCGTATTCGCTTCGAACGCCGATCTGACATTCATGAAGCGTTCATCAAACTAGCCTGCTCACTCGTCTGCTGGAACATCCTTAGACAAACTGAGCGGGCTTTTTGAACTGGCCTTTTATGCTCTCGCCGGCCGGCAACATGAGATTCGGAGTCGACGCCGCGGCTTCGAATCCATCAGCCGTCGAATGCTCCCTGATGACTGATCCGCGACAGAGGCCATGACTACAGAAGCAGCGCGTGACTCTGATCGCAAGGCCAGACGCAGAATCCGAGCGAACACTACCGCGAGGACTCACGCGGCGCGCTGTCTCAGGCTTGCGAGCGTGTACCTTGGGCTGCTGAGTGCCGCATCGACGCCTGCGCAAGAGATGGAACCGCGCGCCTACTCGGTAAGCGTCGCGGCACGCTTTCTGTTACCCACAATTGTTAGTGGCCAAGCTGAAGCCGAACTGTATGTCCATAAGGCGGCATAGTCCACGCCACATGACTGTGTTGCCTGGAGGCGGGTCGCTTGCGCGTGCGAGGTAGCCGCCGAGCTGTGCGATTTTGGTGAGATAGCGTGATATTGGGAGCGCTTGACTGGAACGCTTGCTATCTTTCACGAGGTGGTCGAGCAGTTTGATTTCCGCTTGTGTTAATACCAGTTCTGGTGGCGCGTCAGGCATCGCCCGGTTGATCATCGTGACCCAGAAGATTCGCCAACTCAGAATACAGAAGATCGAGACAAGGTTGGCGAGTCGATCCGCCGTTCGCAGCCTTGACTCTTCCGCCTTGCAGCCCGATTTCAGGATTTTGTGGAATGTCTCAATCTTCCAGCGCATCGCGTACCAGTCCAGCTTCTCGATCGCGTCCTGGCGCGATGTGACCGGCAAGTCTGTGATCAGTTTCCACTCGATCCGCTGCCTGTCAATTGGCTCGGTGCGCTCTTGTGCGTGTATCACAGTTAGGCGCAGCGCCGGGTAGCGACTTTGCTTGCCGATAGGGGGCAACACACTGATCCGTCGATATCTGATCTCGAGAACCGCCTCGGCGACGCGCCCCCTGTTGTCCGTAGTCTGGACGCGGTGCAAGCCTTTAATGCACACCTCATCCATCTCGTCTGCAATGGTGTGCTCGCCGTTACCCGCGAGACGGTCAACGCAGGTACGGACAAGAAAGTGCGTTCCCACGTCTTGAGCCGTACAAAACAGCTCGTAAATGTCGCTTTCGCGGTCTCCGATGTGAACGCATCGCTGCGGATCGCCGAAGAGTTCGGTCGATTCCCTCAAATTCTGCAGCCAGCGATAGCTTTCCTTCTCTTCAATCGGTACCCGTGTAGGGTTGATGGTCTTCTTCAGTGCATTGCAACCCTTGAACTTGCTTCGCGTCCAGAACTTGACCGCGGCAAGGCCCAGCGGTACGCCCTGCGTCGTAACCGCAAGACTTGAATGCATTAGCATTCCGCATACGGTCAAAGGGGTCCGCCGCCTATCGTCATCCTTGACACTGCCGCATTTCCCGGTGAAGCCGATGAGTTCCGGTCGATCTCGCTGATACGAGAATGTCGTCGTATCCTGAAGTACCAGTACAGGCCCTTCCGAACTAGCAAACCGCTCTCGGGTTGCTTGAAAATGTCCGCTTAGGATGTCCTGTTCGCTGACGCGGTCATTGGCGAGAAACCGGTAAGCAGCCTTGGTGTTAGCCCAGTCTTGGCAGGCAAATGGAATACTTTGACCCATGCTTCCCCACAGTCTTTCGAGTAAGATTCGGAACCGCTTGCCCAGACGTTCGTCCTGGAAACAACATTCCGAGACCTCATGATCTAGCCACGTGTCTTCGTCCGTCGCAACTTGGCAAACACTGTCTTGTTGATAACTAGACTCCCGGTTTCTGGTCATGATATTTCAATAGTTATCCTAATCTAATGACGTTAACAGAATTCAAAGGAAAATGTGGGTAATTGGAAGCGCGGCACGGCCATCTTGATCTGTGCAGTCGGAGACGCCAAAGTGGTTCCCACCATTTGAGTCTGGGCTTTACCCACATCTTTGGCGGGTTGACTTGTAAACTGCGACGCGTGATGTTAACTTCCGCCCATACGACATTTGTGGGCGATGTTCAACATTGTCTGATGCGAGCGATCCCGATGACTGGGCAAGTGTTGAGTTCGGCGCGGCGCAACTGGGTGACGCTCGCCTAACTCAGCGCTTGATCGCACTTGCAGGTAGATTGTCGGTAAGCGACCAGCCATCCCATCTTGACGCGCGAGCTTAGTTCATCGCGGGTGGTTTCCAGCGATGTGGCAGCAGCGA
>NZ_FCON02000377.1 GCF_001544535.1 Caballeronia choica | reverse complement strand
TGCTGGCCCGGATACACGACCGGCGCGCCCTTGAACAAGCGGAACTTGTACTTGCCCGAGAGCTTGCCGAACGCGATCACCGACCCGGAGAACGTGATCGCGCCGACGAACGTGCCGATGAACAACTCGACGCGGTTTCCGTACGGAATCGGATCGCCGGGAGCGGCAAGGCCAAACGCGGATGGTTCGGCAACCACCGCATACGCGATGCAGACCGCCGCAAGACCGATCAGCGAGTGCATCGCGGCGACGAGCTCCGGCATCTTCGTCATCTCGACTTTCGCCGCGATGTACGCACCCGCCGCGCCACCGATGATCAGCGCCGCGAACAAGAGGCCAAGCCCCGCGCCGAGGTTGGAACCGAGATAAGCCGCTTGCTTGACGATCAACACAAGCGTCGTGAGGATCGCGATCGCCATGCCGGCCATGCCGAATGTGTTGCCGATGCGCGCGGTCTTCGGGTTGGACAAGCCTTTCAACGCCTGGATGAAGCACACCGAGGCGACCAGATACAGGAGAGTGACGAGGTTCAGACTCATTTATGTGCCCTCCTTGCTCGGCAGTTTCTTGGGTTCCTTCCTCTTGAACATTTCGAGCATGCGTCGCGTCACGAGAAACCCGCCAAACACGTTCACCGCCGCGAGCAGCACGGCCAAGGTGCCGAAGAACTTGCTGGTGCCACCGATCGTGAGCCCGGTCGCGAGCATCGCGCCGACGATCACGATCGCCGAGATCGCGTTGGTCACGGCCATCAGCGGTGTGTGCAGCGCGGGCGTGACGTTCCAGACCACGTGATAGCCGACGTAGATCGCCAGCACGAAGATGATCAGGTTGATCACCGTATGGTTGATGATGTCCACTTCCATGTGTCTCTCCGTGTCGACCAGAGTTGGCGCTTTAGCGCCTTACTCTGGTCCCATGCAAGTTGCGGTCGACCAGAGTTGGCGCTTTAGCGCCTTACTCTGGTCCCATGCAAGTTTGTTGCGGTCAGGCCGGCCGCGTGACTTGTCCATCGCGGCACTGAAGCGTGGCCGCGACGATATCGTCCGCGAGATCGATGTTGAGCGTGCCTTCCTTCGTGATGATCAGCTTGAGGAAGTCGAGCAGATTGCGTGCGTAGAGAGACGAAGCGTCGGCCGCGACCAACGAAGCAAGTTGCGTGTGACCTATGATCGTGACACCGTGCTTTCGAACCACCTGGTCGGTCTCCGTCAACGGACAGTTGCCGCCCTTTCTGCCTTCGAATTCGGCGCCGCGGCCCGCCGCCAGATCAACAATCACCGAGCCCGGCTTCATGTGCTTGACCGTTTCGACAGACAAAAGCGTCGGCGCAGGGCGACCCGGAATCAACGCAGTGGAGATCACGATGTCGGCCGCTTTCGCGCGTTCGTGGACCTGTGCCGCTTGACGCGCGAGCCAACTGGGTGGCATCGGCCGCGCGTAACCGCCGACGCCGACCGCAGCTTCACGTTCCTCATCGGTTTCGAACGGCACGTCGACGAACTTCGCGCCCAGCGATTCGATCTGCTCCTTGACCGCCGGCCGCACGTCCGACGCCTCGACCACAGCGCCCAGGCGTTTAGCCGTCGCAATCGCCTGCAGGCCCGCGACGCCCGCGCCCAACACCAGCATGCGCGCCGCTTTCACGGTACCGGCGGCCGTCATCAACATCGGCATGAAGCGCGGATAATGCTCTGCGGCAACCAGCACCGCCTTGTAGCCGGCGATGTTCGCCTGCGACGACAGCACGTCGAGGCTTTGCGCGCGCGTCGTGCGCGGCGCGGCTTCCAGCGCGAACGCGATCACGCCCGCGGCAGCGAGCCGCGCGGTGTTTTCGGTGTCGAACGGATCGAGCATGCCAGCGAGCACGCTGCCGGGCTTCATCAGCGACAATTCCGATTCATTCGGTGAGGCAACCTTCAGGACGATTTGCGCGCCGAAGGCTGAAGCCGCATCTCCGATCTGCGCGCCAGCCTTGCGATACGCGTCGTCCGTGTAGTGTGCGCACTCCCCGGCACCGGATTCGACCGTCACGGTGCGTCCTTGAGCCACGAGCATCTTGACCGTCTCCGGGGTCGCCGCAACGAGCGATTTGCGACTCCGCGACTCAGCGGGCACTCCAATCTGCATTTCAGACCTCAGCTTGCGCATCTCTGCGCCGATTCCATTTGATTCACATGACACTACGGCAGGCCTCGCGCTTTCGGGCGCGAGCTTCCCGTTGCCATCTATTGGTAATCCTAATTTAACGACTTATTTGAAGGGCCGTACATTGCGATCAAGCAGCGCCCGGATCGACGCTGCCTGCTATCAGACGGGCACTTCGCCTTCCAGCGTGATCCGGTTGAGCACGCGCTCGGCCTCGCCGTAGTCGTGCACGGCGTAGTGCATGGTGCAGCGGTTGTCCCACATCACCACATCGCCTTC
>NZ_FCON02000376.1 GCF_001544535.1 Caballeronia choica | reverse complement strand
AGCCTGAGCGAAATCTTTCGTCCGCCGTATCGCTCGCGCACGCTAATGCTGTCTGTCTTCCACGTGTTCCAGACGGTAGGGCTCTACGGATTTTCGAACTGGGTGCCGACTTTCCTGATGCATCAAGGTCTCGAAGTGACCGCGAGTCTCGCCTATACGCTCGGCATTACGCTGGTCATGCCGTGCGGACCGCTCATCGCGATGTGGTACGGCGATCGCGTCGAGCGCAAATGGCAGATTGTCGGCTCGGCGCTGCTGGTGGCCGTCGCGGGGCTGTGTTTTGCACAATCGCGCACACCCGGCCTGACCGTGCTGGCCGGCGCGTTGGTGACGCTCGGTGCGACGACGCTGTCGTACAACTTCCACGCGTATCAGTCGGAGCTCTATCCGACACGAGTGCGGGCGCGTGCGATCGGGTTCGTCTATGCGTGGAGCCGCCTGTCCGGAATCTTCAGCGGCTTTCTGGTCGCCTATGCGCTGCGTGGCGGCGGTGTGTCGGCGGCGCTTCTGCTGATCGCCGCGTGCATGGGCATCGATGCGCTCGTTATCGGCGTGCTGGGACCGGCGACGCGCGGGCGGTCGCTGGAATCGATTTCGCAGTAGGCGTTGCAAAGAACGCGCACGATAGGATGATGCCGGAGCCTCGCGCGCGTCAGGCGACCGGCCCCTGCGGCACGCTGCCTGGCGAACGTCTCGGGCCATCGCAATCTTCACGGCCCGTCGAAGGCTGGCGCCAAACATCGCATGCGACGCGTTGGTACCTAAAGAGAACCCCGGCCATGCGATGCGCATCCGGATTGTGCAAATGAGTTCCGCCCATGCGTTTCTTTCTTCGCCCGCTTAAACGCTCGTCACTGGAGCACGCGCACGTTCGCCGGGAAGGCCGGCGTCAGCGACACCACGGTGCTGCGAATCTGGCAGGCCCGGTCTCAAACCTCAACTGGTCGAGAGCTTTAAGGTCTCGCGATGAGACATTTTTCGGACATCAAGTCTGCCATTTAGATCAGGACCGGTCCGATTGCCGCTGACTCGTGCGAACGACTCCGCGAGGCTGGTCCCTTGACTAGAGTCGCCGACAACGCGAGCACCTCAGAATCTCCACCGGTACCACGCGGAAGCGATTTCTAGATTTTGAAGCTTTCCAGTGTCGCGGGATGAAACAAATCTTCCGGTTTCAGTAGGCGGCTCGACAACCCCTCCGCGTGATGTCGTGAGAGAAACCGCGATAGCACATGCCGGTTCGCCTCGAAACCATACGACCAGAAGTCATGGCCGAGCAACTGGCGCGCGGCGCGCAGTTGCTCCTCGACGAATGGCAACGTGACCTTCGTCGCCGACGTATCGCTCAACTTCGCGAGCGCTACCGCCTTCGACTTCTCGAACGCCTTCGCGACCGCGCCCGGCAGCCACGGATGTTCTTCGGCCAGCGAACGCCTGACGCCCAAAAGATGCATGATCGGGAAAAGCTTCGTGCGCGAGTACCAGTCGGCAGCGGCCTTTTGCGGGTCGTTGTACAAGTACTTCACATGAGGATGACCGTTCGTGAAGCACGACGGCGCGCGCGGCCCGATCACCGCATCGATTTCGCCCGATGCGAGCAGGCCGGAGATCGTCTCGTGGTCGGGCGCGTTTTCGAGGCGCACGTCGGACGGCAAGTTAAGCTTGATCTTCTCCTGACGGCCGGTTTCCTCGTAGCCCCCGCGCACCCACGTCACGTCCGATGCCTTCAGACCGTGGTCTTCTTCAAGGAAAAGCCGCGCCCACACGTTTGCCGTCAACTGATACTCGGGCACGCCGATGCGCTTGCCCTTGAGATCGCCAGGCGTTTCGATGCCACGATCGTTGCGCACATAGATCGAGGTGTGGCGAAACGCGCGCGACGGAAAGATCGGCACGCCGATGTACGGGCTCGTGCCCGCAGCGGTCTTCACGCTGTAGCTGCTCAGCGACAGTTCGCAGATGTCGTAGTCGGCGTGGCGGAATGCGCGAAAGAAAATCTCCTCCGGATCCTGCAGCATGAAGACCGGGTCGACGCCATCAATCAAGACCTCGCCGTCCACCAAAGGCCGCATGCGATCGTAATTGCCCACCGCGACCGACAAATTCAGCTTGCTCATTCTCGTTTCCTTCAAAGGTTGTTAGACCGCGTGGTCATGCATCAATGCCGATGAGCACGTCGCGCTGTTCCTCGCTCGAGCGCAGCATCGCAAGGCAGATCTCGAGCGTGCCGCGCGCCCATTCGCCATCGTGCAATGGCGCGACGTTGCCACGCACAGCCGCGATCAGTTCATCGATCACTTCGACGCGCGGCACCCTCGGCGCATCGAGCGCGATCCGCTCGCGAAGTTCGTCGCCATACACGACGATGCAATCGGGCAGCGGTCGTAAATCGCCGCGCTCGCACGACACGATCAGCGGGCCGAAGTG
>NZ_FCON02000375.1 GCF_001544535.1 Caballeronia choica | reverse complement strand
ACAAGCGAAGTCGCGGCGCTCCAGTGCTCCACAGTCCGGCGCACTTGCGTTGCTCGCGTGTTCCTCGCCGACGACGGGCGCGTCCAGCAGCACCCACGACGAAGCAATGAGGTCGACAGCCGGATACATGTCCTCGGTGGCCGCGAACTGCAGGATGTCATCTCGCTCTTGGACGTCGAGGAACCGGGCGTGGATGATCGGCGCGTCGTGGCTCGATCGCGAACGAGCGTGGCCTCACCATCAGATCTTGCCGATCGCCTGACCACCGCCTTGTACGATCGGCTTGACGCGCATCGCGCGGCAGGCGTGACCCTCGTACATGCAGTGCCGACCTCGTCCGCCAGACTCGATATGGTTACGCACTCCCTCCTGCCGTTCGACTTCGGTCGATTTTCCGCGTCATCGAACCCGAAACCCTCAGCTCGTCACAATCGCCCCCGCGCGCCTGATCGCGAGACTCGCGCAAGTAATACGTCTTCGCGCAATTGTGCGAAGCATCAGCTGTCATTCGCGGCGGGAAACGAAGCTCGCATGCGCGCGATAGTCACGGCCCGCAGCAACGTCCACGACGCACTTACCCGGTTGACAGACGGCTTTTGCCGCCTCAAACAGAAAGAAATCACGGCGGAGATCGTGGAACTGTCGGCGGGGAGCCGGGCGGTGGAACGGCCCTCTCCGCACTTGGAGACGGACCGTGGCTAGGGCGCGCCGACGGTATGCCATCCCGGGCACCAGCAATCTTCGCTGGGTCAGGAGCGCACACGCTCACCGAAGAAGTCATCGAACACCGGAACGACGGCCAGTACGACGAGGATCGCCGCGAGCGGCACTGTCGCAAGAAATCCGGCGTGCTTGAATCCGAACGCACCGGCCAGACCGCCGGAGAGGAACATCCCGAGCAGCGACGACAACAACCGCAACCGGCCGCGGTCGGCGCGCACTTTGCCGCCACTTACGTGCGCCTCGCCGAGGTTCCAGTAAAAGAGCTTTCCCAGTTCGACGCCGATGTCGGTCACAAGGCCCGTGACATGCGTCGTGAGGATTTCGGCTTTCGATATCTTCGTGATCGTTGCGTTCTGCAGGCCCATGACAAAGCACAGCACGCCGACCGTGGCCGGAACGAACATGAGCCGGTGATGTTCGAGATTCGATCCCAATAACCCGAAGCACAGCAGCAGTACCGCTTCGAGAAGCAGAGGCGTCGCAAATTCGCTTTGCGCCTGACGCCTTCGTCCCCAGTTGAACAGCATTGCCGATGTGGCCGCTCCCACGATGAACGCGGCAAGCGAACTCAAGCCGGCGACGACCAGAAGAAAGCCCCTAACGCAAGGTTGTCAGCAAGCGCAGAAACGAAGCCTGACATATGCGAAGTGTACTGCCCTACCGCAAGAAAACCGCCGGCATTCGCCGCGCCCGCGACGAACGCGAGTGCGAAGCCAAGCCGCCGGTTGGCTTCGTCGGTCCGTTTGCGGGCGGTCAGGGTTCGGAGATAGTGAATCGGCCTGGTTACCAAGGACTGGGCGATCGTACCCTCGGAGCACGCCCCATGCGCTGTCGGCGGTCTTGCGCATGCGTCGTGGTGCGGGGCAGCGGTCCAGGAATCGGTAGCGGACCGCCTGGACCGGCGGCTATCGGCCTTGCTTCTCAGGACATGGCGACGCGCGGTTGCACCGCCTGCACATCGCCGATGGGCAGGACGATCCTTCCGTACGTCTCGTTGAGAACGGTCGCCGCCGACAAGTAGAACGCCAGGAGGGCCGTCAACATTCCGCCATACCCGCCCGCCACTCGCAACGCGACCGAACTCGTCCATTCTCCGGTAGCGAGCAGGAAGAATGTGATCCATAACGCGAGAAAAACGAGTTGAAGCGCACGTGGCGAACGGAACGTCGCGAGCCACATATAGAACGTGAAGAAGCCCCACAGGAAAAGATACCAGCCGATGAAGGCGGCCGGAACCTTCGCGTGCAGGAACAGGACGAACAGTGCCAGTGACCACCAGAACGCGCCGTAGCTAAGGAATGCGGTGGCGCCGAACGTGTTCCCGCGCGGCAATTCCATCACGCCCGCGATCGCCTGCGCGGTCCCGCCGTAGGCGAGGGCACACGCCAGTACCATGTTCATGGAATCGCCCGTGAACCATCCCGCGTTGATCATGCTCAGTAGCCACGTCGTCAGGGCGAAGCCTGCCAGGCCAAGGGGTGCCGGATTCACGGACTTCATTTGGGTTGATGCGGTGCTCATTGTCTGTCTCCATCAGGTAAGAAAATACGATCCGGAGCGTCTTGGCGCGCCTGCGGAAACGTCGTGGATATTCCGTTAAAGGGGCATGCCAAGCTGGCTGAGAACGGCGGGGTTTTCCAGCGTCGATACGTCCTGCGTGATCTCCTCGCCCTTCGCGAGCGAGCGCAACAGGCGCCGCATGATCTTGCC
>NZ_FCON02000374.1 GCF_001544535.1 Caballeronia choica | reverse complement strand
CCGCCGGGCAGCGTTGCTTCCGTTCTTGCCATCCTTCAAGCTCTTCTTGTTGTTGCAGTGGCTTAAAAGTTAACACAAATTCGAATTTGTTAACAGTATTGGGCTTAACTGGTGAACGGATTGGCGAACAAGACCAGCAGCGCGATCACGAGGCAATAGATGGCCATCGTCTCGATCATCGCGAGGCCGACGAAAAGCGTGCGCGAGATCGTGCCCGCCGATTCGGGCTGGCGCGAGAGCGCGTCCATGGCGGCGGCGACGGCGCGGCCCTCGGCGAGCGCCGGTCCTATCGCACCGAACGAGACGGCGAGCGCCGCTGCAACAATACTAACCACTTGGAGGAGACTGTTCATGATGTGTCTGGTTGTTTGTCTGAGGAGGTGGGTGAAGCTTCGGCGAGCGCGGCGCCAATAAAGACCATCGCCAGTACAGTGAAGATGTAGGCCTGCACTGCACCGGTCAGCAGATCGAGAGCCATGAGCGGAATGGGCACCAGCAGGCCTGCGAGCGACAGCACGATACCGACGACGACCACCCCGCTCATCACATTGCCGAACAGGCGCACCAACAGGGAAAAGGTGCGCATGATCTGCTCGACCACGTTGAGCGGGATCATGACCCATGTCGGTTGTACGAACGTCGAAAGATAGCTGCGCAGCCCGCGCGTGCGCACTCTATAGAAGATCGTCGCGCCGAGCGCACAACGGGCGCGAGCGCTCGTTGTTCAGGCCTCTGCAGTGCCGTCGGTTTGTTTCGCCATTGTCTTCAAACGTCCTGCCGAATCTCGCCGGCCGCTGGCACAGCATTCGCAATTAGACGATAAAGGCTGTCTAGGCTCTCGCCGTCGAAGGTCGTTTCGCCGAACGGGTCGTAGCGGCGTTCGAAAGCGGCGTTGATTTTCGACCAGTCGGCCTCCGTCAGAAAGCGCTCGGCGGCAGGCAGAATCAACGCTTCCTCGACGCGCCTGTGATTCGAACAGAACGCAACGTATTGCTCCATCAGCGTTCGCATGTTCAATAGTGCTGCATCTCCCTTCAGTTCATAGCGGGTCAACGCATGCTCCAGATTCCGCAGGCGCACATCGCCTTCGATGTGTTCACATTGCAGTTCGTCCAGCACCTCGTCGAAATCGTCGGTTCGGTTTCTCAGCGCGGCAAACAGAGAGCGGTCTTCCATCGGATGATGAATCTGATCCGGGTATTCTCGAATGTAGTAGAGCATTGCGCGTAGCACGATCGGATCGGGCGTCGATGTACCGTCGCCAAGCCTTCGGACGAACTCGAGCATGGCGGCCGTGACAGCTGCCAGACGCTTGTGATCAAGCTTAATCATGCGCAGTGCAGCGCGCTCCGTCGTGATGGTCATGGCAGCTCCTGAGCGATCGTGGTCGCTTGTTGGCTTACTAGTCGTGGACAAAATGACCCGCGATTTGCGTCAGCAGAGCGCTCCACTCGACGGGCAGATTCACATTCACGGCCAGCGTCGTGTGGTTCATCCGCGCTGCCGCGGCGAGGCCCACTGAGGCTCAACGAAGATAAACGTTCTGCCGGGCCGGGCCGGCCCGGCGCGTGCGTACGCAACGCTTTCGCGTTGAGGCGTGGACGCGTCCTGTATGCGGCTCAGGCCATCGCCATAGAAGATCGACGGGCGCATAGGCTAAGAAATCCTGATCGCCGGTGGTCGCGCGCGGATCGAAGAGCGCGGCGCGAACGAGCCGACCATCGAGAGGCTCGTATCGAGACAGGCCGGTTATGGGCAGCACGTTAATGGCGATTTCATAACCACCGAGCGCGGACCGCGCCTCGCGTGCACCGTCCGTGTCGCGCCTAATGCCGTTGGCGACCCATATCAACTCGCCGAGGACGTCGCTATGGACGCGGTCGGGCGAGGTACGATGCACAGCGAGTGCATTCAGCAACGGCGTGACGCCGCTGCGCCGTGGCCTTGACAGTTCGATGACGTGGGGCGACGCGTCTTCCAAATGACGCGGAGCGGGTGCATTCAGCACTGCCGATCCGATTTGTGATAGAGGTTCGATCATGGATGCACGCTCACAAGTGCCGGCGCCCCAAGGGCAGGTCAAGCCGATTCTTTCACGGTCAGGCGTCGCGCCGCTTGATCTGGATCAGTCAACGAGTGAGTGAAGCGCCCGCCAGAGAACGCGTTGCGTTCGACGAGGCCCGTTTCGAGCGCGCACAAGGCGCCAGGAAGAGGCGAGCAGGCGCATCGCGCTTCGCGACGAAGTTGATTGGGCAAGGCAAATAGGCGGTCGAAACGACGAATCAAGAGAACTCGTATGATCCGCGGCGACGAGGGTCGCGCATCGCCAAGCATCACCCGAGTGCCGCGCAGGCCCGCACCCTTAACAGGTTGCTGAAATACCAAGTATCGCGCGTCATCGTGGAAGGCCGCTAAGGCGTTGATATGAGACCCCTCACTCGCTCCCCAAGAGATCATGCGCGGCGC
>NZ_FCON02000373.1 GCF_001544535.1 Caballeronia choica | reverse complement strand
ACATCGGCATCATCATTTCTGCCGCGACATTCTCAACTTGATTGTCGCGCGTCTCTCATCCAGATTGTCGCGCCACAGCGACGGCACGTAAAGCGCGTTCAGCGGCGTTGTTATCGATTTCCACGCTGCCGTCTTCGACGTATAGCGTGAGCGCCGACCACTGATTCAGCAGTAGTTGATGGCTTTGGCGGTATCACTTTTTTGCGATACCGTCCCCAATGTTGAGCGCAGCCAATTCTCGAAGGCATCGAGTAGCGCACGCGCCTGCTCCTGCCTGGCACGTCTGCGCTCGTCGGGCGGCTTGCCTCGAATCGCGGCCTTAATTGCGTACAGTTCTCCGATCCGGCGCAACGGCTGGTGTTGACCTCGTTCCTGCGTGCGACGAACAGATCGTGGAATTTGCGGCGCGCGTGCGCCATGCATGCAGCCTCGCGCACATCACCACCCTCGTAGATCGCGTTGTACCCCGCGAAACGCATCGGCCTGCAACGTTCCCTTGAAGTCCTTCAGATGGGCTTGTGGATACTCTCCAGCCTGTGTGGGACTGTATGCAAACCAGACCGCCGGTGCCTCCTTCGAGCCAGCTGGCCGGTCGTCCCGTACGTAGGTCCAGAGCCGAGCGGTCCGGGTCTTGCCGTTACCGGGTTCGAGCACCGGCACCGGCGTGTCGTCGGCGTGGATCTTCGAGGCTGCCATCACGTACCGGCGAATCACCTCTACGAGTGGCCGGAGCAACGCGCTGCACTGACCGACCCAGTCCGCGAGTGTCGATCGGCTGAGCTCCACGCCATCGCGCGCGTAAATCACTGACTGCCGATACAGGGGAAGGTGGTCGCAGAATTTGCCAACCAGGACGTGTGCGAGTAGTCCGGGGCCTGGCATGCCTCGATCGATTGGTCGACCGGGAGCAGCCGCCTGCACAATGCAGTCACAACAGGTACAGGCCTTCTTGGGCCGCCGATGACGGATTACACGCCAATGCCCGGGAACGTAGTCAAGTTGCTCGGCAACGTCCTCGCCAAGCTCACCAAGTTTGCCGCCACATTGCGGACAGCACGCATCATCAGGTTGGTGAACGATGTCGACGCGCTGCAGGTGATCCGGAAGTGGTTTGCGTCCCGTTGGCTTCCCACCTTCAAGACGGTGCCGGTTCGGTGCATCGACGGTTGCCGCGCCGTCGTCGGCCTGAAGATCTTCAAGACGCAATTCCAACTGTTCGATCTGGCGGTCGATCTTCTCCGACTTACGCCCGAACTGCATGCGCTGGAGCTTCGCGATCCACAGCTTCAGGTGCTCGATCTCGAGCGCCCGGTCCGAGAGCGTCTTCTGAAGTGTTGTGACGGTGTCGCACAGATTCGCAAGATCGTCCTCGCGCTCACGTAACGCCGTCTCACGCGCAAGCAAGAGAGCCTTCAAGGCCTCGATGTCGTCTGGAAGGATAGCGTCGCTGGATGACATGCAGGCATGTTTACGCGCGTGGATTGCGCCAGGCGCGCGTTGTCACATACGTTTACAAAGCGCTGCAGGGTCGGGCTGCGTCGATAGGATGCCGCCAGTCGAATCCTTCGAGCAGAAGACTGAGCTGAGCGCTGGTCAGTGAAACAACGCCGCCGTCAGCACGCGGCCAGGCAAAGCGCCCACGCTCCAGGCGTTTGGCGAACATAGCCCGCCGTCATGCCAGTACAGGCACTTAATGAGGTCGCCACGTTTGCCTCTAAACACGAAGATGTGCCCGCAGAACGGATCCTTCGCCAGCACGGTCTGCACCTTCGCGGCCAGGCCGTCGAAGCCACAGCGCATATCCGTAAATCCGGCGGCAACCCAGATTCGCGTGTTGACCGGTGAGCCGATCATCGGCTCAGGCACTGGATGACCACGCGCAGCAACTCGGGATCGACACGCCCTTCAACGTGTACGTCGCCTCGTGACAACTGGATTCGGATCGTGCCGGGCGCCTGGGTCGCAGGCTTAGATGCAGCCGATTCGGCCACGCCGCTCTCGCTGGCCCCATTCACGGTGACCGGCAGCAAGATACATCCACGCTTGTCGGCGCCGAGCCGTCCTTCGAGATACTGCTTACGCCAGTCGAACACCTGATTCGCGTTCACTTCGTGGCTGCGCGCAATCTCCGCCACCGATCGTCCACTGGATAACGTCTCCTCGACGATATGGCGCTTCTCGTCCGCTGTACGCCGCCGATACTTGCGGGAGCCTTTGACCTCGGTGAATTCGGTCACTGTGTCCATGATTTCCTTTATGGGCACAGTGACATATGTGCCCCGGGAAAGCATGGCGACGCCTTCATCCGGTGTCTATACGGTCACGGTCGGACGGTTACGGGTCTAGGGCCGAAGCGGCGGAGAAGGTGGGAATGAGAGGATGGGCAATGGAACACGGAAACGCAAACACCCCACCTTTGTGGGGTGGGGTGTTTGTTTAAAGCATGAGGAGCCTGACGATTACCTACTTTCACAC
>NZ_FCON02000372.1 GCF_001544535.1 Caballeronia choica | reverse complement strand
CGGTTCCTCTTCTGGCCGAAACCAGATGGAACAATCCTCTACGCGACTTTCACGTCGCACTAACTGAACGGCATTAGGGTTGGCGACCCGTTTCTCCGCCGAGATGAAGAGGCGATTCGTCCACTACGGCACAATGGAGATCCGAGATCGGTCTTTTCAACATTACCGCGAGTATGTCAAATTTCCGGCGTTTCCGGGATTCGTTAAGCTGTGTTGGTCGCAATGCGATTACCCCGAGGAGCCGCACCGGTGACGCCTCTCGCAAGAGGGCGGGTCGCAGCACCGGCCATGGGTAGGTCCGTCGCCGGCATCCTCTGCTGCGGCGCTGCCCAGTGCGACTACGACTCTGAGCCGATCGACAGCGGTATGTCTGAGCGCGTTAATTGCGGGCAATCGGCGCCGACCGAAGCCGCGCATCGCGAAAGGCCAGCGGTCATCGGTCGCGTCCCGCCTATACCGATCCGATGAAGTGAGCTACGCTGCCGTGACTTGATCGAACTACTTTTCGGTGTGGCCACCATGCAGCTCGATATTTTCGCTGACAGTCGCGATGTGATGCTTCGCAACGATGTGCTCAATGCGCTACTCAGGCGCGACGCGCGTGCTGCGCGACCGGCCTGGGAGACGTTACGGGACGGATATCCGGACGACGGTACCCTGGCCGCGCTCGACGGCTTGATCGGGGAACTCGGCGAGGACGCTGCGCCACCTTTTACTGATCATCAGGCGACGAACGCATCCTGCCACCGGCTGGAGACCGAGATCGAGTCGGCCACCCGGTGGCTATTCCGCGAAGCCAAGGCCCACGCGTGGCTCGCGCCGTGTTGGCGCTCGCGCGCGCGGCGCGCGGCTGCGTTGCCGTTCTGCGCTGACGCGAGCGATCATCATGCCGCGGCGCTGTGGCTTCGTGCGGGTGACTGGGCGTCCGCACGAGAGGCAGTCGAACGAATCGAGGCGTGGCGCCGTATTCCGGCGCCGCTTGCCTGCCACGCCAGATCGGCGAGACCGCCGGCACCATCGAACTGCGCATCGAACCGCCGATGCAGTGCATCCAGCGACGCATCGGTGAGGCGTGTGAGCAGGTCGGCAAAGCGGCGTGTCGAGAGCCACGCGAGTTCGGTCAGCAGTGGCCACGCCACTTCCAGCCCCTCCGCCCGGTAGCGCGCCTCCGCCATCCGTACCGCCGAGACTGCGCAGGACACTCAAATCCCGGCAAGCCCGAGGCGGGCGATGAAGCCGTCATGGTCGAAGAAACGGAGCTGTGGGATAAACAGAAGTCAGTACGGGACTTACACATGGACGCGTACAACCCCGAGCGCGGGCCCAAGCCCGAGCCCGAGCCCGAGCCCGAATCATGGTTAGAGCTTGACGAAGAGGAGCGAATTTTCCTCACCGAAACGTATCATCGCGTCGCCCGGATCAAACTTCCCAACATGACGGCGCACGCCGCGTTACACGCGATCGTCGAAAACCAGATTGCCTTAAACCTTGAACCCGTGGTCCGAGCGATGCATCGCCTCAGGAAAGAAGGACTTACGCGACACGATGCTGTTCACGCGATCGGCTCAGTCGTCGCAGAACATCTGTTTGACTTAAAAACGAGTAAGAACGACGATGCTGCGGATTCGCAAACCCGTTACCACGCGGCGGTGGAGCGATTGAGCGCAGCGAGTTGGGGCAGAGGTGAGCAGTAGTGCGGATACCATCGAAGCTTCAGCCGTGGTTTGATGCGAGGCAGCGTTTCAGGTTGGGCCATACTCATATTCAGATGGCTCGCGAACTCGGATTGAAGCCCCGAAAATTCGGGTCGCTGGCTAACGAGCAGCAGGAACGATGGAAGCGACCTCTCGCGGAATTTATCGCGCACTGTTATCGCGAACACTTGGGGCGCGCGGAAAAGTCCGCTGGCGCGTTTTGCTCCGGGATTAGCGTACCATTACCCCAAGCAGCGCACGCCGGACCTTGAAGTCGACGGGGAAATCCACGGCGACGTTGCGCTCGACTTGCGCCTACGCAAAGGGGCGCTCCCCGAATCTACGCTGGAAGGCGACGCGAACCATCTTGGAAGTGGTCATCGGACGATCCAGCGAGCTTCAGAAGGCGGATCGGATAGCTTTCAATTGAGACCGCAACCATGCTACGAAGCGATAGTCGACGGAAGTGCCGATTGAACCGCCTCCGATTTTTCTGGACACGATTTTGGGGTAAAACGTGTTTCTGGAAACGGAGTTGAACATGCTGACGAAATCGAAGATCGCCGAGGTTGTGCCGGGGGCGGTGGAAGGAGCGCGTAGCGCGACTGGAAGCGCCCCCGGCGCGGCCGCCGAAGTGAAACGGTGGTCGGCCAATCGGAAGAAACAAGTCGTCTTGCGCTTGTTGCGCGGCGAGCCGGTGGACGCCATTTCGCGCGAAGTTTCGGTACCGATATACCGGCTCGAAGAATGGCGCGAGCGTGCCTTGGCCGGTATCGATGCTGGCCTCAAGGAGCGCGA
>NZ_FCON02000371.1 GCF_001544535.1 Caballeronia choica | reverse complement strand
AAATATTAAAACAAATGATCTATCGTTCCGGGCATGGACTCAAACCTCGTTGTACGCGCCCTGAGCGCGCTTGCCCACGAATCGCGCCTTGCGATCTTCCGCCTGCTCGTTGTCGCTGGTCCGGAAGGCATGGCTGCGGGTGAAATCGCACAGCAGCTTGGGCTTTCTCCGTCTAGCCTGTCGTTCCACCTGAAGGATCTGTCACACGCAGAGCTGGTGAAGCCGCGACAAGAAGGGCGTTTCATCTTCTACACGGCGAATTTCGACGCCATGACGGATCTGATCGGTTTCCTGACGGAGAACTGCTGCGTCGGTGCGACCTGTGCCGCGAGCGATCTCCCCAACTGTTGCGGAGACAAACCATGAAGCGCATGCACATCCACGTCGCCGTCGAAAATCTGAGCGAAAGCGTCCGGTTCTACCGCGCGATGTTCGGCAACGCAGAGCCCACCGTCCTCAAAAGCGATTACTGCAAGTGGGAGCTGACAAACCCGGCCGTCAACTTTGCGATTTCGCAGCGAGGTGCAAGACCGGGTGTCGATCACATCGGCATTCAGGTCGAAACCGATGCGGAACTAGCCGAAATGAATGCGCGCTTCGCCGCTGCTGAACTGCCGGTACAGGCCGAGACGGGCACGACCTGCTGCTATGCGCGGTCGGACAAGGCATGGACGATTGATCCACAAGGCGTCGCATGGGAAACGTTTCGAACACTCGAAGCCGCGCCGGTCTACGGCCACTCGCGCGAGCAAACGCAAGCACATCCTCAATCGTCGGCCGCATGCTGCACGCCGGCTCATTAAACCCATCGTGACCTTCCGGAGCCGCCCGTGAGCGACAAACCGTACTCGATTCTCATTCTCTGCACGGGCAACAGCTCGCGCAGCGTCATGGCCGAAGCGCTATTCAACGTGCTGGGAAAGGGCAAGTTTCAGGCGTATAGCGCGGGTAGTCACCCTTCCGGGGTCGTGAACCTGTTCGCCATCGAGCGGTGCGAAGCGCTGGGATACAACACCGCAGAGCTGCGTAGCAAGAGCTGGGATGAGTTTGCTACCCCTGACGCCCCGCACATGGACTTCATTATCACGGTGTGCGACCAGGCCTCGGGCGAAGTCTGTCCGATCTGGCTGGGACACCCGATGACGGCGCATTGGGGTTTCGAGGACCCCGCCGCATTCGAGGGTATCGACGAAGAGAAGCGCAAGGTCTTCAGCAAGGTCTACCGGCAGATCATGAACCGCGTGAGCCAGTTTGTGAACCTGCCCCTGCACGTGCTGGATCGAAATGCGATTCAGCGAGAAATGCGCGCCATTGGCGAGAAGCCGACAGAGGAATCAAATGAGCAGCACTGATACAGCGACCAGCGTCTCGCGGCCAGCGATTGGATTTTTCGAGCGTTACCTGACCGTCTGGGTCGCGCTCTGCATCGTTGGCGGCATCCTGTTCGGACAGGTCCTTCCTCATGTCTTCCAGGCGATCGGCCGCATGGAAGTGGCGCACGTCAATCTTCCGGTCGGTGTGCTGATCTGGGTGATGATCATTCCGATGCTGGTCAAGATCGATTTTGCCGCGATGACCCAGGTCAAAAACCAATGGCGCGGTATCGGCGTGACGCTGTTCGTGAACTGGTTCGTCAAACCGTTCTCGATGGCATTACTTGGCTGGATCTTCATCCGTCACGTATTCGCGCCGTGGCTTCCCGCCGACCAGCTCGACAGCTATATCGCCGGGCTGATCCTGCTGGCTGCGGCCCCCTGCACAGCGATGGTGTTCGTATGGTCGCAACTCTGCAAGGGCGATCCGTATTTCACGCTATCGCAAGTAGCGCTCAACGACTCCATCATGATCGTGGCCTTCGCGCCGCTTGTCGCACTGCTGCTCGGCATGTCGGCCATCACGGTGCCGTGGGATACGCTGATCATCTCGGTTGGCCTGTACATCGTCATTCCGGTCATCCTCGCGCAACTGCTGCGGCGGATGCTGCTTACCAGGGGTGACGCGCATTTCCGGCAGGCGGTTGCTCGTCTCGGACCCTATTCGATCAGTGCATTGCTCGCGACTCTCGTGTTGTTGTTCGCCTTCCAGGGGCAGGCGATCGTCAAGGAACCGCTGGTTATCGCGATGCTCGCGGTGCCGATTCTGATTCAGGTGTTCTTCAATTCCGGCCTCGCGTACCTGCTCAATCGCCGGCTTGGCGTCGCGCATTGTGTCGCGGGTCCGTCCAGTTTGATTGGCGCAAGCAATTTCTTCGAGCTTGCAGTGGCCACGGCAATCAGCCTGTTTGGATTTCATTCGGGGGCGGCGCTTGCCACGGTAGTCGGCGTGCTGATCGAAGTGCCGGTGATGCTGTTGGTGGTCGGCGTCGTCAATCGTTCGCAGCACTGGTACGAAGCGAAACACAGCATTAAAGGACAACGTGTATGAGCGTTACGATCTATCACAACCCGGATTGCGGCACCTCGCGCAATACGCTGGCGATGATTCGCAATGCCGGCATCGAGCCGG
>NZ_FCON02000370.1 GCF_001544535.1 Caballeronia choica | reverse complement strand
AACACCTCCGCGCATGCGTTCCGCCACACCTTCGGCACGCGTGCGGTTGCGCGCGACATGCCGATCGACGTGGTGCAGACGATTCTGGGCCATGCGTCGCTGCAAACGACCTCGATATATGTGCGGGCCGAGCAGCGGCGTGTGCTCGAGGCAGCCGCTCAGTATTACGCCAGTGACGCCGAGGATGACACCGGATCTGCATAACCACGCCGACAAGAAGGCGGGGTGAAGAATCTGTGAAGACGTTCATCTTTCGCGCGACGCGACGGAACTTGAGTAAAAGGATGGTAAGAGGCTTCATGCCGCCGCTTTTTGATACGTCCAGAATCCGAATGAACCCAAGAGGTGAAACCGCCGAAATGGCGCACGGGCTGAACTCCCAAGAGTGGCTGCCGAGTCAGGCAGCGGACGTCGGCCAGCCGGCGTTCATTAGGGCGCATTTGATCGAGCGGTTAATGGTCCGGCTTGGGCTCGACAAGTCTGATGCCCATGCGCTGGTGGACGCGTTTTTTGAGCTGATCATGCAAGCGCTGGAGAACGGCGAGGCGGTTCGACTATCGGGGTTCGGCTGCTTTCAGCTGCGCGATAAACATGCGCGGGCGGGGCGGAACCCGAAGACGGGAGCCGCGGTCCCTGTTGCGGCGCGACGGGTGGTGCTGTTTCGCGCCAGCCGGAACCTGAAGTTTCGATTGTGCGGCGCCCACCATCCCGACGATTAAGCGACCGCAGTCTCGCGCGTGGCCCGCAGGTCACCTTGTCGAACATGACGCAGAAAGCTTGCAATATGCTTTCGAACACGCTTTAATGAGGCTGTCTGCATCCAGCGTGAATCGAACATTCTTATTTAGAGGACCTCGTCGTGCGTTTTGCTTCGAATCGCTCTCTCGCGTCGCTTTGTCTTCCGTCTATGGTCGGAACGGCGGGCTGTACGCGTGAAGGATCGGAGACAGCGAAATGCACTCGGAGCCGCGCGTGTCCGGCGGACAAGTCAGCACTTCCTTCCGCCCGGCTCGCCTGACAACCAAACGTCAGACGCAGGCCGGGCTCACCCCTCCAAGCAAACCACGTCTCTAACGGAGCGGCGATCGTCGTACGGGCACGCCTGTCCCGACATGCGCTTTCGCCTTCGTTGATCTGTGGGACTCCATCCAACGCGAACTGCCTCGTGCCGCTTTTCTGGCGGTGTGGCCGCTGTCGCGTTCGAATTCAATGACGTCGCTGACATGCGAGTGATTCCCAACATGATGAATATGCAACTATCACGCAAGCCGGAACGTTCTGGTGTCGTGCAACCTCCTCGCATGACGTCCGCAGGTGGCCCGTCAGAAACGCCAGCAGCGCGTCGGCGAGCGGGCCAATGCTCGGCGTCAACGCTGTGCATGGACTACGCGGGCTACGTTCTGACAGCGACTGCGCCCCCCGCGCATGCGCATTTATATTCGGCTGACCTTTTGGTTGAACGACAAGGCCACCCCAAGCACAGCGTTCGTGGACTCGACTATTTCTACGACGCGGCGCAAGCACTCATGTATTCGATCGAGTGGGGCCGGCTCTGGGTGAAGAGCAACGTAAGAAAGCATCCCGAAGCGACACATGAACACAGTCACAGCCGAAGCAGACGGTGAGCAAAGATAGGAGGCCTTTTCATGAAGACGATCAATACGTCGCCGACCAATCGAGGTTTGCGTTATGTGGCACGCGATCCCGAAGACACGCGTACAGCGCTTCTCTATTGGGTGGGAACCGCCTTACCGGCGCGAGCAGCGAACTTCGCCGAAGTGACGCAACGTCTTTCCCCGCTGATGCAAGTTGTGTTTCCGGATGAACGGCCCGGAGTATTCGTGAACCCACTTGCGGTGCGCCAGGTGATACGAAACGGAAGCCTCGAGCGCCTTATTTTCGTGGACGGTTCATGGCTCGACGTCTGGTCGGGTGGCAGTTGCACGGACCTTTGTAACCTTCACGCTTCCAGGAGGCATATATGCCGCTAGTTCAAGTTGGCTCCTTCGCGGATTCGCAATCACGCTCCGACAATTCGCGGATTTTATCCGAGACCGACATTGCGCGGCTCAAGCGATACGGGTATCTGAATACCGCCTCCCCTCCGCAGCGGGCGCTCTTGGAGGAACTGGAAGCGATGGCCGTGTTCGTGGATTCCGCCGACGTTCCCCCGGACGTCATCACATTGAATACGACCCTCGAGTGCGTTGATGTCGAAGGGGACGTCTATCGATGGACACTGGTCTATCCAGATGAAGCCGACTACCAACGAGGACGCATCTCGGTGCTGTCGCCCGCGGGCATTGCGCTGCTTGGCGCGCGGTGCGGTTACATAGTGGACTGCCGGGCGCCGAGTGGCTCGTTGACTCGGTATCTGATCAGCCGGATTGTGCAGCAGCCCGAGAGTAGCCGCATGACGGATTAAGCAAGATAGACGTCCGTGAAGCGACTTACTCGTCGCGCAGACCGCTACAGTGGCGTAGGGAAATCGATGACTGTCGTTGGCTCGAAAGCGGACGTCCAA
>NZ_FCON02000369.1 GCF_001544535.1 Caballeronia choica | reverse complement strand
CTGGATAGCGTCAACTGTCTTGTCCGGTCGTCGACAACTATGTTGTCCGGTCGACGGGAGTAATTGTCGTGATCATGGATTCATAGGTGTCGTCGCTCCATCGTAATTGTCGTTGGGTAATTGACGCCGGCGCTCCTTCTGTTTGTCGCTGGCTTTGCGCCGCCGATAGCTTTCAACATTCAGCTCGAAGATCGTCGAGTGATGGACGAGCCGGTCGATAGCGGCCACCGTCATGCCGGGGTCAGGGAACACGTCGTTCCAGCCCGAGAACGGCTGATTGGCCGTGATGAGAAGACTTTTGCGCTCATACCTCTCAGCGATCAGTTCGAACAGCACGCTGGTTTCGGCCTGGTCTTTTCTCACATACGACAGATCGTCCAGGATGATCAGGTCGAACCGGTCGAGTTTGGCGAGCGCCGAAGGCAGTTGAAGGCTCTGACGGGCGACCTGAAGCTTCTGCACGATCTCACTGGTCCGCATGAACAGTACGCGATAGCCGGCGTCGATCAGCGCATGGCCAATGGCCGATCCCAAATGACTTTTCCCGCCACCGGGTGGCCCAAACAGGAGGATCGTGGCGCCTTTTTCGAGCCACGAATCGCCGGTGGTCAGCGCCATTACATGCGCCTTCGAGACCATCGGAACAACGCCGAAGTCGAAGTTGGCGAGCGTCTTGGTCGGATCCATATGCGATTCGATACGATGACGCTCGATCCGTCGTTGGGCCCGCTCGGCAAGCTCATGCTCAAACAGCGCGCCAAGCAGTCGGGACGCCTGCCAGCCCTCCTTGTCCGAGCGTTCGGCGAAGTCCGGCCACAACCGGCCGATCGTCGGCAGCCGCAACTCGTTGAGCATTAGCGCCATGCGGCCGGCATCGCAAGCAGGGGCGTTCATACCGGCACCTGCTCATCGAGCAATGCGTCATAGACCTCTGCCGATGGCATCTCGACCACGACCACAGGACACTCGCGCAGACGCGGGGCGAATTCGTCGAACAGCGTCTTCAGATCGGGCAGCTCACCGAGTTCGAGCAATGCTTCAAGCCGCTCGGCCAGTTGCGCTTCGACGCCGTGGTTACCGGCCAGCTCAAGCAGGCCCACCATGGTCTTGCAGGCGCTGCGTTGTGAGAGCTTCGTGTCCAGTTGCTCCCAGGTTCGGCGGTAAGCCTCACGCGGAAACAGGTTGTCGCGAAACGCCAGCCCTTTAAAGGCCTGAGGCTTGCGTTTGAGCGAATCGATAAAGTGACGGTAGTCGATGGCATGGCCCCGGCTGCGCCCGGGCGCAAGCGATCCCCGTGGCGTGCTGTGCACCAGCGTGCCGGACAGATAGCAATCAAGCCGGTCGATGTACAGACGCACCTTCAGCAGATGACCAATCAGGCGAGACGGAGCGCTATAAAGAATGTTGCGCACGGTGAAGGTACTGCAGCGGGTCACGCGCGCCTCTTCCTCGACGAAGTCCGTGGTACGGAGCTCAGGCAGATCCTGCAGGTGTTCGCGCTCGACGCGAAACGCTGCCGCATTGCGCCGGTTCCGGCGCATGACTACCCCGCGTAAGAACTCGTCATAGGAGGCGCGGTCAGCGAAGTCACGATGACCTCGCAGTTCCAGGGCTTGATCGACGGCGTCCTTCAGGTAGCGATGTGAGGATTCCACACTTCCGTTCTCGTGACCAAGACCCCGATTATTGCGTGTGCCCTCCATGCCGTAATGTTCGAGAAGTGCTGCATACCGGGGTGTGAAGTCCTCCTGCTCCTGCAGATTCCTGAAGGCCGCCGACAGGCTGTCCGAGCGGTGTTCGCGTGGGCAGCCACCAGCCTGCCACAGCGCATTCTGTAACCCGGCCGCGAGTGCTTCGAAACTCTCTCCACCATCAACCACACAGGCGTACTCCCAGCGCGAGAACGCCAGTACGAAGTGGTACAGCAGGTGGTCGAACGGGACGCCGCCGAGCGTCACGCACAGTTTCTCCATGTGAGTGAAGTCCGACAGGCCTCGTATCCCCGGCAGATACTCCTGCGGAAAGAAGATTTCCTTGCCCGGACCTTCGAGCGCACGCCATTGGCTGATGTGCCGTTCAAGCGTGCGTCGCATGCTATTCGGAAACCGGCCCGGGTGATCTTCCTGCAGCTTGCGCAGGATCGTGACCGGGATCAGCCGCGGCGCACTGCGCAGCAACGGGACCACTTCGCCTTCCCAAACGTCGGCGAACGGGTCTGTACGCGTACGCCAGTCACGCTCGGCCTTCTGCGAAGGCAACCTGGTCGCGCGCTCAATGCGTCGAGCCGTGCGCGAGCTCATGCCTACCTTGGCAGCAGCGACTTCCTGGGTGTTGTGTTTGCGCTTGTTCATATAGAGCCGGACCTGTTGGTCGGTAATGCGGGTTTCAGACATGGGCTGACCGCTTCTTTTTAGCTTCAGTCAGCCATCTTGGGCCCGCCGATCCGGCAGCGCCGGTGGCTCGTCGTCTCCGGCGGCTACGCCGCCTTCGACTCCTCACCACCGGCCAGGATAGTTGTCAACGACCGGACACTGTAATTGTCGCGCTCCA
>NZ_FCON02000368.1 GCF_001544535.1 Caballeronia choica | reverse complement strand
GAACAAGGGTAAGTCATTCTGCCCGTCAACATCTCTCGCATGACATCGTAGTGCGCTACCGCTTTCACCCCCTTGTGGGTGAGCGTCTCGCGGTGGTCCGGCTGCATTACGTCAACGATGAGCCCTGCTACGTCATCCGACGCTCTAATGGCACGACGGTGTCCGTCCCCGCGTGGATGACCGAGCTTGCGGCCGCCAATGTGCGAGTCGTCGAGCAATCGCGCTTGTCCATTGCAGCGCTACTGGAGCTTCGCCGTTGTGTATCGACGTTCTTATCCTTACGGCATAGCGCAAGCCCAACAGGAGAACTCGATGCCGCCCCGCCCGATGGTTCAGATAGTGCTGTTCGAAGACGCCAGCGCAGTCCCCTTGCCGACACTACCGCAGGACGTTCAGCTCCAACTGCAGCAGCAGATGGTGCAGTGGATACGAGCCATCGCCGTGGCGATCAACCAGGGGGAAGACGATGAACAAGATCACCGCTGAACATCTGTCGCGGCTAGCCTGTGTATATGTCCGCCAATCGACGCAGGGCCAGGTGCAGAACAACCTCGAGAGCCAGCGTCGGCAATATGGGCTGGTTGAGCGCGCTCGGCAATTGGGGTGGGAGCGCGTTGAGGTCATCGACGACGATCTCGGCCGCTCCGGTTCAGGCACGCTGCGCCCGGGCTTCGAACGGTTGCTGGGCTTGCTTTGCGATGGCGAGGTCGGCGCGGTTCTGAGCATCGAAGCGTCGCGCCTGGCACGCAACGGGCGAGACTGGCACACGCTGCTGGAGTTCTGCAGCGTTGTGGGGGCGTTGCTCATCGATGCAGAAGGCATCTATGATCCCGTGCAGATGAATGACCGGCTGCTGCTCGGCATGAAAGGCACGATCAGCGAGCTGGAACTGGCCAGCTTCCGGCAGCGAGCGCACGAAGCGATGAAGCAGAAGGCTAAACGCGGAGAGCTTTACATGCATGTGCCCATCGGCTACGTACGCACCGTCGACGATCGCCTCGAGAAGGATCCCGACGAGCGCGTGCGCGCGGCCATCGACTTGGTGTTTCGCAAATTCGCCGAACTCGGCAGCGCCAGGCGCGTGTATTTCTGGCTGGGCGAGCAAGGTATCGAGATGCCGGCTGTGACGAGCGCCGGCAGCGCAGAGCGCCACGAGTGGAAGGCCCCGCGCTACCACAGCGTGCTGAGCCTGCTGCACAATCCGATCTACGCGGGTGCTTATACACATGGCCGCAGCAAGACCAGCGTGCGCATTGAGGATGGGCGCAAACGTGCCGTGCGTACCCACCAACACAGGCCCGAGGATTGGGCGGTGCTGATTCGCGATCATCACGAGGGCTACATCGACTGGGACGTGTACTGCGCCAACCGGGAGTTGATGGCCCACAACACCAATGGACATGGCAGTGCGGTGCGTGGCTCGATCAGGAGCGGCAGTGCGTTATTATCAGGACTACTGCGCTGTGGGCATTGTGGGGCCAAGCTTAGCGTGAACTATCCAGGCCCGACCAGCATCCGCTATCAATGCACCACACATATCCTCAGCCGTGACCACGCCTGCTGTGTCATGTTCGGCGGCCTCGGCGCGGATCAACTGGTGGCCGAGCAAGTGCTGCGCTGCCTGCAACCGCTGGGACTGCAAGCGGCGGTGCAGGCCATCGAGCAGTTGCAAAGCGTCGACGACGAGCGGCTCGCCCAGAAGCGCCTGGCGCTGCAGCGTGCTCGCTATGAAGTCAACCGTGCACAACGCCAATACGATGCCGTGGACCCCGCCAACCGTCTTGTTGCCGGGTCGTTGGAGAAGCGTTGGAACGATGCATTGGCCGTACAATCGCGGCTGGAGGAAGAGGTCTCCGAGTTGATGCGACAGCGCCCCGATGCACTCAGCGATGAGACCAGGCAAGCCCTCATGGCGTTGGCCGAGGATATACCACGCCTGTGGGAGCACCCCGACACGACGCCCGATGTCAGGAAGCGTATCGTGCGAACCGTGATCAAAGAGATCGTCGTGACCGCTGATGGCGACTCGGTGCGCTTCATTGTGCATTGGCAAGGCGGCGATCACACGGAGCTGAGTCTGAAGAAGACACCTATCGGTGCGCATCGCTACGTCACGAGCGCAGAGACGATCGAGTTGATCACCTCGCTGGCCCGCATGCAGCCCGATGAACGTATTGCAGCGACGATCAATCGACTTGGACACCGTACGGCGCATGGGCAAACATGGACAGCTGCGCGAGTGTGTTCGATCCGCAAGGGTCATAGTATTGCCGCCTACCGCGAGGGCGAGCGCCAGGAGCGCGGCGAGTTGACCGTTGACGAAGCGGCGACCTCGCTCAACGTCACACACACCACCGTGCTGCGGCTAATCCACCAGAAGGAACTGTCGGCCAGGCAAGTCTGTCGCAATGCGCCGTGGACCATTCGCCAAGCCGATCTCGATGAATTTCTCGCTGCCCGGGCCGAGCAAGGCCCGTCAACGCACGTCCCGGGCCAGTTGGGCCTTGATATTCAATGACATACGAAGGAGTGCATTATGGAAGGCCGTCGAA
>NZ_FCON02000367.1 GCF_001544535.1 Caballeronia choica | reverse complement strand
CGTTCGGCGATCTCCTGCTGCATCTTTGCGATCGATGCCTGCTGCTCGAGCACCAGGGCGTGGAGCTCGGCAACGGTGTCAGGAAGCGGCGCATGATCGGGCATGTGCCGCAGTTTACGAGCCTTCGATGCGGTTTACAACATCGACAATGCGGCCGTGCGACGGGGCTGTCGCCAATCGATGCCTTCCAGCAACATCGACAGCTGTGCCGACGTCAGAAAGATCTTGCCGCCATCCGCCTGGGGCCAAATAAACCGCCCATGCGAAAGCCGCTTCGCGAGAAGCCATAGTCCGTCATCTGTTGCCCATAGAATTTTTACGAGATCGCCGCGACGTCCCCGAAAAATGAACACGTCGCCGCCGAGCGGATTGTCTTCGAGTGCCGATTGCACCTTCGCGGCAAGAGCCGGGAAACCACTACGCATGTCGGTGATGCCTGCGGCGATCCAGATGCGAGTGCCAGCCGGCAGGCCGATCATCGGGACAGCTCCCGAATCAGCAGCCGCAGCATATCCGGCGACACGTTACCGCGAATGCGCAAGCGTGCACGGTCAAATTCAATCTCGCAGGCGTCCTCCGACACAGCCTCGCGGACCGGCATCGAGGCCTCAGCTTCCGGGACAATGCTGACTGGAAGTAACGATGCAACGTCACCATCGGGTTCCTGTCTGGCAGGTCCCGGACGCGGCGCCCCAAATGCACCCTGAAGATACTGGCGACGCCATCTGAACAGCAGGTTGGTGTTTATGTCGTTGCGACGCGCGACCAGCGATACAGACGACCCGGGCTCGAACGTCTGTTCGACCAGCTGCCGTTTGAATTCGCGCGCAAAGTTGGGGCGCTTGCCCGGTGCCTCGCACTTACTATCCACAATCTCGGCCACTTTGGTTCCCATCAAAACATTTGATGGGAACCAAATTACCCCCGTTCACAGCTGCCCGGAGAACGGCCGACGTGAGCTTGCAATTACCCACACTCGTCCTGCGCGAGTTCATATCCCAGCTGAATGTCAATCAGACGGCGCATACCGCGCCACATAACGGTATTGCCTGGCGGCGGGTCGCTGGCACGTGCAAGGTACCCACCGAGTTGCGCAAGCTTGATGAGGCTGCGCAGCAGCGGCGGCGCCTGTGCCGTGCGAGGCGTGTCCTTGACGACCCGATCAAGGAGTTCGATCTCTGTTTGTGTGACTGCCAACTGGGCGGGGGCGTGTGCAGCACACCGGTTGAGCATGGTTAGCCAAAAGATGCGCCAACTCAGGATACAAAACACCGAGATAAGATTGGCTAGGCGATCAGCCGTACGCAGCTTAGATTCTTCGGGCCTTGCATCCCGACTTCAGGATCTTATGAAAGGTCTCTATTTTCCAACGCATCGCGTACCAGTCGAGCTTCTCGATGGCTTCCGCGCGAGATTTGACCGACAGATCAGTGATTAGCTTCCACTCGATTGGAGGTCGACCGGCGGGTGCGGTCCTCTCCTGGGCATGAATGACAGTCAGACGTAGCTCGGGATAGCGACGCTGCTTATAGAGAGGTGGTAGCACCGTAATGCGGCGATACCGGATCTCCAAAAAGGCTTCGTCGGGACGGCCTTTAGAATCGCGAAGCTCAACACGATGGAGACCCTTGACCTTCGCCTCGGCCATCTCGTCGGCGATCGTATGCTCTCCGTCGCCAGCCAGGCGGTCAACGCATGTGCGCACGAGGAAGTGCGTGCCCAAATCATGCGCTTCGCAGAATAGCTCGTAAATGTCGCTTTCGCGATCGCCGATATGTACGCAGCGTTCCGGTTCGCCCAGTAATGCTGTGGATTGTCTCAGGTTTTCTAGCCAGCGATAGCTTTCCTTTTCTTCAATTGGCATACGGGTAGGGTTGACCTTTCGCTTTAACGCCGTGCAACCCTTGAACTGAGTCCGGGTCCAGAATTTGATGGCCGTCAGGCCCAGCGGCAAGCCTTCAGCGGTTACGGCCAGACTCGAATGCATCAGGATGCCGCATTGGGTCAGCGGTTGTTGCAGGCCGTGCCGTCCACGCTGAATCGACGTCTTGCCCGTATAACCGATAAGCTCAGGACGTTCCCGCTGATATGAGAACGTTGTCGTGTCCTGCAGCACGAGAATTGGGCCTTCGGTCGCCCTAAAGCGCTCACCACTCGCTTGGAAATGACCGCCCAGAATATCCTGCTCGCTTACGCGCTCATTGGACAGGAAGCGGTAAGCGCCTTTCGTGTTCGCCCAGTCTTGGCAAGCAAATGGAATGGTTTGCCCAACGCCCGACCATAGTCGCTCTAGCAACATTCGGAATCTTCTGCGAAGTCTGGAGTCTTGAAAGCTGTTATCCGCCGTCTCTCTATTGATCCAGTCCTCATCATCCACTCGCACATTACCAGTCATTATCTTTCCATCGGATGACTAATCTATGCGAGGTTAACATAACTTCTCTTGGAGTTGAAAATCATCTAGCGGGCCTCCCACCGCCGCCCCGTGGGGCGGCGGGGTAAAGTGAGTCTGCACGGAATCACTTAACCAGAAGGAGGCTGAAGTGAAATATAGCGGAATTGACCTGCATTCGAACAACAGCGTGGTGAGCGTGATC
>NZ_FCON02000366.1 GCF_001544535.1 Caballeronia choica | reverse complement strand
CGCCGCGGTCGGCCTCGCGCTGATCGCCGGCAACCTGGCCTGGTCACTCTGCGAGTCGAGCGACCTGCGCGAGCTTGTTGCAAGAGCATACCGGCGATGTCTGTTTCGCACTGGCAAGGGCCCGGACCGTTCACTCGAGAATGCTTCAAGCGAGTAGTTGATCGCAGGGGCTCTGGTGCAAATAGCTGGTGTGGCCGATATTTCCCAATAATTAAGGTTTCCTTAATTATTGAAAAGCACTGCATTCGAGACGCCGGGCGCAGTGGTGTCGTTAAGCTCGAGCGTCGAAAAGTCCAACTGCCCCTTGCGAATGCGATGCATCAATTCAATGCCTGAAATCGTGGTCGCAGCACTCCAGAACCGTTTGAAACCGAGCATCACGTTCGTTCTGGACTTGATGTTTCGGTGATCCTGCTCAACCAGGTTGTTCAGGTACTTCGAAGAGCGGACCTTCGTGTCCTCGGGCAGCATGCCATCGGCCTTCATCTCACGCACCGCCCGGTGGGAGGCGGCATATCCATCGAGCGTGATCGTCTCCGGCGGTTGCCCCTGATGTTTGATAGCCTTGCTGAAAAAGGCTTTCGCCGCGGCCAAGTCGCGCTTTGCCCTGAGCATGAAGTCGACCGTCTGGCCGGCCCGATCCACCGCCCGGTAAAGATAGACCCATTTGCCACGAATCCTGAGATAGGTTTCGTCGACGCGCCATGACCGCCACGCCGGTATGGCAAAACGATTCCAGCGCCTCACGAACTCCGGGGTAAATCGCCTCACCCAACGCATGATCGTGGTATGTGCCAGCGACAACCCCCGCTCGGCCATCATTTCGACCAGATCGCGCAAGCTAAGCTTGTAGCGCAGGTACCAGCGCACGCAGACGATGATGATCTCCCGGTCAAAATGTCGCCCATCGAACATCCCCTCCAGACCCTTTCCCTTGCTCATCACCGGCCGCCAGTTTGTCAGTCTGTATACTTTAACTGACTCCCGAAGCCTATTTGCACCAGTACCCGATGCATCAGGTCCGTGCCCGATTTTCGCCGGTAAGCAGGTCGCGGCGAAGGGATGGTGCAGCGCATACGTGAAGAAGGCCTGAAGCCGCACCCGTGTGATCGGCAGGACCGCCACCAAGCGGTTTTTTCAAATGCACGCCGCATGGTATTGTCAACTTTTTATCCGGCGGTCGACCGACCGCGCAATAAGTAAGGATAGTTAACTTACTTCACAGGACGCTCCAGCATCGGAGCGCCCGTCACGCTTTCCCAGGCCTCTAAGGCCTGCGTGCGTGGCGTCCGCTTTTACTTTGCGTCGGTGTGGTAACGGCAATGCGTGAACAGATTGACGACCCGATCGTGGACCGAAGCGAAACGATGCAGGTGACGCGCCGACTTGAAGCGGCGCATCACCTTCTCGCCCATCCAGGTGGATGAGTAATACAGCACAAAGATTCTCAACATTTTTTAACTCCTATCTATATTTACGCGGCGATGCGATGTAAAAAGCGTGCATGACAATGGCGCAACGACGCTGCTGGACCTGGACGTCATTTGCCCGCATGAGCCGGTATGAGCGCCTGCGTTCCGGAGTTCGGGATGGCCAATGTCCGGCCTGCGCGCAACACCTAAACGTCACCCATGTGAATCGTCCTGTGGGATTTCGCGTGTCCCGATTCCGGGTTGGTCGGCGTCCGCGATTTTCTGCCGCGACCGGCGACAGCGGTCCCACGAACACGGCTTGCGGTGGCCATTTCCGTTCCTGTTAAGCGTCGAGTGCATTATCGGTGCGCGGCCAAACCCCGCGTCCGTCAGGTCCCGTGCCTTCCGGGCGAGCCGCGAGCCGACGGCGGAAGATCCTGGCGAGGCGCTCGGGATCACGACGGGCTGGGCGCCCAGCGTCCGCGCCCAGCCTCGCCAACGCTGGGTGGTTTGGGGTGAAATTCACTTCGGGGACGGAATGGGCGTTTGCTTGCTGAGCGGAGCTGCCGTCTGAATGCCTGAGTGGCGCGAAGGACGAGTGACCCTTCATGGGCCGACGGCTGCCTGTGGGTGCTGGTGCCGTAAAGCTGCCCTTCACCGAAACGGGAGGTTTACCCGACGGCCGCGTTCGGCGAACCTTCGGAATAGCGGCTCCCGCCATTTTTGGATCTCGGTCCGCGCCTTCACGTGGGCATCCAAATGTCCGCTCGGCACCAGACTAGTGTCCCGAGTTAGAAATTCGTAGACAAAATCGCTTGACGCTGGCGAGGATGTCGTCGGCCGATTTGGTCCAGTTAAAGGGTCTCGGATCAGTGTTGTTGATCTGGATGTATTGGCGAATAGCCTGCTCGAGTTGCCGGGTGGAGCGATGAGTGCCACGGCGGATGTATGTCTCGCTGAGCGTGGCGAACCATCGTTCGACTTGGTTAATCCACGAAGCAGAGGTCGGAGTGAAATGCGCATGGAAACGCGGATGGCGAGCCAGCCAGGTATTGATCGAGGAGGTCTTGTGCGTACCGTAGTTGTCCATCACCAGATGGATGTCCAGTTGGGGCGGCACGTTGGCCTCGATGGTGCGCAGGAACTGCAGGAATTCACTGCTGCGATGACGTCGATGCAGTTCGCCAATGAC
>NZ_FCON02000365.1 GCF_001544535.1 Caballeronia choica | reverse complement strand
AGCTTCGGCGTCGATCAGTCGCTCGTTGCCGAGAACAAGCCATTTCGCGTGAAGCTGGAGCGCTCGGGCCAGACTTTCGATATCCCGAAGGACCGCTCGATCCTCGAAATCTTGCGCGACAACGGCATCCGCGCCCCGAGTTCATGCGAGAGCGGAACCTGCGGCTCGTGCCGCACGACGCTTTGCTCGGGCGACGCCGAGCACCGCGACATGGTGCTCTCCGACGATGAAAAGTCAGCGCAGATCATGATCTGCGTATCGCGGGCGAAGAGTGAAGAACTGGTGCTCGACCTGTAACGGGCGGCCGTTTATAGACATGTGGTCAGGAGAAGATGGAATGCTCACGATTGAAGAAAACGAACTGCTGTGCCGCGTCGAAGGCGATGCGCCAATGGGCCAGATGATGCGCCGCCACTGGACGCCGGTATGCCTGATCGAAGAAGTCAGCGAACCGGACGGTGCGCCGGTCAAAGCCCGCGTGTTCGGCGAGGACCTGGTCGTGTTCCGCGATACCGATGGCAATGTAGGCGTGATGGACGAGTACTGCCCGCACCGGCGCGTGTCGCTCGTGTATGGGCGCAACGAAGACTGCGGCCTCCGCTGCCTCTATCACGGCTGGAAGATGGACGTGAAAGGCAACGTCATCGAGATGGTCTCCGAGCCGTCGTGCAGCGACATGACGAAGAAAGTCAAGCACAAGGCCTACGAGACTCAGGAGTGGGGCGGCTTCGTGTGGGCGTACATGGGCCCGCAGGACGTGATACCCGAGTTCGTTCCGCCGGCATGGGCGCCGACTCAAGAGACGCGCGTAAGCATCGCGAAGGCGATCCTGCCGTGTAACTGGGCGCAGATTCTCGAAGGCGCGATCGATTCCGCGCACAGTTCGAGCCTGCATTCATCGGACTTCGTGCCGGCGCGTGTCGGAGGCGCCGAGGCAACGTCGAAGAACTGGCTGCGGCCGTCGACGGACAAGGCGCCGCGTATGCAGGTGCATCGCACGAGTTACGGCTTTCGGTATGCTGCGCTGCGCCGGCCGATCCAGAACGCCGCGACGCACGACTACATCCGCTCCACGGTGTTCATCGGTCCGGCCACCGCGCTGATACCGCCGAACAATCTCTACAACGTCGCGAACATCAACGTGCCGGTGGACGATACGAACACCGCGTTCTACTTCATGGCGTGGGGCCATCCCGACAAGACGCCTGAGACCGAAACGTGGCGCAAGTTCCTCGGCCAGCGCGTGGGCATCGATCTCGACAATCAGTACCGACCGCTGCGCAACATGGAGAACCGCTTCTGGCAGGATCGCGAAGCGATGAAGGCGGGTAACTTCACGGGCATCACGGGCTTTCCGAACCAGGACATCGCGATGTGGGTGACGATGGGCCCGATCGCGAATCGGTCCGACGAGCGGCTCGGCGCAAGCGACGTTGCCGTGGTCGAATTCCGCCGCCGGATGCTCGATGCGCTCAAGGCGTTCCAGGCGGGCGAGACCGCGATCGGTACCGGCGACAAGGCGATTCCGCGCAACGTGTGCTCGTTCCAGTCAATGGTGCCGAAAGATACCGACTGGAAGCAGTTTGCCGCGCGTCCGGTGTGGGACGGCCGCGACGAGCAGGTTGCGGTCGAGCCGAACTATCAGGTGCAGGCGTGATGGAAAAGCTGCGGCTCGGCGTCGCGGGATTGGGGCGCGCCTTCTCGCTGATGCTGCCGACTTTCCTCGCGGACACCCGCGTGCAACTCGCGGGCGCATGCGATCCGCGAGAGGAGGCGCGTGCGCAGTTCGAAGCGGACTTCAACGCTCCGGCCTTCGACGACATCGAACAGCTTGCGCGCATGCCGGATGTCGACGCGATCTACATCGCGAGTCCGCACCAGTTTCATGCGGCGCACACGCGAATCGCGGCGAGGCACGGCAAGCATGTACTCGTCGAAAAGCCGATGGCGCTCTCGCTTGCCGAATGCGACGACATGATCGACGCATGCCGCGAAGCGTGCGTGCATCTGATCGTAGGTCACTGTCACAGCTTCGATACGCCTTATCTGCGAACGCGCGAGCTGATTGCTTCGGGCGCATTTGGCGACGTGAAGATGATTCAGGCGCTCAACTACACCGACTATCTGTTCCGGCCACGCAGGCCCGAAGAGCTATCGACGGCCGAGGGCGGCGGGGCGGTGTTCAGTCAGGCGGCGCATCAGGTGGACATCGTGCGACTGCTGGCTGGAAGCCGCGCGACACGCATTTGTGCTGCGGTGGGCAAGTGGGATCCGGCGCGTCCCACTGAAGGTGCTTACACGGCGACGCTATGGTTCGAAGATGGCGCGTTCGCGGCGCTCTCATACAACGGCTACGCGCATTTCGATTCCGATGAGTGGACCGACTGGACCGGCGAGATGGGCCAGCCGAAGAATCCCGACGACTACGGCATCGCTCGCCGTAAGCTGTCCGTCGTGCAATCGCCTGATCAGGAAGCGCAGCTTAAGGCGGCTGGCACCTACGGAGGCCACGCATACATGCCGCCGTCGCCCGATCGCGCAGACGTCAGTCAGCATCAGCACTTCGGCCCGCTGATCGTGTCGTGCGAGCGCGGCGATTTACGACCGCTGCCCGATTGCATCGTCGTGTATGGCGA
>NZ_FCON02000364.1 GCF_001544535.1 Caballeronia choica | reverse complement strand
TTCTCGGTGAGCGGCGCGTACTGGATCAACTGGAACAGTTCGTTCTCGAAGACCACCGAGCCTTTCGACACCGCCACATTGCGGCCGACTTCAAAGGCGCTTTCATCGGTGATCGAAATGCGTCCGCGCTTCAGGTCTTCGAGCAGGTTCGCGAAGCCCGCGCGCATGCTCTCGCCCTGCGTTTCGATCGCGGTCTTCATCGCTTCGGGATTGGTCGCGGGAAAGTTGGCGGGGCTCATCGAGTCGATGAACTGGCGCGCGTAGAAACGCAGCTTGTGTTTCTCCTTCTCGCCGACGCCGGACGCCTCGACCATGTCGTTGAGCAGTCGCGAGTTGAGCAGGTACGTCTGCTTGAGCACGCTGTACCACGGATTGTCGCGCCAGGCGTCCGCATTGAAGCGCCGGTCACCGCGCTCGGGTTCGACGGCGGGCGTGGGCTTTTGCCCCGTCGCGTTCGCCACCATGCCCATGTAAAGGGCCATCTGCTGCTGCCAGTAATGCGCCTGCGCCTGTGCGAGCGCGAGGGTCGGCATCCTAGCGGGGGTCGAAGGCGCTTCTCCGGTCTTTCCAGCCGCGCCGGTGTAGGCGTGCAGCAGCGTCTGCCCCGATTTAAAGAAGCCTTGGACGAACTCGTCCGGCATGTTGAACGGTGCGACCATGCTGTCTCCTGAGAGTCGTGATTAAACGTTGCTGCCCGTCCCGCGATGACAACGCACCACTCGCGCGACGGGCCAGGGCGCGCTAGCTATTTGCGCTGCAGCATCTGCTTGATCTCTGCCGCGTGTTCATTCGCGCGTTTTGTGATGCTCGCCATTGCCTCCACCTGCGACTTGCGCGCGATTTCGGCCAGATCCTTTATGTCTTCGACTGCCTTCAGGCACGCATTGCGCGCCACTTCGGCATGTTTGCTTGGGTCCGCCGCGCCCGCCTTGGTGGCTGCTTGGATGTCCTGCATCGCCTGGGTCAGCATCTCGGTCTGCTTGCGGGCGAACGCCTGCATCGCGTCGTACGCGGACTTGTTCGCCTCGACGATCGCCTCAATGTCCTTCTTGCGCGACTCGACCAACGCGGGCATATCGACGCCCGGCACCTTGAACTGTTCGAGCATCTTCGTCAGATCGCCAAAGGGATTTGTTTGATCGGCCATGACTGTCTTCTCCTGGGTTATTCGCGTAAACTACGTATGAATGTTAGCTGCTTACCCTCACTCCGGGCGGGCACTCCGCGAGGTCGGCATCACGAGCGCAACGCCATCGATCACCACCTTTTCTCGCACTGCGCATACAGTCGTCGGCACAGCGCCCGCTTTTCCGTCCGGCCCCGCGGTCACGGCTTCCGAGCCAACGGCGATCACGATGGCCGCACCGCCCGCGACAATCTCGCTCGCCTCGAGTATCGCGCTGGAACTACAAACCTGGCAGTCCATCATTGCGGGCACGGCGGCTCAATCTACTGCCTTCATCATGGCTTCCACCACCTTCTTCGCATCGCCGAACACCATCATCGTCTTGTCCATGTAGAACAACTCGTTGTCGAGACCAGCGTAGCCCGCCGCCATCGACCGCTTGTTCACGATGATCGTGCGTGCCTTGTACGCTTCCAGAATCGGCATGCCTGCAATCGGCGAGGTTGGGTCCGTCTTCGCCGCAGGATTCACCACGTCGTTCGCGCCGAGCACCAGCACCACGTCGGTCTGGCCGAACTCGCTGTTGATGTCCTCCATCTCGTGGACGAGTTCATACGGCACTTCGGCTTCCGCGAGCAGCACGTTCATGTGCCCCGGCATCCGACCCGCCACAGGGTGAATCGCGTACTTCACATTGATGCCTTTCTCGACCAGCTTATCGGTGAGTTCCTTCAATGCGTGCTGCGCGCGGGCCACCGCAAGACCATACCCCGGCACGATCACCACGCTCTCCGCGTTGCCGAGCATGAACGCGGCGTCGTCGGCCGAACCGGATTTGACCGGCCGTTGCTCCGTCGTACCGGCCGTCGCCGCCGAGCCACCTTCGTTACCGAAGCCGCCCAACAGCACATTGAAGAACGACCGATTCATCGCGCGGCACATGATGTACGACAGAATCGCACCCGACGAACCCACCAGCGACCCCGCAATAATCAGCATCGGATTGTTCAGCGAGAAGCCGATGCCTGCCGCCGCCCACCCCGAATACGAGTTGAGCATCGACACGACCACCGGCATGTCGGCCCCCCCGATCGGGATGATGATCAGCACACCGAGTCCGAACGCGATCAGCGTCATCAGCATGAACGGCAACCACGACTGCGTCAGCACGAAGAAGATTCCGAAGCCGAGCATCGCGATCGCGAGCAGCAGGTTGATCATGTGCTGGCCCGGATACACGACCGGCGCGCCCTTGAACAAGCGGAACTTGTACTTGCCCGAGAGCTTGCCGAACGCGATGACCGACCCGGAGAACGTGATCGCCCCGACGAACGTGCCGATGAACAACTCGACGCGATTGCCATACGGAATCGGAACGCCGGGAGCGGCAAGCCCGAACGCGGACGGCTCGGCCACGACCGCATACGCGATACAGACCGCCGCAAGACCGATCAGCGAGTGCATCGCGGCGACGAGTTCCGGCATCTTCGTCATCTCGACTTTCGCCGCGATGTA
>NZ_FCON02000363.1 GCF_001544535.1 Caballeronia choica | reverse complement strand
CCTGCTCGGGTGTCCAGTCTTCGGGCACGACGAACGGCAGGCCATGCCGTCGGCCCGATGGCAGCAAGGGCGTTGGAGCAGTCCCGCCTTGCTGAGCGCGCTTTCTAAAAAATCATTCTCCAACGTCAACTGCCCGATCTTCGCATGCAGCACCTTCACGTCGACTGGCGGTGCGGCCGGCCCCGCGTTGCCCGCTTCGAACACATCGGCAACCCGCTCCTGCAGTTGCTTCTTCCAGTCCGTGATCTGGTTCGGATGGACATCAAATTGCTGGGCCAGCTCTGCCAGCGTCTTGTCGCCCTTGAGCGCCGCGAGTGCCACCTTTGCCTTGAACGCCGGTGAGTGTGTCCGTCGGTTTCGTTTCGTCATCTTCTGGTTCCTTGTCGCCGGCCATTATGACCGACTCACGCCCCAGCATTTCCACTTACCGACCTGTCCGAAATCCCGGTGCCACCTCTAAGGCTCCATAGAAGGCTCCACAAAAAGTGAGCTTCCGGTTCGGAACTGGTCATCGAGAGGGTGACGCAATGCGGCCTTCATCGCTCGCAAGCGGTGGTCGCGGAATCTGTCACCATTGCGGTCAAGGTCGCGCTCGCTTTTAGGCGAACCATCTCTTGTCCATGATTGATCATAGCGCACGTCGATTGGACCGGCATCGATCGAGATGACGTGGCATAAAGCAATTGAGTATTGGGGTAGGAACGACTACGTTAGACATTCAAATCGAAGCCGATGAAGTTCCTTTGTCGGCCTTTTGGACATTACCCCACGTATGTCTAGAATTTCCGTGATCACGGCGTCCTCCGTTGGAAGGAAGTGCTGCACATGCCGCGAGCGACTTCGCGAAGGACGTCATCCGGGCTCAGCCGCAGCACCCTGGACTACGTGTTCTGGGAATATCTCAAGAGTGGGAGCGCCGCGCCGCTTTTCGGTCTGGAAGACAGCGTGCGGAAGGAGACGATGGGCGGCAGCTTTGCCGAACTACGGGCGCTCTACGACCGCACGGTCTGGATCGACAGCAGGGCGGAAATGAAGAGCTTGGTGCGTGAAATGCTCAAGGAGTTCCACTGAGATTCAATCGGCTATCGGGGGCCATTGCTGTCGGGTATGCACGACGGCAATTACCTCGATGTGCCCAGGCTCGATGACGTAGACCACCTTGTAGTTGGGGTGTGCCACAACCTCGCGCGTGCCCGGCATCGCGCCTTCTTTCTACCCTTCGGGAAAGTGTGCCGCCGGCCTGACCGATCCCCGGATCTGTTCCGCCATTCCGTGAGCGGCTTCCTTATTCTCGTGCTTGATGCGGTTGATGATGCGGCGAAGGTCGGTCTTCGCTTCTTCTGTCCGCTTGATTTTCAATCGCGTTCGCCCTCGTCGGAGTCGATCGTCTTGTGCAAATCCTCGAACACGTCATCGTGATCGGTGAGTGGGCCGCCGCGGTTCTTCAAGGCGCGCGAAATTTTCGCGCGATACCAGCGATCGTAGGAGTCGGCTTCTTCCGCAGTGTCGTGCTCGTGGATGAAGGGATCGAGTCGGGTTCCCATAGCGGTTACTCGGTTGATTGATGCCCTATAATAGCGCGTTTCTTCCGACACGCTCGCGTCGCTGCGTCACCTGTATTCCAGCCTTTTGCCGCGCGAAGACAGATCCTCCTCTGGGTCTTCTGGTAGAAAGCCGCAGCACGAGCTAGTTTTCCTCTGCGGAACAGATCTTCGAAAGGGTCCGGTGGTCGCGGATTCTTTTCGCGCTGGCCGTCACCGTTGCGGTCAGGGTCGTTCTCGCTTTTAGGCCAACCGCCTTCGTCCGATTTATCCATCGTTGATCATAGCGCGCGGCCGTTGGGCCGTCATCGATGGACGTGATTTGAAATAATAAAGGGAGAATTGGGCCCCCAATGCCTCGCTTTTTTTCGCACGACACAACCCTCGCCCGTTTATGGTCTCGGTGTTTTCGCAGTCACTCGAATGTCTGCCGGCGAGATCATTCTTGAGTACAAAGGCGAACTCATCGTCTGGAAAGAGGCGCAACGTCGCTATGAACGATCAGAGGAAGAGGGTGGGCACACGTTCTTCTTCGATCTCGGCGTTTCAACTCCGGCTTGGACTCGCCATACGTGGGCAGCGTCTGGAGGGAACCCGCTCGATATCGTTAGACCGTCAACTCTGGATCCAGAAACACTGTACCCGGCTTTTACTGTAAGTTTCAGCCTGTAGCAACAGGGGTTTTTGCCACACACCTAACCATTCACCAACGCCTGTTGGCCCGCGGGCAGCGCCCGTGCCAGCCGGCCCAACCGCCGGACTCCATCTTCCATACGGTCGTCCCAGGCATGTCCGGCGCTCAAGCGCATGCAATTGCGAAAGCGCCGGCTCGCGGAAAAGACGTCGCCGGGGGCGAAGCAAATGCCCTCCTCGAGCGCCTCGTCAAAGAGCGCCCGCGAATCGAAGCGTCGCGGCAGTTCTAGCCACAGTACAAAGCCGCCTGCTGGCCGGCTGACTTTCGTGTCGGCGGGGAAGCTTGCCTCGATCGTCCGCGTCATGCGCGCAAGGTTTTCTTCAAAGATGCGGCGAATGCCTCGCAGGTGCGAATCGTAGGCGCCGCTCTCCAGGTAGTCGGCGAGTGCGACCTGGGGCAAGACGGGGCTGCAGAGGCT
>NZ_FCON02000362.1 GCF_001544535.1 Caballeronia choica | reverse complement strand
GTAAGCGATCCATTTTCGACGTCTACCAACTGACGCTCTGAGCGAGGAGCATAGGTGTCCACCTATTCGGAGGTGGACACCTATGACTGGCAAAGACTCAGAGTTGAAAGTAGTTCGTCAAAGCCGCGACGGGCGCCGTCGCTATGACGAGGGAGGCAAGCGCGTACTGATCGAGGCCGCGTTGCGACCAGGCGCGTCGGTCGCCCGTTTGGCACAGGAGCATGGGATCAACGCTAACCTGCTGCGCAAATGGATCGCGAAGTATCTGATGGAGCGCGAGAAAGGCATCCCATTTGCATCGCAGGAAACGCGCGCCGCGGAGCGCGATCTACCGTCATCTGCCATCGACGCAATTGCCCACGAAGACTTCCGTCGTTGCATGGATGACGGATCGACCGACGTTGCGGGCTCACGTAAGCACCTCCTGTGCGCACCGTCTACTTCTGCATTTGTGCCGGTCGTTTCAACATCATCGGTGCCGCCGTTGCCACTCGTGTTGACTGCAACTGCGCCGATCACGCTTTCGCTGCATGTGCGACTGTCGAATGGTGTGGAGCTTGATCTCAGTGCAGCGAGCATCGACGAACTGAGCACCGTGGTCCAGATGTTCGGGAGGATGCCGTGTTCCGGTTCGACGAAAATCTGAAGGTGTACCTGCACCGCGATCCCGTCGATTTCCGGTACGGAATGAACAGCCTGTCGATTCTCGTCGAACAGGCGATGCGCCTGAATCCCATGGATTCCTCGCTCTACGTTTTTACCAACCGGCGACGCGATCGCGTCAAGATCCTGGGCTGGCAGCACAATGGTTTCTGGCTGATGCTCAAGAGACTCGAGGCCAATGATCGCTTCGTCTGGCCTGACAGCAAAACCGAAGTCGTGACGTTGACCGTCGATCTGCTGCACTGGCTTCTCGAAGGTGCCGACATTGCTGCTCTTCAGCGGCATCCGAAACGCCATTATGCTCGCGTGAGTTGAACACGGCATCGGCGTGCCGGTCTAAGTGGCATGCCGATCAACGTGACCATCGACGCTGACGAACTCAGGGCGCTCCGCGCGATACGTGAGGAGCATGACGCCCTTCAGTCAGAGCGTGACGGGTTACGCAGCGCACTGCGTCTCGTGACTGCGGAGCGCGACCTGGCTGAGGAACGACTGCGCGCTTACCGGCGCGAGCTGTTCGGCGCGAAGAGCGAAGCTCGCGCATCGGATCAGCCCGGTCTGTTCAATGAAGCCGAAGTGCTCGGCGCGAACGCAACACCCGCGCAGGAAGATACTCCCGAAACCAGGATCGCCGCGCACACGCGCAAGAAGCGCGGTCATCGCAAACCGCTCGATCCCAACTTGCCGCGCGAAGTCGTTCGGCACGAACTTCCCGAAGCCGAACGCTTCTGCAACCACGACGGCCACGCGCTCGTTGAGATCGGTGTCGAAACGAGCGAGCAGCTCGACGTGATCCCCGAACAGCTTCGCGTCATCCAGCACCAGCGCGTCAAGTATGCCTGCCCGTGCTGCGATCTTGGCATCAAAGTCACGCCCGCGCCGCTGCGCATCATCCCGCGTGGACTGCTCACGGAATCGGCGCTCGCGTGGGTCGCCTCCGGCAAGTATCAGTTTGGCATGCCAATCTATCGCCAAGCGGTCCTGCTGCGACGCTTCGGTGGCGACATCTCATCGAACACTCTCGCCGCGAGCATGGTCCGCGTCGGTCTCGCGACGCAGCCCGTTATCAACCTGATGCGCGACGCGTTGCTCGATGCTGACGTGATCTACTGCGACGAGACGACGTTCCAGGTCCTGAAGGAAGACGGGCGCAAGCCACAAACGAAAAGCTATCTCTGGTCGCAAATGACCGGATCTGGAACGCCCATCCGCTGTTTCGCCTATACGGCTGGTCGCGGCGCGAAGCTGGCCGACAAACTGTTCGCCGGTATCCGCAAGGGCGCGGTTCTGATGACCGACGGATACGAGCCCTACAACGGCATTGCGCAACAGTATCAGCTCGTGCACCTCGGATGCTGGGCTCATGCGAGACGGTATCTGGTCAAGGCCGAAGATAATGTACCCAAGGCGGCCCGCTCCCCCGATCTGCTCGCCACACGCTTCATCAAACTGATCGGCAAGCTGTTTGCGGCGGAAGCGCGCAGTGAAACGTGGCCGGCTGAACGACGACAGCGATTGCGACGACGATACAGTGCACGCGTGCTCGATGCCATCGAAACGCTGATGCTTGAACAGTTGCCCGGCGTCGTGCCGCAAAGCTTACTCGGCAAGGCCCTGACCTATCTGCATGGGCAGTGGCCCAAGCTGATCCGATACGTCGAGAACGGCAACTGGCCCATATCGAACAATCCCTGCGAAAATTCCATTCGCCCGTTTGTCGTCGCACGCAAAAGCTTCCTGTTTGCCGATACAGTTGCTGGCGCACATGCGAGTGCGAATCTTTATTCGCTGGTCGAGTCAGCCAAAGCCAACGGCATCGATCCGTATCGCTACCTCACCTGGCTGTTCCAGCGGTTGCCTCTGGCAAAGACGGCCGACGACTACGACGCGCTGCTTCCCTGGAAGCTGCCGGCCAACCTCCGCTGATCCGCGTTCCTACCACACGTCACGCGCTCCGCCACCTGAATTGAGGGGCGTCGCTGATGGACCGCATACG
>NZ_FCON02000361.1 GCF_001544535.1 Caballeronia choica | reverse complement strand
TGCCCAAAGCGCCTTCGACGCCACCTGCAAGAAACTCTATCGATTCCTTTGCCCCTTGTGAACGATGGCGCAAATCCGCGCAAGCGCGACGCCGTGTCTGTAACACCATACGAAAATTGAGGGGTCAAGATCCTATGAGCATCCCGGGCCAAGCGAGAGACTGATGCTTACAATCAGCATCGCGACGCCTACTTGTAGAGGAGATGATCATGGGCAACGACCAGAGATATCAGTCGGATACTGAAGAAGTGGTGTTGGCTGTTTCGCTCGAGCTCGCGGCCAGGAAGTGGAAGGTCGCGCTCCACGATGGCCGGCACGAGCGGCCCGCCCTGCATACGGTCGAACAGCCGCAGGCCGCAGCGCGCCTGCAGGCCGTGCTGGTCCTGATCGACCAGCACAAGGACAGGTGGTCCCTGCCGGCCGACGTGCGGGTGGTCGTGTGCTACGAGGCCGGCCAGGACGCGTTCTGGATCTGGCGTGCGCTGCAGGCCCACGGCATTGAGTGTTACGTCGTCGATCCCGCGAGCATCCCGGTCGAGCGTCGCAGGCGGCGTGCGAAGACCGACCGGCTTGATGCCATCAAGCTCGTCACCAACCTGCGTGCATGGCTGCGCGGCGAGCGCGACCGCATGCACGTGGTTCACGTGCCGTCCGCGCAGGATGAAGCGTCGCGCCACCTGGTGCGCGAACGCGGGCAGTTGCAGAAGGAAGTGCTGCAGCACCTTGACCGCATGCGCAAGCTGCTGGCCACGCTGGGCTGTTGGGATGAGGTCGATCACCGCGACTTCGCCGGCCGACTCGCGCGCGACGAGGTGCGGTGCCACGACGGCACGCCCCTGCCGCCCGAACTGCGCGAGCGGCTGCTGCGCGAGTGCGAACGGCTCGCGCTCGCCACCCAACAGTTCGACGCACTCGAGAAGACTCGTCAGGCCAGCGTGCCGGCACCCTCTCGCGCGCGCAGCGATGCCCTAACACGCCTGAAAGGCATTGGTGAAGTCAGCGCTTCACGCCTCGCGCTCGAACTCTACTGGCGCGATTTCCACAACCGGCGCCAGGTCGGGTCCTGTGTCGGACTGGTGCCCCAACCGTATGACAGCGGCGAGAGCCAGACCGACCAGGGCATCAGCAAACAGGGAAACCGGCGCGTACGCGCGTTATTGGTCGAGATGGCCTGGACCTGGCTGCGCTATCAGCCCGGCAGCGCACTCACCCAGTGGTTCAACCGGCGCACCCAGGGCACCGGCCCCAACCGCCGCGCCCGACGCATTGCCATCGTCGCCGTAGCACGGCGCCTGGCGATTGCCCTGTGGCGTTACCTCAAGGACGGCGTGATTCCCGAAGGCGCGCAACTGAAGCCCACTGGCCAGCCCGTCCCGCGCGCCAGCTGACGCCTCTCACGCAGCCTGCTACTCACAGGGTCTGAAGTGAACACGCCCGTGCCCGCCCTGGGTTGCCACAGCAACCGATGTTTCAAGATTGGGCGTGTTCCCGCACACGATTCCGGCGCAATGCGCATGCAGGATAGGGCTGGCTACACGCCAGCGGATAGAAGGTGAGTAAGACGTTGGGTCTTACGCGCGCGATGATCGGCTTCAGACATGAAACATGATCGCAGTAACAGTTGCCAGGAGGATCCTGCCTCATGATGATCAGGGGTTAACGAGCGCGGCCTTGCTTCCAGGCCTTGGCCTGTCCCTCAGCCAGCTACGGCTTCCGTATGCAGGCAAGGGCAGTCTTGCAGCCGCTCGCCAGACAGACATCGATTCAAAGCAAACCCTTGACAATTTGATGCTCATAGAAGGGCGGGCTTTAGCCCGGCGCAGCGACCCCTTGACGCCACGACGGTTTGCCACACTATGCGTTGGTCTTGAGCGCGGCATTCGAGCGCTCACGACCATGCAAACGAGTTCTTTGGTCTTGACGAATCTCTCACAATTCCCATCAAATCACCCACAGATTGCGCCGAGGAACCGAAATAATCGATCATGCCTATGAGATCGCGCGCCTCACCGCTATGCGCCAGACCGGCCTTCCCGCGGCGGCGTTTCCCGAGCGCTGTCCGTGGTCGCCCGATCAGGTGCTCGATGATGATTTCCTGCCGGGCGTGGCCGCGCTGCCGGGCGATATGTACGATTGATCCACCTCGACTACTGATGAGCCGAAGCCGCAAAAAAACGCCGATTTTCGCCCATACGACGAGCACCAGCGAAGCCGCTGACAAAGCCGCGTGGCACCGCCGGCATCGCGCCAAGGAGCGCGTTCGCCTGCTGACCGAAGGACAGAACTACCTGGAGCGAAGCCACCGCGAAAATAGCAACGCGGCGACGTTCGACAAGGACGGCATGAACCGCCTCCGATTTTTCTGGACACGATTTTGGGGTAAAACGTGTTTCTGGAAACGGAGTTGAACATGCTAAAGAAGTCGAAGATCGCCGAGGTTCTGCCGGGGGCGGTGGAAGGAGCGCGTAGCGCGACTGGAAACGCCCCCGGCGCGGCCGCCGAAGTGAAACGGTGGTCGGCCAATCGGAAGAAACAAGTCGTCTTGCGCTTGTTGCGCGGCGAGCCGGTGGACGCCATTTCGCGCGAAGTTTCGGTACCGATATACCGGCTCGAAGAATAGCGCGAGCGTGCCTTGGCCGGTATCGATGCTGGCCTCAAGGAGCGCGA
>NZ_FCON02000360.1 GCF_001544535.1 Caballeronia choica | reverse complement strand
AGACAGAGTAAATCACCCATCAAAAACACGACATCTGTATTTAGCCGGCGCTACGACATTTCAAAATGGCTTTGACAGAAGCTCTACGCCCCTACGTGGGCCAATCCGACCGCCCATCGTCCGAGGGTTCGCACGAGACTCCGGTGTGGGCGTTGACGATAAAAAGCCGCAAAATTATGCAAAGGGTCTGTTAAATTAAATTTTGAGCGGCGCGGATATTGGCGCGCGGCCGTGGCGATCGCAGCGAAGAATGCGCGAATGGCGTGCGCGGTCCTGGAGTACGGCGACGACTTCAAGCACGAGCCAGCCGCCCCGTGAGCTCCACCGATGGGTTCGTCAACCGCACACCAACAAGAAGCAACGGTACCATGAGCAAATAAACAAACGATCACTTTGCACTTCCAGCGGTGATGTGAAGCGGGGACCTGCGCGAGGTATACCTGATAAGGCTACAGGGATTTCATTCCCGGTCATCGAACGAGGCCCTTGCGCGCGTCTTTCATCAGGGTCGGGGCCGTCAGCCCAGCATCACCGGTTGTAGTACAGCGCCACCGACAAGATCGACAGGCCGTTCTCTACCTTGTTCGATCAGCCTCCGATGTGCTACATCGCGGCACGTTACGACTCGGCCAGTCAGATAGACGACGTCGCCGACCGGGAAACCAGGGATGGGCGCTGCTTATAGTTCCTACGGCCGCACTTATTTTTAATCGCCGTAGCCGACAATGCCCTTCACTTCCAGAAACGCTTCGAGGCCCCATTCGCCGTATTCGCGGCCGTTGCCCGATTGCTTGTAGCCGCCGAACGGCGAGCCTGCGTCCCACGCCGGATACTTGACGTACACGCTGCCCGCGCGCAACCGGTACGCAACCCGCCGCGCACGCGCTTGGTCCGCCGACTGCACGTACGCGGCGAGTCCGAACGGCGTGTCGTTCGCAATCGAGATCGAGTCTTCCTCGTCCCGATACGGGATGATCGCGAGTACCGGACCAAAAATCTCTTCGCGCGCAACCGTCATCGACGGGTCCACGTTGGCGAACACGGTGGGCCGTACGTAGTAGCCGCGCATTAGGCCTTCCGGCCGCCCAGGCCCGCTGCCGCCAGTTGCGCGCCTTCTTCGATGCCCTTTTCGATCAGCCGTTGCACGCGCACGTATTGCACGTCGCTGACGACGGGCCCCATCGTCGTTTGTGCGTCGTCGGCAGGGCCGACGCGTTGGGCGGCCGCCGCGCGTTGTGCGATACGTACGGCTTCGTCATGCCGAGATGCCGGCACGAGCATACGCGTCGGTGCGTTGCAGGACTGGCCGCTATTGCTGAAGCACGAGTTCACGCCCGAGGTCACGGCCGTCTCGAAGTCGGCATCGTCGAGCAGGATATTCGCCGACTTGCCGCCGAGTTCCTGATGAACGCGCTTGACAGTCGGCGCCGCGAGCTTCGCGATTTCGACGCCGGCCCGCGTCGATCCCGTGAACGACACCATGTCGACATCCGGATGGCTGCACAGCGGCGCCGACGGTTGGTCCGTCGCCATTGATCAAATTGAATACGCCGGGCGGCACGCCGGCGGCGTCGATGATCTCGGCGAACAGCACCGCATTGAGCGGCGACACTTCGCTCGGTTTGAGCACTATCGTACAGCCTGCCGCGATCGCCGGCGCGACCTTGCAGGCGATCTGGTTGATGGGCCAGTTCCACGGCGTGATCAGCGCCACCACGCCGACCGGTTCGTGATTGACGAGCGTCGTGCCTTTCTTGCGCTGCCACGCGAACGTCTCGCAGGTACGCAGAACTTCTTCGACGTGGCGTTTGCCGAGCGCAGCCCGCCATGCGTGCGACAACGCCTACGGCGCGCCGATCTCACGCGAGATGATGTCGGCCATTTCGTCGTAGCGCGCCATGTACGCATCGAGTATGCGGCGGATCAGCGCGACGCGTTCAGCAGGCTGCGTCTGCGAGAACGACGCGAACGCGCGTTTCGCGGCGACGACGGCGCGCTCGACATCGTCCGCATTGCCGAGCGCGATTTCGGCGAACGCTTCTTCCGTGCAGGGATCAACGACGGGCAGGCGTGCTGTGCCGGACGGCGCGACCCACGCGCCATCGATATAAAATTTCAGTGCATTCGACATCAGGTTTCCGTTCGTCATGAAATCAGGCCCGCGCAGTGACCGAGCGCCGGATGATGACGGTCATCACGAGGCGTAGCGTGAGTGCGGGAAGCATCGTGCTGATCGCCAGGGCAGCCGGGCGAACCAGGGGCGCTTTGTTCTACCTTCGCTCGTGCCCCTCTGTCTTGCGTGTTGGCTGCGTCTCGAAATCTGACACCGCCTAAGCGGCTGGCGCAGCCATACCTTCTACTACTTGCTTTAGTGCCGCCACAAAAATGTCCAGTTCGCTTTTCAGCATATAGATATGCGGTGACACGCGCAGTCCCTGGATATGCCGTACCTGACGATATCTCACATGTACCTGGTGGTTTTGCCGACGCTCCTGTTCGATCTTCCTGGAGTCCAGGCAAAGGCGATGCGTAGTCGTGTTCTTATCATGCACATGCCGTACGGCTTCGGAAATCGTTGAGACGTATGCAGAGTACCTTGCACGCACGGTCCTTAGCAGGTTGCTGAAATACCAGTAGCGCGCGTCATCGTGGAAGGCCGCTAAGGCGTTGATATGAGACCCCTCACT
>NZ_FCON02000359.1 GCF_001544535.1 Caballeronia choica | reverse complement strand
CGAGTGAGGGGTCTCATATCAACGCCTTAGCGGCCTTCCACGATGACGCGCGCTACTGGTATTTCAGCAACCTGCTAGTGCCGCGCTCCTGGCGCGCGCGTGCTGCGTTGTTGCGGCTGTTCTGGTATCGCCCGCGCGACAAACTACCGCCCGGCCTGTGAGAGTCGGCGAGCTTGGCCGATGGCTCGGGGGCGTCGGCATAGTCGTTCGGCGTTAAACGGTCGCACGATGCAACCGTTTCGGCGGTCGCACCGTGCGACCGCCGAAAAGCGCCGTTCTCGTCGCGCCCATTCAGTAGTGCGCCCTTGGCTTCTGCCATGTCGTGCAACAGCACGATCCGCACGTTTATAGGCGGCGTAGTCGCGCTGATGCGCCGTCGACCAAAGTTTCATGGTGCGACTTTGATTTTTGATCGCCGCCTCACACGGCCCTATCGCCGGTGTAGTTCGTCGGGGCACCCTCGTCGCACGCTGCGACTAGGGGCTTACTGCTCGGATTCGCCGTTTGCACGGTCGCAGCGTGCGACCGAGCCTTGGCCGCGTCGTTGACTCCGGTCGCTGTATTCGGTTTCACGCGGTCGCACAATGAAACCGCCTGAAGCGTCGAGCCCGTTAGGTTGCGCGAGGATGCGTCGACGTAACGTCCCGAGGTCGCATGCTGCGACTTCGGGCGCGGCCTCAAAACCGGTTGCACAATGCGACCGGTTTTTTATAACCCGCCGGTCGGCTGAGTCGCTGTTAGGTCAGGTCTGGTCGCGCACTGCAACTCGTCCTCTTTGCGCTCGCGCTGGTTGTTGCCGCTCGTCTTGGCGTCCTCATAACCTGTCGTATTGTGCGACAGGTTTTCGTTCGAGGTAGTCGCACCGCGCGACCACCTCGGCTCCTGCTAGTTAGCGCCTGCGGTCGCTCGCGTTCCGGTTTTGGCCATGTCGGCGAGCTTGACCGGGGCTCGGGGTGCGTCGGCGTAAGGCGCCGGATTAATGTCGCATGCTGCGACGTTTTCGGGCCGCCCTTTGCTCGCCCTTTCGCCGGTTTTCGCCACTCGTCCGCGCGTACCTCGGCACGAACGCGAATCTCGCCCGCTGCCCATTCAGCGTCGCGGTACAACGCCTTCCGGGCCCAGCGTTCAAGCAGTCCGCTTCAGTCATTCGACTGCCCTCCCTTTAAGAGAGGGGCAAATTGTATGACGAAGGTCTATTGTAACGACATGTAACGCAATGTATCAACGCGCTCGGGCGGTAGCTCGGGCTACTAAGCCGCACTAGCCGCACCCCATCGCCTAGCGCGAGGAGCCAACGAATCGCCGTAGAGCGAAGTTTGAAGCCCGCCATAGAGCGGGTTTTTTTCGTCGTGAGGGATCGCATTCTGATATCGGAATGATGGGTTCACCGACCCAACGGCCAACACTGGATCGGATGCGCCGATACCCTCGCCGACGCGTTGCACTGCCCCCCGGGGCCGCCTCGCGCGGCCTCACCTGAGAACCTGAGAGAATCACCATGAAACGCCTTATCCTTGCCGCTGCCCTGGCACTTATCGCCTCGCTGTCGGGTTGCGCCGCTTTTTGTGACTCGAACGACGCGGCCTGTATCAACAAAGCCAACGCCGTGAGCGCGAGCATTGCCGCCGCTGGCGTGGCCACGCTCGGCGCTGCCGCTGCCTATGCCGCAGCCCAGAGCTAACGTCAATAGTGGTGTATGGGCAGCATCGTGACGATCGGTTTCAAGCGGCGAGTTTCTGCTGAACCGGTCGATCGTCTTGCACCGGTTCGCCGTCCTTGAAGGCAATGCCATCGAGCAACAGCTTGATCTTTTCCGGGCCGTTGATACGGCGCCAGGTTTTCTCAGCTTCCTCAATCAGCTTGAATGCCAGACCGAGGAAGGTCGATCGCGACACGCAGTTGCGCGTACGCGTCGTACGGTGACGCACGGTCGCGAACGTCGACTCGATCGCGTTGGTTGTGCGCAGATGCTGCCAGTGCTCGGCGGGGAAGTCGTAAAAGGCCAGCAAGCTGTCCCGATCCTTCTTCAACGTTTCCGTCGCCTTCGGATATTTCGCCGCATAGACCGACACGAAACGATCGAACGCGGTGTATGCCTCGGCGCGCGTGGCGGCCATCCAGATCGCCTGCATGTCGGCCTTTGCGCGTGCCTGTTGCGACTTCGGCAGCGCATTGAGCACGTTGCCCATCTTGTGAAACTTACGCCGATATCGGCGTAAGTTTCATTATGCCGACGTCGCGATTATGCCGATGTGCAGCCGCGATGCGGCGGCGCAGGCGGGGAACCTGGCGTACGTATCGGCATAATCCCGGTCATATGAGCGATGCTTCCTTTTCCACAACTGGGAGAAGGAGAGAACTCATGTCAGATCCATCTCGCGTCCGTATCACCGGACCGCTCGCGGCGTTTGCAGACGGCTTCGCCGCGGAGTTGAGCAAACAAGGTTACCGGCCCAACGCCGCCGCGAATCAATTTCAGCTTCTTGCGCATTTGAGCCGGTGGCTTGCTTCCAGGCGACAAGACGCAACGACGCTCACCGATTCGGTCCTGGACGAATTCCTGAATGCACGGCGCGCGCAGGGCTACACGTTGTGGCTATCATCCAAAGCACTAGTGCTGCGCGTCAAACGGATTGCATCTTATTAAGCTTGGCCCTGGCACGCGTGACTTTCGCGAGGATGTCAGAG
>NZ_FCON02000358.1 GCF_001544535.1 Caballeronia choica | reverse complement strand
AGATACACCGACGCCCAATCGGCCTGCCTCGTCGAAGAACAAGAGGCGTTGATAAAAAATCTTTCAATTCCACATAAAAGTCAAGATCGTTGCCGTGCGCTCATAACGCTCGGCGATCAGGTCGTGGAAGTCTTCATCGTCCGGCGAACGCAGTGGCTTAAGTCCGAAATCGTCAATGATCAGAAGTGGAAGCTTGGCGAGATACTGGAAACGGCGGTCGTAGGTGCCCACGGCCGCAGCGCTGCGTAGACTTGCTAGCAATTGGCTTTGCGTAGAGAACAAGACATCGTGTCCTTGCCGCGCAGCTGCATGTCCCAGCGCTTGTGCGAGATGGCTCTTGCCAGTCCCACAGGGGCCGGCGATCAGAACGGCTACTTTCTCGTCGATGAATCGGCCTGTGGCGAGATCGTGGATGGCGGCTCGATTCAAACCGGGTAGCCGATCGAAGTCAAATCCTTCGAGTGTCTTCTGGCTACGGAAGTTGGCGCGTCGCATGCGCAAGCTGAGTTTCTTGTTATCGCGCCGGGCTACTTCATCATGAATGAGCAGCGAAAGGAATTCGGTGAAGGCGAGCTTGCGATCAATGGCCTCGCGGTTTCGCGCTTCCAGCGAATCGAGGATGCCAGACAAGCGCAGTTGTTTAAGCAGTGGAGTCAGTTCAGGAATGGGATGCATGGCCGGCCTTATTGGAGAATGGTTTGTGTATTGCGGCAGAAACGGCCCCCTTCGGTGTAGGTGCTCGCCAGCGCATCAAAGGCGTTTAACAGCGTCAGTTGATCCAATCCCTTTTGCAGAATGGTTTTAACTGCCGTGTAATGCGGCGTGCCGTAGTGGTTGGCGCGCGAGCAAGCAGCTTCGAGTCGAATCGCGCCGTATTTCTGTTTGAGCCGCAACACGCCTTGCACCGAACGCATCTTGATTAAGACTTTGTCGCCGAAGAGCGCATGAACCAGGGCGTAGCAGGCAGGCCCGATCTGCTCAGCAGTTGCCAGACACCATTGAGTGTCCTGCAGTTGCCACGCTTGAGCAGCGGATGGCAGATGATCATCTACGGTGCGGCGGCCGCCCGGACGGGTAAGACGCACGTGGGCGGCAACTGATTCCTGCCCGCGATAGAGTGTCACCATAGTGTCGGTCGCCTTGAGCCACAACTCCTGGCCGACCAGTCGATACGGGACCGAGTAAAAACTCTGCTCGAACTGGACGTGAGCGTCGCGATGCACCTTCCCCTTAGCCCACACCGCAAGCTCTGGTGGGACGTCTGGCAGGCTGCTTAGCAGGCTTCGTTCGACTTCCGCGAAGCGTTTGAGCGGCATCTCGCGGGTGGTCCCGTGAATGCGGTTGCCGGCCTCGTTCATGACCCAAGCGTGTATCTGGCGGTTGGCGTCAGCTAGACCGCGGAACTCCCGCAGTGGCAAGAAGCCTCGCTTTACAAATTTGACGCCCGATTCCACGATTCCCTTTTTTTGCGGATCCCTTGGCGGGCATGCATCGATCTTGAAACCGTATCCTTCTGCGCACTCGCCATACGCGCGTTGCACTTCGGGCTCGTAATAACACGCTCGGGTGATCGCACATTTGCAGTTGTCGATGATGATCCGGGTCGGCACGCCCCCAAATGCCTCAAAGGCGCGGCGGTGACATCCCAGCCAGGTCGCTACCGTTTGGTCTCGGACAAACTCAACATATTGGTGGCGCGACCACGCCAGGGTCATGACGAAGAACCAAGTCTTATGGATCTCGCCGGTGAGCGCGTCGGTCATCATCGGGCCGGCGCCGAAATCAACTTGCGCGGCTTCGGCGGGCTTGAACTCCAGGCGCAGCGGCACGTCGGGCGTGTGCGACGCGTCTATATGCAGAAGGAAACGATAGACCGACGAATAGCTGCCGCTGTATCCGTGATTGCGAACGAGCGTGGCGTGGATCGTCGTGCATTGAACGCCGGTTGCTCGCCACTTGGTGATCTGCTCGCGCCACGGTTCCAAGGTTGAGACGCAACTCGATGGTAGTGGCGCCTCTTTGCGATGCAGGAAAGCGGCCATTACGTGTTCGTCGGGTAGAGCCGCTTCACGCGCCAACCATCCGTTCTTGGCGGCAATCTCCCGCACCTGCGCAATCTTCTTGCGCCCCATGGTCTTCGATCGTGCGATATCCCGGTCAGAGTCGCCTCGGCGCATGCGCACCAGGATCTGTCGGTATTGGTACATCTCGAACCTCCGATTGGCCACGGCCTCTCCCGGCAAAAGGCCGGCAGTCTAGCCGATCAATGAAAGTTCGAACCCTCGTTGCTCGTCATCCGGGTGGCGCCATTACGCCGAAAAACGACTGGCGCCTTTACGCCGAAAACGTCGTGGCTCCATTACGCCGGAAATCCGGTGGCGCCATTACGCCGAAAACGAAATGGCGCCTATATGCCGGAAATTCACAGCAACAGACGGCGAGAGTGCTTCGTGTCGATTGCGTTAGGGTCGACTACGACTGCGAATGGCTCCAAACTCAGACTGTGTCGCCTTCAGCAAGTCATCGGAAGCCCGCAGTTAGAGGACCTTTCGCGTCGTAGGCCCGACCAACCGATGGTCTTTGTCAACGCAATGGTGCCCGGGCATCGCTCTTGTTTTGAGCTTGCCCCCGAAAAACGAATCCCTTGCTGAGCAGGTAAACTCAAGCAAGGAGAAGAACGATGACGAGCAAG
>NZ_FCON02000357.1 GCF_001544535.1 Caballeronia choica | reverse complement strand
ATGCCCAGCGCCGACCGGTCCACGTAATTGAGGATGGTTGCCATGAGCAACATCGAGAGCACGACGTACCGGACCCTCGAGCGTTTCGTAGTATCCACGTAAGCCAGGTTTCGCGGCGGCAATGTTTGTTCCTCTACGACTTTCATCGGTGTCTCCATAACATTAGCCTGTTATTTTTTTAATGTGGCAGAAGGGCGATTTATCCGCGGCCGACGAAGGGCATGGCGCTCGCCATGATGGTCATGTTGAGAACATTGGCTTCGAGCGGAAGACTCGCCATATGTACAACCGCATTCGCCACGTGCGTCACATCCATCCTTGCTTCGGGCGCCATGCGTCCATCCGCTTGCAGTACGCCGCGGTTCATGCGTTCCGTAAGTGATGTGGCCGCGTTGCCGATATCGATCTGGCTGCAGGCGATATTGAAGGCCCGTCCGTCCAGTGCGATCGATTTGGTGATGCCGGTGACGGCATGTTTCGTTGCCGTATAGGCGATGGTATGGGGTCTCGGCGAGTGGGCGGAGATCGAACCGTTGTTGATGATTCGGCCACCTTGAGGGGACTGCGCTTTCATCAATCGATAAGCCGCCCGAGCGCACAGGAAGACGCCGGTCAGATTGGTGGCCACGACATCGTTCCAGAAGCCGACCTCGTAGTCTTCCAGGGGGACGGCCCCCGCGTTGCGGCCCGCGTTGTTAAAGAGCACGTCGAGCCGGCCGAATGTTTCGGCGATTTGCGAAAACGCGTGCTCGACCGACGCCGCGTCGGCAACGTCGGCCTGGAATACATACGCTTCCGCGCCAGCAATGCCGATTGCCTCCTTTGTTTCCAGCAGAGGCTCGGCTCTGCGCCCGATCAGCGCGACGGCGAACCCGGCGTTGGCGAGCGCCACGGCGGTGGTGCGGCCGATGCCGGAACCGGCGCCCGTAACCGCTGCGAATTTCTTCGATGCAGGCATTTCATCTCCTCCCGACAGTTCAATTGAACACGGAAAAGAGAGTCGCATTCGCGCCAGACGTTGAGCAATCTTGATTCATTGAATCAACATCAAAAGGCCTTGCCGGTGGGGCTCGCATAGGGTTTTCCTGATACGCGCATTGCGGATAGCGAGAGGGACGAGCGGCATAGAACGAGACGAGTCGCAATGCGCAGGGTGCGTCGCGACGAATAAGGGGCCAATCACTTCCGATGAGTTGATTTATTTAATCAACATTGACGGTCCGGTCTGCGGTTTCGTAGTCTCTCGACGTCTCTCCATCAAAGGAAAAATCATGTCGGAAAGTAATTGCACCAAACTGTTGATTGCGCGAAAGGTTCCCACGGCGGTGGCGAGCCGCGCCGAGGCTGAATTCCACGCTTTCGTGACCGAGTCCGATATGGATTCGTGGTCTGTCGTCGACTTCTGCAACAAGCACGACGTGCCGGCCGTTCTGATCGGAAAGAAGTCCGGCTTGCAGGCGGAGCACATTGCCGCGCTGCCCTCGACGGTCAAGATCATTGCGAACGCGAGCGCAGGCTTCGATCACATGGATGTAGCGGCGGCCCGTGGAAGGGGAATCGTCGTCACGAACGCACCCGATGCGTTGACCGAGTGCACGGCCGATTTCTCTATGCTGCTCTTGCTGGCTGCGTGCCGTCGCGCGTCGGAATACGAACGGATCATGCGCAACGGATGGGGCAAATCGTTCGGCATGGTCGAGATGCTGGGTACGCGAGTGAATGGCAAGACGCTCGGCATCGTCGGATTCGGACGTATTGGACGGGCGGTCGCTAAGCGTGCGCAGGGATTCGGCATGCGTGTGATCTACACCGACATGCACCGTGCGGCCCCATCGCTGGAAAATGGCGCAACCTTTTATGCCACTCTCGACGAAATGCTGCCGGACTGCCAGGTGCTCACGCTGCACGTGCCGGGTGGGGGCATCCCGCTCATGAAGAAAAGAGAGTTTGAACTCCTCCCCGCAGGCGCCATTTTTGTCAACGCGGCGCGGGGCGGCCTGGTGGACGAAGATGCGCTTTATGACGCCCTGACTTCGGGTCATCTGTTCAGCGCGGGTCTGGACGTGTACCGGAACGAGCCCAATGTCGACAAGCGCTTCGCTGAACTCGACAACGTGTTCCTGACGCCCCATATGGCCAGCGCAACAATCGAGACCCGCGACCAGATGGGCTTTACGGCGCTGGACAATGTTGCCGCCGTGTTGGAAGGGCGGCCTGCCTCGAATCCTGTCTAAGGCTCCACCTCATCGGGAATGCTAACGTTGCGACACCGGTCGAAAACCTGCGTGGTACCCATCGACGAATGATTGGTCACCGCTGCAGCGTTCTTGAGCGTCCGCTGCATTTACGTTTTCATGAGGTCGATCGACATCAACCCGATATTTACGGTCGGCGTATGCCGAAATCGATTGGTACGCCTTCTATCCTGCCACATCGGACTGCGCCGTGGGCAGGGACGGCCATCTGGTTAGGGACGTCGCACTAAATACGATCGCATTCAATTCCGAGCGGTGGAGAAGACCCGACCGCGCGTCTCCCGATGCCAAAATTGACGAGCGGCCGCTGTACACCGCAAGCAGCCGCTGGTTTCACACCGTGCCGAAGGGCCGTAGTGGCATGTCGTTATACACAACGTCGCTGTCGCGCCACGACAGCGAGAAAGCTCGTTTACTTTCAATGACATAGAGCAGCG
>NZ_FCON02000356.1 GCF_001544535.1 Caballeronia choica | reverse complement strand
AGCTCGTCGTCATCTGCCTACAACGTTCACAACAGGCAATCGGATGACAGCGCGGCTTCTGCCGCGCAGACTCCTAGCCCAGTTCCGTAACGATTACTACCCGCGCATTGCGGTCACCGTGGACATGATCGCCACCGGCACCGACGTCAAACCGCTCGAATGCCTGCTCTTCATGCGCGACGTCAAAAGCCGCAACTACTTCGAGCAGATGAAGGGGCGCGGCACCCGCACGCTTGACATGGACGATCTGAGGAAGGTCACGCCGTCCGCCAAGAGCGCCAAGACCCACTATGTCATCGTCGACGCCATCGGCGTTACCAAGTCGCTAAAGACTGCCAGCCAGCCCCTCATCACCAAGCCCTCGGTCCCACTCAAGGATTTGGCCATGGCCGTCATGATGGGCGCCACCGACGAAGACACGGTTTCGTCCCTTGCCGGCCGTCTGGCCCGCCTCAACAAGCAACTCGATACCGACGAGCAACGGCAAATCCGCGATGCCGCCGGTGGCGTCGAGCTCAGCCAGATCGTCGGCAGGCTGTTCGGCGCCATCGACGCCGACAACATTGAAGCCAGAGCGTTGGAGCTTGCCGGCCTTCCGATAGGCTGCGACCCCGGCGATACCAAGCGCCAGCAAGCGCAAAAGCAATTAATAAATACCGCCTCTAGTGTCTTCAACGGCGGGCTGATCGAACTCATCGACGCCATCCGCCGCGACAAAGAGCAAACCATCGACCACGACAACATCGACATTGTTCTGCGTGCCGAATGGGACAAGGACGCCGCGAACAATGCCCTGGCCCTCACCGATGAGTTTGTCGAATACCTGAAGTCCAACCAGGACAACATCAGCGCCCTCACCATCTTCTTCAGCGAGCCGTACAGAAGGCGCGAACTCAGCTTCGACCTTATCCGGCAGGTACTCGACAAGCTCAAGATCGACAAACCCAAGCTCGCGCCACTGCGCGTGTGGCAGGCCTACAGACAGCTGGACGACTACAAGGGCGAGCAGCCGATCAGCGAGCTCACGGCGCTCGTGGCGCTCATCCGCCGCGTCTGCGGCATGGATGAAAAACTATCTACTTTCGACAACACCGTCCGCCGCAACTTTCAGAACTGGGTGATGAAGCACCACTCCGGCGGCAGCGAGAAATTTAATGAGGAACAAATGGACTGGCTGCGTATGATCCGCGACCACGTTGCCAACTCTTTTCACATTGAGCGCGACGATTTGGAAATGTCACCCTTTGATGGACAAGGTGGCCTGGGAAAGATGTATCAACTGTTTGGAACCCAGATGGATACGTTGCTGGATGAGCTGAATGAGGTAATGGTGGCATGACGATGGCCAAACATTCCACTGAGCTCCCGAGTGGTTGGAGACCAACCGAACTCTCAGAAATAGCCGTCATTAACCCGACGATTGATAAAGCTAGCATTCCCGATACGCTCGAAGTTTCTTTTGTGCCCATGTCGGGCGTTCAAGCCGGGACGGGTGGCATTGATGTATCTCAAACACGCCTGTTCGGGGAAGTAAGAAAAGGCTATACCCCATTTCAGGAAGGGGACGTCCTTTTTGCAAAAATCACCCCTTGTATGGAAAACGGTAAGATGGCCGTTGTTCCAGAACTCAAAAGCGGGGTTGGGTTCGGGTCGACCGAATTTCACGTACTACGCCCTCGTCAGGGTATCAGCAAGAACTATCTTTACTACTACGTTTCATCCGAGAGCTTTCGGCGCGAGGCGGAACACAATATGTCGGGCGCGGTTGGCCAGCGACGCGTCACAACCCCGTATTTGACCGCCTGCGATCTCCCGCTTCCGCCCCAACACGAACAACATCGCATCGTCGCCAAAATCGAGGAGCTGTTCTCCGAGCTGGACAAGGGCATCGAAAGCCTGAAGACCGCCGAGGCCCAACTGAAGGTCTACCGCCAGGCCCTGCTAAAGCACGCCTTCGAAGGCAAGCTCAGCGTCCAATGGCGCGCTGACAACCCGGACAAACTCGAAACCGCCGACGCCTTACTGAAAAGTATTCAACAGAAGCGTGCGCAACGCTACCAGCAACAACTGGCCGACTGGGAGACGTCTGGGAAACAAGGCAGCAAACCCAAAGCGCCGAAATTGCTGCGGTTACTGGCCGCTGAAGAATCGGCTGAGTTGCCTGAATTGCCAACGGGGTGGGCATACACCTACTTGGCAGAAGTAGGAGATCTTGGGAGAGGAAAATCGAAGCATCGCCCAAGAAATGACCCTCGTCTATTTGGCGGTATCTACCCGTTTCTCCAAACTGGTGAAGTAAGGGCGGCCAATAGGATTATCAGAAAATATTCCAACACCTATAACGAGTTTGGACTTCAACAAAGCAAGCTCTGGCCAACCGGAACCCTATGTATAACAATTGCAGCAAACATCGCTGAGACCGCATTTCTCGGGTTCGATGCGTGCTTCCCCGACAGCGTGGTTGGATTCTCTGCGTTCAAGAAGGTAGTTCTGCCGGAGTATGTGAATTTCTTCATTCAGGGAGTTAGGACTAGGATCGAAGCCTATGCCCCCGCAACCGCTCAAAAGAATATCAACCTCGAAACTTTGGAAAATTTGGTAATCCCGTATTGCGGGTTAGACGCATTTGATTACACACAACTCATTCGTCTAGTTCGCGGGCGTACTTGAGGCCAGCGGCGAAATCCATTACCCGCTGCA
>NZ_FCON02000355.1 GCF_001544535.1 Caballeronia choica | reverse complement strand
CCCAGCACGCCGACGATCAGAAACGCCCATTGCCATTGCCCGTGCAGCAATGCCCAGACAACCAATGGCGGTGCGAGCAGCGCGCCAACGGACGAGCCAATGTTGAACCAGCCGATCGCGACCGAGCGCTCCTTGGCGGGGAACCACTCGCTTGTCGCCTTCACGCCGGCCGGAATGCCGGCCGCCTCTGCGATGCCAAGGAGGCCGCGAAAGAACGCAAGGCTTCGCCAGTCCGTCGACCATGCTGCCGCCGCGCAGGCTAACGACCAGGCGAGCGCGAATGCCGCAAATCCGATCTTGGTGCCGACCGTGTCGAGCAGATAGCCCGCAACCGGTTGCATGAATGCATAACAAAGCTGCCACGCCACCACCACATGCGAGTACTGCTCCGTGGTCATGTGAAGGTCTTTCATCAGCGTCGGCGCCGCTACCGAAAGCGTGTTGCGTGCGAGGTAGTTGATGATGAGCCCGGCCGCGACCAGGCTGACCATCCACCATCGGATGCCCTTGATTTTCATTGCTGTGTCTCCTCGAAGTTTTCTAACTGATCAGACGGGCCGCATCGCTGGATGAGTCGAGTCACCGGACTTGCTGTCCTCGCGCAAGTAATCGGGGCCGACGACGCTGCCACCGTGGTAGCGTTGCCCAAAGCTCCTCGGCGTTCGTGTCGCCCGGTACTCCATGCGCTCGCATCGTGAATAGTTATACGATAACGTACTATGTACGACGATCTTGATTATTTCAACTAGGCACATACCCGATGGAGCGGCCGAGACAGAATGCCCTTTGGCCAGTTGATATTCTAAGCTCAGGCGTCGATACATTCGCCGGTGGGCGACGTGATCTGGCCTCTGCCGGAGGAGATTCAAGTCGCAAACATTTCTTCGTGCGCCATTGTTAGTCATAGGATGTCGTATAAATATTATCGGTCACGCCCGCTCCGCGAGAACAAAGTGGAGCTCGGCTTCGAACAATTGAACGCTGCACAGCAAGCGCGCAGAGCGAGGCCGCGGGTGTGCTGCCCAAGTTTCTCGTCTCGCCCGAGACCGATCATGCCAAGCACGCCCATGGCATGGAGCCGGCCTGATCATCACTCGGGATGGAGCAGCGTGGCGAGTCGACGTCGCCACCGATTCGGTCATGAACACGATTGGACATCCTGCGTGGTGCTGACGGCATCTAAGTCGACAACGGTGCCAAGCAGAGGCCATGGCCACCGAGAGGAAGCCCGCGACGTGGGTCCCGGCTACCGACCGCCTCGAAATTTATCCGCTTCCATCCGAAGCCGCGTCGCACCACGAACCCTCACAGGCGTACTGGCCCCGTGGCGCCCCAGCCTCTCGAGATTTGTTCGTTTTGGGCGCGTCGCACGCGTTACCGCCCTCAATTTCAGTATTGACTTCGAGGTTTGACCAGCCTATAACCATCCCACTGGATGTTATACGGATGGTTTTATGGTGGACCGGGCTGTTGACGCCGCACTCAAGGCGGCGAGTCTAAAAGAGCGCAGTACGAATCAACGGCGCGCCGGCTGCTCAACCTGACACTGGAAAAGATGATGAAACTGAATGAAGGCTTTTTAGACTCAATGAAGGAAGCGTTTGCGCGCTTTCGCGCCTGCGGTCCCGCCGAAGCGACCGAGGTGATCCAGCGTGCGCTGCGCGGTGAACAGACGGACGTGGCCCCGGAGACACGCGAAATCTTCGACCGTGAACAACCGCCGGTGCGCTTCGCCGACATCCTGGAGACGCTGGGCCGCGCGCCCGTGGTCGACCGCGAGGCTGAAGTCGAGGATTGCGGACACTTCAGCACGCGAAGCTACGCGAACGCGGCGGGCCAGCGCAATTACAAGCTCTACGTGCCCAGTGGCTACCAGAACGAACCGCTGCCGCTTATCGTGATGCTGCACGGCTGCACGGCTGCACGCAAAACGCGGACGATTTCGCCGCCGGCACGCAGATGAACGAACTCGCCGAAACCCACAACTGCATCGTCGTGTATCCGATCCAGCCGCAGGACGCAAATCCGTCGAAGTGTTGGAACTGGTTCAAGCCCGATGATCAGCGGCACGACCGAGGCGAGCCGTCGCTGATCGCCGGTATCACAGTATGCGTCTCACGTCGGCCGTTCTCCGGGCAGCAGTGAACGAGGGTAATTTGGTTCCCACCAAATGTTTTGATGGGAACCAAAGTGGCCGAGATTGTGAATAGCAAGTGCGAGGCACCGGGCAAGCGCCCCAACTTTGCGCGCGAATTCAAACGACAGCTGGTCGAACAGACGTTCGAGCCAGGGGCGTCTGTATCGCTAGTCGCGCGTCGCAACGACATAAACACCAACCTGCTGTTTAGATGGCGTCGCCAATATCTTCAGGGTGCATTTGGGGCGCCGCGTCCGGGGCCTGCCAGACAGGACCCCGATGGTGACGTTGCATCGTTACTTCCAGTCAGCATTGTCCCGGAAGCCGAGGCCTCGATGCCGGTCCGCGAAGCCGTGTCGGAAGACGCCTGCGAGATCGAATTTGACCGTGCACGCTTGCGCATTCGCGGTAACCTGTCGCCGGATATGCTGCGGCTGCTGATTCGGGAGCTGTCCCGATGATCGGCCTGCCGGCAGGCACTCGCGTCTGGATCGCCGCAGGCGTCACCGACATGCGTAGTGGTTTCCCGGCTCTTGCCGCGAAGGTGCAATCGGCACTCGAAGACAATCCGCTCGGCGGC
>NZ_FCON02000354.1 GCF_001544535.1 Caballeronia choica | reverse complement strand
AACTGGCCGCTAACGCGGCCAAGCTGTCGCCTGCTCGCTTGACACCGGCCCGCTAATGGGTGTGGGTAATTGCAAGCGACGTGAGACGCATACGTGAAAACCATGTTCAGGAATTTTTTGCAATCAGGCTTTGCGACCGTCGTTGCATCGATACTGGGGGCGTGTGCGACGGCGCCTGCAGGTCCTGACAGTTCTTCCATCGAGCCGCCTCAGGCCGAGCGCGTGATGACGTTGGTAGCTTCTGGCGTGCAGACGTATTCATGTGAGTTCGACGCGCAACATCATCTGGGTTGGGTGTTCAGGAGCCCACAAGCGACGCTGTTCGATGCAAGGGGCCACGCCGCGGTCTGGCACGGCGCCGGGCCGTCCTGGGGAGCGGAAGACGGAAGCCGGATTGTAGGCCGTGTGCTTACGCAGCGTCCCAGCGAAACGCTGGCGAGCATACCGCAACTGTTGCTCGAAACTCATAGCACGTCCGGCATCGACACGCTGTCTGTTGTCCGGTATGTGCAGCGAGTGCATACCGTTGGAGGATTGATGCCGACCGCACCGTGTTCGACGGAACACGAACTCTGTAGCTCGCCCTATTTTGCGGATTACGTTTTCTATCGGTAGTAGGTAGCACGCGCTTTTTGCGTTGCCGTGTTCGTCAAGCCGAAGGGAAACTCGCTTTCTTGAGCGCTTCGTGTATCAGAATCGTTGCCGGATGCCCACGTACCGCGGTATGGGCACAGCGAAGTAACGGTGCGGCTGGTGTGCTGGTCAACTTAGGCCACAACGAGCACTTCGATAAGATGACATACAAGGAATTAGAGCACAAGCGTTCTATTTATGTGTGGTGGCGACAGCAATCACTGAATTGGCGGCACAACGCCCAGTTACTCGGCCAGCATGCGTTCATACACGCCGAAGCGCAGGTCGACTTCCTCCTGTCTTATCGTCGTCACGATGATGTTCACCTGCTCCGGCAGCAGGCCGAGCACCGAAACATCAAGTCCAGAACGAACGCGATGGTCGGCTTTAAACGGTTCAGAAGTGCTGCGACCACGATTTCAGGAATCGAATTGATGCATCGTATTCGCAAGGGACAGTTCGATCTCGCGAAGCTCGCCCTCAAGGATACCGCTGCGCCCGCCGTATGGAATGCCGTCCTGTCCAATCGATAAGGCATCCTACTAATATGGATCTTCTCAACCGGCTTACCTATTTGCACCAGAACCCACAGGCGTGGGGCGTCTGTCATCAACAGGGTTTACCAGACCGCCCTTCCTTTCAGTGGTCGCCGGCGCCCCCGTCCAGCCGTCCTTCACGAACCCCTGTGGCCGGTGATCGAGAGCCGGAAGCTTGCACTGATTGCACTTATTGCGCGAAGAGCCGAGAGCACATTGCGGGCGACGTCCGGGCGGGCGGAAAAACACACCATGATCCATCGTCGTGCCGGAAGAACACGATGGTCAGCGACCCGGTTGAAGTACAACTTTCGAGACGTACATAGCGACCGTGCGTCGCGATCAGGCGTCCCACGCACGTTACCCGGGCTGGCCTCGACTGACTGGGCGCGAGCCACTTGTCCACGAGCGCTCGCAAGGAGATGCAGTTGCCGTTCATCGCTTGCTCCTACAGGCTTGGACATCGACGGGATGTCGTTGATGATGTCCACGAATCCAGTATGGGTCGCGGGTCCGTACAGTTAAATCAGGGCGGCCTGAGAATGGAGTAGTCCGCTGTCCAGTCTTGTAGGGCGATCCCTACATGGCGTGAAGAATTATTCGCTTGTCCGCGGTATTGCGGTCGATGGCGGCGTAAAGGCGGCGCGTGGTGCGCCCCTGGGCACAGTCAGCACGTTTGTGCGACGCATTAATCCGAACATTGGCGGCGTCCGTCGCGTAACGGACTGTCCTGATCCAGGTCAACGATACAACGGGGCGGACCATTACGATCGATTGGTAAGGGCGGCAAAAGTGCTCGTTACCCGACACGGCGCATGACGCGCAGACGACCGGCCGCAAGCTGCGCCCGCGTCCACCGCGCTCGTGGGAGCCCTAGACTACACGCGGACCGCAATGGAAAAATGGCTACACAACTTCGGCTTCTGTGGCGTCGATGCACACGATGATCAAGGGGCAGCGAAAGCCTGGGTCTGGATGCATTGGTTGCTGTTCGCCATCAGTTTGCTCACGATTCCGGCTTTCTATCTCGAACTCGTAGGCGGCCCTACGGCGTTCCATCGAGCAGGCCAGCTTCTTTATCTGGTCGTGGCTGTTGGCTTTGCCATTCTCTATGCCTGGATTGTCCGGCTGAGCCGGCATCCGCGAAAGCTCCTTGGTCGCAATTGGCTGGACATGCTGATCCTGCTGGGGGCGACGGCGAGCATCGCGGGCGGGGCGACGCCATGGTCGGCGTGGGAGTGGCCGCTGCGAATGGGCTTCATGTGCGTCGTTGCGGTGCGCATCGTGCTCGCCTTGCGCATGTTGTTCGTCCCGAACCGGTTGCTCGTGCTTCTTCTCATTGGCGCTGCGGTGCTCGGCGTGGCGGGTGCAGGGTTCTACTGGCTCGAGCCGCGTGTGCAAAGTTATGCGGACGGCTTGTGGCTTGCTTTCGAGAGCAGTGCCACGGTCGGATATGGCGATGTTGCGCCGACAACGCCCGCTTCTCGCGTGTTCGCTGTTTTTGTCGTGCTCCTTGGCTACGGAATGTTGTCGCTGGTATTCGCCAACATCGCGGCGATGTTCGTTGGTGAGGAAGAGAAGTTGCTCCGGCGCGAAATGCATCGGGACATCAAGCG
>NZ_FCON02000353.1 GCF_001544535.1 Caballeronia choica | reverse complement strand
CGTAAGCGGTCGTTTCTCCGCGCCTAGCGCGATACGTTTGGGAGGGTCAAGCTTGCGTCCGCATACACTCAACTTGCGGACGCAACATGACCCCAGATGATTTTGATTTCCTTCCTCTCAAAGTTACGCACATCGATGAAGGTGGGCGGCGCTGCTTTGATCCTAAAGGAAAGTGTCGACTGATCGAGGCGTGCCAGAAGCCAGGGGCCTCAGTGGCCGGACTGGCGCTCAAGGCAGGTGTGAACGCCAACCAACTCCGCAAGTGGATCATGCTGGAGCGCAGGAGAGCAGACTCGCGCAACGCCGAGAAAGCCGCTGATGCTCGTGCCCCGGCCTTCGTACCCGTTGTAGAAGTGGTTGATAGCGGGCCGATGCGCATATCATCCAGGCCGCCCACGCCCGATGCGCTGCCGTCTGCGCCGACACGGCGTGAAACGATACGGGCTTCGCAACGTCCGCCGTTACCCTCGCGGCTGCTGGTTGACCTGCCAAACGGCGTAAGCCTTGAACTTGAGTGTACCGGGCAGGATTCGTTGCTGCTCAGAACGATGATCGACGCGTTAAGGGCACGCTGATGTTCCGCTTCGACGACAACCTGACGGTATACCTGTATCGCGAACCGATCGACTTCCGCGCCGGCATCAATACCCTCGCGACCCTGGTCGCGGAGTCGATGCAACTGGACCCGCTTGCACGAGCCGTATACGCCTTCCACAACCGCAAGCGTGATCGCGTGAAGCTCTTGCTGTATGAGCGCACCGGTTTCTGGCTGCTGTTGCGCCGGCTCGAAGAAGACCACTTCGTGTGGCCGAAACGGCATCAGGAGGTGATCGAGCTGACAACGCAGCAGCTTCACTGGTTGCTCGACGGCATCGACATCGACGCGGTGCGCCGCCATCCAGTGCGTCGTTACCAGCACGCCAGTTAGCTTGCCTGGCCAGGTGCGTTGCGCGTAAACAACGAGAGACGCAATCGTACAAATTGCCGTAAACCCAAAACGCGCTGCGCTTCGCTATCGTGAAGCGCATGAAGAAGAAAGCTCCTGATCTCCTGCGCATCCCGACGGCCGTCCAGGGCTATATCCACGATCTCGAAGAGCGTGCGGCTGATGGCGCGAAGCGCATCGATGAGCTGAACGAGCGCATCGGACAGCTCGAGGAGCAGATCCGCCTGCTGCAAGCTGAGCGTTACGCGCCGAAGAGCGAGAAGCGCAGGGATCGCATCTTCGACGAGGCCGAGCAGATCGCCCAGGCCGAACCTACCGACGAGGATGAGGGACAAGCGCAGCCCTCGTTGCCCGACACAGGATTGCCTCCGGCCAGTCAGCCCAAACGGAGCAGCGGTGGTCGCAAGCCTCTGCCGGCTTACCTGAAGCGCGAGCGCATCGAATACGATCTACCAGAAGACCAGCGAGGTTGCCCCTGCTGCGGCAACCAGATGCACCGGATCGGCGAAGACGTCAGCGAACAGTTACACGTTGAGTTCAAATGGACGGTCCGGCAGAACGCCCGCTCCAAGTGGGCCTGCCGGCACTGCGAGCGTCACGCCGAACGTACGCCGGTGGTGCTTGCGCCGATGCCCGCGCAGCCGATTCCCGGCAGCCACGCGGACGCGTCGGTGATCGCGGCGGTCACGATCGGAAAGTATGTCGACGGAACGCCGCTGTACCGGATACAGGACGTGCTCGCACGCTGGCAAATTCCGGTGAGCCGCGGCACGCTTGCTCACTGGATCATCCGCCCCAGCGAATTGCACTACAACCGCCTGTACGACGCGCTGCATAAGACGCTGCTCTCGCAGCCGTTGATTCACGGCGACGAAACGACGGTCCAGGTGCTCAAAGAACCTGGACGTTCCGCGCAGAGCAAAAGTTATATGTGGATCTATCGCAGTTCTGAAGACTGTGCCGAGCCAGTCGTGCTGTTCGAGTACCAGCCGGGGCGTGGCCAACAACATCCGAAGAAATTCCTGGGCGACTACAACGGCATGCTGATAAGCGACGGCTACAGCGCGTGGCGCACGCTCAAGAACGCTACGCACTTCGGATGCCTGGCACACGCGAGGCGACTGTTCGTCAAGGCAGACAAGGGTGCCGCCAAGAAAACTACCTCTGGCACGCAAAAGACCCCTAACGCCCGGGTGGCGAAGGCGCTGGAGTACTTTCAGTCGCTATATCGTGTTGAGGCTCTGGCCAAAGGCGATCTCCCCGAGGGCGAAACACGCACCAGCTACACATACCGCCTGCGCCAACAGCATAGCGTCCCGCTGCTCGAAGCCTTCAAGGGGTGGCTCGATGAACTGGCGCCGAAGGTGCTGCCCCAAAGCTTGCTGGGCAAGGCGATCGCCTACACGCGCAATCAATGGGAATATCTCAGCCGCTACGCTACCGATGGTGGCGCTGCAATCGATAACAATGTGTGCGAGCGCGACGTGAGGCCGTTTGCCACTTCGAGAAAATCGTGGCTGTTCAGCGACACAGTTGATGGTGCAAAGGCCAGCGCGACGATTTACAGTTTGATGCTGACGTGCCGGGCGTGTGGCGTCGAGCCGTACGACTATATGCTGCACATACTCACCGAGCTGCCGCAGCGGCCACCCGATGCCGATGTAGCTGATCTGCTGCCGTTCAACTACGCACGGCAACAGAAGGCAAAACTGCAGACCAGCTGACTCATCGGATCCGTGTCGGTCGTGCCGACGCTCATACCATCACTAGATACAGACGCCGCCGGTTCACCTCGACCGCCGCGATGCGGCTACATTCGCCCATCGATTGCAAACGATTCTACATTCGACGTGCTGAAACTACCGCTTAC
>NZ_FCON02000352.1 GCF_001544535.1 Caballeronia choica | reverse complement strand
GCAAGTTGAGTGTATGCGGACGCAAGCTTGACCCTCCCAAACGTATCGCGCTAGGCGCGGAGAAACGACCGCTTACGGTCTATCGACTGGATCGGTAGGCGCCGCGCCGAGCCAAGAGGTTGCTTGCGCATTGCTGCGCGCAGGCGTGTCTGGTGTCCCGGCGATCAGTCCAACAGGCCCAGTTGACATTGGGGTTGTCAGGAGCAAAACATGATAATAAAAGTATCATTGACTTATTCTGAAATGATAATAATATAGCGGATAGCGCAGGAATCCTGTTGGACATGTGCAGGCCCTGCTGCGCGAGACAGGATGTATGCCTGTGTGGGCAGGAGGCCTGCTTGATTGATACGAGTGTTGCGCTACTGTCCCATGATTACACGCATCTGTACCTTCGGGACCTCATGGGGCGTCGCGGGTTGATCGTGATCGGGGTGGGCAAGGCCGGCGAACGCGGATTCCAGATGCTGTACCGATTTTCGGATATCTGCGACCGCCTAGAGGAATGCGGAGTCAACGTCATTTTTGTCTACCAGAAGGTGTCGGCTCGCCATGTAATGGATGCGATTTCCCTGTTTGGGGCTCGCTACCGGCAAAGGCCATTTCTGCTTCTGGACGATGATGGACAGTTCTTTGTAGGGCCACCACATCCGCGATCGCTTCGCGCGGTATATCTGGATCGCGACATGCGGCGTCTGGACACTGCTGAATTCGCCTTGGGGGGTGAAACGTGGGATGCGCTGCTGCGGGCATTCTTTGCCCAGGCCGTAGCGGGTTCAATGCACTGAACGACGGATTCGGGCCTGGGTTAAGGCTTAGCATAACGAGGGACGCGGGGTGGTGGACGCATTGATTAGGGTAAGCGGCCAATGGGGTCTTAACGGGCACGGATCGGCGAGGTTCGCCGTTTGCGCCTCCCGGTTTGAGAGCGACATCGTCTGCGCCGCGAACGGCCGGTCAGTTAATGCCAAGGATGTCATGTCGGTCATGTCGCTTCGGGCGAAACCGGGCACACAGGTTCACGTGATGGTGGCCGGCCCCGATGAGGTCGCAGCCCTAGGCGCGCTTTCGGCCATTCTCAGTACGCCGGAACGTTGCTGACCGACCAATGCAGGAACCTGCTTACTTACGTTGACGGTCCCGCGTCGGCACCGTTAAATCAAGCAAATGAAAAAAAACAGGAAGACGAGCAAGCCGGTGGTCATAGAGAATGACCAGGTGGTCTCACTCTACTTTGATGCACGCGGGGTCCAGAGCACCATGTTGCGGCATGATCCCTATGCCCTGGCACTGGGTTACACGCGCACCATGATGGGCTTCCTGCTGTTCCGGCCATATCCGCGCCGCATTTCAATGATTGGTCTGGGCGGCGGTTCGCTGGCGAAGTACTGTTATCGCCATTTGCCGGACACCATGATTTCCGTCGTCGAGATCAATCCTCAGGTGATCGCGCTGCGCGACCGATTTCATGTACCGCGTGATAGTGAGCGCTTCAGGGTGGTTTGTGCCGATGGGGCCCAGTACGTTGCTGTTCCGGATCACCGACCCGACGTGCTGGTGGTCGACGGTTTCAACGCCGATGGCCTGCCCGCAGAGCTGGGCAGCAAGACGTTCTATGAAAGCTGTCGTCGCCGTCTGAGTGATGACGGCGTACTGGTGGCCAATCTGGTAACCGACGAACCCGACTTTCATCGCTATCTGCGCTCGCTCAGGGAAGTCTTTGCAAATGCGGTGACGCTCGCGGCCTCAGAAGGCAGTGACTACAACGTCACGATTTTTGCATGGAAAGGATCGGCTGAACTTCCATCCTTCACGACAATGCTCGATCGGGCGCGCGAACTCGCGCCTGGCCACGCGGTGAACCTTCATGCGACCGCCACGCGTATCGAGCACGGTAGGAAGTTCAACTGGAATCGATACGACCAAACGTGTTGAGCAATTGCGGCTGTCGCAAGCCCACGGAGAGCTCCGCACATTCGCGTCCTGTTGTGAAGGGCGCATTCTCGAGGGAAGACGATGACAACAGGCAGCGACAACGAGAGCAGCACCTTGACCCATGCCGCCATCTGGGCGCTTGAGCGTCTGGCCCAGCAGCGATACGGTCGCGACGCGCCCGCGTTGAACTGGTCGGTCACGCAGGAGTTGCGTAACGCCGGGTTTGTATCCGTTCCGGCGCAAGGGCGGGGCGGTGTATCGATTACCCGGGCTGGACAGTAATGCCGTTCAGTTAATGTCTTTTTTGAGGTATCGAACGGTGTAGCGTTTAGGGCGGGATTTGACGACTCGGTCGCATGCGCGCCCGGGGCGTTTTTCATTGGGGAGAGATTTAAGCCGTTCGCGCAGACGCTGAAGGCATGCGGGCAATTTTGCATAGGCCGGCGTGAGGGCGGCCCACATCATTTCGTGCTGGATCGTATGGAGGGCTCGCACGAAGCTGATATCGGTCGGCGCGAGTTTCGCTTCCCATGCGGCGCTGGCGATCTCGCGGCGAATCAGGTTGTAGGCGATCAACGCGCCCCATATCTCCTGATACACCCCTTCGACGGTGCGACTGCGCAAGGTCAACTCCGAGCCCAGCATCGATTGCTTGAGTTCCCCGTAACTGGTTTCGATCTGCCAGCGGCGCTCGTAGCAGGCAACGATATCGGCGGGTTTGAAGCGTCGGCGATCCCCCAACGAAGTCAGCAGCACCCGTTCGCGTCCACGCGCGTCGATGGCCCGGATCGCCCGCGCATTCCAGAATTCGGGCAAAGTCGGACACTTCTTGCGCGCCTGCTGCGAGACGCGCATGCGCACCGTCGCATCGTCAGCGGTACCGGAGATCACTTCCCAGCAGGTATTAGCTTTGGCTGGAATCAGGAAGTGGCGATTACGCGCGTT
>NZ_FCON02000351.1 GCF_001544535.1 Caballeronia choica | reverse complement strand
GAACTGAACCAGCGTTATTCGCTTGAGGACGCGGCGCAAGCCCACCGGGACCTCGAATCGCGCAAGACGACCGGCTCGTCGGTCTTCGTCATCTGAGGAGCAAACCATGCAAGTTGAACAATTAACCTGCGCGCTCGGTGCCGAACTGGTCGGCGTGAATCTGGCCGATGCCGTTCACGACGACGGCCTGTTCGCCGAGATCCGAGCGGCGCTGCTAAAACATCGGGTGGTGTTCCTGCGCGATCAGGAGATCACGCGCGCCGAGCATGTGGCGTTTGCGCGCCGCTTCGGCGAGCTGGAAGATCATCCCGTCGCAGGCAGCGATCCCGAGCATCCGGGCCTCGTGCGCATCTACAAGACCCCGGATCAACCCAACGACCGCTACGAAAACGCGTGGCACGCGGACGCCACCTGGCGCGAAGCGCCGCAGTTCGGCGCGGTCCTTCGCTGCGTGGAGTGTCCGCCCGTCGGCGGCGACACGATGTGGGCGAACATGGTTCTCGCCTACGAGAAACTGCCGGACCACGTCAAGGCCCAGATCGAAGACCTGCGCGCACGCCACAGCATCGAAGCAAGCTTCGGCGCCGCGATGCCAATCGAGAAGCGCCTCGCGCTACACGTCCAGTTTCCGGACGCGGAGCACCCGGTCGTGCGCACGCATCCCGACACCGGCGAGAAGGTGCTGTTCGTCAACGCCTTCGCCACCCATTTCACCAACTATCACACGCCGGCGCGCGTGCGCTTCGGCCAGGACGCCAATCCGGGCGCGGGCGAACTGCTGCGCTATCTCATCAGCCAGGCGTACATCCCGGAGTACCAGGTGCGCTGGCGCTGGAAACCCAACAGCATCGCGATCTGGGACAACCGCAGCACGCAGCACTATGCGGTGATGGACTATGCACCGTGCCATCGCAAGATGGAGCGAGCGGGGATTGTTGGCGACAAACCGTACTAACCTGAACGAATCAGCATCGTGACTCTCAATACAGAACCTACCGTACTTATCGTGCCCGGCCTGCGTGACCATGTGGCCGAACACTGGCAGACACTGCTGCAGGCGCGCCTTCCCAAATCGGCCTCGGTGCCGCCGCTCGAGCACGACAAGCTCAGTTGCGCAGCGCGCGTCGCGGCGCTGGACGAAGCCATCGCGAAGATCGATGGGCCGATCGTACTGGTCGCTCACAGCGCCGGTGTCATGATCGCGGTGCACTGGGCACAGCGGCACAACCGCCCGATCCAGGGCGCGCTGCTTGCCACGCCGGCGGACCTGGAATCACCGATGCCCGCCGGTTACCCGACGCGCGATGCGCTCGAAGCGAACGGATGGCTGCCAAGCCCGCGTAAGCCGTTGCCGTTCCCGAGCATTCTCGGCGCCAGCCGCAACGATCCGCTGGCCGACTTTGGCCGCGCCGCGGCAATGGCCGCGGACTGGGGCAGTCGCCTCGTCGACCTGGGCGAGGTCGGGCATCTGAACCCGGCGGCCGGCTACGGCGAGTGGCCTCAGGCAGAGGTTCTGATTCGTGAGCTTCTCTGACATGGACTGCACAGCGAAGCAGGGCACCGCAGTCAATCAGAACGCGTCAGTGACCATCGATGTCCACTTCGATTTCGTCTGCCCGTGGTGCCTGATTGGCAAGCGCAACCTCGATGCGGCCATCAGCCGTTTCGCCAGCTTGCGCCCGGACGTCGGCGTCAAGGTGCGGTGGCACTCGCATCAGTTGTTGCCCGATATGCCTGTCGGTGGCGTCCCGTATCAGGCGTTCTATGTGGCCCGTCTGGGGAGTGCAAGCGCGGTCGCTGCACGGCGCGCACAGGTTCAGGAGGTTGCTCGCGCGGCTGGCGTCCAGCTAGCGTTCGACAGGATCGAGGTGATGCCCAACACGCGGGCAGCGCACAACCTCGTTGCCTGGGCCGTCACCACAGGCGCCGGATTCCAGCCTGCGTCGCTGATCGACCGTCTGTTCACCGGCTATTTCATGGACGGCGAAGACATCGGCAACCCGGACGTGCTCGAGCGAATCGGCCTCGCGTGCGGTCTTGACGCCGGGGGCCTCGCTGAACATCTGGCGCCGTCGCGGCGCGATGACAACATGCCGATCCCGCGCTCGCCGCAGGCCCAGGAGGTCACGGGTGTGCCGCATTTTGTGATCAATTCAGCCCTGACGCTGTCTGGTGCGTATTCGCCGGGCGCAATCGTGGACGCCATGTTGCGCTCCACTGGCGATCCGCAGAACAGATAGTGCCACGCCAGAAGCAACCTTGACGCGGTGGCGTGCGTTGATGCAGTCCCGCTCGGCGCGACCAGCAAGGTGCTCAAGCATCCGTTGCGGAAGCAGTACGGGAATGACTACCTGTCGGCCTGACACGCCGACGCAACAGCAATTTAGTTTGATTCGATCAACCAGAAAAGCCGCCGGGGTCCGTGCGGCGTCCCCCAAAACAAGAGGAGACAAAATGAAATCAAAGTTGAAGTTGAGCAGTATTGCGGCGCTGGCGATGTTCGCCACGGCCGCCCATGCCCAATCGTCGGTCACGCTCTACGGCGTACTCGACTCTGGACTGCTGTATCAAAGCACCTCGGCGGCATCGTTCCAGCCGCACGCACCGAACCTCGGTCATGTCTATCAACTCAAGGACGGCGGCATCTATGCCAGCTACTGGGGCTTGAAGGGAAGCGAAGACATCGGCGGCGGCTACAAGATCAACTTCAAGCTGCAGGGCTCGTTCAACACCACCAACGGCAAGTTTGGACTGTCCGACACGCCGGGTACCACCGCGATGTTCAACCAGTACGCGACAGTCGGCGCATCCGGCCCGTTCGGCTCGATCGACGCCGGCCGCCAGATCATCCCGATGATCTACGCGATGGCGGAAACCGATGT
>NZ_FCON02000350.1 GCF_001544535.1 Caballeronia choica | reverse complement strand
TCTCTCCCCGAAAGTTGCCATTGAAGACTCCCACGCCAGCTCTGGCGGGAAGTTTGCTGAACTGGTGCTCTCGGCCAACAAGCGTCGTTCACCGCGCTCAGCTATCGGACGGTGAAGCGACTGCTTGGCACCGGGAAGCGGCCGGTCGGATTCTATAAATCGGCAACACGCCAAGAACCCGGAGGGACACGTTGGTGGATGATCGCCTGGCTTGTTGGGTGTTGTGTCAATCTTTCAGATGAGTAAATTTGTCTTTTGTTGCCACATCTCGACGGCTGTACTTCCAATCGCCCTTCTCGCGCTTGAGCCAATCGTCATAGACGCAAATGTAGCCGTCAAGGGTACCGTCCTTTTTCGTGAAGAATTGCAGATAGCACTTTTGACGAGCACTTTCGCCGTCGACCGAAATAATTTCGTTGGTCGTGAGGTGATACATAGTCCCGAACGATTCGATGCACGTGGGAACGAACGCCTGCAGTTGCTCGGTGCCTTTTGGTTTTGCCCCGTTGATCGCAGCATGGAAGGCGCCATCGGCTGTAAAGCAACTTGCCCATGCATCGGCGTTGCCCTCGTCGAGCGAGAAGTTGTATTTTGCGTTTAATGCCTTGATTTCCTGAATATCGCTAGATGCCACTTTAGTCACCTCTATAAAGGTTATTGATTTCCCTCGCAGCAAACAGCTCATACACATCAGTCTCACGATCGACGAGGCCGACAAGCAGGATCTGCGCGCAGAGCGGCTTTAACGCGCACAGGCGCGCTAGGCCGTCGATCCACTTGATAATGCTTCGGCTAACGGCCGGCACTCTGGCCGCCGTCGACGTGCAGGATTTCTCCCGTCACAAACGGTGCAGAATCAAGGTACAGGACAGCATTGGTGATATCGCTCGTGTCGCCCATGCGGCCGAGCGGATGAAGGGCATCGAGCATGTCGTGATATTCCGGCGGGTGCATAGGGGTCTTGATGACTCCAGGCGCAACCGCATTCACGCGAATACCTTTCTTGGCGTACTCAATCGCGAGGGACTTCGTGGCGGCGTTCACACCACCCTTCGTCAAGGCTGCCAGTACCGAGTAGATGCCGCTGATCGCATTGTCACCGATGCTGGCCGTCACGCTGACCACGTGGCCGCTCGAATGCTTTTCCATTTCGGCGATGGCGAGTTGCGTGATGTAAAAGAAGCCTGCCATATTTACGTTCATCACAGCGGCGTAGTCTTCGGCGGTGTTTTCGGTGAAAGGCTTGCCAATGTAAATGCCGGCGTTATTCACCAGCGTGTCGATCTGGCCGAACCTGGCGATGCCCTCGGAGATGACACGTTGAGCGACCGCCGGATCACCGATATCGCCGGCAACCGTCAAGATGTTCGGATTCTCTGACGATTTGATCGAACGCGAAGTTGCAACAACGCGGTAGTCGAGTTTACGAAATGCCTTGACAATGTCGGCACCAATGCCTTGCGATGCGCCGGTAACGACAACAACCTTTTGTGACGTGCTCATGCTTTACTCCAGAAAAACGTAGATGACTGGCTTGATGCCGATTGAGTCGATGGCTCTGTTTATCGCCTCGTGCTCGCCTGGATCGAATAGTGATTCATTTACGTTGAGAGCGGTAGAATGGCTGGACGACTTTCAGTTATTCTCTCTACGAATGAATGACAAGCTATCCACCCTCCAGTTGTTCGTACGGGTCGCCCACACATCAAGTTTCACCAAAGCTGGCCGGGAATTGGGCTTAAGCCAGCCGTCGGCATCGCGGCGCATTTCCGAGCTTGAGGAGGATGTCGGTGCTGCGCTATTCGTGAGAAGCACGCGAGCCGTTAAGCTGACGGAAGCGGGTACCGATTACCTCGCCCGCGTTGAAGCGATTCTTTCCGCGCTAAATGAGGCAGACGACGCTGCGCGAGGAACCACGGAGCTGCGAGGCCATCTACGCGTTGCCTTGTCGAGCAGTTTCGGGGTCCGAGAGGTTATCCCGCGGATAGGACGGTTCATGAGTGCGCATCCGGCACTGCACGTTGACCTGCGAATGGCCGACGACCGGGCAGGATCTGATCGTTGAAGGTATGGATGTGGCTTTCCGCTTTGGACCGTTGAAGAACTCGAATGCCACGTCAACGATGCTTGGGCGTTGCCCGCGGATACTGGTCGCCTCACCTGACTATCTGGCCGGTACGGGAATGCCGACCGAGCCGGGCGAACTGGCTGGTCACAGCTTCGTCAAGGGCCCACCGGGTGCTGGAGTGCGAGGATGGACCTTTGAGAAGGGTGGACGCCGGGCCACGATCCGCGGAGAAGGACGTCTGACTATCTCCCTGAACGAAGGGACGACAGCTGCGGCCGTTTCCGGACTTGGGATTCTGGCAACTGGGTTGTGGGGGTGCCGGGCCGAACTGTCCGATGGTCGGCTCATCCGCTTGTTGCCCGACTGGGCGGTCGAGCCAATTGAAGCCAATGCTGTTTATCCAGCTGCCCGTGCCGCCCGGCCGGCCGCCCGCGCGCTTGTTGCCTATCTTGCCGACGAACTGAAAGCGATCTCGGTCTAGTGGTTCGCAATGACCGATTGCTGTAGCCGGGGAGCCGGCTTGAATGTCCGGTCCGCTCGGTTACCTGCCCTGGAGCGCCTCAAGCGCGACCGTCGGCAACGGGTCGCGTGCTGCCGCTCGTAGGAAGGAATCTTGAGCCTAGCGACGACGCCTAGGCCTCGAACAGCCTGCTCACAACGGCACTCTCTCTCGGAGCGCAAGCATAGCAAAGCCAAGCGGACGCTGCCGGAGCTCGCGCCGCTGCGGCCGGCCAGTCCTGGGTGCGTATTCCGGGCGAGCGTGACCAGTAATTCCGGATTATCGTGACCGGTGATTCCGGCATCGTGACCAGCATTTC
>NZ_FCON02000349.1 GCF_001544535.1 Caballeronia choica | reverse complement strand
TGCCGCGCGTCAAACAAGATGAGAGCAGCGCGTCAATCAGGATGAGAGTTCTGGCGTTGCGGCAGCGGTGGAGGGCGTAGCCCGGAACCGCTGCCGCAACGCCGCGCCGAGGAGTCCGCCCCGCTGCCGGGGTGCCTTGTCGGTGGTCGCGGTAAATCGGGTATGAACAGTTCTTCCATGTAGCGAAGGGAGGCTGAGTTGCCCGGCCGACACATCAACGACCATCAGATGAGGCTCTACATGAAGTACAGACTCAAGGAAGGACCAGCTCAAGCGGCTGCGCGCGCCGGGTTCAGCGCCGCCACGGGTTATCGCATCGATCAGGACAGGCGACTGCCATCGCAGAAGAAGGCACCACGTGCGCGTCGCCGTCCCGATCCCCTGGCGGCAATCTTTGACACCGAGATCGTGCCGCTGCTCCAGTGCGCTCCCGGCATCCGGCCGATAGCCGTACTGGACGAGATGCTTCGGCGCCATCCCGACCTTCCGGGCAACGTGCGCCGCACACTGGAGCGCCGTATTCGCGACTGGCGCGCACTCCATGGCGAGGAGCATGACGTTATGTTCCGTCAGGTACATGAACCCGGTCGTCTCGGGTTGTCCGACTTCACCGAGATGGACAGCCTGGGCGTCACCGTGGCGGGTGTCGCGCTTGACCACCGCCTCTATCACTTCCGGCTGGCCTGCTCGGGCTTTGAGCACGCTCACGTCATTCTCGGCGGCGAGAGCTATGTCGCGCTGGCCGAAGGGCTGCAGAACGCCATCTGGGCACTCGGGGGCGCGCCGCGTGAGCACCGCAGCGACAGCCTGTCGGCGGCGTTCCGCAATCTCGATGCCGACGCGCGCAAGGATCTGACCACGCGTTACGATGCGCTGTGCGCCCACTACGGCATGCAGCCCACACGCAACAACCGTGGCGTTGCCCACGAGAACGGCTCCATCGAGAGCCCTCATGGCCACCTCAAGAGCGCAGTGCGTGATGCGTTGCTTCTGCGCGGCAGTCATGACTTCGACGATCTCAGTTCCTATCGCCGCTTCATCGACGAGATCGTCGGTCGAATCAACGCGCGTAATGGCAAACGCATTGAGGTCGAGCGGGCACTGCTTCAGCCGCTTCCGGCCCAGCGTACGTGTGACTACGAGGAAACGCGCGTGTACGTCACGACCACCTGCGGCTTCGTCCTGCGCAAGGTGTTCTATACCGTCCCGTCCCGGCTGATCGGCCATCACCTGCGCGTGCGTCTGTACGACGACCGGCTGGAGCTGTTTCTGGGCAGTACGGCCCTGATGACACTGCAGCGCGGCCGTGCGGGTCCCAAAGGCAAGCACGGCCACGTCATCAACTACCGGCACGTCATCCACGCGCTGCGCCGCAAGCCCATGGCACTGCTCAACCTGGTCTACCGCGATCAGATCTTTCCGCGCGAGGCCTTTCGCCTGAGCTTCGATCGCCTGCTCGAGCAGTTCCCGGAGCGTCAGGCATGCAGGACCATGGTAGAACTGCTCAGCCTGGCCCACGAGCACAACTGCGAAGCCCAACTGGCCAAGGCGCTGCAGCAGTGCCTGGACGATGGACAGTTACCCGATCTCGACGCACTGTGTTCGCGCTTCGAAGCGAAGCCGACGAGCAGCATGCCGGAGGTGAACATCCAGCTCGCCGCGCTGAGCGACTACGAAGCCCTGCTTGACATGGCAACGGAGGTGACGGCATGAGTCTCGACATCGACGCCACCCGCCTGTCGCTGCTGCTCAACGATTTGCGGCTGCCCGCCATCAAGCAGATCTGGTCCAGCTTTGCCGAGCGCTCCGACACCGAAGGCTGGCCGGCAGCGCGCCTGCTGATGGCGCTGGCCGAACACGAGATCGCCGAGCGCGATCGACGCCGAGTCGAACGTCACCTCAGGGACGCCAAGCTCCTGCCGGGCAAGACACTGGAGAACTTCGATTTCGACGCGGTGCCAATGGTGTCGCGCGCGCACGTCTCGGCGCTTTGCGCTGGCGATGGCTGGTTGCGTAACGGCACCAACCTGATTCTTCTGGGGCCGAGCGGAGGGGGCAAATCGCACTTGTCGTCGGCTATCGGACTGAGCCTGCTGGAGAAGGGCTGGAAGGTCCTCTTCGCTCGCACTACCGACCTCGTGCAACGGTTGCAGGCCGCGCGCCGCGATCTGGCTCTCGAATCTGCTATCAATCGGCTGGATCGCTTCGACCTGGTCATCCTGGACGATTTTGCGTACGTCAGCAAGGACCAGGCAGAGACGTCGGTGCTGTTCGAGCTCATCAGCGCCAGGTATGAGCGCCGTTCCCTTTGCATAACGGCCAACCAGCCGTTTGGCGAATGGGACAATGTTTTCCCCGACCGGGCCATGACGGTGGCCGCCGTCGACCGGCTGGTCCATCACTCGACCATCTTTGAGCTGAACGTCGAAAGCTACCGTCGCCGTACTGCCCTGCAGCGCAAGCAGCAGGGACCGGGACGCCCGGCCAGTAGAGCGACACCAAAGAACGTTGGCGTGCCACCGACACAGGAGGATCAGCACGGCATCGACCTCACCGAATGACCCGCTGTTCTCATCCTGATTGACGCGCGGCTCGCAGGCAAAGCTAGCCGGCGTCAATCAACCCCGGCATCATCTTCCACGCCACCACATTATCATCCTGATTGTCGCGCAACCAGAATACCTGCGGCGTCACCATCACACTGCAATCCTCAACGACTGGTGGCTTCAGCTTGATTGTCGCGCGACACCCACTCGCCCGCGTCAATCAACGCCGCGCGTCAATCAATAAACGCTTGCCAGCGTCAATCAACATCGGCATCATCATTTCTGCCGCGACATTCTCAACTTGATTGTCGCGCGTCTCTCATCCAGATTGTCGCGCCACA
>NZ_FCON02000348.1 GCF_001544535.1 Caballeronia choica | reverse complement strand
AAGGAACTGACTGCCGCTGCAATTCATAAACGATCGACGCGACGCGATCAGCCATTTGTCGCGATCAACTGCGGCGCTATTCCGGCGCATCTACTGCAATCGGAACTGTTCGGCTATGAGCGCGGTGCCTTCACAGGCGCTAACCAGCGCAAGATTGGCCGGGTGGAAGCGGCCAACGGCGGCACGCTTTTTCTCGACGAAATCGGCGATCTGCCGCTTGAAAGTCAGGCGAGCCTGTTGCGGTTTTTGCAGGAGCGCAAGGTGGAACGCCTGGGTGGACATAGCTCCACGCCGGTCGATGTACACATCATTTCGGCGACTCACGTCGACATGCAGACCGCAATGATCGAGGGGCGCTTCCGGGCCGATCTCTACCACCGCCTTTGCGTGCTGCAGATTATTGAGCCGCCGCTCAGGGAGCGAGGCAAAGACATTGAGCTCCTTGCCAAACACATGCTCGAGCGTTTCAAGAAGGACGCGAGGCGGCGCCTGCGCGGCTTTTCGCCGTGTGCCATCGCGGCCATCGAAAAATACGGGTGGCCGGGCAATGTGCGTGAACTGATCAACCGTGTGCGGCGTGCGATCGTGATGGCAGAAGGACGGCATATCACAGCCCGAGACCTGGAACTGGAGGAGCACGCTGAGGCCACGACGGTGACGCTCGCTGAAGCGCGCGAGGAGGCGGAACGAAAAGCCATCGAGATGGCTCTGCTGCGCCATCGCGGCCGCCTCGGCGAGGCGGCGCAAGAGCTCGGCATTTCGCGTGTCACGCTCTACCGCTTACTAAGCGCGAATGGACTGCGTTCGGAAGCACTTGGCGATCTGAAAAACCTCAAATGCTCCGCGCGCTCGGCCGCTTGAGGCACCTTGCTGTCGTCGTATAGTCAGCACGCTCCGACGATATTTCGACGAACGGACTGTTGAAACGCTGGGTAAGGCCGGCGCGCGTTTAATGACGCACGAGTGCGCGCCGGCGAGAGAGACGGGACGCCGCCCGAATAAAGGATAGTGAACGAATAAAAACCCGAATGACCTTGTCGACGGTAACACACAGTTGCGGTCCAAGTTTCTTTTGGCCGTCATGGCAATTGGGCGTGGGCGGCATGAATGATTGGCCCGCATATGTTGTCGGTGCGCCTGTCATGATGGATGCGGCGTCGATCCTTCCGCGTCAGAAGGGCGTCGCGCCCGAGCTCACCCAAGCCGCCGACCGCGGCGATTCATGAATAAATAACCCTGATACCATCAATTGCCAGTATTAAAAGCCTCTGCCAGGCCGGTCTTCGCGCCCAGCATCGGGTGACGAACGGCCGATCAGCGACGTACGTCTGCGGCGGGCCAGAATCTCGGGGCGCTTGGGCAAGCGGCGCTGTCGAGCTTGGCGGATATTGGGCGTTGGGCTTGATGTCGTGCCGGGTCTTGAAGGTCGATCGAAATCGCAGTATCATTTGATCCATCGATTGGCATCATTTGATCTGTGGAGTTGGAATGATCCTGGTTTCGCCCGAGCAAATCGCCGCCGTGATGGCGCTCCGGCCTGTGCCTCACTCCGTCGCTGAACTCGATGAGCAGGTACGGGTCGGACTGCCGAAATCCGCGTTGAAGGAAGGCGTCGAACATGCGACGCGCAGCGCCGAAGAGCGCCGCGCGCTGCTGTCGCGCATTGTTCCGGAAGCAACGTTCAAGCGTCGCCGCGAACGACTCAGCCCCGACGAATCGGAAAAAACAGAGCGACTCGCCCGCGTCGTGGCGACCGCGCAATACGTATGGGACAGCGATGACGATGCGCGGGAGTTTCTGAACGCGCCGCATCCCATGCTCGAGGGACGCACACCACTTGATGTGGCATTCACAGAACTGGGCGCCCGGCGGGTAGAAGAGCTCCTGTGGAAACTGTTCTACGGGCTCCCAGCGTGACGGCAACACGAAGTAGAAAAGCCCACGGCAATGTCTCGCTGACGATCTTCCGAATCGCTGACAGTCGTCATCCCGTCTGGAGCGGAACGGGCGCTATGCTAGTCGGTGGCCGGTTCAACAGTCCAGGTCGCCAGGTCATCTATGGCGCGTTGAACTTCGCTGGCGCGATGCTCGAAGTGCTTGTCCATGCTCGGATCGGAAAAGTACCACGCCACCACGTCTACGTGGTGGCGACGGTGCCGGATGGCGTTGACATCGAGCGCGTCGAAGCAGACGACTTGCCCGCAGGATGGGATGGAACGGACGCCAGGATCGCGCGCCAGTTTGGAGATCGTTGGCTCGAGGAGGCGAGGTCAGCTGTGCTGCTGGTTCCCTCAGTCGTCGCACGCGCCGAGCGGAACGTTCTCGTGAATCCGGCGCATCCCGACGCTTCGCGATTCGTCGTTTCCGAGCCGCGCCCGGTTGTCTGGGATCGGCGGCTGTTTTCGCACGACAAGTAGTTCAGCGGTTCATTTTTTGCGCGAGGGGCGGTTTGCCCTTGGTTCTGCCTTGCTGGTGCCTCGCTGCAGTAACGTCTGGCTGCACCAGCCGGAATAAAGCGGGCGTGACGGGACTAGGCGCGGGTCCGAGCTGCTCATAAATGCGGCCGCGCAAGGCGAGTGGTGGGCACGGCGCGACGGCGTGGCGGGGGCCCAGCGCCGGAACACCATGCGGCAGGCCGGTGGACATTGTGTTTCGTCGCCCGCGTCTGCATACTAGCTAACATTGCTTAGCTAACACGGGGACATCATGCTGACAGTGAACATGCACGACGCGAAATCGAAACTGTCGAGCTTGGTCGAGCAACTCGAGGTTGGGCAGGAAAACGAGGTAATCATTGCGCGCAACGGCACCCCCGTCGCTCGGTTGGTGCCGTTTGCCGCGCCCCGGCGCGTCGGCGCCGCCCGGCACCTGCTCGCGGGCCTTCACATCCCGGCCACGGTC
>NZ_FCON02000347.1 GCF_001544535.1 Caballeronia choica | reverse complement strand
CTTCGTCATCCCAGCCAGCCACACGGCCTGAACCGGCCGCACTCTGCACATTTCTGACGTTACAGATCCCCGCCTGCTTCCGCGATCGCCGGCTTAACCGCCCGGACCGCACGGTCGCTTTACCGCTATCGGCTTTCCAGCCATGGGCCCTGGCCTCGCGTCCCAATATGCAAGGCAATTGTCGCGCTAAATCAATGGCACCGCGGCCGAACTGCCTATTATGACTCCCGTGGCGCCGATGAAACGATGCCTCTGCCGTGCTGACAGGAGCCAGCTACATCTGCCGGACGCACGCATGGCTCGCCGCCGCACAAACGCAGACTGGAAACTTTAATGACCGCAACCGCCGCAACTCTAAACACTGCTTCACAAGCCACGCCTATGGCACCGGCCATTGTCCGGCCATCGGTGCGCCAGCATTCGGTCAAGGTGGAGATTTGCACGCCCGCCATCGGCCCCGAACCCAGCAACGTCAGCGTGGCTGATGTCGCCCTGGATCTGCTTTGAAAATTGGGAGAGTCCCGTGCATACCCTGACGCGAAGTGCCAGCCTTACCGACTATGAACACGTGGCTCGTTCGGCGGGGCTCGATCCGTTTCGGATGCTGCGGATGGCCAAGCTGTCGCCCAAGGTCCTCGACGATCCGAATCTGATGATCAGTGCCGATTCGGTGGGGTGGCTGCTGGAGGAGTCGGCACGCCTGTCCGGTCAGGAGGCCTTTGGATTGTTGCTCGCGGAAAAGAGAAGCCTGGCCAATCTGGGCATGCTGGCGCTGGCGATCCGGGAAGAGCCCACGCTGCGCTCAGCAATGCAATCTTCAATCCGCTATGTGCAACCGCACAACGCCGGCGTGCGATTGTGGCTTGACGATGCAGACGAGATGGTCCTGCTGCATGTGGGCGTGGATATGCGGGGCGACGGCCTCTCGCGCCAGGCTATCGAAATGTCTACCGGCATCGTACTGCGGACGTTCAGAATTCTGACCCGCGATACCTTCCGGCCGGTCGGGGTCACCTTCACTCACGAGCGCCCTGCCAGTCTTGTAGTGCACCGCCGCGTGCTAGGCACGGCTATCGATTTTTTACAGGAATGCAATGCCATCGTTTGCCGAGGCCGCGACCTGGACCTGCCCATCCCTGCTGCAGACCCGGCGCTGCATCGCGAGGTAAAGCGATCGCTCGACATGCAGCTGGCCAACGTCCGCGACGAGCCGGCGCAGCGGGCGCGCCAGATCGCAAGGATGTTGCTGCCAAGCGGACTTTGTTCGGTCGATCAGGTTGCCCAGCATCTTGGCATGCATCGACGCACTCTTAACCGGCACCTCGCGGCGGAGGGCGAGAGTGTCACCACGATCATCAATGCGGTACGTGCTGAACTCGCCGAGGAGTATCTGGCCAACAGCAAACACAAGTTATATGAAGTCGCCGAACTCCTCGGCTTTTCTTCTGCGGGTGACTTCTCGCGCTGGTTCCGCGGCCAGTTTGGCAAGACACCCTCGGATCGGGCCGCCCAATACCGGGAGAGCCGGGCAACAGCCAGGCCCATCTTGCATAAGTAGGAAGGCTCTGGGTTCGGGGTCGGCTCACGCGCCCCTCCATCACCCGGGCCAGCCACACTGCCCGAACCGGCCGCACCCTTCTACGCGTTCCTGACGTTATAGATCCCGCCTGCTTCCGCGATTGCCGGCTGTACCGCCCTGACTGCACAGGAGCGTTATCGCTATCGGCTTTCCAGCCATGGGCCCCTGGCCTCGCGTCCCAATAAGCAAAGCAATTGTCGCGCTAAATCAATAGCATCGCGGCCGCACTGCCTATTATGACTCTCGTGGCACCGATGAAGCGATGCCCCTGCCGTGCTGACGGGGCCAGCTACATCTGCCGGACGCACGCATGGCTCGCCGCCGCACAAAACACAGACTGGAGACCTCAATGACATCAAGCGCTGTAACCCAAAACACTACTTCACAAGCCGCGTCCATCGCACCGGCCATTGTCCGGCCATCGGTGCGCCAGCATTCGATCAAGGTGGAGATTTGCACGCCCGCCATCGGCGCCGAACTCAGCAACATCAGCCTCGCTGATGCCGCCATGGATCCTGACGCCATCGCCCAAATCCGGGCGCTGTGGCTCAAGCATAAAGTGCTGTTCTTCCGCGATCAGAACATTACGCCGATGGAGCAACAGAACTTCGCCGCTCAATTCGCCGGACTGGAAGCCCATCCGCTTGCTCCGAGCCATCCGGAAGCGGACAAGTTGCTGATGCTGTACCGCAATCTCGACCCGGGCAAGCCCAAGACCTACGTCGAAAAGGTCAGCCGCGAAAACTTCTGGCATGCCGATGTGACCTACAAGAAGGCACCGCCCCGCGGCGCGGTGTTGCGCTGCGAACTGGGTCCGGTATCCGGCGGAGACACCATGTGGTCCAACATGGTGATGGCCTACGAAAAGCTGCCCGACACCATCAAGCAACGGATCGATGGCCTGTACGCCAAGCACGATGCAGAGCACATCTTTGGCGCCCAGATGCCGATCGCAGAACGTCACGCGATGGCCGCGAAGAACCCCGCCGCCGAGCACCCGGTGGTCCTCACCCATCCCGAGACGGGCGAAAAGGTTTTGTTCGTCAACACGGCGTTCACGACCCATTTCTCGAATTTCTACAACTTCGAGGACATCCGATACGGCCAGGACTTCATGCCGGAGGCGCATCACCTGATGAACTATCTGACCTCTCAGGCCGCGATTCCGGAATACCAGGTCCGTCTGAAATGGAGAACCAACACGGTTGCCATGTGGGACAACCTGCAGGTTCAGCACTACGCCGTGGCTGACTACGACAACTCGCCAAGAAAGATGCTGCGCGCCACCCTCACGGGCACCCCGCTGGCCTGAGCCGACCGGCTCCCTCGGCAATTCCAGG
>NZ_FCON02000346.1 GCF_001544535.1 Caballeronia choica | reverse complement strand
ATATCGAACGGTGCCCACGGCTACTTGGCACTGTATCGGTTTGTGCCGGAGTTGGACGCCGTGTTCGTTACGGCCATACGCAGCCAACGGGAGCTGCGCTATCGTCGCGGTGATGATGACCGCTCTACGTGAACGGAGTACGACACGAGAGTCTATTGAAGGTAACGTGCCTGCGGCATTTGACATCGAGGTAATCGGCGGGCAGGTTCGCTCGCGCGAAATGCGCATCATGCCGATGTGTACTCACCGGTCCGACACGCGACACGCGACTGGAACTCAGATAGATGTCGAGAAGTGGGGAAAAACGGCAGAACAGGGCTGGATGCCCATGAAGCCAGGGAGGGTCTAATACGATGGGAGCACCGAGTTTTGTCTATACGATCTCCTGTGTCGCAAAGATGCTCGGAGAGTCGGAGGATTGGCTGGACGAACTGGCGAGTATGAACTTTGAGCCAGAGGACGGGTGTCTCGGGATCATCGACGATCTGGACGTTCCAGCTGAGCAGTTGGCCTCGGTAACCGCGTTCACCGATGCTGGGATCGAGGCGCTCAAGGAACTGTTTGCTGAGGCGAAGCGGGAGTCTGGCGGGACGGGCAGCGCAGGTAGATAGGCGCCGATCAGGAGGGTGTGCCTCTTGGGGTATTCGCTCGATCCGTGCAAAATCGCTAATCGTTTGCAAGACCGCTTGCAGCAAGGCTGTGTGAGTTCACCGTTCCGGCATAGTCGGCAGATGTGCAAGTCATCGGTTGATCGATGCTTTTCAAAATAAACCACCATTGCTTGCGCGGATTGAACGATTACGTCTGCAGCGTGCGCTTGCGAGCGACGTGTACGAGTAGCCGCCCGCGAGGCAATCATTAGAATCGCCGTCGGACTTGAAAAGCATCGGGTTGCACACGTCCATGGTGCTCTCCAGCGGATTTGACATAAGTAACTTTAGCGGCAATTAATACGGTATCCATATCAAAAAAACTGGCGAGAAACGACTTTGCGCGTTTGCGCGCTTCAATCCACGCGCTTAAGGGATGACCTTGCTTCCACGCAGGTTCCGGGTTAGGGCGCGCTAGTGTAGCGATGCATTCTTAAAGGAACTTAAGTCATTCTCACATTTCCAATGCTCACTAAGAGTCGAGTTGGAGATCGCGCGTGCGAGTTGCCCCAGAGATTGTGTTGACCAAGGAAGAGCGAGACGAGCTGACGAAATTGGCTCGCTCCAGGCTCATCAGTGTGCGGCTGGCATTGCGCGCAAAGATCGTTCTGCTTGCTGCCGACGGCATGCAGAACAAAGAGATCGCCGAGCAACTGAAGATTGGTCGCATACAAGTCTCGCGCTGGCGCGAGCGCTACATCGAGTCGCGGCTTGCGGGCATTGAGCATGATCTTGCGCGCGGAGCGCCGCCGACGAAGGTGGATGTTGCCCGGCTGGTTGAGCTGACCACGCAGAGCAAGCCCGAGGCGGCTACGCACTGGAGCACCCGCAAGATGGCGGCGGAGTTGGGCGTCAGCGCTGCCAGCGTGTCGCGGCACTGGCGCGCCAACGGCCTGAAGCCGCACCTCGTGAGAGGCTTCAAGGTCTCGCGTGACCCCAGGTTCGTCGAGAAGCTCGAGGACATCGTGGGCCTGTACATGTCGCCGCCCGAGCACGCGCTGGTGTTGTGCTGCGACGAGAAGAGCCAGGTGCAAGCGCTGGACCGCACTCAACCCGGCCTGCCACTGAAGATGGGCCGTGCGGCCACCATGACCCACGACTACAAGCGCAATGGAACGACTACCCTGTTCGCCGCACTCAACGTTTTGGACGGCCAAGTCATCGCGCAATGTCAGCAGCGCCATCGACATGTCGAATGGCTGAAGTTCTTGCGTAAGATCGATCGCGAAACGCCTAAGGACAAGACGCTGCACCTGATCGCCGACAACTACGCAACGCACAAGCATCCGGCCGTGCAAGAGTGGTTGGCCAGGCACCCTCGATTCGAAATGCACTTCACGCCCACCTCGGCATCGTGGTTGAACATGGTCGAGCGCTTCTTCCGCGATATCACGACCGAACGCCTGCGCCGTGGCATATTCACCAGCGTCCCGGAGTTGATCAAAGCAATCGACCAATACATCGCTCACCACAACACCAACCCCAAGGCGTTCATTTGGACTAAGGCCGCTCGCGACATCCTGCAGAAGGTCATTCGCGCAAACAGCCGCTTAAGTTCCAAACAGAATGCAACGCTACACTAGCTGTGACAAGGCTTTCCCTCCGACACCAAATTAATATCGTTGTAAATCATTGACTTGCTGTCTACCCGCAAACGCGTTGTCGTTGCTTCACTACGCGAGCTGACCGGCGGCAAGCGTCTTGGAATCTTGAGCCAAGCTTGGGAGCAGTCTGCTTGCATAGCGTCCCACGGGGAAAATGAAGGTTCCGCGCAGGTTGATGCCCTCCAGATGCGTCGGCGCAATCCTTCGGAGCTGCTCGGCTCCAGGCGATTCGCCTCCAGAGGCTTGTAGCACGTCCAGCGCATGCTGCATGTGCGGGTTCCATGCCATCAGAATGTTCGCGAGCAGCGTCATTACGGAAGACACGGCTGAAAGCGAATCTTCGCGCCGAGCCAATTCGACTGGGATACGGCCAACATGGATCGCGCGATGGACCACATGCACGGCCTCGCCCCGATTTAAGACGTGCTGCAACTCCGTGCGGAAGGAAGTATTCGTGAAGTAATCGATAAGGAAGATACTACGGAACAGCCGATCGATGTGGACGCCTCCGTCATAGACCGGCTGCCCACGCGCTGCGGAGCCGAAGCGAGTTAGGGCTTCAACTGTAGTGCATTCTCTTGAGCGAATCGATGAGGCAATCCTGGCAAACTCGTCCTAAACTTCTTCGATGAGATCAAGTCTGACGTCGCGGTCTGTCACGGCACAAAGCTCTTGTGGCACGTCTTAACTGCGAGGAACGTGAAGGTGCTCT
>NZ_FCON02000345.1 GCF_001544535.1 Caballeronia choica | reverse complement strand
CATCGGCATCATCATTTCTGCCGCGACATTCTCAACTTGATTGTCGCGCGTCTCTCATCCAGATTGTCGCGCCACAGGCGGGGGAGGGGAGAATTCTGCTTGCCGCCTGCACCGCGCGCCAGGTTGCATGGGAGCAACCTGGCACCGGACATGGCCTGCTTACGCATGCCGTCGTTGCAGCAATGACGGCAACTTCTAGAGACCGGATCAGTTTCCCCGCAGTAGCAGATGAGATCGTACAGATCGCTCGCGTCGAAGCTGAACGCATCGGCGTAACGCAGACGCCCGTGTTCCTGGGCAGCGTCCAAGGAGGACTTGTATTCCCGCGCCTTGTGTACGGTGCAAATTACAACGCTGCGTTTCCGTTACGCGCTGTCGAGCAGATGGCTGGACCCTTCGAGCAGTTGCTGGACAGCGGCTTCCCACAGTCGATTGTCGACCAATGGGTCGCACGTTTTCCGAGTGGCCTCAACGCCTTGCAATTGCGCGCGGTCAATGAGTTTGGCGTGCTTGCAGATCGTTCGCTCATGACCGTCGCGCCGACGAGTTCGGGCAAGACGATGATTGGCGAGCTTGCCGCTGTCCAGTCGGTTATTGAAGGAAAGAAGGCGGTGTTCTTGTTGCCATATCGCGCCATCGTCAGCGAGAAGTTCGAGGAATTCGGCGAGCGTTATGGCGCTTCAGGGCTGCGCGTCGTCCGCTGCACTGGCGACGCTACTGATTCCGTCAGGGACGTCCTTGCTAGTCGCTATGATCTGGGCTTCTTCACCTATGAGATGTTCCTCGCTCTCGTCCTTGGCGCACCGCACCTTCTCAATCGGATTGGGCTTGTGGTTGTCGACGAAGCGCAATTCATCACGGATCCTCGCAGGGGCATAACCGTAGAGCTGATCCTGGCGTTGCTCCTGAGAGCACGCGCTCAGGGCATCCACCCGCAACTGATTCTCCTATCCGCCGTCATCGGCCGACTCAACGGTTTTGATCAGTGGCTGGACATCCCCGTGCTTCTCTCGCGCGACCGTCCGGTACCGTTGATCGAAGGGGTGCTCGACCGGCATGGGACATTTCAGTACCGCGACGTTGATGGTATGACAAAAGTTGACGCGATGCTGCCGCCGAACGGCATCCGTGTGCGCAAGGACAAGCCTGGCTCTCAAGATGTCATCGTTCCACTGGCGCAGAAGCTTGTTGGCGCTAATGAGAAGCTTATCGTCTTCCGAAATCAGCGGGGGAAAGCTCAAGGGTGTGCGCGATACCTTGCCGACGCGCTAGGGAAGGGGCCTGCGACAGCAACCCTAAGTGCGCTGCCCGCACAGGACCTTACCTCGGCCTCTCGTGACCTGCGGCGGTGCTTGAGCGGAGGTACTGCATTTCACAACACTAACCTGCTGCGAGCTGAGAGAGAAGCGATTGAGCGCGGATTTCGCGACCCTGATGGTGGCATATGGGTCTTGGCTTCGACGACCACCCTAGCAGCTGGGATTAACACACCGGCGTCAACCGTTATCCTCGCGGAGCAGGAGTTCCGTGGGGAAGACGGGCGGGCGTTCACGATTGCGGAATACAAGAACATGGCGGGCCGGGCCGGCCGCTTGGGATTCAATGAAACGGGCAAGGCAATTATCCTGGCGGCCACCCCAATTGAGAGAGCCCGGCTGTTCCACCGTTATGTTGAAGGGACACCAGAAGATGTGACTTCTTCGTTCACCGAGGCAGCGCTGTCAACCTGGGTGCTTCGTCTCCTGAGCCAGATTCGTGGAGTGAAGGCCGGTGACATCCCAGCTTTGCTCGTAAACACTTTCGGTGGCTACGCAGCAGCTCGCGCGAATCCTAACTGGGTTGCGACGGTTGAACCGCAAGTCGCAAGTTTCGTAGGACGTCTCTTGCAAACAGGGCTTGCTGAACAAGGAGGCGATGATGTCCTCCACCTAACGATGCTCGGACAAGCTGTGGGTGGATCGTCGCTTTCTTTCGAATCTGGGCTGCGTTTAATGGAACTTTTGCGCAATGTCGACGTTGCAGCAACGCCTGCGCTGCATATCTTGGCGCTCGTGCAGGTTTTGCAGGAGATGTCGGACATCTATACGCCGCTTTTCACGAGGGGACGATCGGAGGCCGCACGTGTCAACGATGTCATCGTTCGCTATGGACGCACAATGCAACGGGCACTGCAGCGTTACGGACCTGACGAGCATGAGTTTTGGCGCCGATGCAAGCGTGCGGCCATTCTCTTTGATTGGGTGGAAGGCGTTCCCCTTGATACTTTGGAGCAACGCTATACGGCGAACCCCTACGTCGGAGCGATCCGCTACGGCGACATTATGAGCATCGCCGACGGCGCGCGGTTCCAGTTGCGGTCTGCTCACCGCATTCTCGCGGCCCTGTTCCCGGAGCAACCGGCGTTTCTCGAGGGAGTCGACATTCTGCTTACGCGTCTTGAGTTCGGACTTCCGGAATCTTGCTTACCACTTCGCAAGATTAACACTGCATTAACGCGTGGGCAGTGCCTTGCTTTGTCGCAAGCGGGAGCTCAGACGCCCGAAGCCGTGCTTGGGATGACCGACGAGGCGCTCGCAGCCTGCGTTGGCGATGCCATGTTGCAGCGTCTTCGTTCGACTCACGCCCAAATGTGAGCCTAAGATAGAGGCGAGCAGTGGCGCGGCGAGCTGATTGCCGGCCAGAGGCCTGCGTGTAGCAAACCCGTTAAAAATCTCATTCGTTTGTCTCTTTACCGCAAAGCCGTGTGGGCACCGAAAATTCATTGGGACAACGCTGCTGGCAAAGGGCTTGGAATTCGATCATGAGGTCATCGTCGACGCAGACGCCCTTGACGCCAACTTACTCACACGTCAGAAATATAGCGGACAGATTGATGGCTAAAGAAGGAGCGTACGAGGTAGGGATCGCGGCCAATTTGTGAAAGCTGCTCGTGAATTTTCGAGCCCAGCTTCTCGCCCTTTTGAAGAGGACGTCGCGC
>NZ_FCON02000344.1 GCF_001544535.1 Caballeronia choica | reverse complement strand
AGGGTCCGGTACGTCGTGCTCTCGATGTTGCTCATGGCAACCATCCTCAATTACGTGGACCGGTCGGCGCTGGGCATCGTTGCGCCGGGCCTCTCGAAAGGCCTGGCGCTCGACAAGATGCAGATGGGCGAGTTGTTTGCGGCATTCGGCCTCGCCTATTCCATTGCCTTGGTGCCCGGCGGCGTGCTGACCGACATTCTCGGCTCACGCATCGCCTATGCGCTGTCGCTCGTCGGATGGTCATTCGCCACGCTGACGCAGGGCTTCGCGACCGGCTATCAGATGCTGCTCGGCTCCCGGCTCGCAGTCGGCGCACTGGAGGCGCCGGCCTTCCCTTCGAACGCGCGCGCGGTGACGTTGTGGTTTCCCGCGGGGGAGCGCGGCTTCGCGACCAGCGTCTATGTAATGGGGCAATACATCGGGACGCCGTTGTTCACCGGCTTGTTGCTGTGGATCTCCGCCGCGTACGGTTGGCGTATGGTCTTTTTCGTGACGGGCGGCGTCGGCATTCTGTTCAGCCTTCTCTGGTACAGGGTTTATCGCGATCCGCTTCAGCACCCGCGCGTGAATTCCGCCGAGCTGCAATATATCAATGAAGGCGCTACTGCGGCGCACAAGCCCCGCGAGAAATTCAATTGGCGCATGGCGCTCAAGCTGCTCAGCTACCGGCAGGTCCTCGCTCTCTGCCTCGGGAAGTTCTGCAACAACACGCTGCTGGTCTTCTTCACCACATGGTTCATGACCTATCTGATTGAAGCGCGTCACATGTCGATGATCAAGGTCGGGATCTTCCAGGCACTCCCTTTCATCGGCGCGACGATCGGCATTCTCTCTGCCGGCTTCCTCTCGGACTTTTTCATCCGACGCGGTGTGTCGATTTCCACTGCGCGCAAGGCGCCACTCATCATCGGCACGATGCTCGGCGCATCTATCGTGCTCGTCAATTTCGTCGAGTCGAACGAGTTGGTGATCGCTATCCTGACTATCGCGTTTTTCGCGCAGGGCGTCGGATCGATGTCGTGGGCCGCAGTCTCCGAAATCGCGCCTCGGCAGTATGTGGGACTGACGAGCAGCATCACCAGCCTGGCGGCCAACATCGCGGCCGTCACCACGCCGCTCATGATCGGCTACATCACCCACCACACCGGCCACTTCTACTGGGCCCTCAACGCGATGGGTGCGATATGCCTGCTCGGGACCCTCTCTTACTCCGTGTTGCTGGGGAAGCTTTCCCGCATCGAACTGTGACGTCTTCGACTATCTGGTGAAATCGAATGATTGAATTCAAGTGGGATCATCTGCAACTGTGCTCGGCGGACGCCGAGGCTACCGCCGCGTGGTTTGCGCGCTGCCTGAATGCCGAGATCGTGCGTCGCCCGGGGCGAGTGGATTTGCGTATCGGCAGCATCAACCTTTTCATCACATCACTGCCGGGCGCCCAACCCGGCCGCCCGCATGGCGAGCGGAAACAGGGCATCGATCATTTCGGAGTGACCGTAGACGACCTCGACGCCGCTTTCGAGCATCTGTTGCGCTGCGACGCGGAAATCGTCGAGCCGGTCAAACAGGTTCGTCCCGGTGTCAGAGCCTGCTTCGTGCAATCTCCGGGCGACATCCTCGTCGAGATCCTGGAGCGGCGACCCGCCGAGATGACTTTTATCTGAAAAAACGCCACTATTGAGACTGGACCGGTCGCGCTCGCATGCAAGGCGCGATCCGCGTCCTAACTCGCTTGCTGCGCCGTTCCACTGCACTACGCTGCATACCATCCCATGCGAAACTGGATCACTCTGACTGAAGCGGCTCGACAACTCGGAGTGCAGGCGCAGACTGTGTACGCGTACGTAAGTCGGGGCACCATCGCGGTGATGCCGGATCCGCATGACCCGCGCAAGAGCCTCTATCGCGCGGACGACGTAGCCGGTCTGTGTCGCAAGAAACAGGTGGGACGCAAGCGCGAGGCGCTCGCCGCCGGAACGATATTCGGTGCGGAGCCGTGCATTTACAGCGCCATCACCACGTTCTCAAAAGGACGGCCCTATTACCGGGGACGCGATAGCATCCGGCTTTCGGACACGGCGACGCTCGAAGACGTAGCGACCATTCTCTGGAATGCACGCGCGCCCGTTTCCTTCGAATCCGGTGATCTGGTGCTACAGGGCGACGAGCGAGGCAGGCAATGCGCGTTCACATCACTGGCGGCGCTCACGGCCTGCGGGCACTCGACGCTTGGACGCACAGACAGCGCGCTGCATGTCGAGGCCGGCCGGCTCGTGGCGCTCATCGCGCAAGCGTTTGGCGCGCGAAGTGACGTGAATGCGCGAAGAACGCATGAACGGCTCGCTCGAGGCTGGGGCCAGGAGCACGACGGCGCCGAACTCATCCGCAAGGCCATGGTCCTCGTGGCCGACCATGAGATTACGAGTTCGGCATTCGCCGCCAGGATTACCGCCTCTACTGGCGCATCGCTGCCGGGATGCCTGCTCACGGGGCTCGCAACTCTCTCCGGCCCGCTGCATGGCGATGCATCAGGCCGCGTGCGGGCCGTGTTTGACGACGTCGGTAGACTCGGTGCGGAGCACGTGGTTGCCCATCACTTGCAGTCGGCCATTCCGATCCCTGGGTTTGGACATCATCTGTATCCAGACGGCGATCCGCGGGCGGCCGCACTGCTCGAAGTGCTCAATCCTCCTCAAGAGCTCATGTCATTCATCAACAAGGTGGTTGAGCTGACCGGGCTCAAGCCAAATATCGACGTTGCGCTTGCGGCCCTGGCGGCTCAGCTGGCGTTGCCACGCGATGCGTCGTTCGGGTTGTTCGCAACAGCCCGGAGCGTGGGCCTGCTCGCGCATTGTATTGAGCAACTCCGGGTGGGCAAGGTCATACGGCCACGAGGCCGCTATACCGGGCGCGCGCTGGAAGACGCCGCCCCCGCGTCGCCTGCGGAAGGCGGCGAGAATACGCTCGATCCAGCCACGCTCGACAAGAATCGGGTTTTCAAGTCGGTTGGGCGCTGA
>NZ_FCON02000343.1 GCF_001544535.1 Caballeronia choica | reverse complement strand
TCAGGGTTGTGATTGTATCAAGTATGAAAAGGTAATCGAAAGATTGCTTTGGAATACGGCACAACGCGAATACTCAACCTATGGTGGGTGTGTTGAGAGACACACTCGTTATAGGGTCAAGCGAACAAGTGCATGTGGTGGATGCCTTGGCGATCACAGGCGATGAAGGACGCGGTAGCCTGCGAAAAGCGACGGGGAGCTGGCAAACGAGCTTTGATCCGTCGATGTCCGAATGGGGAAACCCACTCCTAATGGAGTATCCATGACTGAATCCATAGGTCATGCGAAGCGAACGCGGTGAACTGAAACATCTAAGTAACCGCAGGAAAAGAAATCAACCGAGATTCCCAAAGTAGTGGCGAGCGAAATGGGATCAGCCTGTACTCTTTATCTTCGTTGTTAGTCGAACGCTCTGGAAAGTGCGGCCCTAGCAGGTGATAGCCCTGTAGACGAAAACAGTGAGGAAGAACTAGGTGTACGACAAGTAGGGCGGGACACGTGAAATCCTGTCTGAAGATGGGGGGACCATCCTCCAAGGCTAAATACTCGTGATCGACCGATAGTGAACCAGTACCGTGAGGGAAAGGCGAAAAGAACCCCGGGAGGGGAGTGAAATAGATCCTGAAACCGCATGCATACAAACAGTCGGAGCCTCGTAAGGGGTGACGGCGTACCTTTTGTATAATGGGTCAGCGACTTACGTTCAGTAGCAAGCTTAACTGATTAAGGCAGGCGTAGCGAAAGCGAGTCCGAATAGGGCGTTCAGTTGCTGGGCGTAGACCCGAAACCAAGTGATCTATCCATGGCCAGGTTGAAGGTGCGGTAACACGTACTGGAGGACCGAACCCACTAACGTTGAAAAGTTAGGGGATGAGCTGTGGATAGGGGTGAAAGGCTAAACAAACTTGGAAATAGCTGGTTCTCTCCGAAAACTATTTAGGTAGTGCCTCGTGTATCACCTTCGGGGGTAGAGCACTGTCATGGTTGTGGGGTCCATTGCGGATTACTACGCCATAGCAAACTCCGAATACCGAAGAGTGCAATCACGGGAGACAGACATCGGGTGCTAACGTCCGGTGTCAAGAGGGAAACAACCCAGACCGCCAGCTAAGGTCCCGAAGATTGGCTAAGTGGGAAACGAAGTGGGAAGGCTAAAACAGTCAGGAGGTTGGCTTAGAAGCAGCCATCCTTTAAAGAAAGCGTAATAGCTCACTGATCGAGTCGTCCTGCGCGGAAGATGTAACGGGGCTCAAGCCAGTCACCGAAGCTGCGGATGCGTGCTTGCACGCATGGTAGGAGAGCGTTCCGTAAGCCTGCGAAGGTGCATTGAAAAGTGCGCTGGAGGTATCGGAAGTGCGAATGCTGACATGAGTAGCGATAAAGGGGGTGAAAAGCCCCCTCGCCGTAAGCCCAAGGTTTCCTACGCAACGTTCATCGGCGTAGGGTGAGTCGGCCCCTAAGGCGAGGCAGAAATGCGTAGCTGATGGGAAGCAGGTTAATATTCCTGCACCATTGTTAGATGCGATGGGGGGACGGATCGCGGAAGGTTGTCCGGGTGTTGGAAGTCCCGGTCCTTGCATTGGAGAAGGCGCTTAGGCAAATCCGGGCGCGGAATTCAAGGGTGCGAGGCCATTCACTTCGGTGAAGAAGCAATCGGAAGTGGTTCCAAGAAAAGCCTCTAAGCTTCAGTCTGACAAGACCGTACCGCAAACCGACACAGGTGGGCGAGATGAGTATTCTAAGGCGCTTGAGAGAACTCGGGAGAAGGAACTCGGCAAATTGGTACCGTAACTTCGGGATAAGGTACGCCCTTGTAGCTTGACTGGCCTGCGCCAGGAGGGTGAGAGGGTTGCAATAAACTGGTGGCTGCGACTGTTTAATAAAAACACAGCACTCTGCAAACACGAAAGTGGACGTATAGGGTGTGACGCCTGCCCGGTGCCGGAAGATTAAATGATGGGGTGCAAGCTCTTGATTGAAGTCCCGGTAAACGGCGGCCGTAACTATAACGGTCCTAAGGTAGCGAAATTCCTTGTCGGGTAAGTTCCGACCTGCACGAATGGCGTAACGATGGCCACACTGTCTCCTCCCGAGACTCAGCGAAGTTGAAGTGTTTGTGATGATGCAATCTCCCCGCGGCTAGACGGAAAGACCCCATGAACCTTTACTGTAGCTTTGCATTGGACTTTGAACCGATCTGTGTAGGATAGGTGGGAGGCTATGAAACCGGAACGCTAGTTTCGGTGGAGCCGTCCTTGAAATACCACCCTGGTTTGTTTGAGGTTCTAACCTTGGCCCGTGATCCGGGTCGGGGACAGTGCATGGTAGGCAGTTTGACTGGGGCGGTCTCCTCCCAAAGTGTAACGGAGGAGTACGAAGGTACGCTAGGTACGGTCGGAAATCGTGCTGATAGTGCAATGGCATAAGCGTGCTTAACTGCGAGACCGACAAGTCGAGCAGGTGCGAAAGCAGGTCATAGTGATCCGGTGGTTCTGTATGGAAGGGCCATCGCTCAACGGATAAAAGGTACTCTGGGGATAACAGGCTGATACCGCCCAAGAGTTCATATCGACGGCGGTGTTTGGCACCTCGATGTCGGCTCATCTCATCCTGGGGCTGTAGCCGGTCCCAAGGGTATGGCTGTTCGCCATTTAAAGAGGTACGTGAGCTGGGTTTAAAACGTCGTGAGACAGTTTGGTCCCTATCTGCCGTGGGCGTTGGATATTTGAAGGGGGCTGCTCCTAGTACGAGAGGACCGGAGTGGACGAACCTCTGGTGTACCGGTTGTCACGCCAGTGGCATCGCCGGGTAGCTATGTTCGGAAGAGATAACCGCTGAAAGCATCTAAGCGGGAAACTCGCCTTAAGATGAGATATCCCTGGGGACTTCGATCCCCTTGAAGGGTCGTTCTAGACCAGGACGTTGATAGGTCAGGTGTGCACGTGCAGTAATGCATTCAGCTAACTGATACTAATTGCCCGTAAGGCTTGATCCTATAACCAGTGTGTTTTGTGTCGG
>NZ_FCON02000342.1 GCF_001544535.1 Caballeronia choica | reverse complement strand
TCCGTCATCCCGAATCTGAAGGCGCCTCGTCGGAGGTACTACTGGTTCAGGATGGAAGCGGCGAAACGCCGCCTGCTTTACACGCTTGCCGTGTTGGGCTTGCGTGTCGATACGCGGGACGAAAATCCCAAAACCGGCCTCCACTTCGAGTTTCTCGAGAACCGCCGTGGCAAGAAAGTACTGACCGGCCACGACAATGGCTTGATCACGATGAATATTGCGGAGGCGGACGATGTGCGTCGGGAACGCTTGCGGGTTGCGTTGCGCGAGCCCTACCGGACATTGTTGGGCCATTTCAGACACGAAATTGGACACTACTACTTTGACCGGCTGGTGGTTGGCACGCGGCAACTGAATGCCTTTCGGACGTTGTTCGGGGATGAACGGGCCGATTATTCCGAAGCCCTGGCGCGCCATTATCGGGAGGGCGCACCGGCGGACTGGGGCGCTACCCATGTCAGCGCCTACGCGACGATGCATCCGTGGGAGGATTGGGCGGAAACGTGGGCGCACTACCTGCATATGGTCGACACCATTGGCACCGCGCGTGCGTGTGGCATAAGCATGACGCCCGAGAATCCAAAGGATCCGATGTTTGCCGCGGAAGCGCTCCCCGGTCCGCCGAGCTTCGATCTGTTGATGAAACAGTGGGTTCCCCTGACCTACGCGATGAACAGTCTGAACCGAAGTCTGGGCATGCCGGACCCGTACCCATTCGCGCTCGCTCCGGCTGCGGTGAAGAAGCTGAGGTTTGTGCATCGCGTTATCGAGGCGAAGGCATCTCGGTAGGCCAAATCGTCTGTACCGCAATACGAGCGGTGCCGCTGGCCTTTCGAGCCATTCCCGTGGATCACCAATCCACGCCAGGCGTTCGATGTCATGTGAGGTAATCCTTGATGGTGACGATCTGCGCATCGTCCATCAGTGCAGGCGCGTGGCCGCAGTTCGGAAACTCGAAAGTAGCGACCTTGCCGCTCCTCGCCGCCGGGCCGCGCCTAAGCATGGCGTCAACGGTGCTCCGCGCCAGTAAGTCGGAGTGTTCGCCGCGCAGGATGAGCACCGGGCACTCGATCTGATCCCAGACGTGCCATAGATCCACGTCCCGCAAACGATAGATTTAGCACGCCGAATGGAGAATCGTTTGCAACCGAGGGACGAGCGTAGCCGCATCGCGATGGTCTGTATTGACCGGCGAGGTCCGCAATTGCGCCTGGGGTGTACGCGCTGACTTACGTTCAACGCGTGCTCGGCGGATTAGTCCACGTTCGCCTCGGCTAGCCGCTTCGCGTAGTTGAACGGCAGCAGATCGCTGATGTCGGCGTCCGGTGCGCAATGAGGCATTCGGTCAACACGTAGAGTAACAGGCATGCGGTTCGACCCCGCAGGCGCGGCACGTGAGCATCAGGCTATAAACCGTTGCGCTCGCCTTCGCGCCGGCGACCGTATCGCTGAACAGCCACGATTTCTCGCGGTGGCAAACGGCCTTATATCACGCTCGATGACGTTATGCCGACTCCCAGGTTATGCCGCATCAAGAGCACGGATGTCTTTGTTCATGTCCCGTTCTGATTGTCGAATCGGCATAATCCATATGATTTCTCAGGCTGGTTGTCACGCCGGCCGGGAGAAATCATATGAAGGCGACACATAGGCCCAGTGGGGGCGGCGGACTGCCGGCTCGTCACGTTGATGAATTCCTCGATCGTCTACGGACGGCACGTTATTCCGAAGTAACACTTCGCAAGAAGCGGAGGGTCTTGTCCGCCCTCTCTCGTTGGATGAGGAGCAGAAACGTCAGCTTGGTGGACCTTGATGACCGCGTCAATCAGTTCTTGCTTGTTCATTTCGATGTGTGGTGACGGCCGTACCTTCAGCCGTTGTGTCGCGCGATCCGCGCCGGGACGCTTCGGGATGCGGATAGCCGCTTCCGGACGGGTGCGAGCGATTCGTCGGCATTTTCACCTTGAGTCCGAATAGGTTCGCAAGCGGCCAAATTTGCGTCGCTTTGGTCCCCCGTTCACCTACGCACGGCCGCGGCGGGCGCCCTGTGTCGACAGGGACCTGTCACGGCCTCTTTGATTCGTCGCGCGGCTGGCCACCGGATGCCGTTGCCCGTTCAGCAGCAGCGTCGGCGCTCGCGTCGGGTAAAGATCCGGCATTCCATGCCTGATAATTCGTATTATCGGGCATGCGCTTAATAATCCCGGGTGCCACAGGCAGGCGCCCAATCGCTCGCTAAGAGCCAAAACGCTAGGTCGCTATCCCGGCTTCCTTCCGCGCTCACAAAGCGAATGCAGGTCCGGATCAATTCGGCGTCGGGAGTCCCGCGTTACGACGCGCAGGCGCGTCTACCCTGCCGACTCCGGTTGTCAGAGTAGTCGTGCGGCCGTTGCCCATGCGGACAGTTGCGGGATCAATACGACAACAGCGAATCAACCCGTCGCACTTCGATAACGCATGGATTTTGATCGCTTACTTTTGCTTATTCAAAAACTCGAGCACTTTTGTTATGTCAGGTTTGATGGACGCTGACCTCGTGGTCTGCCGACTCATGCGTCGTCCCCATAGCCAAGCTTATGACGCTACTGGCTCGGAACGGCTCAAAGACACCATTCCTGAGCGGCATGAAATGCAAAGCAGCGCCCGTGGGCGCTGCCTGACAAACTAGCCGGCACCCTAAGCTGCCGGACCTAGCCCCTCGCCTTATTTGACCCCAGGACTCACTGCTACCAATTGCGGCTCGAGCATGCGGTCGCCGCTTCTCGCCAGCCAGCACACCACACACGCCGCGATGATATCGAACACCGCGAGTACGACAAACAGCGGGCTGTAACCGACCTGGGTGACCAAGACGCCGAACAGCGCCGTGAATGCCGCAGCGCCCAGGTAACCCGCCATGCCACCCATGCCCGTGGCGGTCGCGACTTCGTTCTTGCCAAAGACGTCGGACGTAATCGCATACAACGCACCCGACAAGGTCTGATGGGCGAAGCCGCCGACGCACAGCAGCGCAATAGCCGCGTA
>NZ_FCON02000341.1 GCF_001544535.1 Caballeronia choica | reverse complement strand
TCCGTCATCCCGAATCTGAAGGCGCCTCGTCGGAGGTACTACTGGTTCAGGATGGAAGCGGCGAAACGCCGCCTGCTATACACGCTTGCCGTGTTGGGATTACGTGTGGATACGCGGGAAGAGAATCCCAAAACCGGCCTCCACTTCGAGTTTCTCGAGAACCGCCGCGGCAACAAAGTACTGACCGGCCACGACAGTGGCTTGATCACGATGAATATTGCCGAGGCGGACGACGTGCGTCGGGAACGCTTGCGGGTTGCGTTGCGCGAGCCCTACCGGACATTGTTGGGCCATTTCAGACACGAAATTGGCCACTACTACTTTGACCGGCTGGTTGTCGGCACGCGGCAACAGAATGCTTTTCGGGCGCTGTTCGGGGATGAACGTGCCGATTATTCCGAAGCCCTGGCGCGCCATTATCGGGAGGGCGCACCGGCGGACTGGGGCGCTACCCATGTTAGCGCCTACGCGACGATGCATCCGTGGGAGGATTGGGCGGAAACGTGGGCGCACTACCTGCATATGGTCGATACCATCGGCACCGCGCGGGCGTGCGGCATTAGCATGACGCCCGAAAATCCAAAGGATCCGATGTTTGCCGCGGAAGCGCTCCCCGGTCCGGCGAGCTTCGATCTGCTGATGAAACAGTGGTATCCCCTGACCTACGCGATGAACAGTCTGAACCGAAGTCTGGGCATGCCGGACCCGTACCCATTCGCACTCGCTCCGGCTGCAGTGAAGAAGCTGCGGTTCGTGCATCGCGTCATCGAGGCGAAGGCATCTCGGTAGGCCAACTCGTCTATACGGCCGTAGGAACGAGCGACTTCAAACTAGCGAGACGACCCATGCGAAGACCGCAAACCCAAACTGGTTCTCTCTCAATCGCGGCACCGTGCGCGACTACGAAGCCACTCATGAATTTCCCTGCATCGCATTGCGCACCATGAGTCTGGACGCAGTGCGAGTTGCATGGAGTGCCCCAAGCAATCATCCGGCTGACTATCGACGAAGGTGCGCAGCAGCATCGAGTCTTGGCGCAGTCTCACGAAGCGGACATCGTCTGGTTAGTAGGGTATTGACTACGGCGTGGCATCTGATCAACGTTACCGTTTCAGGATCGCACGGCAGAGCGCTGTACTCATGGCCGCCTGATCGCCTTCGTCTTGGCAGTGCGAGTGAGGTCCCGTCAGCTAAGGCCGACGACGATTCCCCCCGTCAACGACGCCAAGAATTCAGAGCGGTGGATGCTGTCTTGAACCGCTACACCACTGCAGTTCGGCGTGCAGTGGTGGAACGATGCCGCTGAGGCGAGCATGCCATTAACGTCGACTACCGGTCCACGCCAGGCGTTCGATGTTACGTGAGGTAGTCCTTGATGGTGGCGATCTGAGCACCGTCCATCAGCGCCGGCGCGTGGCCGCAGTCCGGAAACTCGAAAGCGGCGACATTGCCACTCCTCGCCGCCGGGCCGCGCTTAAGCATGGCGTCCACGGTGCTCCGCGCCAGTAAGTCGGAGTGTTCGCCGCGCAGGATGAGCACCGGGCACTCGATCTGATCCCAGACGTGCCATAGCTCCACGTCCAGCCAGATTGGTAGCGCAAACCGCAGGCCGATCCCGGGATCGAAGCGAAACCGAAAGCCGCCTGCGTCGTCCGGGACTGCGCTGTGCTCGGCAAGATGACGCCACTGGGCGTCGCTAAGCTTGCCAAACGGCGCGTGGACTTCGCGCAGATGCGCATCGACCTCGTCGATCGAGGTGAAACGCCAGGACCGCTTCAGATAACTGCCGACCCGGCGCAATGCGGCAGCGGAGACGAGCGCGCCGAAGTCATTGAGCACGAGCCGACGCACTGGCGTCCCATATTCCGATGCCATCAGCATGCCGATATGGGCGCCAAACGAGGTGCCGACCCAATCCACCTGTTCGACATCAAGTCGGGCGATCAGCGTCGACATCGCACGGGTGTAGGCACGATCCGTATAGTGCGCGGGCGATTCGAGCCATTCGCTGCGTCCGTGCCCGGGCAGGTCAGGTACGACGACGCGCACATCTGCGCCCGCTAGAGCCGCGGCCAGCATGTCGAAGTCACGACCTGTACGCGAAACCCCATGCAAACAGAGTACGGTTCGTTCCGCCCTCGGTGGTCCCCACTCGGCATAGGCGAGCTTGTGAAATCCACCGCGTCCGAGCACGGAGAGCTGCTTTAGTTGTGGCTGCATCGCGTTCATGTCCTGGAGAGATGGGCGGTACGGTCGGGCCGCGCCTCGAAGGTCAATCGAACACTACAACCTGCCGGATCGCCTTGCCTTCATGCAGCAGATCGAAACCATGATTGATTTCGTCGAGCTTCAGGCGGCCAGTGAGCAGCTTGTTCACCGGCAGGCGGCCTTGCGCGTACAGATCGACGTAGTGCGGGATATCGCGCGACGGCACGCATGTCCCGATATAACTGCCCTTCAGCGTGCGCTCCTCAGCCACGAGACTGACCGCGGGCAGCGGCCAAAGCGCGGTTGACGGCGGCAGACCAGCTGTCACGGTCATTCCGCCGCGTCGCGTGATGCGATACGCCAAATCCAGCGCACGGATCGACCCGGCAAACTCGAACGCGAACTCGACGCCTCCCGAACTCAGCGCGCGGATCTGCTCGGCCGCGTCGTCCTGACCCGCGTTGACCGTGTGCGTGGCACCGAGGAGGCGCGCCTGCTCCAGCTTGTCATCGGCCAGGTCGATCGCGATGATCTGTCGCGCGCCCGCCGCATGCGCACCGATGAGCGCCGCCAGACCGACGCCGCCCAGGCCGATCACCGCAACCGAGGCGCCGACCCGCACTTGCGCCGTATTGACCACCGCGCCGACGCCGGTCAGCACGGCGCAACCGAACAATGCGGCTTCGTCGAGCGGCACGCCGCGATCGATCTTCACGACGGAGCGGCGCGACACCGTCGCGTACTCGGCGAACACCGAGCATCCGAGATGGTGGTTCAACGCCTTGCCGCCGCGCGTGAGACGCCGCTCGCCGGACAACAGCGTGCCGGCGCCGTTCGCCGCCGCACCGGGTTCGCACAGGGCTGGCCGCCC
>NZ_FCON02000340.1 GCF_001544535.1 Caballeronia choica | reverse complement strand
CTGCATGCTCGATCTGCCCCGGTCGAAGTTGTGCTGCGAAGCGGCGCCGCCCCCTCCTACGCCTGAGAACGCGGCATCGCGACCGCCGCCGCCGTAACCGCCACGGTTGCCGCCACTGACGCGGTTCAGGTCACCGGAGGTGCCGCGATTTGAAGCACCGCCGGCGGATCGATCGCCGGCCGATGCGCGGTTCCCGGCGCTGGCCCGGTCGGTTGCGCCTGCCCGCGCACCTGTATCGGTACCACGCCCGCGATACTGGGAACGCCCGTCGGCACCCGGCGCCTGCCCGGCAAATTTGTCGCGCGTGGCATTGTCACGATAGGCAACGCCCTGGCGATGCCCTGCGTCGTGCTGCCAGCGACCGCCCTGCCCTTGGACCTTGCTGCGATCGAAGTTGCGATTGATGTTCGCGGCCCTGTCCACGTTGATGTTGACGTCGCCGCCGCCCCAATTGCAGTTGCTGAAGATCGCACCGGCAGCAGCGAGCCCGATGCCCCAGGCGATGCCTGTCGCAAGGGCTGCGCCGGGGTAGTAACCGGGGTAGTAAGCGGGATACGGAGGCCAATAGGTTGGCGGATAGGCCGGATAGCCCCATCCGCCATAGACGACCGTCGGGTTGTAGGCTGGCACATAGATCACTTCCGGGTTCGCCGGCTCGATGCGCACAATCGTGGTCTGGCCGGCCGCCGGCGCGGGCTCGACTATGACCTTCTGCTGCTCGTTCGATTTCAGGTTGCCCGAGTCCTGCGCGCGTGCCCGCAACCGCTGCACAGCAGCGAAGACCTCTTTTTGCTGCGCAAGAAAAGCGTCTCCGAGCCGCTGCGTCCAGTCGAGCTTGTCACTCATCGGCTCGAGTATCTGCGGGAATGCCACCAGCGATTTCACGCTGGTGTCCCAAGGCTGATTCTCTACCGCCTTCACGGCGGCATCGCCCTTCACGCTGGGATTCGCTTTTACCCAGCGCGCCGCGTGCACGATCTCCAGCGGATAGGTCGACGCCATCAGCACCTGCGACAACACGGAGTCCGGGTAGAGCGCGATCGGAGCGACCAGGGCCTCGAGTTCCTCCGGCGCGAATGGCGCAGGGTTCGGGCTCTGTGCGGCGCTCTGTGCGGGCGCCTGCGGAGGAGTCTGCGCGGGGGTCTGTGCGGGAGCCTGTGCTGGCGTCTGTGCGGGGCCCTGTACGGAGCCTTCCGGACCATGCTCCGCACAAGCCTGAATGATCACTGGCGAAATCAGCCACAAAAAAACTGCTTTTGCCCATCGTTCCTTCCAGTGAGTCATGGCCCCTCCTTGCGGCAGTTTGTTGACGCGGAAAACGATGCGCTCGCAAAAGTCACGTAACCAGGCGACGGCCCCGCAGCAACTTCCCTGATAGTTGGAACGTCGGCTCAGGAAGCACAACGTTCGTGGAAAATTCAATCTCGAGCGTTTGCCAAGCCGGCGTGACCCTGCTCGAACGACGGTACAGCTTTTCTATCGTAGTACCTGTTACTTACAATACGACTGCCCTTTGCCGATGCCTGTTGTCTCCGTCAAGAAAGCCGCGCCTTGTCCCCAGTCGTTCGCCATCCTGTCAGCCGATGATGAGTGACGAACACGACTGCAACTCATCAGCAGTGCCGGTCGCATGGCAATGCAACTAGCGAACATCGGACACACGTTCGTCACTTCCCGCTGCCGGCGACGCAAGCGTCGCTGAATCACCGTCGCCCAGCAGGGACTGCAGCGCCGGCGTGAGCGACTTCAGCAACTGTACCGACAAAGCGCTCGTGAAATCGTAGCGCGCAGCATACGGCTCGTGCACGTAGGCGGTCAGCGTGCCGAAGAAGCGATCGCCGATCGCGAAGACGAACGTCGCGGTCCTGTTGACCTTGCGCGACTCGATCAGACGCGCGCCCCGCGCGAAGACATTCAAGCGCTGGTCGCCGGTTCCGGTCTTGCCATATACGTCGAGCCTCCGGCCGTCGGGCAACGTGATGCCGTCGGCGAGGCGCTTGGCGGTGCCGCCGAGCACGACGTCGCGCAACAGTTGATGAACCACGTCGCAGATTTCCGGCGACAGGACCGCGCGCGGCGCGGTCGCCGCGTGAGCGAAGCGCGTCTCGTAAGGCGTGTCCTTCGCGAACTCCAGCGTGGCGATGCTTTGCGTCGGCAGTGTCTTGCCGTCATTCGCAATGGTGCCGATCAATTGCGCAAGCGCGGCTGGCCGGTCGCCCGACGCACCGACGGCCGCCGCATACGACGGCGTCAACGACGCGAACGGATAGCCCAGCGCGCGCCACGACTTGCCTATCTGCACGAACGCTTCCGCTTCGGCCATTCTCTTTATGCGGCGGTCTTGCGTTGCGTGATAACGCGTCTTGAAGAGCCACGAATACGTGGTGGCGCGCACGTCGCGGCTTGCTTCCTGAATATCGTCGACACTCGCGAGCGGATGGTTGCGCAGGTAGTTCACCGTCCACAGTTCGAGTGGATGCACGCTCGCGATATAGCCGCGATCGTTCAGGTTGAACTTGTCGACGCCGTACTTCGCATAGAGATTCGCGAGGTCCTCGGAAGAAAGCCACTCCGCCGGCGTGCCCTTCAGGGCGGCGCGCATCCGCGCGTCGAACCACTCCTGCGATTCGTCGGGGTTCACGCTGCGCAAGACAGTCGCGATCTTGGGCGGCGACTTGCGCACATTGCGCAGCATGATGGCGAGCGCTTCGTCGTTCGAGCGGCCATGATATTTCTTGTAGAAGCGGCCCATGTACACCCGGCTTTCCTGGTCGGCAAAGCGCGTGAGATAGAGATGGCGGGCCGCGGGATCGTCGAGCCATTGCGACTGCGGTCCCACGGTCTGGATCATCTCGTAGTGCACGATGTCGCGCATCATGCGCACGAACACCAGGTTCACCGAATGCTGGAACGCGCGATGCACGGTAAGGATGCGGCTATTGTCAGTCGCTTCGAAGTTGTTGAAAGTCTGTGCACCGCCGCCCGTGTAGAACGTCTCGCCCGGACTCGCGGAATACTTGCGCTCGATTGCGGCATCGAGCATCGCGCGAAGCGACCTGTCCGGCGTGCGCGAAAGATAATCGAGCGCCCAGTACGTGAGCGCGTCCAGCTTGTCGGGCTGCACAGCGCGCAGTT
>NZ_FCON02000339.1 GCF_001544535.1 Caballeronia choica | reverse complement strand
GCTCGTCGTCATCTGCCTACAACGTTCACAACAGGCAATCGGATGACAGCGCGGCTTCTGCCGCGCAGACTCCTAGGTGATCGCGCGCCGCAGCCAGATCCGCAGCGCGCTTTGCCACCTCGAAGTTCGCCGCCAAATTGACCGCCGCGTAGTTCAGGCGCGAGTCGTTCAGCGATACCCTGAAGGCGATGCCGAAGCGAGAAAGCCCAGCAGTGAGCGCTTCGGCCGTCCGCTTTTCGATCAGTCGGCCGCGCCGCATAAGATCTCCCCCTCGGGGTTTGCCGCCGCTTCTTCCTGCGTTGTGGGTTGTAGGTTCACTGCGTTCATTTCGGGTTTTCCGTGAATCGTTTTTTCGAATCCAGCCGTGGACTCGATGACTCAATTGGACTGTCACGACCAAAACGCGGGGCAAATATCAGACGTCGCGAATGCGACTAAGAGGCAGCTATCAGACGGGAGGGGAGCCGCGTCATCAGACAAACAATCTGTTGCGAGTACCGCGCAGCGCCTCTATCGATGAGAATTTCCGGGAAGTTCGGTCACGCGTTGGACGCACATAGGGCGCACCGTGCGGGGCGCGACCGTTTGCGCCATACCGACACTCGGAAGGATTTGACACACGTCTCTGCCAGTTTTTGATACCTTTCTCATGGCAGAGGAAGAGCACCCAACGACAGGAGACTTCATCATGCTGCGATGGATCGCGAACTGGGCAGTGCACCATGCAGTCACCCCGGAGAAACAAGCCGAAAAAGCATTGCCACAATTGCGTCTGGAGCTTTATCAAGCGGAGCAGCGAATCCTCGATGCGCAGATGCACGCGGACTACTACCGTGCACGCCTGGCTTTTTGCGAGGAGGTCATAAAAAACGGTATCGAGCAGGTGGCCGACCAGCGCAAAGATCAACAGGACACGTCACAGGCGTCGCGACCTGGACTCAAGCTCACAGCGGCTCAGTAGCGCGTCGATCAGAGGAAATCCAGCCGCAACAGGGCGCAGCATCCGCAACGCGGCGCCCGCCTACGCCGCGTTGCGGATGTGGCCGATCGGTGCGGACGTTACTCGGCGGACCAGCAGCGGGAGGCGGCGCCGATCGACGACAGACGGCAGCCGGGCATGAAGAACACGCGCGGCGTTTCCGCGAATGACTGGTCCGAGTGCACTTTCCAGCCTGACCGCTTACTCGAAATCTACGACCTGGATCTGCTCCGGGCAACGAAGCGATTCACGGCAAGATTCTGAGATCGGAACGAGCACGGCCGACCAACGTCAATCGGCTCACCATCCGTATCCCATCTTGAACAGCAAGGCTTTGTTGCCCTCTTTTCCAAGCGCGAACTCCATATTGGCAACGATGCCCTGAGCAGGCTTGAGGATGTACTGGACACCAGCGCCCACGCTCGGAAAGCGGTTGGCCGAATCTGTGCAGCCGTTACGGCTCGCGCCATACAGGCACGCCACGCCGGCAAAGAGCGTGGCCGTCCAGCGCGCTGCCAGGCGATGGCGTTCCTCGACTTCGAGAGAGGACATGTACTTGCCAAGATACTCACCCGTCGTGTATCCGCGTAATAGCACTGGCGCGTAGGCGCCCGGGGGTGCGTCCGCCGTCCACTGGTTGCTCTGCCGCACTGCAAATACGTTCCCGTCTCCGTGGCTCCAGTATTGCCTGTAGTCAGCCCGGTACACGTTGAAATTGTTGCTTCCCTCAATACTTTGGCGATAGGCGATATTGTTCACGTTGAGGTACCACCCGTGCTTCGGCGCGTCCACGATATCTCGTGAATCGTGGTTGATAACTAAGCCGACGCCGCCCGCCTTGAAACCGGTCAATCCTAGGACGTTGAGTATGTCATCGTCCAGAGCCGTCTGCCCCACGATCTGGTAGTTAGTGAAAATCGCCTGTGCGCCAACGAACCAATCGTTTTTCAGGCGGTACAGGTAACGGCCCACCAGCGCCTGCAAATGGTCGTCGGACTTCAACGCAGTACCGGTCCCGAGAAAGTTGTCGTAGTCGTTTTTGATCACTCCGCCAACGGCTAGCGCGGAAATCCGATGTTGGTCGTTAGCGAACGATGTTCGGGCGAAGATCGCTGCGGTAGCGGAATTGGTGGATGTGTACTGTGCGCTGATACCAAACATCGACACTTGCGACTGAGCGTCGAATTTTCGAACGTAAGCGCCAAGTGCCCCGAATGAGGTGCCGAGCTTCGGGTTGTTCGAGAACGTTGGCAAGAGCAGCCAAGGCGAAGGCGCTTTCGCCGGCTCCGGAGATTTCGCTGGCTCCTGCGACTGGATCGGCTCCTCATCGGCGCACACCGTACTACTGATCGCAAGCAGAACGCAGACGCCCAGAGCGGCGGCCTCCAGGCGAACGCTTCGGCACCGGGTGGCGGGGGCTGCCCCACTAAACCTTTGCTGACTATCCATGGCAGGACGCCTCTTCCGGGTACCCGTGTGATTTTTGTACTTCCTGTGGCTTCAAATGCGTCTTCGCGGTCGCCATCGGCAGTATATCTAACACGGAGCGGTCTCAATTTCTCTCGGATCGATCCCGAAGCGATCGGCAAAATAGATAACGTTGAAGTTTGCTTAGAGACGATGAATCCATCGGCATAGCAGCTTTCCGCCATCGTCGACCGCTATGTTGACACGCACCCGGAGGCCTGGAACGGCTTTGCGAAACGCGATCGCAAAAGAGCAATTGACGTCCGACCTGGATACGGTGCGAGCGTCGGGCGTCGTGCACGTGTTTCTCGACGGGCTGTTGCGAGACTGGTTGCTGGAACAGAATTCGATCGTATTGCCGCGCGATGCTACGTATTTGGCGGACGTCTGCATCGGAATGCTGCGGCATTCGCCTTCGCTGCGGCCGGGGGTGGGGATGTGCATTCGCACGGTTAAGGGACGTTCGGCCTCCGATCTTCTTCGTCGCGTCATCGGCCTTATGCGAATCTTTCCATAAGACCGATGACCGGGCTCTCGCCGTCCGGCTGTGAAAGTCCGTTCTCTGCGTCAAGCTGCCACTTGATTGGCTGAACGACGGTTATGGCGAACGACGGCAACTGGCCGGTTTGAGTCGGATAATCACGTGGTCCACCAGCATGTGCGGGGAAGTGTACTGCCTACCTCCATTCGCAGAA
>NZ_FCON02000338.1 GCF_001544535.1 Caballeronia choica | reverse complement strand
CACAGCGCGACAACCGCCGGACTTCGGGTTCGCCGTCACGTACGAATCGTGGTGCGGCGGTACGCAAACCCAAACCCTTGCCCGGCACTAAGAATCCGCGCGCATTCACGCGAGCCGATCTGGATCAGGCAATCGCGCAGGTCGCGCAGCAGTCGAAGACGCCTTCAACACCTGGCCAGCGGTCTGCTCGCACTCGCTGAACGGTCTGACACGCCCCTGTCTGATCAAGGCCGTCCTTCGACACTACGTGGATTCAAACCGTTGAAGACAGAGTAAATCACACATCAAAAACACGACATCTGTATTTAGCCGGCGCTACGACATTTCAAAATGGCTTTGACATTTAATATGTATTTGATTTACTCACAAGAAATTCCCGTGCTGTGAGTGCTGCGTTGCCTCCCAATGCGCACCCCTCGCAGATGCCTGTCCGACGCCGACTCTGGTTGGTACCTGCTACGAAAAAGTTGGACGGCGACAACAATTGCCGCATGGCCAACATGGCTGCCCAGCCAGCTGAGTGTTCCCGGTCTCGATACGCAGGACGGGGCAAGCCTGATCTCTCCGCAGTTTGCAGACGCCTGAGTGTCAGAACTCCGGAGCTTCCAATGCGCGGCAGCAAACGCCGAGGCCGATCGTCGAACACTCCATGGCTACGATCCGGAGCATTCTCGCGATTCGAACAGCGCCCAGTCAGGGAGACTGGTTGCTACGTCTATGTGGTAGAAGGTACTCGTCTTTGTGGCGTCCCGAAAGGGATCGATGCGACGCGAGCCTACTCCTTCTCGTTGAGCAACCACGCGGGGATATCCCGCGCACTATTAATCACGCGCCATATTTCGACGTGATCGTCCCGGTCTACATAAAAAACAAGTTGCGGGTAACGTCTGAGCGGCCACGACCGAAGTCCGGGCAGATTGAGTTCGTAGGCATAGCGCGGAGATCCCAGGGCGGGATTTCTCCCCAACCGCAAGTACGCCTCTTCGACAGCATCGATGAATCCCAGCGCGGCCTGCGCTGAGCCTTCTTCGAAAAGGTAGTAGTCAGTCTCGGTTTCGACGTCCTGACGCGCCCGATGGCTAGGGATTACCGGCTTGGACCTCATTTGGCCGCATTACGCACTCTCGTGCGTAGCGACTCAAAATAGTCTCCATCAACCGGCGCCGTCGGGCCTGACGTCGCACCTTCCATTAGAAGCGTGCGCAATTGCTGACGATGCTGATCGCGGCGGATCAGTTCGCGGACGTATTCGCTGCTGGTGCCGTAGCCCCGTTCGTTGACTTGCTCATCGACGAACATTTTCAGCGTATCCGGTAGGGAAATGTTCATGGTAGTCATGGACCCATCATATCAGATTTGCCAAAATTTGCCAAAAGGGCGGCTTTGCCGAAGCCTCACCCGCCAGTCGCGGATATGCTGGCCCTGAAGGCCGACGATGGGAAGTGGCTCGCATCGGCTTGCCCCACGCGTTTCGCGATACCGTCGGCACGCAGGCCGCTGCGCACCGGGATAGCGGCTGCGCCCGATCCACCTTATGGGGAATCGACGGTATCTCCTGCGCAATTATTCACATCCACGTCGCGTTAGATTTAAGCCAAAAAGATATGCGATTCACAGGGATGTTGATCGGTCCGCGCGCGCCCGCACATCTGCCTCCCTCGCGACCGGCAGCGCGATGAAATCGCGTTCGGACATTTCGCTGTATGACTGCTGGAACGGTAGATAGAGGCGCATGATCCAGCCCTCGCCGTCCTTTCTCACTGCATACGGATGCAGGATCTCACCGTCGATCGTCCGCCTGTCAAATCGTAGTACACCTTTATGCGGATACCGTGTCTCCACTTCCTCGAACCGGGCGTGCATCATGTGCTTGACGACTTCGCCGGAAAAACCGGGATGCCCCGATGTGTCAGCTTCATGAAGCGCAGCTCTGATCGCATCCTCGTCGGTGAGATGGCAATTCGTCATTTCGTGCTCGTCGAACACGACTTCCTTGGCGATGTACGGCGGACCTCGATACCAGTTCGGATCATCGTCGCGATCAAGTTGGATCGCGAGAATCGTTCGGGTGCCGATGTCGGTGCAGCGCCACCGAAAGCCGGCGGAGCCGATAAATTCAAGACCAATATGAAAGTTGGCATGGTTCATTTGTGTCGTCCTCCGCTTTCTACAGGAAGCGGTACGTGGTGGCAACTTGAAAGAGTACGAATGCGAAGGGACTGTCGAACTCAGGCGATTTTTTGTCGGTGCGCATTGCCATGACGCGTACGTACGTATCAGCGCTCTACCGCGACGCGATGGAGCGAGGCGCGCTCTCTACCACGCGGTACGCAGCGGAAGGAAATGACTGAGCACAGTACGGCGAGGAGCGTCAAGGCCGGCATCAAGCCTCGTCACTCGGGTCGAACATCTCGAGCCGGAACTGCCATCCTTCGAATGCTAAAAGCATCGCGCCGAAGTCGTTCCATTCGACGCGTCGTCCATCTATGACCACGCACGGCCGATTACCGTTTTCGTTCCCGTTCCCTTCGATGCGGCCCCGGAGTGTCGTCTCAGCGACTTGCAGGCTGCCGGAATCGGTTCTCAGGTGCTTCGTGACTACGGCCCGCTTCATCTTCCGTATCAGCCGACCCAATAAGGCGAACGGCTCAGACCCGGCCTCACCGAGCACCTGAAATCGGTAGCCTGCGAACTCGTCGTGTCCCGCAAGCTCGAACGCCTCAAGCGACAGCTGATCCCCAAGCAGCAAACTGCGGAAGTGAAATTTGTGATCGTTGCCGTCCGCATCGCGTAGATGAAGTGGTGTAAAGCTTGGATGTTGAAAGTTGTGAACGTCAGCGAATCGCGCCATCTCAGAATTGAAGCATCGACTGCAGAGCACACGCCAGGTGCCGTTCGACCCGGCACTTATAAAGTCGTGTGCGGGCCCTGTCGCGCTACAGCGGTCACATCGGGATTGCGTCATGAGAGCACCGTCCGGGCATCCGGTCCAGGATACTGGGATTGTCGCATGCGCTAAAAACTACCGGACGGTCCTCGCGAGATTCGTGACAGGCTGCGACAGCCGATTTCAGAGGCCGATTAAAAGCCGGCAAATCGTTTTATGCAAAATCTAACCGGCAATTGAAGCGCGTCTTGTTGGTCAACGCGGTCGACCATGTCGATTGTTCGCAATCTGCTCTTGCCTGCGCGCGAGCCGAGCCTTCTCTTG
>NZ_FCON02000337.1 GCF_001544535.1 Caballeronia choica | reverse complement strand
AGCGCGAACGCGCGGCCGCGCACGTGTTTTGGCACCAGCTCGCTGAGGTAACTGTCGATCGTCACGAGCTCGACGCCCAGGCCGATGCCGACCATCAGGCGCCAGAAGTTCAGGCCGAGCGGCGTGGTCTGGAACGCCATGATGGCGGCCGACGCCGTGTACCACAGGAGCGACAGCGTGAACACCGAGCGCCGGCCCAGCCGGTCCGCGACGGTGCCGAACATCAGCGTGCCGATCAAGAGGCCGAGAAACGCGGCAGCAATGAAGCTGGCGATGCTGTCGAGGCTGAGAAAGTTGCTCGACGTCGCATGCAGCACGCCCGAGCGTACGATGCCCGGCGCAATGTACGCGGTCGCGAACAACTCGTAAAACTCGAAGAAGCCGCCGAGCGAGATCAGCACGACGAGCGACCAGATCGAGCGCGTGGCGGGCAGCCGGTCGAGCCGTGCGCCAATCAGTCCAGTGGTTTCCTGTGCCGCGTCGGCGGCGAGTGCTGGCGCGTCTGCGTAGCGGCGGTCGATGGTGTCCAAGGCGTGATGCGTCGATGACATGTGCTCCTCCAGTCCCGGTCAGTCCGGGTGGAAATCGTTATGTAGGCGGATGTATATCGGTTGCGGCCTGCGGGGCCGCCGAGTCAGGCGAGTGCGTTCGCGACCGGCGGTGCGAGCACGTCGATCAGCTCGCGTATGTCGGTGAGACGCTCGACGTTCAACACCAGCAATTCGATCTCGCGTTGACGCGCCGGCCCGACTATGCCGCCGGTCAGCGCGCGAAACTTCTCGACGATGCCGCGATTCGACATCGGCTCGATGCGTTGCCCACGCGGATGGCGCAGCAGCTTTTCTTCGCGGCTGCCGTCGGCGAAGGTCACGCCCATCCGCACGGCGCCGCGCGCGAGCGGGCCGTCCGCGTCGAACGCGGGTTCGTGGCGTACAGCAATCTTGCGCATGAATGCCCACACGTCGTCGGCGTCGATCCGCTCGGGCCGGAACTGGTTCATCAGCGCCGCGCCGTCGAGCGCCGCGACCGCGACAGCGTATGCCATGTTCATCTGCGCGCCGATCGGCGTGAGCGGCCGCTCGGCCTGCCAGCCGCCGTGATGGAACGCAGCGCTCGCGCAATCGAGCTCGATCGTTTCGATGTCGTCGGGCCGGAAGCGCCGGCGTTCGCGCAGTTCGAGCATCGCGCCGATCGGGGCGAGCAGCGCGCCCATTGCCGCATACGGCTTGATGATGTACGCCTCGGTTTCCCACTTGTCGCCAAGCTGGCTACACACCTGTCGTGCATCGGGGGCGTGCCCTTCGCCGAATGTCGACAGGAAACCGCCGTAGTCGCGCTCGAACACGCGCTTGATGCCGGTATAGCCGCCGTGCGCGAGCATCGCCGCGTACAGTCCGGCGCGCGCGGCGAAGCCATGGTGCATGCGCTTGGACATCGCCTCGAACTGCGCGGCCATCAACCCGCCCGACTGTGTGCCGGCGAGTCCTAGCGCATCTTCGAATGCGGCGGCCGACAGGCCGCGCAGCTTGCCGGCCGCCGCGGCGCTCGCATGCGTGCCGAACACGGCGCCCGAATGCCAGCCACGCGACAGCATCTCGGAGCCGTGCAGCGCGAGCCCGACTCGCGGCCCGACTTCGTAGCCGCATGTGGCCGCGAGCAGGAAATCAGCGCCCGTCGTGCCGCCGAGCAACTCGGCGGTCGCGAAGAGCGAAGGTAGCACGACGGACGCGGCGTGCAGCGGCGCGAGCGGATGGAAGTCGTCGAGCTCGAAGCCCTGGATGAAGGTCCCGTTGAGCAACGCGGCGGCGGGCGCGCTCGTGCGCAGGCCGCGGCCGATCAGCGTCGCACGCTCGCCGTCTTCGATCGCGCACACCAGCTCGACCGCCTTGCTCGACCAAGGCAGTTGGGCGCCGACGAGCGCGCAACCGATGCCGTCGAGCCGGCCGGTCGGTCCGTCAGGATCGGTGGGAGCGTCGGCCTGCGTCGAGCGGCTGTTCGACTGGGTGGGCTTTAGCGACCGGCGCTCTGGCCGCCGTCGACGTGCAGGATTTCTCCCGTGATGAACGGTGCGGAATCAAGGAACAGAATGGCGTCGGCGATATCGCTCATCTCGCCCATGCGCCCAAGCGGATGGAAGGCACCCAGCGCTTCGTGGGTTTCCGGCGCGTGCATCGGCGTCTTGATGATCCCCGGCGCAACGGCATTCACGCGAATCCCTTTCCTGGCGTACTCGATCGCCAGCGACTTCGTGGCGGCGTTCAGGCCACCCTTCGTCAGGGCTGCCAGCACCGAAAACACACCGCTGATCGCAGCGTCAACGGCGCTGGAGGTCACGCTAACGACATGGCCGCTCGAATGTCTTTCCATTTCGGCGATAGCGAGTTGCGTGATGTAAAAGAAACCCGCGATATTCACATTCACCACCGCTGCGTAGTCTTCGGCGGTATGTTGGGTGAAAGGCTTTCCGATGTATATGCCGGCGTTGTTCACCAGCGTGTCGATCCGGCCAAATCGTGCGACACCTTCGGAAATGACGCGTTGGGCAGTGGCGGGATCACCGATGTCACCCGCTACCGTGAGAATGTTCGGGTCGTCGGACGGCTTGATCGAACGGGCGGTCGCAACAATGCGATAGTCGAGCTTTCGAAATGACTTCACGACTTCGGCGCCAATGCCTTGCGACGCGCCGGTAACGACGACAACCTTTTGTGATGTGCTCATGCTGTACCCAGAAAATTTATGTATGGCCTCGAGACCGATCGGGACGACGGCTCGGATCAAGGAAAATGCAGAGGCATTGATTCAGGCTTCGCACCAACCTCCAGTCAACTCTTTTTAGCCTGTGCCAGCCACTGGTCGAGACTGACGCGGCCGATCCGCGCGTCGCCAAGCGGCACGAGCGACTGTTCCTCGACACGGCCACCGTAGTACCGCGCTTCGCGATCCATCATCACTGGACGTGAGTCGCCTGTCGATTTCAGATAGCGCGCGACGATCTCCGCGAAAGGCGCGCGGTCCGGGCCTGCGATGTCGACCGAGCCGTTCAGCGGAGCGGCGAGCGCGACCTGCGCGAGGTTCGCCGCCACGTCTTCCGCGGCGATCGGCTGAAACAGCCCGTCGCCGATGTGCACCGTGCCGCCGTCCGTGCCGAAATCCGCGATATCGCCGAGGAACTCCATGAACTGAGTCGCGCGCACGATCGTGTACGGCACGCCCGCCGCTTCGATCACCTCTTCCTGCGCAACCT
>NZ_FCON02000336.1 GCF_001544535.1 Caballeronia choica | reverse complement strand
CTCCATTTCCTTTCCCGTGCATTCTTGCTGAGCCGGTCGGCCAGATTTCCGCACACCACCATGCCAAGGCCCGTCACGAGCACAAACACTGCCGCGCTGATCGCAGCCTTGCCGTCGGACATGCCGTAGTAGCGGTTCAGGAAGCTCGGCATCCACGCCCAGACAGCAGCCGGGACGAGCAGGTGAATGCCGCTGCCGACGTAGGCACACACGACCGACTTCGTCGAAAAGAGTCCCTTCATCAGGGCGCGGAAGCTCATCCGCACGCCGAGCCCTTGCGCTTGCCTGCTCACGCTCGCCGGTTGCAGCGGCACAAGCCGTTTCTCGGTGACGACAAACCCGTAGACGACCACCAGCACGATCCCCATGATCGCCATTGCGCCGAACGCCGCGCGCCAACCCATATGTGCTGCGACCGCACCGCCGAGGGCCATGCCGAGCACTGAGCCAAACGCCCCGCCCGCCATGAACATGCCGGTGAGCGTGGCGCGCAGCCGCGCCGGAAAGATGCTCAGGACGACCGCGATACCGACGCTGCCGTAAGCGGCTTCGCCGATGCCCACGAAGGTGCGCGCGAGGAGCATTTCGCCGTAGTTCGTCGCGAGCGCGCAGCCCAGCGTCGCGAGACTCCACATCGCCGCCATCAGGACGATGCTCTTCACGCGGCCCCAGCGATCGGCGAGCACCGACAGCGGGAACGTGAGCACGCCGACCATCAGCGCGACCACACTGCTAAGCGAACCCAGCCGTGTGTCGGACAGGCCCCATGTGGCCTTGAGTAGCGGAAATACGGCATTCAACACCTGCCGCGACATGTAGTCGGAAAGCAGCAATCCGACTGTCAACGCAAATACCACCCAGGCGTAAGCGGGGACATCCGCCTTTGTCGTAGAAACATCACCTGCCGTGGGTTCAGCATGCTGCATGAGCATGGTTTGTCTCCTTCGTCTTTCTAGTTAGCGGCCGTCTCTTTGCCCGGCAGGCAAAGGGGCCGATTATGGATTCCGTCACTCTCCCCGGCGTGCGCCGGGAAGTACCACCTTTGAAACCCATCAGCCGGTGCTCCCATCCCGTTCCAAATCATGCGACAGTCGCGTGAAGACTTGCGGAACGAAATAGGACGTAGTGCTCGAACAATACGGCAATCGCGCGTTACACTTTTCTGAATGGGCGCCATCCTTTTAGCGATCGATGCCACTCCGCGTAAACACCGGTATGCACGCACAGCAGGCACTTAATTGCCGGAAGACGGGGCGCAGTCCATGAACCCGCGAGGGAACGCGATGGAAACGATGCTACGCTCGGTAGCCATGAGCGGTTATTTCGACGTGACGCGGCGGCTCGGACTGAATCCGGTCGAGCTCGCGCAGCAGGTCGGGATCGATCCCGGAGCGCTGGCGAATCCGGATGATCGCGTTTCGGCCGCCGCGTGCTGCCGGCTATTGGAACTCGCGGCGGAAAAGGCGTCGTGCCCGACTATCGCGCTACAAATGGCTGCAACCCGGCAGAAATTCGGCACCGACGTGGTCAATGTGCTGCTCGCGCACAAGCGCACGCTGCGCGAGGTGTTGCTGGCCGCAGCCGAATTCCGGCATCTGCTCAACGAAGCGCTGGCCGTGTACGTCGAGGATGCAGGAGAAACGGTCACCATCCGGGAAGAACTCGTCGTCGACCCGGGTACGTCTACCAGGCAGGCGATCGAACTTACGGTGGGTATTCTCGCGCGCCACTCCAGCGCGCTGCTCGGCAACTACTGGAAACCGCGCGCTGTCCATTTCACTCATCGCGGGCCCGCTGATCTGACGTTTCATCGGCGCTTCTTCGGCTGTCCGATGGAGTTCGGCAGCGACTTCAACGGCTTCGTGTGCGCGGCCGCCGAACTCGACTACCCGAATCCGACCGCTGACCCCGAACTGGTCCGATACGCCGAGAGCCTCGCCGCACCACTCAAAAACGTAATCGGTGCGGATTCGACCGCGCTGGAAGTGCGCAAGGCAATCTACCTGCTGCTGCCCGTCGAGCAGGCCACAGTCGAGCTGGTTGCCCGTCATTTGCGTGTGAGCGTGCGCACCATGCAGCGGCAGCTCGGATCGGCCGATACCAGCTTCTCGGCACTGGTCGAGGAAGTCCGGCGCGAGCTTGCCGTGCGCTATATGAGCAACCCGCGTTATCCGATCGGGAGGGTCGCGGCGCTGCTCGGCTATACCCAGCAGGGTTCGTTCACCAACTGGTTCACATTACGATTTGGTATGACGCCGCGTGATTGGCGTAAAAGCCAGGCGAAATAAACAAATGAACGGCGCTGCCTACCGGGGTGCTGCTACGCGCCCGCGCTGGATTTCCGCGCGCAATCGGGCGTCAAAATAGCGGCGGTTCGCCGGCATCGGTTCATCCCGAGTCGCTGAGTTGCTCCCGGTGTGGGACGTTGTCAAGGTCGGCAGAGGCGAATCTAGCGAAACGCTCGCGGAGGTCAGTCCCCAGGCCGTCGGAAAACTGCGCCGAGTTGCCGCTGCTGAGACACAGATAGCCACGCTCGCTGGAAAGCGGACGCGGCGCCACGCTGGCCGGCACCGCGTCTTGGCCAAAAAGCGCTGATCGAACCGCGTGGTCCAGCGGCAGGGAAGTACCGAGTCGGGGTCGACGATCTTCGCAGAGATTGTCTGCACCGGGATCACACGGGAGCCTTGTCCCGACATGCCCTCCGATCGAGGATCGAATCCCTGTGAGATTTCAGGATCCGGCAGATCCCGCACGACCGGCGCGCTTTCGTTAAGCCAGAGAATGACGTGATCAAGATCGAACGCCAATCGTAGATCTGTGACGAGGACGTTCAGGAGCGAAGTCGGTGACGCGAATCAGGTGCAGTTCGATATTGGAGAGCGGCGTAGCGCATCCCCGTTCTGCTTTACGATGATGAGCACGACGGTGGCGCATCGCCGGACTTTGTCCCGCCGGCGCGGTCCGGGGTGCACCGCACGCCTTGCAGACCGCCACGAAGTCGCGTCGGCCGAGGGCGTGCGCAATGCGCTGCTGCCTCGCGGGTTCAGACGGCCTTGCGCAGAAAGCCCTGAGTAGCACCCTTGCGATTGGGCGCGAAGCCGTTGGCCAGCAGGGTCTCTTCCACCGTGTCGTAGAACACGCCGATCTTGCTGATCTCGCGCGCCTCTTGTGCGGTGGCGACCTTGCGGCCGAACTCGCGTGAGATGCGCACCAGTTGCTCGATCTGCTCGACCGTGCTCATCTTCTT
>NZ_FCON02000335.1 GCF_001544535.1 Caballeronia choica | reverse complement strand
GCCGCCACGCTGCTCGCCGTGCAAACAGTGGCGCACGGGCCCGCGTTCGCGCTGGGCAAGCTGTTCTTCGTCGATCCGCTCAACGTGTTCCTGGTCGCACTGACGGCCTTCGTCGGATGGACCACGTCGATCTTCTCGAGGTCATACATGCGCATCGAGCGTGACCGCGGCAAAATGACTGCGCCTCGCATGCGCCTCTACCACAGCATGTATCAGTTGTTCATCTTCGCGATGCTGCTCGCGCTGCTCACCAATAACATGGGCATCCTCTGGGTTGCCATGGAAGCCGCCACGCTCGCGACGGTGCTTCTGGTCAGCGTATATCGCACCGCGGCAAGCCTCGAAGCCGCATGGAAGTACTTCATCCTGTGCGGCGTCGGCATCGCACAGGCGCTGTTCGGCACGATCCTGCTCTATCTTGCCGCGAGCCGGAGACTCGGCGGCGACGAAGCGCTGCTTTGGAGCAGTCTGAACGCAGTCAAGGGCGGTCTCGACCCCACCATCATTTCGCTCGCGTTCGTGTTTCTGCTGATCGGCTATGGCACGAAGGTCGGCCTCGTGCCCATGCACAACTGGCTCCCCGACGCACATGCCGAGGGCCCTACGCCAATTTCGGCCGTGCTATCCGGCCTGCTACTCAATGTTGCGCTCTATGCGGTCCTGCGCTGCAAGGTCCTGGCCGATGGCGCACTCCAGAATGGCCTGCCGGGACACCTGCTGGTCGGCTTCGGACTGGTCTCGGTACTGATCGCGACCTTTTCGCTATTCCGGCAGAAAGACGTCAAGCGACTCTTTTCGTATTCGTCGATCGAGCACATGGGTCTGATGACGTTTGCATTCGGGCTTGGCGGCCCCGTCGCGACCTTCGCGGGTCTGCTCCACATGACGGTCCATTCGCTGGTGAAGTCGGCCATCTTCTTCACTGTCGGACATGCGGCCCAGAAGGCCGGCACCCAGGCGATCGACGACATCCGAGGCCTGTTGCGCGTGAGCCCAACCGTTGGTTGGGGCATGATGCTCGGCGCGCTCGCGATTCTCGGCATGCCGCCATTCGGCGTCTTCGCAAGCGAGTTCCTGATCCTGACCACCGCGATGAGCGAACTCCCGTGGGCCACGCCGTTCCTGTTGCTCGCGCTCGCTGTGGCGTTCGCGGCCATCTTCGTGCGCGTGCAGGGCATGGTGTTCGGCGACACGACAGCGAAAGTTCTCGAACACCCGCCGGCGTTGCTGCCCGTGTTCGTCCATCTCGGCATCGGCTTGATGCTCGGGCTCTACATTCCGCCCTATCTTGCGACGTGGTATCGGCAGGCGGCGGCCATGATCGCCGGGTGACACATGCGCATCGAGGCATTCGATTTTCCTGACCTGGTTCGCCTGTCCGTTTTTGCGGGCAGGTCGTCGGCTTTTCTCGCACGGGTCGATCATGACACGTGGGCCCGCACCGCCGGCACGGTGCGCGAGGCGGGTGGCCGTCTGATCTCCCTGTGGGGTGCCGAAGAGCCGGCGGGCACATTCGCGATCTGCGCTGCGTATGCACTGGAAGACGGCATCCTGTGGCTTCAGTCGCCGGTAGGCGACGGACATGGGGACAGCGGCGGATACCCGGATATATCAACGACTTTTCCGTGCGCGACACGCATGCAACGGGCCGTCTACGATCTGATCGGGCTACGCGCCATCGGCGCCGAAGATACACGGCCGTGGCTGAATCATGGCAACTGGCCTGCCGATTACTTTCCATTGCAGAAATTGTCCTCCGGGACCGAGTGGTTTCAATCCCAGGAAGCGGACTATCCGTTCGTCCACGTCGACGGTGACGGTGTCCACGAGATTGCCGTCGGTCCGATCCACGCAGGCGTGATCGAGCCCGGACACTTCCGCTTCTCGGTCGTCGGCGAAAAGGTGTTGCGCCTTGAGGAGCGGCTGGGCTATGCGCACCGGGGAATCGAGCGGCTGTTCGAGCACGTGCCCGCACTCGACGGACACCGTCTCGCAGGACGCATCGCCGGAGACACCACGGTCGCCTTTACATGGGCCTATTGCATGGCGGTCGAGCGCGCGTTGAATGGGCGGATTCCGCCACGCGCGCAGTGGCTGCGCGCGCTGTTGCTCGAGCGCGAGCGCATTGCCAACCATCTGGGTGATCTTGGAGCGCTCGGCAACGACGCGGGGTTCGCGTATGGCCTCGCACAGTTTTCCCGTCTGAAAGAGGACTGGCTACGTCTGAACAATCAGGCTTTCGGACATCGCTATTTAATGGATCGGATCGTTCCTGGGGGGACATCGACGGACCTGGATGCGCGCTTCATCACCGCGATACTGACGCAGTGCGACCAGATCGACGCGCAGGTTCGTGTGATGCAGAGCATTTACGACGACCAGTCAGGGCTGCAGGATCGCTTTGCAGGGACGGGCATCCTCTCCGCAAAAGTGGCGGAGCACTTCGGCGTGTGCGGGCTGGTCGCCCGTGCAAGTGGCCGGAAAATCGACGTGCGGGTCGATCATCCTTACGCGCCCTACCATGAGGTTCAGGTGCAGATGGTCAGCGACGAACGGGGCGACGTAGCGGCCCGCGTCGCGGCTCGTTTCGGCGAGATCTACGAGTCCATCCGGCTGATTCGCACCCTGCTCACCAATCTGCCGGACGGAGCGACTATCTCTGGGGTCGAGCACGGAAGCTCGCCGTCCTATGGCGTGGGCTGGATCGAGGGTTGGCGGGGCGACGTGTTCGTCGCGATCGAGACTGGAGCCGACGGCACCATCGCACGCTGCCATTGCCATGATCCGTCGTGGCAGAACTGGCCAGCCCTGGAGCACGCGATCATCGGCAATATCGTTCCCGATTTCCCGCTGATCAATAAGTCCTTCAATCTGAACTACGCGGGACACGACCTGTAATGTGGCAACTTCTCAAACAGATCGCGACAACCGGCACGCCGACACTGCGCGTGCCCGAGGGCGATGACGCATGGCGGGCTGAAGGCCACCGGATCCAGCAGGAAATACTCGACGTGCTCGGCCGGGCGCTGTGCATTCGCGAGGTCGATGCGGGCTCCTGCAACGGCTGCGAACTTGAAATCCATGCGCTCAACAATCCCTACTACAACATCGAGGGCCTGGGTATCCGGTTCGTCGCGAGTCCCCGCCATGCCGACATGCTGATCGTCACTGGCCCGATGACGCTGAACATGAAGGAAGCGGTGCTGCGGGCATACGAAGCGACGCCCCATCCGAAGCTGGTCGTCGCAGTTGGCGAGTGCGGCTGCACCGGTGGCAT
>NZ_FCON02000334.1 GCF_001544535.1 Caballeronia choica | reverse complement strand
GACATCGACGGAGTAGATGATGTTCCTGTCGGTGAAATCCTCATGTCACGTAGCTCGGACCTCGGTGCGGATCTCGTCGTAATGGGCGCCTACGGCCACGCACGCTGGCAGGAACTCGTCCTGGGTGGCGCGACACGCACCATGTTCAAGTCGATGACGGTGCCAGTGCTGCTGTCGCACTGACCTTCCCAGCAAAACGATTTATTGCACAATGAGGTGAGTCATGTACAACCACATCCTGGTGCCGATTGACGGCAGCGCAACAGCCAGCCACGCGTTCGATGAAGCATTGAAGCTCGCCCACGAAACTGGGGCCGAGCTCCAGCCTCTTTATGTCGTGGACACCCCTCCCCCTATCTACGATGCCGCCGGCGTGTACTATCCCGATATCCGCGACACGTTTTTACAGGAAGGCGCGCATCTGAGCGCAGAGGCCGTCGAACGGATGAAACGCGAGGACGTAAAGGGAACGCCACGCGTCGTAGAAGTTGAACTCACCGGCAACGACATCGCGCACCGCATTCTGCAAAGCGCGGTCGAATTTAACACCGACCTGGTCGTGATGGGAACGCATGGCAGGCGTGGCTGGCGGCGGCTCGTCCTCGGCAGCGTCGCGGAACATTTTATGCGGATCGCGAATTGCCCCGTGCTTCATGTTCCTGGACGCGACGCCGAAGCACGCGCGGCGCAAGTCGGGACCACAGTGGAAACGCTGAAGGAGCCGTCATGACTTACAAGACACTGTTGGTTCACATCGACGACAGCCGTCTCAGCGAGGCCCGCGTCAACTTCGCGTTCGATCTCGCACGCAAATTCGACGCGCATGTGGTCGGCTTGTACATGGTGTGCCAGGATCTGTTTCGGCCACTCTTCAATCGCGACGAAAGCCTGAACCTCGCCCAGAACGAGGCCCAGCACGCGGCGTGGCGCGAGCGCGCTCACGAAGCGTTTCTCGGAGTTGCGCAACGTGCTGGCGCAAGCGCCGAATGGCGTGCCCCTGCAGGGCCCCCGCTCGATGTCGCGGCGCTCCACGCTCGCCACGCCGATTTGCTCGTGCTGGGCCAGCACGATCCCGAAGACCCGGGCTCGTATGTCGCGAAGAATTTTGTCGAAGACCTCGTCATGAGTTCTGGCGTGCCGGCTGTCATCCTTCCTCACTCCATGCGAATCAACAGTTTCGGCGAGAACGTGCTGATCGGCTGGGACGGCGGGCGTGAAGCGGCGCGGGCCGTGGCCGATGCGCTGCCGATCCTCAAACGCGCGCGCTTAGTCGAAGTGGTGAGCGTGCAACGGCACGAGGATGACGAAGCGCCCGCCGGTATAGATGTGGCTGCGTATTTCGACCGCCATCAGGTTCGTGCGAGTTTTTCGTCAATGGGCCGTGCATCAGGCGCGAACACCGGCGCGACGCTCCTGAGCAAGGCAAGCGCTGTGCACGCCGACCTGCTGGTGCTCGGTGCCTACGGTCACACACGGGCGTTCGAACGGGTGCTCGGTGGCGTGACTCGAACGACGATCGAAGCGATGACAATTCCGGTGATCATGTCGCATTAGATGAAATGCCCCCGATACGGGTCGGAGTCTCTCATTGGCTAGCGCGCGAACTGAAATCGGTGCGAAATTTCCGAGCGCCAACTTTTTGTCAACGCTGCTCACTTGAGATCCGGAAGCCAACGCTTCGTCGGCGTCGTCTGGCGTGACGTCCCGCAATGCAAGTACGGGAATGTTGGACTCCGCCACGCTGCCGAGCAGCCACAGCCCGGCTCCCCGATGACCGTGCGTGCCCATCGCGATCGGGTCGGCTTTATGCTCAGCCTCCGCATCGACGATCATGCGCGCGACTGGCTACCCGCATGAATCGATGACATGCGACATGACCAACACGTGATCGGCTATGCAGCGCTCCTCTTCGACTGTGTGCAGGCAAGTTCCTGTATGGTACATCTTGAGGAGATAGCGCCGTACCCATAGGCAAGAGCCCCCTTTCAGGCTGCATCGCTCGCAGGACCGCGAAGCGGCGCCAGCACGAAGGCACGAAAGTTCATCTCGATGCTGCGAATCTGGCTCGCGCAACTGGCGTAGAGCCAGCCAGGGCCGCCGTCCATGCCGTACATGCCTTTGCACATTCCCTTCAGGCTGATGCGCGAGCGTTGCTCGCTTTTGTCCGATGGGGTGCGCGTGGCCGATAGATAGACCACACCGGCTTCGAGCGGACGTCCTGTTTCAATTCCAGAAGAGTCCGCATGACGTATGCGTGTTGCAGAATAGCGCGCGACATACTCCATCGCGCGCTCCCAACGTTGCGAGCATTCCTCGCGGCCGGAACAATCGACCAAGGCTAACTCTCGCGCCTCCGCGAGCTGCGGATCGGTCTGCCGAAACTCATTCCAGCGCGCGTCCGATGAGCATGCTGCAAGTCCGAGCAGCACTATTGCGCATAGGGTCGGCTTTCTCATATCGCGCTCCGTGTCCATCGACTATGACGATGAGACGACAATACCGGCGCGATGCGGCTCGAAGATTGATCTAACTCAGGTGTGCGCCAAATTTGCGCGCCGATCCGCCAAGGCTGGCACCTCTCTCGGTGAGCCGCTCCCTTGGCACCGCCCCTACACGCATCAGCAATTCGCGCAACATACGCAGGTCCTCTCGCCCATTGGCCATTTCCTCTTCCAGCCGCTCGATTCCGCACACGTCGCGTCGAAGCGGCTCTTTATCGGCAGCCGCACCGCGTCATGCTCATGCGCTCGAAGACACGTGGCAGCGCCAGTGACGCGGGCACAAAGATTCAATCACTTTACGTAATCGACTTCGCTCCCTATCGGCAGGGGCGCACGGACCGTTTTTCTTCAGATGTGTACCTTAAACGAGGCGAAGCGATTGGTATCAAACCAATGATTACAAAAAACCGGCCGACGCATCAGGGCACGATCCGCGTCGTCGAAATGGATTTGACTGGCGACGTTATCGTGCAGCGCATCAAGACGGCCCCTCCTGTGGATTGGAACATGTGCTTGACGCCATGACGTGCACCCATGGCCGAAACGTCCACGGAACTCGGTCTGCTGTCCCATTGTATCGGCCCAAACTAGTACAACATCCCCTACATCGCTTTAATAATTAGCCTCGTTAATTATCGGGTTGCAAATACGGCACCAGGAGCGTGACGACCAGCTGTGCCATCTCGTCGAGCGACCCGGCGCCTGGCAGAGGTTCTCAACGTCCACTATGGCTGCGAAAGGCCGCGCCATAACGATTGCGGCCAAGCTCGGTCAGCCGCGCCACCACGGTCGG
>NZ_FCON02000333.1 GCF_001544535.1 Caballeronia choica | reverse complement strand
TCATGACCACACCTCACTTGTTTGCGCTTATCTCAAGCGTAACTCATTCGGGATGCTATGCAATGACTTATGCAGACGTTCCCTACTCCCTTCGCGTGTCCTACGATGTTGCCAAAGCTACGCCGCTGAGTCCCGAGCATGCCGAGGCACCAACGCGGCTTGGTCGCCAGATTGATGAGGTTTGCAAGGGTCAGCTTAGGAGGAGCCGACAGCCCGTTTTTGATGTCCTTGTGGCGTTGGCCGATGATTTGCAGGTCCAGCGTGAGCATCAAGGCGCTGCACCGTGCCGCCCGCGCGCGCTCAATGAGTCGCGCGATGAAATCTCGGTCACGCATCATATAAAGCTGGAACCAGAACGGCTTGGTTGTATTTGCGGCGACGTCCTCGATGGAGCAAATGCTCATCGTGGATAGCGTAAAAGGAACTCCGAATTTTTCTGCCGCGCGCGCGGCTAGGATCTCGCCGTCGGCATGTTGCATTCCGGTCAGCCCGGTCGGCGCGATCGCCACAGGCATTGCGACCTCTTGCCCGATCATTAGGGCGCGCGTGCTGCGACCTGCCATGTTGACGGCTACGCGCTGACGCAATTTGATACGCTGGAAGTCGCTTTCATTGGCACGATAGGTACTCTCGGTCCACGAGCCACTGTCGGCGTAGTCGTAGAACATGCGGGGCACACGCCGCTTCGCAAGAATGCGCAAATCTTCGATACAGGTGATGGTAGGCATGGTCTCTCTCGAGAGATCTACTGCGTTGACTAGTTAGCATCGAGCAACGGCTGGCCGTCGTTCACCGACTTATGTAAAGGGCGCGCTGCACTAGCTCCCCCTCCCAGGGCAGCGACCAGGTTCTCGGCAGCGAGTTACGCCAACCCTCCGGCGCGTGGACTCACTTGGCGGAGCCATATGGCGGGCCAGAACCATCTCCTCAAATCCTGCAAGGTGTCGACCGGCGGACCACGCGTCCATGCTCCCAAGCTTTCTGATCGTTGGCTCTCAATTCACTCAGCCAGCTACCTCAATCGATTCGCCTTTGCTATTTGCATTAGAACAATCATGGCATGACTCACGCCGCTGGCACATAGTGGCCTTCGATGCCCTCGGCCAACTGCGTCACGAGCCGGGTCATCGCAACCTTCGTGCGCCAGGCCACGTGCGGCGTCACGATCAGATCGGCTCTGCGATTGCGCAGTAGCGGGTGATCGGACGCGGGCGGCTCTTGTTCCAGCACATCGAGCGCCGCGTTGGCGATCAGTTTCCGATCGAGCGCTTCGATGAGCGCCGCTTCATCGATAATCCCGCCGCGTGCCGTATTCACGAGCGACGCCGTACGCTTCATCTGCTCGAATTCATCAATGCCGAAAAGGTGGCGCGTCTCGTCGGAGAGCGGGCAGTGCAGGCTGATCACGTCGGACTCTCGCAGCACTTCGTCAAATGCGGTGTAGTTGGGACGCAATGAAGCTGCGCCCTTGCGATCGGCGAAGAGCACGCGCATGCCGAATGCTTCGGCGAGTTGCGCGATGCGGTTGCCGCCATGCCCCGCGCCAACGACGCCGAGCGTCGAACCGTAGAGGTCTTCGACCGGGTGCAGTTCCGCATAGAACGTCGGCGAACCGCTCCAGCCGCCCGCGTAGATGTCGCGCCAATATGGCACGAGATTGCGGCGCAAGGCCATCATCAGCGCGAACGCGTGCTCCGGCACGGAGATCGTCGAATAGCCGACGCACGAAACGACGCCTATCCCGCGGCTGCGACACGTGTCCAGATCGAGATGATTGACCCCGGCGGCGGGCACACCGATCAGTTCGAGGTCAGGCAATTGATCGAGCGCTCCACGCAATAGCGCTACCTTGTTGGAGACCACGATCTGCGCGCCTTGGCAGCGTTCGACCACCTGTTCGGGCGCGGTCGACGGATATTCGATCCAGCGATGCGGGAAAGAGAACTCCGGCATATCGACGGAAAGCGTCGCGCGATCGAGAAAGACGATAGTTTTCACTTCCGACTCCAGTGCTTGTTGGATGCGGACAAGACGCCCGCTCGACGCTGGGACAGGCTGGGGAAGATGTGTGCAAGCGCGCGCCTGAGAACCACCACAGCTCGATACGTGTACCGCGCTGGGGTCTCGAGTTCATGTTCTCAGGCGATCGAGCGCCATGGAGGGCGACTTCAGCTTTCCTTTGAGTCGAGCGAGCGCCGATGTGCAAGCAATGCCATCAGCCGTCGATCGCGCCAACGACTGCGCGCTTCGATATCATCTTTCGAGAGCACCGCTCGGCGTTCTTCGTGGAGCCTCTGAATCGTCTCTGGCCCCCAAGCAAAGGGCACGCGTTCGGAAGCGATCGTGCGATAGGTGCCACCGTAGCGATCTGCATAGTCGGCGAGACCGCCAGGTGCGTTCAGATCAATCGTTTCGAACGGACCCATGAACGACCAGCGCATAGCAAGTCCATCCGACATCACTGTGTCAAGATCCGCCGCGCTAGCATAGCCTTGTTCATAGAGGCTCATCGCCTCGTCGAGAACTGCTCCCTGGATCCGATTGAGCAGAAATCCGGAAATCTCGTAATTCACGGTCACCGGCTTCTGGCCTGCGCGCGCGTAAATTTCGCGCGCTTTCGCGATAGCTTCCGGTGTGGTCCACGGCGCGCCGCACAATTCGACGAGCGGCACGAGCGAGGGCGGGTTCACCGGGTGCCCGACGAGGCATTGTGCACGCCCCGTGAGTTCTTCCGTAAACGCGGACGCAGGCAAACCCGAGGTGGAGCTAGCCAGCAAGGTGTCCGGCCTCGTCAATCGATCGAGCTCAGCAAATAGAGCTCGCTTTGCTTCGACGACTTCGCCGATATTCTCTTGCACAAGGACGACGTCGCGTACCGCTTCCGCGAGATCGGGACACGCTTTAACCCGCGCGACAATCGTCTCCACCGGTTCATCAATAAGACCGAAGCCGTTCAGATCCTCGACACTGTCGCGAATAGCTGAAACGGCGCCAGCGAGCATCTCGCTATTTGCGTCGTGAACATTCACGTTGAACCCGGCGCGGGCGAACACAATGGCCCAACCACGCCCAATACGCCCAGAACCAATAATTGCTATGCTTTCAATCGTCATAACAGTCTCCAAATTTTCCCAGTACATCGCTAGTTGGCCGCCGCGCCCGGCGTCGCGAGGCGATGCCGGAAGATCTCAGCAACCTCAGAAGTTTGTATCGCTGCCGCCCTTGAGTCCGAGCATCTGGCGTGCTTCATCCGGCGTTGCGATGTCGAGCGACAGTCCCTCGATGATCTGGCGGATCTTCACGAC
>NZ_FCON02000332.1 GCF_001544535.1 Caballeronia choica | reverse complement strand
GTCGCAACGACGTCGAAGGACAGATCCCAATGTTTATCGAGGTTTCAGAAGGAGGTGCACAATGAACGCCCCATTGCTACACAACGCAGGGCATTTTCTGCGAGTACATTGCTTATCTCGGCGCGTCCGTCCTCGCAGTAGAACGTGAGCGCCGCCCAGTGGTTCAGCGAGTAGTTGATCGCGCCCGTGAGCGTAGACTTCTTCGACAGCGTCGCAAGCTTGGCCCTGATCGTCGATTCGAACGTGTTGAGCAGAGGCTTGCTCTTCTCCTGCCGCACACGCAACCGCTCATCGGGAGGTTTGCCGCGAATGTCGGCTTCGATGCTGTAAAGCTCTCCGATCATCTCGAGCAGTTTCTGGGTATCCGGAGTCGGCGTACGCTCGTGAACGTCGTATATGTACCTCCTCGCGTGATCCCAGCATGCCGCTTCGAAGACGTCGCCGCTTACGTACAGCTGATCGAAGCCGGCGTAGGCATCCGCCTGCAGGATTCCCTTGAAGTTGGCGAGGTGCGTTTGCGGATGAACACCCTTGCGGTCCGACGAGTACGTGAACCAGACTGCCGCAGGCTCCGTCGAGCCCGAGCGTCGATCGTCGCGCACATAGACCCAGAATCGGCCGGTCGTCGTCTTCTGGTTGCCCGGTGTGAGGACGGGAACCGTCGTGTCGTCGCCATGGAGCTTGCCGGCAGCCAGCACGTAGCGCTGGATCGCCTCGACCAGCACCATGCAGAGTTCGACGATCTGGCCCACCCAGCGGCCCATGCTGGCGCGATCAAGCGTCACGCCGTCGCGGGCCGCGATCTCCGACTGGCGATACAGGGGTTGGTGATCCGCGAACTTCGATACCGCGATATCGGCCAGCAGGCTTGGATGCGCGATGCTGCGCTCGATCGGCAGGCCCGGCATCGGCAGTTGTTCGATATAGCCACAGCCGGGGCAAAGCAATTTGCGCCGGATCGTGCGGATCACCTTGAATGCCGCGGCTACGCGCGCGAGCTGTTCGGAGACGTCCTCGCCCAGCGGCTGCATGGTCGTCGCGCACCTGGGGCAGAGCGGATCCGGCTCGAGTACGATCTCCTCGCGCGGCAGGTGCGGCGGGAGCGGCTCTCGCGAAGGCGATTTGCTGGCCGGCGCATTTGGTGTCCTGTCGCGCTGGTTACGCGCCTCGACAACACCCCGGCCGGCCGTCAGGTCCTCCAGCTGCGCCTCGAGCTTGTCGATCTGCTTCGCGAGTTGTTCGGACTTGCGCCCGAAGTGCATCCGCCTGAGCTTGTCGATCTGCGCCTTCAGGCGCTCGATCTCGTCATCTCGCGCGGCGAGTTCCTCCGCCATCTTCGCAATCGATGCCTGGTGCTCAAGCAGCGATGCCTGTTGCGCGAGCACCATGGCACGGAGCTCGGCGACGGTATCGGGAAGCGGCGCTTGATCGGACATGCGTCGCAGTTTACGAGCCTTCCTCGCGGTTTACAACATCGAGAGTGCGGCGGTGCGTCGTGGCTGTCGCCAGTCGATGCCCTCGAGCAACATCGACAACTGTGCACTCGTCAGATGGATCTTGCCGCCATCGGCCTGTGGCCAGATGAAACGCCCTCGCTCCAAGCGTGTCGCGAGAAGCCAGAGTCCATCCTCAGTAGCCCAAAGCACCTTCACGAGATCGCCGCGGCGCCCGCGGAAGACGAAAACGTTACCGTCCAATGGATTCTCATTGAGCGCTGTCTGCACCTTCGCCGACAGCCCTTGGAAGCCGCAGCGCATGTCGGTGATGCCGGCAACGAGCCAGACACGCGTGCCCGCCGGCAGGCCGATCATCGGGCAAGCTCCCGAATGAGCAGCCGCAGCAACGCCGGCGAGACCTCACCGGAGATTCGAACGCGTGCACGATCAAATTCGATCTCGCAGACGTTATCGGGCATCGAGTTGGTATCGTCGGTCATGGGCGTTGCCTCCGAAGGCTCCGCGACAACGCTCACTGGAAGAAGTACCGTCGAGCTGGCATCAGGTTTCGAGGCCGCCGCCACATGCTCTGGACATGGCGCGCCGAACACGCCTTGCAGATACTGACGCCGCCACCGGAATAGCAAATTGGTGTTGACGTCACTACGGCGCGCAACCAGCGAAACCGAAGCTCCTGCTTCGAAGGTCTGCTCGACCAGGTGCCGTTTGGTCTCCACCCGAAAGTTTGGTCGCTTGACCTTCGCGATCCGATTCAATGTCTCGTCCACTTTAGCTCCCACCAAATTATTTAGTGGGAACTAAACTACCAACCGGTTCGCTCAGCCGTCGAGAATGGCCGTCGCGAGCCGCTTACAATCAAGCCGGTGGCCTGAACACGAGAGCCGGTCCTGCCGCTGACCAAGACGCTAGAGCTCCAGCGGCACCGGTTTCATTAGCGCCGCCGTCGGGCGAGCACCTTCCGCCGCATCAAAAGTTGCCGATCTCGATCGCGAGGGAGGGTGACCGAGTTAGCTTGCTGCAGAGGTCGCACGTGTCGCCCAGCCGCCCCCATTACGTGCAGCTTGCCCTGGAGAAGCCGCAGCTGAAAAGCTGGAGCGCACCGATTGATGAACGGCCTTAGAAGGGGCGCCCTTTACGTTTCTTCCGCCGTTCCTCTGCCAGCGCCTGCTCGTCGGCCTCCTCGCTTTCGAAGCCGAGTTTGAACGCGGCGAAATCATCGAGCCTGTCCGCCGGACGGCCAACGAGGACCGTCAACACGTCATTCGCAAATTCCAGGCAGGCCCGATGCCATGCGGGCGAGTCGACCGGAAAGTCTGCCGGGTTCTGCTTGCCCTGGGCCCTACGAATTGCCGCCACCGATAGGCTGAGCGCTTTGGCTTCCATATGCAGCGCGCTGTCGGGAATGATTTCGAAGGGTTTCTTATTTCTCATGTACTGGTTTTCGGAATTCGCTTACAGATACTTTAATCATATCAACTTACCTGCGCTCAAAACAACCAACTGCGCCCGGAAGAAGCGTCGTGGAACTGTCGTTCTCGGTAAGCGGCTCGGCAGGGCCGGTCCCCGATTCGCGCGCGCGTGGGGCATGATGTGAGAGCGCTGGGGAGGTCCGGGTAGATCATGTGAAGATCGTTCCATGGTCGTGGACACGATCGATCTGGATCTGCCCGGTCAAACCGTGGGCGTGGGCGGAGTAGCCGGCTTCAGTTTGTCGGCCACGTTCCAGGGAAGCAGTTCGTCGATGCGGTTGACCTTGTGGTCCGCAATATGAGTGAGCACGTATTCGAGGTAGGCACGTGGGTTGATTTCGTTGAGTTTGCACGTACCGATGAGACTGTACATCGCCGCCGCGCGCTCACCGCCGCTGTCGGAGCCAACGAACAAATAGTTTTTCCTGC
>NZ_FCON02000331.1 GCF_001544535.1 Caballeronia choica | reverse complement strand
GAAGAGCAGAACGCGTGGCAGGCGGTGCGCAACAACGTGCTCGGCACGCTGCGCGTCGCGCGCGCGGCGATCCGCCATGACGTGCGCCACTTCGTGCTGATTTCCACCGACAAGGCCGTCAACCCGACCAACGTGATGGGCGCGAGCAAGCGGCTCGCGGAGATGGCCTGCCAGGCATTGCAGCAGACGGCACCGCGCACGCAGTTCGAGACGGTGCGCTTTGGCAACGTGCTCGGCAGCGCGGGCAGCGTGATTCCGAAGTTCCAGCAGCAGATTGCGAAGGGCGGCCCGGTGACGGTCACACATCCCGAGATCACACGCTTCTTCATGACGATCCCCGAAGCGGCGCAACTGGTGCTGCAGGCATCGAGCATGGGTCACGGCGGCGAGATTTTCATCCTCGACATGGGGCAGCCGGTGAAGATCGTCGATCTGGCGCGCGACTTGATCCGGCTTTACGGGTTTTCTGAAGAACAGATCCGCATTGTCTTTACCGGGCTGCGGCCGGGCGAGAAGCTGTATGAAGAACTTCTCGCCGACGACGAAACCACCATGCGCACGCCGCATCCGAAGTTGCGGATCGCCCGCGCGCGCGAGGTGCCGAATCACTTCCTCGACGAGTTGCTGCCCTGGCTGATGCAGCATCGCGTGCTGCCGGACGAAGAAGTGCGGCGCGATCTGCGCAGATGGGTGCCGGAGTATCAGACGACGGTTGCGCCGACGCTGCAGAGTATTGCTTCTCCCAGACTCGTGGTTGGGGGCACAGTGGGCTAAGAAGGCCGGTTGGCAAAAGCGATTTCGATGCGGAAAGGTGATCTGCAGCCTTAGCGAAGAAGCCCGACGTAATGCAGCACTCTTCTTCGCGAAATTCGCGTCGTCGACTGGCTTTCACGCATCGTTGGGCGGGTTCTGTTTTTGATCGCGGCGCCATAGCGTCGCTCTGCGGCTTGCCGAGTCTGGTTCGGCTGTTGCACGCGCCTGCAAGTGTGCGTGCCCGTCGGTCGGAGCAGGGTATCGCGGCTATGGCCCTGCCGGCGACTACGCGCGCCGCTCATATTGGCCGACAACGAGGTCGATATCGGCCGAGACTGATGACAAGGATTGGAAGCACGACCTCTGACAAGAGCAAACCCGAGCCGTAGCTTCCGCGGTACCCGATCGCAAATGTGGCTGCCTCCGGTGAGCCGAAGGCGGACTTGACTTCAATTGACAATCCATCGCTCAATAGAGCGACTGACTAATATTCGTTGTCGGTTCAACCGCTTTGCTGCTTTGCCGCTTTCGGGATGGTCGTCCATCGCGCGATGGTTCGCGTCGTCCCGCTGAATCGATGAATCGTCGACGACTAGCCGTTTTGGCGGATCATGTAGAAGGCGATTTGAAACTTGGTATAACGCACGCACGAGACCGAAAATGCCTGGGATTGAAAGTAATCGAATACCAATCCCCGTGGAACCTCGGCGAAAATCACATCGGCTACCTGGTCAATCTCTGGGTCAACGAGAAGCAGCAATCACCGGGCACCGTCGAGAACAAGCTGACATTATTGCGCACGCTCGCGTCCTGGATCAAGAGGCATTAGTTGGTCGGGTCGGTGGACGCTGGTTGCTTCGGAATTGGAGCGTCGGTGGAATGAGGCATTAACGATACAGGCACAGCGGCAAGCCGAGCTTGATGAACTGCGTGAGCATCCTGAAGACGCGCTAAGCCATGCCGCACGCGAAGAGATCATGCGGCTCGGAACGGATCTGGAGAGCTTGTGGAATCATCCTGCCAGCTCCGTCGAAATCAAGAAACGTATCCTGCGTACCGTGCTCAAGGAAATCGTCGTTACGAAACAGGGCAGCACCATCCGGAGGCTCCTGCACTGGCAGGGCGGGGATCACACCGAGCTTGAGTTTGAGTCGAATCGGACCGGGCAACATCGTTGGTCGACTTCCGCTGAAACAGTCGATATTGTTCGCGCGCTGGCCAGATCGCTTCCCGATATGGCAATTGCTTCAGTCATCAACCGGTTGGGGAAGCGCACCGCGAGAGGTCTCACATGGACGGCCGCACGTGTGTGCATTTTGCGTCGTGACCATTCAATTCCTGCCTATCGGGAGGGAGAGCGGCAGGAGCGCAACGAGCTGAATGCTGCAGAGGTCGCCGCCGTCCTTGGCGTGAGCGGAGCAACAGTCCTTCGTCTGATCCGTATCAGGGAGCTTCCCGCGACACAAGCCTGTGCAGGCGCACCCTGGATCGTGATGCGGACAGATGTGGACGCATTGATCGCGAGGCGCGAGGCTTTTACGGGTCCGCAGTCAGCCAATCCGGATCAGTTATCCATTGATCTTCAATAACATAGAGAGGTGAGCATTATGTCTCGAGTCCGGGTCCGCCGACCAGAACCAAGTTGTGCGCGCCCTCTGTGAACGTCATGCTGGCCAGTTGCATGACGAGCTGGCGATCGACCGGGGAGCCATCGAAGTCGAAGCCGACGATATCGCGGTGCACCGGGAACTTCGCCGCGCTCATCTGGTGGCTGACCGAACGCACGGCCCGATCGGCACTCTCGGCCTGCAGCAGCCGTTCAAGCAGCCACTGCGAAGACGCTACCTCGACGTTACCCTGTTCAAGCAATTCAGCCCAGCCGGCCGCCATGCCGTGCAGCCGCAACTGTTTGAGTTCGACGATAAGATCACGCATGACCGGCCTTCGGCTGTTGCAGCGCCGGGCGCAGTCCGTCATAGCGCGACGTATCGGCCAGCGGCGGTGTCGCCAGTTGCAACGCTGTATCGATCTTCGGCGGCATCTGCACGCTGCGCATGCGCGACAGCATGTTCACCACATGCTCGACGCTGACGCGTCCGGACGGCGGCGCTTGTTCCAGCGCCAGTTCAACCGCAATCAACACGGTATCCAGACCACTTTCCGGCACCAGTGCCAGCACCTTCGCCATCACCCGGTCACCGCCCGTCTCGCGCAGAAGCGCCCGGCGAAGACGTTGCAGGGGCTCGGGCATATCTTGGAACGGCGCACCGTTGCGCAGTGCGCCGGGTTTGCGCTGGATCAGCGGGATGTAATGCTGCCAGTCGTAGCGCACCAGACCTTCGTCGGCCAGCCGCTCGTGGTCGGCCACCATGGCGTCGTCACCCACCACCACGCGGCCCGGGTAGAGCCGCATACTGAGCATCTGGCCTGCAAATTCGCATGGCACCGAGTAACGGTTGCGTCCGACCACCACCAGGCAGGTCGACGACACACGGGCCGCGCGCCCGACGTAACCGTCAAACGGTGCTTGCAATTACCCACACCCATTAGCGGGCCGGTGTCAAGCGAGCAGGCGACAGCTTGGCCGCGTTAGCGGCCAGTTTCTATTT
>NZ_FCON02000330.1 GCF_001544535.1 Caballeronia choica | reverse complement strand
CTAAGCGTCACCGCGCCGTCCCTTGCAACGACGCTGATATTGCCGGCACTGATCTCCTTGTGCTTTGCGATGGCGTTATAAACCTGCCGCCGCAGCGCGCGATTCGCCTTGCGTCCCGTGGCCGGGGCCGCTGAACCCGACGCCGCCATTGCGGATGCACCCGACGTACTGGCCGTGTCGCTGGTCTGGGACCATGCGGTCATGGATGTTGCGACGATTACGGCTCCAACAGCCAGCCTGAATGTCTTGATGCTCTTCATTGAATACTCCCCGACGCTAGTGTGTTGAGTTAAAAGTTCGTTGAATTTCAGGCGGCACGCATTGCAGGCCGTTCCCGACTCGGTGGAAATATGCGCCACGCGCCGTCTTGGTGACGAAAAAAGAACAGCGCAACCGGACCTGCCGCCGTTAAGGTCTCGACGCACACATGGCATTCGTGTTTGGACCGTCTGTTTCTGAACTCGGTCACCCGAAGCCCGTTCGCCGGATCGGGGCCAGCCAGTGCTCGACAATCTCGCGCAACGAGTTTTTCGCTCTATTCATGACTATCCTTCTGTTTATCTGGATGCCACGGCCCTGCCTACGCACCTGATACAGCTTGTCTCGCGCTGGCCAAATACCCTCCGTGAATCGAAATGTTTTAAGCGAACTTCAGACTCGGGACACCGATACCGATATGTGGGTTGAAGGTTGCCAAATCAGAAGGTATGGCGGATGCCGACCATCGCCGCCGTAGTGGACTTGCCCGGCGCGACGGGAGCCCCATAGACGACCGTCTGGTTCATGGTGCCATCGTTGTTGACATACCCGACTTGCGCGTACGCCTTGGTCCGCTGGGACACGTTGTATTCAGCACCCACCGCGACTTCGCTCGAATGATTCGCCGAATGGTTCCGGTCCTTCAGGTAATAGAAGCCGGACGTGACCTTGAAGCGCGGGCTGAACTGGTAGCCCAGGCCGCCCGATGCCATTTCGAAGTCCGCGGTGTTGGTATTCGCCGGGTTTTTGCCGATGCCGTACGAGGCGGATATCGAGAACCCGCTGATCGTGTACATCGCACCGAGATAGTAGAAGCGATTGTTGGCCAGACCCGTCGCGGGCACGGCCGGCGCCGCCGGATAGGTCAGCGGAAACGGATTGGTGTCGTGCCCGTTGTAGTACACCGCGGCGAGATTCAGACCGTAGTTCGAATACTTGAGCACCGCCGACTCGCGCGTGCCGCCCTGGAACTGACCGGCAACACCGCCCGGCGCGTACTCGAGCGCGAGCGAGGCGCCGTAGAATTTAGGCGAATTGTAGACCAGCGCGTTGCTGTCATACAGGGCGCCGATCGGGGCGTTCGTGCTGGTGCCGGGCCAGCCGGCCGCCTGATTCACGCCCAGCCACGCAGTCAGGATACTGCCGAAATACTGCGCGCCGCGGACATCGGTTTCCGACATCGCGTAGATCATCGGGATGATCTGCCGGCCGGCGTCGATCGAGCCGAACGGGCCGGATGCCCCGACTGTCGCGAACTGGTTGAAGATCGCGGTCGTACCCGGCGTGTCAGACAGTCCAAACTTGCCGTTCGTGGTGTTGAATGCGCCCTGCAGCTTGAAGTTGATCTTGTAGCCGCCGCCGATGTCTTCGCTTCCCTTCAAGCCCCAGTAGCTCGAATAGATGCCGCCGTCCTTGAGTTGATAAACATGGCCCAGGTTCGGTGCGTGCGGCTGGAACGATGCCGCCGAGGTGCTTTGATACAGCAGTCCGGTGTCGACGACGCCGTAGAGCGTCACCGACGATTGGGCGTGGGCGGCGGTGGCGAACATCACCAGCGCCGCGGCACTGCTCAATTTTAACTTTAACGTTGATTTCATTTTTTCTCCTCCGGTCGTGGGGCCTCCGGGTGGAACCGGAGGCTTATTAGTTGTTGCTTGTTTGAAAATGATTTGCTGTTGCGTCGGCGTGTCAGGCCGACCGCTCTCGCGCTCAAGGACGCGCCCTCCATCTGGAACGCTGCCTGTCCAATCGATAAGGCATCCCGATTTACATGAAACGTCTTGGTCACGTTAGCTATTTGCACCATAACCTCGCGCGCCACGCAGATAACGCACGCCAATCAACAGGACGACGGTGGACGCGACACTGGCGAGTGGCAACAGTTGCAAGGCGGGCGCCAGGCCGAGTCGGTCTGCCAATGCGCCCGTCACAACGGAACCCGGCGCCAGCCCAAGAACGTTGAGGGCCAGGGCGAGCGTTGCCATGGCTGTACTGTGAATCGCCTTGGGCGTCAGATTCGCGACCATCGTACCGGCCGGGCCCATAATGCCAGCGCTAAAGAACATCGCCAATGCGATGAGAGTGAGTTGGACTGGACCGACGGGAAACTGGAATGCCGCGAACAGCAATACTCCGCAGGCCAGGTTAAAGGTGATCGCCAGGAGCATTTTCCGTCGCGGCGAATCACGTCCCAGGCGATCGGACAGTGCGCCGCACAGGGGCATTCCACATGCGCCGCAAAGGACGAAGATTGCTGCGACGCCACCCGCCTTGCTCAGGGGCATGTCATAGACCCGATTCAGGAAACTCGGCAGCCACGCAAGCAGGCCACCGCTGATGAAGAGCTGCAGGCCACTACCGATATAGACGCAGATCAATACCGGAGAGGAGAACAGGTCTTTCAGCACCTGCCTGACGCGGACCGGCGCCAGCGATTTGGTTTGCCTGTTGCCGCTTGATTGGCCTTTCGCCCCTTCGATCCGCGACGGACTGGCGACCATCATATAGAGCACGGTCAGCGCGATGCCAAAGACTGCCATGCCAACGAACGCACTGCGCCAACCAAAGTGGCTTGCCAGTGAACCGCCAAACCCGATCCCCATGACTGACCCGACCATGCCGCCCGCGAAAAATGCGCCAGTTACCGTGGAGGTGTGCCGTGCGGGAAACATGCTGATGAGAATGGCCATGCCAACGCTGGCGTAAGCGGCTTCGCCGACACCGACCAGAAAGCGCGCCGACAGCAACGTGAAGTAGTTGTGCGACAGGCCGCACAGCAAGGTCGCGATGCTCCAGATCGCCGCCATGATGGTCACGCTGCGTACGCGACCCCATCGGTCGGCCGCAAGCGAGATGGGGAACGCCAGGATGCCAACCGCCAGCGAGACAATGCCGCTGAGCGCTCCGAGCCGAGCGTCGGACAACCCCCAGTCCGCCTTTATTTGTGGAAAGACCGCGCTGAGCACTTGCCGCGACATATAGTCGGACAAAAGCAGTCCGAATGTCAGCGCAAAAATGACCCATGCATAACCGCGGATGCGCTGCGGGCGCTCACCGTCATAGGACGCTATTTCTTGCATATTCACTGCCACAATTCTGTCTCCTGTTATTGCTGCTGCAAATGCC
>NZ_FCON02000329.1 GCF_001544535.1 Caballeronia choica | reverse complement strand
CGTGCCTTATGGGAAGTTCTGTCTAACGGGGAGTTGCAGATCAGATTCGACACGAATGCGACTGGCCGCGTCGGTTTGGTGCCTGGTTGGTCGCCGGTCAACTCCCCATAAAATCTCGGTTCTCCTTTGCTATGGTCGTCTAGCCTTCCCCGGCAACCCTCATAGGAGGACGTGATGCTAGACACGTACCTGGTAGCACCCAAAACCCTGAAACGCCTGCGCTCGGGGCCCAGCGGAGCCTTCATTGATGACTTTGCTGACGCGCTGGAACGGGACGGATACTCCGCGGCCAGCGCGATACGTTATCTGCGTGCCGCCGACCATCTGGGCCGCTTCATGCAGGCGCACGGCGGCACCCTGGCCGATGCGGATCCACAGACTTCAGAAATCTTCTATCGTCATCTGCTTACCTGCACCTGTCCGGAAGCAAAAGGAGGTAAAGCCAACCACCATCTGTATTTCGGTGCCAAGCGCTTTCGCGAATACCTGATTGAGATCGGCGTCTGCCAGGACAACAAGCCCTCGATTGCCGAGAATCGAGAGCCGGCAATCGTGAGCGGTTTCCGGCGATGGTTGCACACGCACCGAGGCGCAAAAGTGTCGACCATTCGGCTCTACTGTCGTGATGCCGCGGCGATGGTGGAGGTGCTTGGTAGTGACGCGACCCAGTGGGACGCAAAGCAAGTGCGCACGTTCCTGTTGAACGGTGCCTGCAACTGTGGCATCGGTACCGCAGAAAAGCGGGTCACGAGCACGCGAGCCTTCCTGCGTTATCTCGGTGTTCAGGGTTTATGTCGAGCCGGACTCGATCAAGCGGTTCCGGCGTTGGCGCACTGGCGCCTGGCGACACTGCCACGGTGTCTGAGCGCTGACGAAGTTGACCGTCTGATTGCTGCATGCGATGGCAATTTACACGGGCGCCTTCGCGATCGCGCGATTGTCCTGTTGCTGGTGCGACTCGGGGTTCGCGCTGGTGACCTGGCGAACCTTCGCATGAGCGATATCGAGTGGGAAACCGGGACGTTGCGCGTCTCGGGAAAGGGGCGCTATGAAGTTCGTCTGCCGCTGCCGCAGGATGCTGGTGAGGCACTTCTGCGGTACATCGAGTCGCGACCTCGAGTTGCCTGCAGCGACCACGTCTTCGTTCGAAACATCGCCCCCTTCAAGCCGTTTATCTCAGGCGATTGCATATCGTCGGTAGTGAAGCGTGCACTAAAACGTGCCGGGGTGAGTTCGCCCGCCAAAGGCGCCCATCTGCTGCGACACACAGCGGCGACCGAGATGTTACGTCATGGGCTTCCCCTCGACCAGATAGGCCAGGTCCTGAGGCATCGCAGCATCGACACCACGGCCTATTACGCCAAGGTCGACGGCGCGCTGCTCAGGCAAGTCGCGCAGCCATGGCCCGAGGTGACGAAATGATGCCGGCCGTAGAGTCCTATCTTGCCGCGCGGCGTGCGGCCGGCTTCAAACTACTGAACGCAGACTATCTGTTGCACAGCTTCGCGTGCTTTGCCGTCAAGCGCGGTGAAACGCACGTTCGCGCGCAAACCGCAATCGACTGGGCCGCTGAGGCCTGGTCGGTGGCCCAGCGTGACGCGAGGCTAAAGACTGTGTGTCGGTTCGCCCAGTATCTGCGTACCGAAGATCAAAGTCATGAGCTGCCGCCCGCCCGGTACTTTGGGTACCGAAAGACACGCCGTGTCCCGTTCATCTACTCGCGCGCCGATATCGAGCGCCTGGTCAACGCAGCCTTGCAATCGGGTCCTCGCGGTATGTTGCAACCACAAACGTATGCGACATTAATCGCCCTACTGTCGGCCACGGGCATGCGGATCTCTGAGGCCCTGAACCTGCGGCGTGCCGACATTACTCCCGAAGGATTACTCATTCGAAAGAGCAAATTCCAGAAGACGCGTCTGGTTCCACTGCACGAGACGGCGGCGGAGGGTTTGCAGAGGTACTTGACCCTGCGGCGGCAGTCCCGTCCGGGCGACGACCATGTGTTCGTTGATGACGATGGTCGCCCGCTCAGATATACGGTCGTTTACTGGATGTTCCAGAAGCTGTTGAAGATCGCCGGCATCGGCACCACCCACAACGCCCACCGTCCCCGCCTGCATGAGCTCAGGCACACGTTCGCCGTCAGGGCACTGGAGGCGAGCCCGGAAGGCCGGGACCGCGTTGGGCGGCACATGTTGGCCCTTGCGACCTACATGGGTCACGTCAACATCAACGCCACCTATTGGTATCTGGAGGCTACTCCCGAGCTTCTGAATGACATTGCTGTCGCCGCAGAGGGGTTTCTCACTGGAGAACAGAAATGATCCCGATCGCACCGCACATTGTGGCATTTCTTCGTCAAAACCTTGCTCATGAGAGAGGCGCCAGCCAACACACCTGCGACTCCTATGCTTGCACCTTTCAGCTCCTGTTCGAGTTCGCCGCCGGGCGACTCAGGATGACGCCGTCGTCGCTAGCGCTGGAGCAGCTCGATGCGAGACTGATCAGCGACTTCCTGGAATATCTGGAAGATACGCGCCAGAACTCGCCTGGGACTCGGAATGTCCGGCTAGCTGCAATCAGGTCATTCTTCCACTTCCTTGAGTATCGCGAGCCCGCGATCCTCGAACAGGCGCGACGAATCCTGGGCATTCCCTACAAGAAAACTGATTCACGGTTAGTGCCGTATCTGGGCGAGGAAGAGGTTCGGGCTCTGCTCGATGCGCCTGATCCGTCAACGCGCGAGGGGATCCGGGACCGGGCGATGCTGCATCTGGCCATCTGCGCTGGACTGCGTGTATCGGAACTGACGGGTTTGCAAGCCGCCGATGTTGTGTTCCCGTCAATGAGCATCCGTGTTCACGGCAAGGGTCGGCGGGAGCGCGCGTTGCCCCTGTGGAAAACGACCGCTAATGCATTGCGTGCCTGGATGGCGGTACGGGGAACTGTTGCAGTACCGGAATTGTTCGTCAATGCTCGCGGTGAAGCAATGAGTCGCTGGGGCTTCGCGTATATCCTTAAATGCCACGCTGAGACCGCTCGTCATGCGTGTCCTTCGCTATCGAAGAAGCAGGTATCACCACACGTGTTGAGGCACACCTGCGCAATGATAGTACTACGAGGCACACAGGATATCCGGAAAGTGTCCTTATGGCTCGGGCATAGCGATCTGGCAACTACTGAAATCTACACTCGCGCTGATCCCACTGAGAAGCTCGAAGCCCTCAACGCGATCGTCCCACCGCATCTGCGCAGAGGTTCGTTTCGGCCGTCCGATAAGGTAATCGCCATGCTCAGGGCCAAGCTTTAATGGAGAGTTAAACGGGCGCGGAGTCCGCTCCGTGCTCGCTGCGAGACATCTTCTCCCCATAGGGAACCACTTCCCATAAGACACG
>NZ_FCON02000328.1 GCF_001544535.1 Caballeronia choica | reverse complement strand
CCCGTCTGGCGCGCAACAATGCCGATTGGCATCGACTCATCGAACTTGCGGCACTGACCCACACTCTGATTTTGGATTAATGTTGACACGTCGTTAATGTGGAGTGAGCGAAGATGCTGTCGGCAAACAAGGGAGCCAGAGCGATCGGACTCCCCATTAAGTCGGCGTTAGAGCGTAGCAAGCCACTCGATGACGGAAGTGTCACAGCGCCACGAGCGTGGTGGCGTGACGGAGTTAGCTAGTGCCCCTGCTCGAGCAATGGCCTGACGTTTCATTTCCAGGTCGGCGCTCGCATAGCGGTTGGTTGTGTTGACGCTAACATGACCGAGCCAGTGGCTTATGTCTACCAGGGCTACGCCGGATTTGAGCAATAGCATCGCCGTACTATGTCGGGCGCTGTGGGGGTGAAGTCGTTTCTTGGCCAGGGACGGGCATTTGACCGCTGCCGACTGAACGCACTTCGACAAGATGTAACCGAGACCGAACCGGGTGAGCCGCTGTCCTCGCTGGTTGCGGAAGAGCGGCGTATTCGATCGCATGTCCAGCTGCGCTTCCTCGGAAAACTGCTTCAATACCTGCGCCGTTTGAGGCCAAAGCGGGCAGATTCTCCTCTTGCGTCCCTTGCCAAACAAAGTCACCTGCGGTGGTGTGTCGAGCTGCAGGTCGCAGGCGTTCAAGTCGACAATCTCCTGGGCTCGTGCACCGGTGTTAAAGAGCATGGAGAGTAACGCGTAATTGCGACGACCATGCGACGTGCTCCGATCGATACATTCCAGGACGGCACGGATTTCGTCTTCCTCGAGATAGTCGATGGTTCCGGTCCGTGTTCGCTTGAAGGGGATCCCAAGTATTCGCTGGGCCTGCTCCATCCGCTCGGGCGCGTGCGTTGCCACGTAGCGGAAGAACGCATGAATGGCGGCGAGCCGCACATTACGTGAGGACGTCTTGTTGTGGCGTTCCTGCTCCAGGTAGTTCAGGAACGCCAGAACGGCCTCTGGAGAGATCGCCGTCAGGTCCAACGTTGCCGGATCATGATGCTGGGAGGTAGCCACAAAGCGTAGGAGCAGGATCAGGGTGTCGCGGTAGCTGAGCACAGTATGCCGGCTCACGCCCCGCTGTTCAGTCAGATACTCGCTAAAGAAGGATCGTACTGTGCGTGCAAGCGTGTTCGGGTATGACGATCTCATGCTGCACCTCCGTCGGAGAACGGCCGGATGAGGGTGCCGTAGCGACCGGCGAAACGGGTGCTGGCCGCAGCGGCAAGTTCGGCTACAAATGGCAGGTAGTATTCGGTTGAAGCGATGGACACGTGTCCCATGTAGGTAGCGAGCAACGGCAGTTTGACCTGTACATCGACACCGGCGTTATACCAGCGAAGAAGCGCACGGATTGCGAAGGAGTGCCTCATATCATGAACACGTGGAAATCGCCCGTCTGCCGTACGAATATCGGTCTCACGTATGAGTTCATGAATCCCGTCCCCGAGGCCGTACCCCGAATAGCCATTGCGATACCAATTCCACAGAAGCGACGAGTCCGTCGCCACAGGTAGGTGCTTGCGCCGCCGGGCGGCGAGATAGATTGCCACTTCACTGTTCGCGTCATCTGAGAGCGGCAAATACCGAGACTTGTGGAATTTGCTTTCACGCACGAGCAGGCTTCTCGTGCGTTGGTCATAATCGGCAAGGGTCAGGTTAGCCAGTTCGCCGCGTCGCATTCCTGTCGTGTTGAGCAGCACGATCGCCAGACGAAAGACCTGTGGCCGCAAGGGGGAAAGCGGCACTGGCCCCAGTTTTGCGGCAGCGTGCAACAGTTGGTTGATCTCCTCGTCAGTGAAGATGTAGGGCTGAACGGACTGGTGCGGCCTTGGGAAGTCGTCGATATCCGGCACGAAACAACCCGGATCGGTGCGCCTGACGTAAAGGCAAAAATTGCGCACGACCCGCATGCGATTGCGTTGGACCGTGGGTGACAGATGGGCCACCGTCCGGCACCACTGCTCAAATACGCTCTGGGTCCAGGCATTGACGTTGGTGTCAATCATAAACTCCTCGAGGCTTTCCAGAACGCGACGTTCTCCCGCAAAGCCTCGACCCAGTGCCTGCTTCAACCCGATGTAGCGGCCGATCGATGGAGATAGGCTCGTTTTAGCCATAAATTTCATGACACACTCTCCTAAATAGCTGAGGCTGGCAGGGGCAAGGCCACCTCACGCAGCTCTTCAAGATCGAGCCGGAGGTACACGCAAGTGCTTTCCGTGCTTCGATGGCCGAGAAGATCGCCGATGGTCTTGAGTGGCACACCTTCGCGAAGCAGATGCGTTGCGTAGGAATGCCGAAGGCAATGAACACCCCGGAACGGGATATCGAGACCGCTTTGCCTGACCCGAAATCGGAACGCGTAACCGACGGCTTGTCTCCTGATGGGCAGAATCGGTGCAACGGCGGTTAAAAAGATCTCTCGGCAGGCCGTGCGAGGGCGAGCCTCCCGTAGATAAGCGATCAGGGCTGCAGCAACCGGGTCGGTCAGAGGAAGGTTCAGAGGCTGCCTGGTTTTAGATTGATTGATGTGAATCTCTCCGGCATGCCAGTCGATGTTGTCTAGCCGCAAGCTGGCGACATCGCACCCGCGCAGTCCGTAGGTCACGATGAGCATGAAAATGGCGTAATCGCGCAGCCCGCAGGCACATTTGCGGTCGATTGACTGCAGCAGAGCTGACACCGTATCCCAAGGCAATACTCGCGGCAGGTGTTCCAGGCGATAGACTCGGGGCGTGTCAATCTGCTGGTCCAATCCAGAAGAGACCTCGCCTCGCACCGTGAGGAATCGCAGAAAGCCGCGAACGTGAGAAATCACATGCTGAAGTGTGCTTCGGCCGTAGCGGCGACCAGCATTGGTGATGAAACGCTCAACGTGGGTCTGGGTAAAATCGGCGAGCTGAAAGGTGCAATCCGAATCGCTCTGGTAATGCAACAGTTGCCAAACCGTGTGCTCATGTTGCTCAATGGTGATCGGAGCCAATCCCCTTACTTCGCTTAAGTAGTGGAGGTAAGCCGAAACGGCCGCATCGAATGACGTGTCCCCAGACGAATTGGGAGCCACTAGGATCCGCTGACTTTGTAGAAAGCGCTGCAAGCAGCCAACAGTGTGGGATATTCCGCCAGGGCGATGACGAAAATGCCGGGAACACTTACGCAGGCTCTCCGGGGTCAACGCCGTCAGGCTACGTTGATGGCGTTTGTGGAAATACGCTTCAATTGCTGTGCAGCGTAGAACATAGCATTGGCGAGAATTAAATCGATATCCCTGGATGATGAGCCAATCATCAAAATCGTCAAGAACTGGTGCGTATTCCGGGCGAGCGTGACCAGTAATTCCGGATTATCGTGACCGGTGATTCCGGCATCGTGACCAGCATTTC
>NZ_FCON02000327.1 GCF_001544535.1 Caballeronia choica | reverse complement strand
TGGGGCACGCCCAGCTTCTTCAGGCGCCCGGCGATGACCCTGGCGACCATGGCAGGCGACAGATCCGCTTTGGCGCGTAGCAGCCACTGGTCGGCAGGAGTTTGGTGGCTCCATTCTCCCCCGATGTCTTGCCCGTCGACATGATCATATTTACCGAGCACGACTGGCCGTGCGTGGGCGTTGCAGTGGTAGAGCTCGTCCTTCAATTGCTGCTCGATCAGCGTACGTTTTTCCTCGACCACGAGAATTTCGCGCAGGCCTCGCGCGAACTCGCGTACGCCCTGGGGTTCGAGCGGCCACACGACACTGACCTTGTGCACGCGGATGCCCAATTCGCGGCAGCGGGCATCGTCCAGCCCAAGGTCGATCAGCGCCTGACGCGTATCGCTATAAGCCTTGCCGCTCGCGATGATCCCCAGGCGGTCGTTCGGTCCTTCGATCACGTTGTGGTTGAGCCGGTTCGCGCGAATATAGGCGAGCGCCGCGGGCCACTTGTATTCCATCATCCGGGCTTCCTGCGCAAGCGGATCATCGGGCCAGCGGATGTGGAGGCCACCCTGCGGCATCGCGAAATCGTCGGGCAGCAAGATGCGCACACGGTCCGAATCGGTCAGCACCGATGCGCCGGACTCGACCACCTCCTGAACCGTTTTCATGCCCGCCCACAAGCCGCTGTAGCGGCTCATGGCAAGCGCGTGGACGCCGAGGTCGAGGACATCTTGTACATTCGCGGGGAAAAAAATCGGCAGCCCGCTCGCAATGAATGTGTGGTCGCTCTGGTGCGCGAGCGTGCTGCTCTTGGAGACGTGGTCGTCTCCGGCCAGCGCGATCACGCCACCGAGCGGTGCCGTGCCCGCGAGGTTCGCGTGCTTGAGGGCGTCGCCGCTGCGATCGACACCGGGGCCCTTGGCATACCAGATGCCGAACACGCCGTCATATTTCCTGCTCGCGGGATCGAACTCGAGCTGCTGCGAGCCCCAGACCGCCGTTACGCCCAGTTCTTCGTTGACGCCGGGTTTGAACACGACGTGACTCTTCTCGAGGTGCTTGCGCGCCTGCCACAATGCCTGGTCATATCCGCCGAGTGGCGAGCCACGATAGCCGGAGATGAAGGCGGCGGTATTGTGGCCGGCCTGCGCGTCGCGCGCGCGCTGCAGGAGCGGCAGGCGCACGAGCGCCTGGACGCCGCTCATGAAGGCACGCCCGGTTTCCAGTGCATACTTGTCGTCAAGCGTGACGGTTTCGATGGCCTTGCGGGCCGCTTCTGTGAGTGGGGCATTCATGTGGCAGGTACTCGTCAATGGATGTTGTCGGGACAGAGAAGGCGCCGAAGACGCCCGGTTGAGGCCGGTTCGGCCTTCGGGCCGTCATTCAGGAAATGGCACGCCAAGTTGCTCGCCAAGCGCGGCCAGTTCCTGCGCGATTACGGGGGGCAACGTCATGCCGTGCTCTCGCGCTTCGCGCTCGATGGCATCGCCACGCATGCCGGGCAGCCGCGCATCGGGGCTGGCTGAAACGTAGATCTGAGTCCACTGGCGCATGTACTCGTCAAAGGCTTCTCGCCCTGCATACGCTTCGGGGCGCACGAGCCAGAGGAATGCGTCCTGCATGGCCTCGCTGCGCGGCGCGGCGAGCGAGGCGGCGCTCGCCGCCAGGGCACCGGCGAGGCATTCGACCATCATGGCAATGCCGATGCCCTTGTGCCCGCTCATCGGCATCAGGGAGCCTTCGAGGGCGTGTTGCGCGTCAGTGGTGGGCCGACCCTGTGCATCCAGTGCCCATCCCTCGGGTATCGGCTTGCCCTCACGCGCGGCGAGCAGAACGTGTCCACGTGCCGCCACGCTGCAGGCTACGTCGAAGACGATCGGCGCCTGCCCCGACAGGGGGCAGCCAAAGGCGATCGGGTTGTGTCCGATCGCGGGGCCGCGAAAACCTTCCATCGCGAGTGCCGGCGGCGTGTGTTGGCCCATCATGCTGAAGGCACCGCCTTCCGCCGCCAATAGCGTGTGTATTCCAAGCGCGCCGAGATGGCCGCACGACTGCATCACAACGAGCACGGAGGCCGTCGTCCTCAGTGCTTCGAGCGCGAGACGCACCGCGTAGGGACCGGCAATCTGCCCCATCGCGCCGTCCGCCTGCAGCACGATGCCGCCGGGCAAGGCCCGGTAGGTCATCTTGGGCCGGGGATTAAATTCGTTCGCCTTCAACCGCGCCACATAGGAGGCGAGACGCGTCATGCCATGCGTCTTGTAACCCCGCAGCTCGCTGCGAACGAGCATCGAAGCCGCCTCGGCCGCGTGGTCCCGCGGCACGCCGCAGGTTTCGAAGATCCTTGCCGTCCATGCTTCGATGATCTCGGGATGCCGGGCACTGTTCATTGACCGTTCTCCCGAAGAATGACGAGACGCTCTTGAAACGGCCCGGAACAGACCGATTGATAGTAGAGCGGCCGGTTGCGAAGCGTGTAGCCGCGCAACTCCATGATGAACCCCGGTTGCCCGCTTTCGATCTTCAGTTCCTGAGCTGCAGCCGAAGGCAGTTTGCCAAATCGAACCCACTGGTCCACACGCAAGGTGGGCAACGAGAGGCGCTGACCCACAAGCTCGCGCAGGTTCTTCTCGAGCGCGGTGCGATCGAGGCCGCCCAATTCGGCGAAGTCCTCCTCGCGCAGCCAGAATTCGCTGTAGAGGTCGAACCGGCCGCCCACGTTGATCACGCGTTCAATCCGTACGAACGCCTCGCTATCGAGAAAATCCGACCAGGGCCCTTTGCGCTTGATGCGCTTGACCGAGCGTGCGTGTACGTAGCACGGAAGGTCCTTGCCCTCGGCATCACTGAAGCGAAGGTAACGGACGTCGGCCGGAGCGACGCGTGTGCCCGAGACGAACGTGCCGCGACCTTGCTCGCGGGTGATCAGCCCGGAGTGCACGAGCTGAGTGAGCGCCTTCTGGACCGTGCCGACGCTCACGCCATGATGGACCGCGAGTTCGCCTTCGGAAGGCAGGCGGTCACCCTCTCGGAGTGACCCGGATTCGATATGGCGGATGATGGCATCCGAGACCATAGAAAGCTTTGTCATGTTGCCTCAGAGGCTGCGTTCGAACCGGCTGACGGCGGTCTCGCGGACATCGAGCACCTCGCTTGCGAGTCGAGTGCCTGATGCGACGTCCATCGCGTACGTGTACAGTCGGTCACCAATGTCAGAAATCTTCAGGCCCTGTTCGAGGACGCCGCTTGCATCGAAATCGATGTTGTCGCCCATCGTTTTCAGGGTATGGATATTGCCGCACACCTTCACGGTCGGGGCCACCATATTACCGATTGGATTGCCCACGCCGGTGCCGAAGAAAGTGAGTTGACAGCCACCCGCGGCGAGCGCCGTGAGGTTTTCGACCGCCGCGGCGGGTGCGTCCATGAAATGCAGTCCGCTGCGCCGGGGAGCTTCGCCGTACCGGAGCACACCAACGAGCGGA
>NZ_FCON02000326.1 GCF_001544535.1 Caballeronia choica | reverse complement strand
CACAGCTGGATTCAAAGTCTTCATCAAGCGTCCGATCGTTCGTATTGTCACAGCACATGATACCGACGCTTACTGCGGCAAAACCTCAATGTGTTGCCGGCTCTGGAGAAGACCCTACGCCGCTACAAGCGAGCCGTCGGCGGGAGTTTGCAAATCGATGAAAACAAGACGCCGCCCGTGACGGAGTGATCGTTCGATCGTGCGAAATCTGGCGGTAGTCGCATGCAGTTCCACTTGCAGCCAGGCTCGGCGGCTCCGCGGCTTTCGCGCCATCACAGGATTCGCAAGCCGGTGACTGATAAGGGGTTTTCGGATCGAATCGCCAGAAACTGTGCGAAAGGTACGATTACCCCGAACAACGATTAGACGGCGAACGTAAAGGCCAGGTTGGTTAGCACGCCATGCGGCTACCTGAACCACAATCAAACATCTTCGAGCGTCTCCCCCCGCTCGGCGATGATTCTCCCGAGCTCGCGGGTAGACGGCACGCGTCGCATTGGATTCGTGGACCCGGCTTCATCCTCCGCCAAATTCTCAATGATCGCGAGCAGTACCTTGCGCGCGATGTTGATGTCGCGCTCGCTCAGGCCCGACACGCTGATTTCGTTGACTTCCTCGGCGAGCGGCACGAGCTTTTTCTTGAGCGCACGGCCTTCTGGGGTCAAGAACACATGTACGTTCTTCTTGTTATCGGGCAGTTGCTGCCGCTCGACTAGTCCAAGCTTTTCCATCGCTGTCACCGCGGCGAAGGTGGTTGGCTGCATCACGCCCGCCTGTTCGCTCAATTCGCGCTGCGTGAGGCCATCTGTTTCCCAAAGTATGCGCAGAAAAGTCCAGTGTCCGAACGATACAGAGTGTTCAGCGAGCCGCATTTGCAGAGCACGGACCATCGAGCGCGTCGCGTCCTTTACGAGGTGCGCGAGCCGATCGTTCGGCACGGTGTCGTGCCAGTGACGCAGCATTTCCGCGGTTTCGCGTGGCGCGCCAGCCACAGGTTTCTTTCGTGTCATGACAGTGTGTTCCCAAAGCCCGGAATGTAGCCTGATCGACATGATAGCCGGTAAGAACGCCGCCTCGGACGCCGGAACATCACGAATAAACGTCTTCTCGGGGCAAACCCGAGCTTGCTTGCCCTCGCCGGCCTCTCTACTATTATAGTTAGAGATCGAAGTAAAATTTTAGGACGCGATGTACGCGCGGAAGGATTCCGAGCGACCGCGCGTCGTCCTCATGAGCGAGCGGAACGGAGACATCTGGTGGCCAAATCCACACTTACGCAATTCCTGCCGGAGTCGGACGCAACGGCGGCACGCGTCGAAGCGACGTATCACAAGGTCACCTGGCGGCTGATGTCGTTCATCTTCGTTTGCTGGGTGCTGAACTACCTCGACCGGGTGAACGTCAGCTTCGCGCAACTGCATCTAAAACAGGATCTGGGCTTGAGTGATGCCGCCTATGGGCTCGGCGTGAGCCTCTTCTTCATCGGCTATATCTTGCTCGAAGTGCCGAGCACGCTGTGGCTAAAGAAGATCGGCGCTCGGCTGACGATCTCGCGCATCATGATTCTGTGGGGCGGCATTTCGACTGCGATGGCGTTCATGACCACGCCGACCCAGTTCTACATCGCGCGCATTCTGCTGGGCGCGGCCGAAGCTGGCTTCTGGCCGGGCATCATCCTGTATCTCACGTACTGGTATCCGGGTGCACGGCGTGCGCGGATAACGTCTCGCTTCCTGCTTGCGATTGCGGCTGCCGGTATCATCGGTGGGCCGCTATCGGGCTGGATTCTGCATAACTTTAACGATGTCTATGGCTACAAGAACTGGCAATGGCTCTTCTTCCTTGAAGGTTTGCCGGCGCTCCTGATGGGCATCGTGGCATTCTTCTATCTCGTCGACAAACCGCAGGACGCACGCTGGCTCGATGACGATCAGAAGAAGATCATCCTCGATGCGCTCGCTGCCGACCGCGCCGAAAAGAAGCCTTCGAAGCATGGCAAGCATCAGCTACTCGCGGCGCTGAAAGATCCCCGTGTCTACATCCTCGCGGCGGGCTGGGGCACGGTGCCGCTGTGCGGCACGATCCTCAATTACTGGACCCCCACGATCATCCGTCAGGCGGGTGTCGCCGACGTGTTGAATGTCGGGCTGCTGTCCGCGCTGCCTTACATCATCGGTGCGCTCGGCATGTTTATCGTTGCTCGCAGTTCAGACGTGACACTGGAGCGGCGTTGGCACTTTTTCGGCTGCACGGCGATCGGCGGGCTGGGCGGCTTCCTGCTGCCTCTGGTGTCGGGCAGCACGGTGGCCTCGATCGTGTGTCTCGGCATGATCTCGATCTCCTACTTCGGCGCCGCCGCAATCATTTGGTCGATCCCACCGGCCTACCTCACCGACGAAGCGGCGGCGGCCGGCATCGGCGCGATCAGCAGTCTCGGACAGGTGGGCGCGTTTTGCGGACCGGTCGCTCTGGGTTGGATCAAGACAGTTACGGGGAGTCTAGCGATCGGTTTATCGGCGATCGCGGCACTCGTCGTGCTCGGCGGGCTCGCGGTGCTGATCGGCGTGCCGGCGAACACGCTTCGCGAACACGCGGAAAAAGCTTCCTGAGCACGATTTTCGCAGCACGGACGGCGCCTTCGGGCGCTTTTTTTTCGTGCATTTCCACCGCTTTCAGGGAAAACCCGCTTGCACCTATTTGATTAGATATCTAATATAAGTGCATTGGATGGCGTTGCTGATTTCGCGCCGCGCGGGACGAAGAGAGAGCAGGGAGGCAGACGCAAATGAGCCAGTTGACAAGCATCGAACAGGTATTCAGAACACTCGCGGTGAAGAAGAAAACGCGGGTCGCAGAGGGTATCGTGAGCTTCGAGTTGCGCGATCCGGAAGGGCGGGAACTACCGCCCTTCACTGCGGGTTCGCACGTCACGGTGCGCGTACCGAGCGGCGCGAACCGCAATTATTCGCTATGCAACGATCCGGATGAATCCGACCGCTACGTGATTGCGGTCAAACGCGATGCTGCTGGTCGCGGCGGTTCGGTCAGCATGACGGACGACGTGTCGGAGGGCGATCGGATTGAAGTCTCAGAGCCTCGCAACGAGTTCGGTCTGAGCGAGCGGGTACGCAGCTTCGTGTTCGTCGCGGGCGGCATCGGCATCACGCCGATTCTTTCGATGATGCGGCATCTGAAGGCCACCGGCGGCCCCCGCTTCAAGCTCTACTACCTCACACGCAGCCCTGAAATGACCGCGTTCCTCGACGAACTTGCCGGCTCCGAATGGAAGTCACACGTCGTCGTGTATCACGATTTTGGTGACCCCGCGGATGCCTTCGATTTCTGGCCCGTCTTCGAGAAGCCTGGGAGCGGCACGCACGTGTACTGCTGTGGCCCGCGCGCGTTGATGGATGGCGTGCGCGACATGACCGGCCACTGGCCCCAGGGCAGCGTGCATTTCGAGAGCTTCGGCGTCGATCAGTCGCTCGTTGCCGAGAACAAGCCATTTCGCGTGAAGCTGGAGCGCTCGGGCCAGACTTT
>NZ_FCON02000325.1 GCF_001544535.1 Caballeronia choica | reverse complement strand
CTGCTTTCTTTGCTTACTTTCTTTGCAGCAGCAAAGAAAGTGAGTCCCGCCCCGGACAGGGGCAGAGCAAATAAACCGCAAAGAAAACAAGTTCCATAGAAGCCTGAGCGCATCAAACGGTGTTTCCTCCAAACCCCCCCGCCCCCGGCCCCAGCCCCGAGCACCAGCAATCAACCCACAACCCAAAACCAGCGAAGTGAAACGGAGCCCCAACCGATGATAGACGTGAAGCACGACGGCCAGACCGTCACGCTCGAACTGAACCGACCGCCGGCGAACGCCTTCACCGCCGAAGGCCTGCAGACGCTGCAGCAAACCATCGAACGCCTGAACGCCGACGCGACCGTGCGCGCCATCATCATCACCGGCCACGGTCCGAAATTCTTCAGCGCGGGCGCCGATCTCAACCAGTTCGCCGATGGCGACAAAGCCCACGCGCGCATCGCCGCGCAACGATTCGGCGCGGCGTTCGAAGCGCTCCAGAACGCGCGCGCCGTCGTGATCGCCGCGATCAACGGCTATGCGATGGGCGGCGGCCTCGAATGCGCGCTCGCGTGCGATATCCGCATCGCCGAGGAACACGCGCAGATGGCGCTGCCGGAAGCGTCGGTGGGCTTGCTGCCATGCGGTTGCGGCACGCAGACGCTGCCGTGGCTCGTCGGCGAAGGCTGGGCCAAGCGGATCATATTGACCGGCGAACGCGTCGATGCGCAGACGGCATTGCGCATCGGCCTCGTCGAGGAAGCCGTGCCGACAGGCGCTGCCTACGAACACGCGCTGAAGATGGCGTCGCGCGTCGCATCGATGAGTCCCGATGCGGTCGCCTTCTCGAAGCCGCTGATCCACGCGGCGCGCGAGGGGACGCCACGGCGCGCGGCGCTCGCGATGGAACGCGAACGCTTCGTCGATCTGTTCGATGGTGCCGATCAGCGCGAAGGTGTCGCTGCGTTTCTCGCGAAGCGCAAGCCGGCCTGGAGCACGCGATGAGCACTCAGAACGTGTTGCAGGACGAGCCGGAAGTCGGTTTCGACGTCGTCAATCGCGTCGCGGTCGTGACGCTGAACCGGCCACGCGCGTTGAATGCGCTGTCGCATGAAATGATCGGGCAACTCGCCGGCGCGTTCGAACGCTGCCGCGCCGACGATGCCATCGTCGCGGTCATACTGCGCGGCGCGGGCGAGAAGGCGTTCTGCGCGGGCGGCGACATCCGCGCGCTCCACGACGCCGCGCGCAGCGGCACGCCCTGGCTGTCGTTCTTCGTCGACGAGTACCGGCTCGATTACGCGATTCATCATTTTCCGAAGCCGGTCGTCGCGCTGATGGACGGCATCGTGATGGGCGGCGGCATGGGACTCGCGCAGGGCGCGGCGCTGCGGGTCGTCACCGAGCGCACCAGGATGGCGATGCCGGAGACGCGCATCGGCATGCTGCCCGACGTCGGCGCAACGCATTTCATGCGCCGCATGCCGCTCGACGTCGAGCTTTACGCCGGCTTGACCGGCGCGACGCTCTCCGGCGCGGACGCGGTCGCGTTCGGTCTCGCTGAGGTATGCGTGCCCTCGACGTGGCTTCGTGACTTCGTGCAACGGCTCGAAGCGGTGCGCTGGGATCAGTCCGACAAGCCGCTCGATGCGTTGCGGCGCGTGTTCGTGCCGCCTGCGAACGTCGAACGCGACGCGCCGCTCGACGCGCATCGAGCGCAGATCAGGCGGCATTTCGGCGGCGGGGGCGGTGTGTGCGGTGCGGGCGGGGTGGAGCGCATCGTGGCGGGCTTGCGGCGGGACGCCGCGTCGGATTGGGCCGCGGCGACGCTTGCCGCGCTCACGTCCCATTCGCCGACGATGCTCGAGGTCACGCATCACGCGTTGTCGCGCGGACGCCATATGACGCTCGCCGACTGCTTTCGCATGGAACTGGGCATCGTGTATCGCGCGATCAGCGACGGCGATTGTCTCGAAGGCGTGCGCGCGTTGCTCATCGACCGCGACCAGCGGCCGCGCTGGGCGCCTGCGACGCTCGCCGAAGTGTGCGCCGAGCGCGTGCAGCACTTCCTTTCGTCGCCGTGGCGGCTTGCGACGCACCCGCTCGCCGACCTCGGCGTGCAATGAATCAAGGCAATGAACCGACAAAATCGCAAGCAAATGTAAACTCCACGAACCGCTGAACCATCCGCCGGTCGAATCGGGCTCATTCGATCATCGGACAAATCAGGGAGAAACCGAAACATGGCGAATCGATCCTCGTGGATTGCACTGCTGGCCGCGGCGGCGCTCGTCGCGCCCGCCGCGTCGTACGCGCAGCTCAACCTCCAGCAGTTCGGCTTCGGTAGTGGCAGCGCGCAACCGGCGGCAAACGGCGCGGCCCAGCCATCGGCGCTTACGTCGCTCGTGCAGAACTATCTGGGCGCAAATCAGCAGGTGCTGAGCGGACAGTCGAGCCTGGCGTCGTCGATGGGAATGACGGGCGTCGCGAGCCAGGCGCAGTCGGCGGCAGGCCTGCTGGCGGGCGCGGCAGGCGGTGCGGGCGGGTCCGGCGCACTGCCGAGCGCGAGCGTGCTGTCGCAACTCGGTGGAACGCAGCAGAGCGTGTCGCAGTCGCTGATGCAGGCTTTCACGAACGGATCTTCGACGCCCGCGCCGACCGGTGTGAACAAGCAGGCGTTCACCGACGGCCTCGCGTCGCTCGGCAAGGGCGTGAGCCAGTACGCGGGGCTGCAATCCGATCTCGGCGCGGTGAGCAACACGATGAGCGTGTCGTCGTTGCTGCAGGCGGGTTCGAATCCGGCGACGGCGCAGGCGGCGAGCTATATCGCGCAGTCGGCGCCGGGACAGTTGCAGTCGCTCGTCTCGACGCTGACGCAGGCGGTGCAGTACGCGAAGACCAACGGCATTTCGGTGCCGACGGTCGCGACTGCGGCGCTTAGCGGGGTAAGGTAAGCGGACGGCGTTGGGCGGGGAATGTGAAAAAGCGCTGAAGCCCGGAGGGCTTCAGCGCTTTTTCGTTCCTGAATCGTTTCACCGACGGTTCCCGGAAGCGCTCACCTCACAACGAAGCAACCTGTCGCAACGCGAGGAGCGCGGGACCCGCCGCGGACTCATCCGCCTGCGCGGGCAACGCTGCCGGCAGCGTCGGCGCCGGTTCCGGTTGACTCGGGACAGCCGCATCCGGTGCTAGCGCCGCGATATCGCACGATTCCTCCGCCAGCAGCGCCGGCCGCACGTCGACCGTCCGGCTGCGCACCTCGAAGCCCGAAGTCCGGATGATCTGTTCGCGCGTTTTCCAGAACCGCGCAGCCGATGGCGTCATCGGCCGCGTCGCGACGTACTCGAAGACGATGCCGTAGCCGCGCACCTCCGGATAGCCGGCCAGCAACTGGCCGCTACGTATGTACTGTGTATACCGATCGATTTTCTTTGTCAGCAACGCGAAATGCGTGGCTTCGTCGTCCCAGTCGAGATCGTCGAAGATCCCGACGTAGACGTGCTTGAAAAGGATGTTGACGCCGATGTAATCGATGGAGTCCACGTCGAGCAAAGACATGGCAATTCCCCCGCGCCCGCG
>NZ_FCON02000324.1 GCF_001544535.1 Caballeronia choica | reverse complement strand
GCTACATGATAGCCTAAGAAAAAAGCCGAAACCCAGCGCTGACGCGGATTTCGGCTACTTGAGAAGTCAAAGTTCGGGCTAGCACGAACTGACAGCGCGGTCATCAGGGGCACGCCCGCATTAGGGTCCGGCTTCGGCAATTCGATGAATTTCGGAGTTTCGCCCTGCGCGGGCGCGGGCTTTGCATCTGGCAAGGCTTCGTAGGTCAACATCAGCGTTTCAGTCATTTCGATTCCCCTCGACGGTGTTGCGCGCTAGCGGAGATTTCCGGGCGCTGCTTCAGCCTAGCGACGCATGGCGCGAACAAGGTTGACCTCGATCAATCGGTTCGCTCAACCCCGGCATCGCGTCCCCGACCGGGGTTCGCCTCGCTACCTTCGCAACCACCAAGCAGCCTTGGACTTCGGCCAACCCTTGCCGGTGCCATGCGAGGCCCTTGCGCGGGCCTGGCATCGCGAAGCTTCGGATTGGCCTGGCGAGGCCGGCCCGGTCTCGCTTTTATCGAACGGAAAGGACAGGTGGCCGCCATACACGAGGGCGCCAGACCTATTTGCGGTTCGATCCTTGCTTGTCAACTGTTGGACGAGCTCAAGCAAGTCAACCGTCGCGCGCAACCGTTTGGCGCTAAGCAGACCGCAAGTCAGGGGCGGTAGATCGTCGAGGTTCGCCACCGCGTGGCGGATGTCGATATCGCACGCGCGCTCGTCGCCCTTGAAGACGACCAATACGTCATACGCACGTGCGGCATGGCCTTTGATGACGTATCTGAAGCAGACCTGGGTGCGGCCGGCCGATCCGTCCCACGGCATCAAAATCGGCGCGGCCATTCACAACTCTCCGCTGAAGAGATCGCCATGTCTGGGGTCGGTGTGCGAGGTCTCGCTTGCCGTCCGCAGGCTCGCCACCATGCAGTCGGTCGTCATGAGCAGGGAGGCGATCGAAATCGCGTTTTGCAGCGCGGAGCGAGTCACTTTCAGCGGGTCCAGTATGCCCGCTTCCATCATGTCGCCATACCGGTCTCTCGCGGCGTCATATCCATGAGAGTCGCTCGCCGCGGACACCGTATGCACGACTGTCTGCGCGTCCGCCCCCGCATTCTGGGCGATCTGCCGTAAGGGCGCTGCCAGCGCGTCGTGGACGATGGTGGCTCCCGTGCGTCAAATCTCGGATGCTTGACTGCTTGAGGTAAGTACAGACCGCGCGCGCAGCAAGGCAACCCCGCCTCCCGGCACGATCCCTTCCTCGACTGCGGCGCGAGTTGCGTGTAACGCATCCTGGAAGCGGTTCTTGCGTTCGCGTAGCGCTGCTTCGGTCGCCGCGCCCACCCGGATGACGGCGACGCCGCCCGCCAGCTTCGTCAGCCGTTGTTTCAGTAAATCGCGTTGATGCGTCGTATTGGCCGCCTCGATGCGTTTCTTCAGTCCCGCAATACGCTGGCTGACCGCCTCCCTGTCAGTGTTGCCGACGATGATCGTGGTCGTGTCGCGGGCGATTTCCACGCGCCGCGCGGTGCCGAGGTCCTCCAGCTTTGCCTGTTCCAGAGCTTTGCCGGTTTGAGCAGAAATGACCGTAGCCCCGGTCAGGGCGCCCAGATCGGCGAGTTGTTCGGCCCGACCGTCTCCGAACCCCGGCGAACGACTGGCGCACGACTTGAGGGCGCCGCGGATATGATTGACGACGAGCGTGGCAAGGGCTTCATCTTCGACCTCGTTGGCGACGATAAGCAAAGGCGTGCCGCTCCCACTGACCGCCTCGAGGACCGGGAGCAATTGAGCGACAGAGCTGATGTTCATGTCGCAAAGCAGGATCCGCGGGTCCTCAAGGACCACCTCGTGGTCGTCTGGGGCGACAAAAAGCGGCGAAAGGTAGCCTCGATCGATGAGGGAGCCATCCACGACGTCGAGTTCGTCATCGATCTTGGATCCGTCCTCGATGCTGACCGCTCCGTCTCGACCAACCCGCTCAACAGCTTGCGCCACGAGCGTGCCAATATTGACGTCGCCGCTTGCGGAGATGGTCGCGATCTGGCGCATCTCGTCGATGGTGGAACACGGTTTAGCCAGGCGATGCAGTTCGGCTACCACCTTTTCCCCCGCGCCTTCGATGGCGCGTTTGAGTTCCATCGGGTCATGGCCGGCGCTCACGCATTTCATTCCTTCGGTCACGATCGCCTGGGCGAGCGTGGTCGCCGTTGTCGTCCCGTCGCCCGCCACTTCGCTCGTTCTGGTCGCAACCTCACGCAACAAGCGCGCGCCCATCTCCTCGAATGGGTCCGGCAGTTCGATTGCATTGGCGACCACCACGCCCGAATTGGCGACGAGCGACGGTGCGTCCGGCCGTTCGACGATCACATTGCGTCCGCCCGGACCGAGTGTGACCTTGACGGCTTCCGCGAGCGCGTTGACGCCGTTGAGTAGCAGATGCCGCGCAGTGTGATGAAAGACTAGACTCCTTGACTGAATTGATCTTGTAGCAGTCGAGTCAAGTTTTCTACGCGGCGATTTTGACCTGATCGCACCAGGCGTTGACGGCCTGCTCCGCGGTGCGGAAGCTGCGCTGCAAAGACGCTGGCGAGGCGGCTGGTGCCTGAGGGCTAACCAATGCAAGGCCCGGGCGCAAGATGCGCGAATATACGCGCGTATAGAAGAGTGCCGTTTGCAGTCCACGATTTGTGAGCCGATAGCGGTGGGTCTTGGGCACTCGCTCGATCAGGCCGTGCAAGCGCAGGCGTCGCAGCTCGTAGCTCATGTGCCCCGGGCCGATTTCGCCGGGACGCAGGCCCAGCAGCACGGCGTAGGCTTGCCGCAGGTCTTGATTGGTAAAGCCGCGCGCGACGAAGACGAACATCACCAGCGCCTGCAGCAGCGCCTGGACCTTCGGGTCGGCAAAGCGCAGCGCCGGTGCGCGCTGCCCGTGAACGTGGCGCGCACGCTGCAGGTCCTGAAACGCGTCTTCGCCCAACGCACAGTCGTGGCTGATCTGCTCGATTTCGAGCATGCGCCGATTCGCTGCAAAGCCAATTCGGCGTAGCTCGGGCAAGTTGCGCAGCAGTCGTCCGACGCGAAAGTCGCGGGTGTCGTTGATGGTGGTCTCGGTACGTAGCGCCTGACCCTCCTTGTGGTACTGCTTGATGCGTGAACGCTTGTAGTCCACATGCAGCGAAGGGGTGACCCCTTCGGTAATCACCCGGGTGCGAAAGCGCCCCGGGGTGCGCCGATTGACGCGGCGATCGAAGATCAGTTGCACTTGGCCCGGGCGTCCGATGTCCAGGTTCTCGCGGATGACCTGCTCGAAGAAGATGCGGCCTGTCACCGGTCGATCGAGCACCTGGGTCAGCGCGAACTCGGCCTGCAGGATCGACAGCGCGTAGCGGTAACCGGCGGCCCGGTCGCGCCGATCAAACGGATGCGGTAGTCGTGCCAGCCATTTGCGCAGCAGCCGATCAATCTTGCGCTCATCCAGCCCATCGCAGATTCGCTGCAGCGCCTTGGGGTCTTCGCACGAGAGGATGCCGTTGTCCAGCGCCTCGAAGGCGATGCCGCGCTTGCGCAATTGGCACTTGGCGTACTCGTTGCCGTTGATAC
>NZ_FCON02000323.1 GCF_001544535.1 Caballeronia choica | reverse complement strand
CGACCGCCGCGATGCGGCTACATTCGCCCATCGATTGCAAACGATTCTACATTCGACGTGCTGAAACTACCGCTTACGATAGACCCGCGCGCGCAGATCGTCAACCAGCGGCACAATGGCCAGCACAACCAGCATTCCCGCAAGAGGGACTGTCGATGCGTACCCGATGTGCTTGAAGCCCGTCGCGCCGGTTACCCCGCCGAAGAAGAACATGGTCAGCATGGTCCCATGCACTTTCAGTTTCGCCCGGTTCGCCAGAACGAAGGGTGCGGTGGGCTCGACCCTCGATGAATTCCAGTAAAAGAGCTTGCCCAGTTCGATGCCAATATCAGTCACGATGCCGGTCATATGTGTAGTCCGGATTTCTGCACCGGACAGTTTGGTGATCATGGCGTTCTGCAGACCCATGATGAAGCAAAGGAGCGCCACCGTCGCGGGCACGAACAGCGTATCCCACAGCGCGAGATGACCGCCTAGCAGGCCGAAACACAATAGCAAGATGGCCTCGATCAGCAATGCCGAAGCATACTGGCTGTGCAGCCTTTTGCGCCGCCCCCAGTTGACAAGCATCGCGGAACAGGCCGCACCCAGCATGAACGAGACCAGTGACCCGATGCCGGTCAGAACCAAGGAGAGATCTCCCAGCGCCGTCTGGTCAGCGATAGCAGATATCACGCCGCTCATATGGGACGTGTATTGCCTCACCGCCAGGAATCCGCCGGCGTTGGTTGCGCCAGCCACGAACGTCAGCGAAAAGCCAAGATGCCTGTTAGCGTCCGTACTACGGTTCTTGCCCGTCAGGCTTCGAAAATAGTGCGCTGGCATTCGGTATGACTCGCATGTTTGCTTGCGTGGTACGGCCGTCATCCGATAACGCAGGCGCTGGCGCGGCGGGGCCGACCATACCGGCCTCCGGCGAACGGAGCGAGCGGGATGTGTTCACCGTCGAACTCAACAGCCCGTCGTCGTATGGAATCGGTCCGATAAAGCTGTTAGTATGATAACGGAATTATCATCTATTGGTAACCTCGCGCCAGTTGGAATGACAGTCTAAAGAGGAATGTATTCCTGGAACTGACGCGGTCGCTTGCGCGACAACCACGAAGCGAGCCGTGAAGGCCAACCGCCATTTGAAGCATCAAACCCGGCCACGCGTGGGTACCGAAGAGAAGCGAGGAGAAGCGTCATGCCATTTGACAGTACGCTGCTTGAAGAGCACAAGATCGCGGGCATCTCGTTACGGAGCGGGATGCATGAACCCGTGAGCCTGATCACGCCGGCGTTCGCCAATGAACGCTGCTGCGCCCTCGGACGATGGCTTCAAGAAGACAGCGATCGGTGGGACGCCGCACCCGAGCTTTTGCAATTGAAACTGGCCCATGCGAGCTTTCATACCATTGCGTTGGTGATCGCCCTTTCCATCACGCAAGGGCGCCTGGCTGAAGCGGCCATCATGCTCGAGCCGGACGCCCTGTTCGACAGCGCAGGGCGGATGCTTGCTGACGCTGTGTCGCGTTTCGAAACTCGACTGATCGTGGGCGTCGGTCCCGCGCCCGCATCCCGTGAACGGGCGCAGTAGGGTTCCGACGGAGGTCGTTGCGCCTTCGTCGTGGCGCGCAGTCCATTTACCATTCCGGGAGCAAGTGAATTGTCCTCCGATCATAATCAGCTTAGACAAGCGTTGGTGCAGCGGCGGGGCGAGACTTATGGCACCCCAGTGGTCATAGAGGGACTGCGCACGCGGTCACTGCAGTTCGACGCTTTCGGCATACAAAGCAAGATGCACAAGAGTGATCCCGTCAAGCTCGAACTGTCTTACACGCGTGCCATGATGACGTTTCAGCTTTTTCATCCCGATCCCCGAAACATCCAGATCGTGGGGCTGGGCGGCGGATCGCTGTCAAAGTACTGCTTCCACAAATTTCCGTCAGCCCGAGTCACCACCGTTGAAGTCGATGAAAGGGTGATCGCGTTGCGCGATCGGTTTGCCATTCCGCCCGACTCGGAGCGATTCAGAATCGTGCATGCTGACGCGATGGACTACTTTCAGGAAAAGGTTGGTATCGCGGACGTGATCCTGCTCGACGGTTACGACGCTTTCGGACTGCCGGCTGGCCTTTCTAGTCAGTACTTCTATGACTGCTGCCATACTGCACTGCGAAACTCAGGCGTGCTGGTGGCCAACCTGTTGAATAGTGACCCGCAGCTCCCTCTCTGCCTGGAGCGGATTCGCCGTGTCTGCGATGGCAAACTGTTTCGCACAGTGGCGCGACGCGAAGGCAACACCATTGCAATCGGCATTAAGCAGGCAAACGCGCCACGGTGGCATGAGCTGTATGCCCGCGCTGAAGGCGTCACCAGATCCACGGGCCTCGACCTCTACCGCTATGTCAAGAAAATGGAACGTTATCATCGAGTAGAGTCGGCTTCGACAGATCCTTCATCCTTCTCACTGGCCATCAAATAACAATCGCAACCGCGCTGGAGGCAACGCCGATGGAACATCTGTTGATCATCCGCTATGTGCTGATGGTGGTTGCGGGCTGGCTAGTCCTCGGAATGCTGGGACTCGCAAGCCTGCACCGCACACGCGTGGTGGCGCACGGCCTGTTTCCGCTCGGTGCCGTATTCGGTTTGCTTTTATGCGGATTGGGCCTGACCGGCGTTTTCTTAGCTCCCGAGCAGGTCGTCCTGCCGCTTGGATTGCCCGATCTGCCGTTCCATTTGAGACTGGATGGTTTGTCAGCGTATTTCCTCGCTGTACTTGGTGCAGTGAGCACGGGCGTAAGCGCGTTTTCTGCCGGCTATTTCCGTAAGGGCGAGGGAACCCCGCCCGGATTGTTATGCTTTGAATATCATGTGTGTCTCGCGAGCATGGCCATGCTGCTACTGGCAGACGATGCGTATTGTTTCATGGTCGCCTGGGAGACAATGACGCTGTCCGCGACCTTCCTCGTGATGAGCAATCACCGCATTGCCGAGATCCGCCGTGCAGCCTATCTCTACTTCCTGATCTCCCACGTTGGCGCGCTGGCGCTTCTGCTCTGCTTCGGCCTATTGCAGGCCAATACCGGCGACTATACGTTTGCCGCCATGCGCCGGCAGCATTTGGACGTGTTCTGGTCGTCCATCGCGTTCCTACTGGCGCTGTTCGGCTTTGGCACGAAGGCAGGTATCTTCCCGCTGCATGTCTGGCTGCCCGAGGCGCATCCGGCCGCACCGTCACCGGTATCGGCCCTGATGAGCGGCTTCGTCCTGAAAGCGGGCTTGTACGGCGTGCTGCGCACGGTGTTCGATCTGCTGCACCTGCAGGTTGCATGGTGGGGCGTACTCATGCTGATGCTCGGACTCTTCACCGCGCTATTCGGGGTCGTGTTCAGCGCTATCCAGACAGACATGAAACGACTGTTGGCGTATTCATCGATCGACAACATCGGGCTGATGTTCGTCAGCATGGGACTGTCGATCCTGTTTCGCGCGTACCGGATGGACGCGCTCGCCGCCTTGTCGCTGACGGCGCTTCTTTATCAGATCGCAAGCCATGCGACGTTCAAGAGCCTGCTGTTTCTTGGAACGGGTTCCGTGTTGCACGCGACGGGCGAGCGCAATCTCGGGCGGCT
>NZ_FCON02000322.1 GCF_001544535.1 Caballeronia choica | reverse complement strand
TTATGTGGAATTGAAAGATTTTTTATCAACGCCTCTTGTTCTTCGACGAGGCAGGCCGATTGGGCGTCGGTGTATCTTCGAGCCTCTTGAGCAGGCGGTCTATGGCTTTTTGATCGCCTTCCACTGCTGCACGCTCATCGTCCGTCAGCGGTATTTCCTGCAGCATTCGTATCATGCCGGTCTTCGATTGGATCAGATCGGCGCGCGACGATTCCTTTGGAACGTAGAAGTCACAACGTGCGCAAGCCATGCGGTGTGGACATTGATCGAAGAATTCGTACGAGCAGAGACCGTGGCCGAGATCGTAATAACGCCATGGCTGATCCCTTCGGCCATCGTCGATTGCTTGGCGGTCGACGAGCACCTCCATCATTCGCAGGTTGCGCTGGAAGTACTGTGCCTCCGAATAGGCGCGGGCGAGCCGGGTCGGCGTGAACGCCACGTAGTGTTGAGTGGTTACCGGTGAGCGATGACCGAGCCACGCCTGCAGTTCGAACAGTGTCATCGGTTCCCTGGCATTGAAGAGCTGACTCGCAATGGTCGAACGGGCCCGGTGGCTGCTGATCTGTCCACGGGCATCCGCACGCGGAATGCCCGCCTTCCGGCAAAGAAGAGGGATCAGGCTTTGGTTTAGGTATTCGCGTGGAAGTGACCTTGCGCGATACGAGAACAGGAAGTCAACTCGCTCGCTCGTCTTGATATCGAGCGCCGCTGGTTGCGTGGGGCGAACGCGCTCCCAGGCGGTGAGCGCTTCGCCGACGATGGTGTCGATTGGTTTGGTAAATGCCGTTCCCGTCTTGTGAACTGGAACGTCGAGCATCCAGCACTGAGTACTTTGTTGCCCTATTGATGGTTCCGTGTGCACGCAGCCGACTCGCAATCGGACAATCTCGTCGCTGCGTAGTCCTGCAAATAGCCAGACGATGCTCAACGCCTGCAGCAGCTCAAGCGGATAATAGCCACCGCTGCGATGAATACTCCCTGTCGGATGGCGATTGCCTGTCGTGGTGCCACCATGCCCGGGAAGATCGGCGAGCGTCAGATTAAGACCTGCCCAGAGCAGTTTCGCCCAGAGGTCATCGGCAATGACGCGTGGTGCAGGTCCGATCAAGGCCTTGATTGAGCGAGGCGTTGCAAAGGCCCGAAACGGATCAAAGCGGCGCGGGATCCATTCCCACTCTTGAATATTGGCGAAGAAGCATCGCATCGCGACAAGGAAGGCATCCTTCGATCGCGCTGTCGCCGGTTTGCCGAGCTTCATGCCGACGGCAGCAGTTCTCCAAACGTAGTCGCCGACATGCATGCGTTCAACCGCGCCAACGTATTCCGCCGCCAGTTCGCGGGTCCACTGATCCGCACAAGTGATTTCCGGGTGACAGGCTTGCAACCAGCGGCCGGCCTTCAGGACCATATCGCGCATATGGCCACGTGTGGATATTGTCAGCGTACTGGTCGCCTCCCATCTCTCGACCGTGCTGACCCAGGCCGCAGCAATGCCAGCAATCCTCATTTCATGAATGGATTCCCTGTCCACCCCGTTTCGCACTTCGGGAGCGGCCCGAAGTATCCCGAGTGTCGCCAGGACACGCGCGAGTTGGAAGTACAGGGAGCTGCGATAGTTCGAGTTGTGGCGGCGGGCGCGAATGGACTCAATGAACTCGCCTGTCAGCGACGCGAGGTCGGGGCGCTGGTTAATGAGCAGCAGCTCTGCAATCAGGCTCATCAGAGGCTTGCAATTGTTGCAATAGCCCCAAGTCGTTGAGATGTCGGTAACCTGCTTTAGCGTGGCAGCTATCCGTTCCTTGCCGAAGATCTTCTCGGCCAAGGCGACGCGTTTCACGCCACCGAGACTGGGAATGTCGCCGAAGCAGCGCAGCAGGTACGCAACCGCCATCAATGCTTGGCGCTCGCCACCGGCGTACGGCTTCGGTACGTGGGCAGCGTAGAAAGCTTCCTGAGTGGTCCCGATAACTGTGCGCCAGACTGTCGCGTCCCAGGCCCAGAACGTTGTTCTTTGCATAGCGCAATGCTGAAGAAGCATCAGTCTGACGCGGTCACCGTAAACACGCTTGCCATCAACAATAGCGAGCGCATGGTTGATCGGCGTAAGCAGACGTTCAAGACCTGACAACTTTATGAGCATCGCTCTTACCGTGCGCTCGGTTTCCATGACGCGTGGAAGCTCCCGCGTCAGCACGCGCTGTTCCGTAGTAGTCAGGCGGCTTCTGCAATCATAGTCCGTGGTCTGGATCGGCCACGTCCACAGACAGGGGTCAGGCTTGGGTGCGCGTGCAGCCCGGGACGAGTTCATCACCTTTACTCCGCATCGGCGACACAAGCCAGGGCGTCGACACGCCACGCGTGGATCTGACGCATGGTCTTCGCGAAACGCTCGGCTAGATCATGTCCCGACAGATGCACGTACTGCCTGGTCGTCTCCAGATTCTGGTGACCGGCAAAACGGGCAATCTCGTGCAGTTGCCAGCCCGAGCGGGCGAGATCGGTCAGACAAAGATGGCGCAGCGTATGGGTCGAGAACGCCGGAACATCGGCACGAAGCGCAATGGATCGGACTACCTTGGACCATGTCCATAGCGTGATGGGCGCCCCATGGTTGCGGGGTGATTCGGATAGGAACAGGGCGTGCCGATCTCCGGCAAGGACATGCCGGTGGCGAAGGTAGTCGCGCAGGAGTTCGCCGGAAGTATCGGAATACGGCACGACACGCTCGCGGCGCCCCTTGGTCGTCTCTGCCCGGATACGCAGCAGCCGATGGGCCGGATCGAGATCGCTGCCCCGAAGCTGGCACAGTTCCTCCCGACGAAGCGCCGCATCATAGGCAAACGCCAGCATGCATCTATTACGCTTCGGTTCGTCGCGGACCACATCCAGCAGGGCCATCCACTGCGCCTCCGTTGGAATCCACGGCAGCTTGTGAAACTTCTGGATGAGGCTTCGTTCGCCGCACGCGCCAAAGTGGCTGGATGCCGTATAGCGGCCACGGCTGACAGGGTTGGTCCTGATGAGCCCCTCGTCAACCAGGAACTCGAACAGTAACCGGACTGCGGTAAGACGCTGCTGCAGCGTTGCGTTCGACAGGAAACCGCCTGAGTCGATGCGAATCACATTCGCATTCGCTCGTCTTGGCTGAGTCCGCAGCTCGCCGACATACTGTGCGATGGTCTCGCGCGATACGCTGCGCAGATCGAGGGAGCGGTCCTGCGCAAATCGAAGGAAGCCTTCCACTGCGTTCATGTAGGCGGCGACCGTGTTCCTTGCCAGGCCCAGCATCACGCAACTTTGTATCCAGCGTCGAGCGTAAGAGTTCGAGGCGATAAGTGGATACCGTTCCCAAACCGGTTCGACAACAGCGTTGCTTGCAGTCATGATTCGCTCCTCTTGCGAGGGATGCTGCCTCGTCACTACGTGACGATCCAGCATGAGCAGGTAAAACAGCATCGTCTTCGGCACGGGTTATCCACCGGGCCGCTCGCCATTCGCTATAGAAGAGCGGGCGGCGGCCCCGTGGATAACCCTGCGTGATCTCGTTTCGGGACGCCCAGCGTGTTACGCCAACAAAAACGTTGGCTTACCGTAGCACAAATCCAATTCCAAATAACTTATA
>NZ_FCON02000321.1 GCF_001544535.1 Caballeronia choica | reverse complement strand
CTCGAGGGCCTGCGGCGACTGTTCCTCAGTGCTGGCGCACTGGTGGATTCTGCCGAGTCAATAAAGGGATTCGAAGCGATTCTCGCCGACGATGGCCGCGCACCCGACATCATTGTCACCGATATCCGGCTGCGCGACGGGCCGACTGGCATTGAGGCGCTTTCCCGATCTCGCGTCGCCCTAAACCTGCCGGTCGGACCCGCACACAGACGCCAACACCCGAAGAATGCCACGCAGCGTCGAACGACGGCCGGTACGTCGTTGCCATCGGCGCCCTCGCCGCGGGTCAAGCGCGCATCATTCGCGGCTTCATCCGCCTCGGGAAGCGACGGTAGCCCTCTCCCAGCGACGCGAAGGACGAGCTTGCCACGCACCGGGCTCGACACCAGCGCGCACATTCCGTCCGCTGCCTCCTCGAGCGGGAAGGTGCGGTCGACGGCGGGAGTCACGCCTCGCTGCCCGAGGATTTCGGCGAGCGCCTGCAGCGGTTCCGGCTTCACGAAACCCACCAGCATCGCCAGCCGCTGCTTCAGGAACATCGACCATAGCGCCGCGCAGCGTCCGCCCCATGCTACCGAAGAAGCGGTCACCGCCTTCGCCGCCGCCGAGCACCAACGTACCCCGCGGCGCGAGCGCCTTGCGCAGTGCGCTCAATGGGCGGTTGCCCGCGAGATCGAGGATCACATCGAAGCGGCCATCGGTGGGCAACAGCACCTTCGTGTAGTCGATGACCGAGGTGGCGCCGAGCGAGCAGACAAACTCGACCTTCGAGGTGCTGCACACCGCGGTGACGTGAGCGCCGAAGTGCCGGGCGAGCTGCACGGCCCACGAGCCGACGCCGCCACCCGCGCCGATCACGCATACCGACTGGCCAGGCTTCACCTTCGCCACGTCGCGCAGACCGATGAGCGCGGTCACGCCGGAAATCGCCGACGCCGCCGCTTGCTCGAAGCTCAGGCGCGCAGGCTTGCGGCAGAGCTGATCTTCACGCGCGCAAGTGAACTCAGCGAACGTCCGCGACGCCGCGCCGAACACCGCGTCACCGACCTTGAAGCGCGTCACCTCGGCGCCGACGGCCTCCACCACGCCGCTCACGTCCATGCCAAGCACGCGCTGCTTCGGCTTAGTCAGGCCCGTTGCGAGCCTTATCGCGTACGGCTTGCCGGAGATGAGGTGCCACTGGCCGTAATCGAACCCGGTGGCCTTCACGCGAATTAGCACTTCGTTCTTCTTCGGCACGGGACGCTCGAGCGTCATGACCTGGAGCACTTCGGGGTTGCCGTAGCGCGAATGGATGACGGCCTTCATGAGGACTCTCCGTGCTGCGGGCACGACCATGCCCGCAGCGGTTAGGGTGGAACTGCGCCCTTGATCACATGGCGCCCGCGCTCGGCAGGGACCGAAGCTCTTCTGCGCTCGCTCCCTCGGGCGCGAGCCAGCATGGCCAAGGCCACGAACGCCGCCGCAGTCACGTCGAAGGTCATGCAAAACCCCGGCCAGACTCGCGGCACGCCGATGTTGTGCACGACGTGGTGGTGGAAGCCGTCCATCACGCCGTGCCCGGCCAGTGCGACGACGGCGATCCATGGGTTGTACCTGAACCCCGCCACCGCCCCGGCAACAAAGATGGCCGCGATCGCCAGCTCGGACAGCATGACCTCTCTGCGGCCATCGATGACGGCGAACGCGAGGTAGTAAGAGGCGACGGCGATGAGCACGGCGGGGTAGAACACGCGCTCGCGGTCCATGCCCAGCCCCGCCGCTGCGCCGCAGAAGAGCAGCGCGAGGGTGATCCCGACGATGTATTCCATGGCGTGATCTCCCCGGCTCAAGGCACGAGGTGCCGCAGGTCGTCGGGCACGGGCATCGGCTTCAAGGCATTGACACGCGCCCGCCCGCTGTTGCCGCGCGGCACCCACAGGCGCGAGAACAGGATCGAGGCCACGATCCGTGGCACCTGGCCGACGACTTCGCGCACGTCGCCGCGGCGCAGGCCGGCGACCAGCATCCGCCAATGGATGAAGGTGTGTCGGCCCGTCATTCGTTGGGCCAGCACATGCGCCCGCTCGAGATGCCGCAAGGCGGTCTCGAAGTCAGCCCGCCGCAGCGCCCGATCGGCCCGTTCCACTTCCTGTTCGTACGCTTCGTCCACGTCGGTGCTCCTGGTTCTGCGAACGCGACATGTGTTCGCCGCTGTGCAATGTCGGCGACGCGGGCGGGCAGCGACAGCAACATGCGCCCAACCGTCGAAATCAGTCGGGCAAGGGTTCGAATACGCCCTCGAACGGTCGATGGCGGCGACCGGCGCAGCGTGCGCGCTCCGGCAGCCCGGCACGCCGCGACGGCGTGACCAGCCGGTCGATCGGCGAGACCGCTCCCGCACGCGTGCCGACCGTTCGTCTCATGGGACTGTCCGTACGCTGCTGCTGCGCCGAAAGTCCAGCCATCGAAGACATCCCGTCGTCGATGTAACCCGAAGGAACGCCACCATGAACGCCACCCAACCATTCCCCTGCAACTGCACCACGTGCCCCGGTACCGGCTGCACCTGCGGCTGCCAGCAAGCCGCCGAGCAGACCGCCGGCGCCTGCGGCCCGCAATGCCAATGCGGCGCCGGCGCCAGCTGCGCCCAACCCTGAGCCCGGTTGCATCCGGCACCCTGACCTCGCGGGTCGATCCCGCCCCGCTTCCACACGAAGGAACCTGTCCGTGAACAGCTTTGTCCTGGCCTATGTCGGCGGCATCGTCGGCGCCGTCCTGATGGACATCACCGAGACGCTCGCCGCCCGGGTGGGCCTGACGAGCGGCGTCAGCGTCGCCCTGGTCGGCCGCTGGGCGCTGGGCCTGCTGCGCGGGCAATGGGCTCATGCCGACATCGCCCGCTCCCCGGCACGGCCGGGCGAGGTGCGGACGGGCTGGGCGTTTCACTTTCTCGTCGGTGGCGGCGGGGTCGCGCTGCTGTACGCTGCCTTCGTCCATGCCGCGGGCTTCAACGCGCCCATCCATCACCTCTGGGGTGGTGTAATCTTCGGTGCGGCGACTTCGCTGTTGCCTTGGCTGCTGCTGCTGCCGGCATTCGGCTGGGGCTGGTTCGGCGGGCGTGGGCCGCGCGGGTCCAATGCCCTGCTGGCCAGCATGGTCTCGCACATTCCCTACGGGCTTGGCGTCGGGGTCGTGATGGCGCTGGGCTCGCGCCTCTAGCGGCTTGGCGTTGCATCACGCTGGCCCTAGCGTTGCGCCGGCGGGGTCCACACTCTCGAAGCACCACTGCCCACCATGTATCTCTCTACGACGCGCACCGACGAGTTGTGGCCCGACACGCTGAAAGGCGCGCTGCGCGCCATCGCAATCGCCGCCTTCTTCTTGGCGCTCGCTGCGACGCTGCTGTACGTGCTGTCCCCCGGGCTCGACACCTGGCCCCGGCTGCTGGTGTTCCATGAGTCCGTGGGCCTGACGATGGTGGCCTGCGTGCTGCTGCTGCGGTACACGCGCGCCTTCGCGCGATTCAAATCGATGACCCGCTGGCTCCTCACCGGAGTCATTGCCATTCCGACCGGCTTCTTCGTGGGGCACCAGTTCGCCTTCCTGTTCCTGGGCGAGCCGCTGCGCATGGTCGGCTACTTGAGCGTCAGCCTGATCCCGATCCTCTTCACCCTGGTGGTGGGTGGTCTGGGCCTGCACTCGTTT
>NZ_FCON02000320.1 GCF_001544535.1 Caballeronia choica | reverse complement strand
CACCTGTGGATGTTCTTTCTGTGGATGCTTCTGTTCGGCCTGCTGGTGGGACGCAAGCTCTACGGCATCAGCCCGACCCGTTACTCACCGGGCTTCTGGCTGAACAGCCTGGTCACCATGATCATTCTGCTGGGGCAATCGGTCGAGGACAGCGCGGCGGGAAAGGACGTCTACACGGCATTCGCGGTGCGGATGGGACTTTTTTTGGCGGTGACGCTCTACGCGTGTCTGATGTTGCTGATTTTCGAGCAACGAAGCCGCACGCGATGACGCTCCGCGCCCCCGCGCCTCGGGCGAACGCACGCATTGGCGTTCGTGATGGTGTCGTGCCGAAAGCGGGGTGGGACTGACGTTCACACGCGTCGAACCGGGCGAACTCAATCAAGGAGGTACCTGTAATGGGAAATGCGACAAGCGACACGGTCGTCCGCCTGCGGGCACGTGAGATCCTGCTGGAATCAGGCAGGACCCTTTGGTACCTGCGCGGAATTCTGGCTGGTCTTATGGTGCTGTTCGTGCTGCTGGCGATCGCCATGTATTACATGGGGGATCCCGTGGAGACGGTGAAGCGAACGCCTTCGCCGCTAGGGGAAACGTTGTACTTCTGCGCGATCACGGCACTGACGATCGGGTACGGCGACGTGGTTCCTACCTCAACGCTTGGCCGGATCGATGCGGTATTGCTTGGGCTGATCGGCATGGTGTTCACAGGGCTGGTCCTCGCTGCCGCCGTGCGGGGCGTGCAGGAAGCCGCGCGCCGGGCGAGCCTTCTCGATTAGTCTGACGGTGCTGGCGGAAGCGCGAGACTGGAACATTGCCGGTTATCGGAGCATTGCCCGTTCGCGCCGGAGACGTACCGCGTCGTCAACGACGAGAGCCTCGCTCGCGTAAAACGGGGGGCGTTGCTTGTCACCACGAGCCGTGGCGAGCTGGTCGACCGAGGCGCTCAAGAGCGGGCAACTGGGCGGGCTGGCGCTCGCCATCTACGCATCTAGGAGCAGGAGGCAGACGTTCGCTTTCGCGATCTCTCCAGCACCATCATTACGGATGACGTGCTTCAGCCCTGACTTCGTGCCAGAACGTCATCGTAACGGGTCATCAGGCGGCCCCAAGCGACATCATCCACGCGAGGGTCCGATATCTGGTCGAAGCCGATATTATGTCCGTATGCTAAGCGCGAAAGAACGACGGCAGATGGCCCGAACCCAGTTTGTCTTTGGACAACGGAGTCAATCTACTGCGGTCCGGCGCAACGAGTATCGAGTCAACCGTAGACCTCGCACTAAAAGCCGTGCCGAACGGAAACCGTCGCGCCCGTATCGTGCGAATGGAGAACCGGGACACGCGCCGTGGCAGAAAAGACCCAGTGATCGACTGTGAGCGACAGCCTTCGTTGCGGTTGCGCACCCAGCGATAAAGTTGTATTTGGCAACTGGACGATCGAGATTTGCGGCGCCGTCGACGAACCAGGAGCCAGAAAATCCGAAGCATGCTGCAGCACCGGCTCAGGCGTTGGCGCGGCTTTCCCGGCGCCGAAGTGAAAGTCTCGTGTTATCTGTGCGCCATAGAACGCCTCGATTTGCGCGTAAAACGGCTTTCCCTGATCCGGCTGAGATTCCATTTCATAACGCTGCATATAGCGTTGTGGTTCTGGAATGGGTGGCACGACTTCCACGGGCAGAGGCGCGATGTTCGCAACCGTCATCGCTTCGGGCGACCCGATGACGAGGCCTTCCGCGAATGCATATCCGCTCAGCAAGAAAAATATTGCGCCGACAATCCTTTCGCTCAGGCACGTCATGGGCATGCCTCCAATGAAGGAATCGAAACGTCACAGTACTGAACACTACTGAATAGACCGCCCTTGCAGTCTTTCTTGCACTCACATTGTAGTCAGTCTTTCGCGTCTGGCTAGCTTAAATGTGAATCCGCAGGCCAAATGGGCAGACCCCATACCAGCGCGCGCACATCAGGACCACGTCGAGCGGGTAATGCAAGCAACCACCGAATTAAGCGTTTTCAACAGGCGTTCAGCGGTGCATGTAGCGCACTGTCTTATGCAATAGAACCCGTGAAGACCAACCGAAGGGCTTACGGCCAATTTTCTGCTTGCACCGGAGCCCTAATATCCGGGCGGCGGAGGAACCGGCGTGTACACTACGCCGCTGCTCGCGTAACCGGCGGCATACCATGTCGACCCGCACCGATAGTAAGCGACCTCGCCAACCGCGACCGGAGCTACGTTGCACGGCGGTGCGACCGGTGCGGGCACTGCGACGGGCACCGCTTGCGGGGCTGTTGCCGCAGCTGCTGCGCCCATCACAACCGCGCCCGCCACGAATCCGGCCGCCGCAGACCCGCCGTCCCAGTCCGAGTTGGAACAGTTGTGACAGTCGTAGTTGTTCTGCACGTTGGAAACTGTCGAAGCACGCGTGTTCTGCACTTCCTTTGCGCTGGGCTTGGCGGTTACTCTGGTTTTGCTTTGCACCGCGTCAGCAAGCCAGTTGAACGGGGACTCGACCACGACACATGCGACAAGGAACGCAGGACCTTCCGGAAATCGCCGGCAAGCGCTTTTCGGTCGTTAGCGGTCACCTTTCATTGCCCATTCGATGAGAACCGCTCTCGGGGGATGCTACCACCACGGTCAGCCGGCAAGTTGCGAGCGTTTTGGCACAGGCTGTCGGAGTCGCTTCGGTTTGCGTGCGGCGCAAGGCTGCGCCGTAGTCTCGAACGCAGGGGCGTGGCCCAATCGCCGTTTGACCTCCATGCGGCGATCGCCAATTTGATCGATGATGTCGGCGCAATGCAACATGCCCGGTAAGTCACGGCGGGCTGTCCCCTTTTGGCGCTAGACTATCGACGGGTGATTTCAGGCAGTACCGCATCCCATGGGAAGACGCCGCCATGAATCGGCCACCAGTTCGGTTTTTCCCTCGTGCGATCAATCTGACGTCCCTTCGGCGATGGGGTTGGGGTCTGTTTGCCGCGTTTTTCGTGCTCGTATGCGCGGTCGCGGCCCGCATGGTGCAGAACGAAATCGAGACGTCGCAGCGACAGGCGCGCTATCTGTCCGAACTCGGCCGCGACATTGCCTTTACCCTCGGCGACGGCCCGAGCAACAGCATCCGGTTTCCCGCGAACGGCCCTTATGATCTGCGGCTTGGCTACGCGCAACTGCCTTCTTTCGAACAACGCCTGATCGCACGCGGTTTCGCCGTCACCACTCAGGCGCGCAATTCGGCTGTGATGGCGTCGCTCGCGGACCGGGGCCTCTTCCTGCCGTACGAGGAAAAGGACCAGGCGGGGCTCGTCCTCCTCGACTCCCGGGGCGCACCGCTTTTCAGCGCACGCTATCCAGGCCTCGTCTATACGAGCTTCGACTCGATTCCGCCGCTCGTCGTGAACGCGCTGCTGTTCATCGAGGACCGCAACCTGCTCGACCCGACCCAATCGAACCGCAATCCTGCGATCGACTGGGGCCGCTTCAGCCGTGCGCTATTCGACCAGGGCTTGCGCGCGGTCGACCGGCATCAGCCTAGCCCGGGCGGGAGCACGCTCGCCACCCAGATCGAGAAATTCCGTCACTCGTCGGACGGCCGCACCGCGACGCCGCCCGAGAAGCTGCGCCAGATCGCGTCGGCGTCAGTGCGGGCCTATCTGGACGGACCGCAGACGATGCCCGCGCGCAAGCAGATCGTGGTGCGCTATCTGAATTCGGTGCCGCTCGCCGCGAAGCCGGGCATCGGCGAGATCAACGGCATCGGCG
>NZ_FCON02000319.1 GCF_001544535.1 Caballeronia choica | reverse complement strand
CATCGACGACCGCCCCCGCTGCCGTGACCACAATTGCCCACCCTGCCACCGCGCACCACTGACCGAGCGAAGAAAAGCCCAATGCCCGCACTGCAAGCAGTATGCCCGCGAGCATCAGCAAATACCACGCGCAAGCCGTGCGCCCGTGGCCCATGCCGAGTTGAACCATGCGCTGATAGTAATGCTCGCGGTGCGCCTGCCAAAATCTTTCGCCGCGAGCGAGGCGGCGTAACAACGTCACGGACGCGTCGGCGATGAAAGGCGCGAACACCAGCGCAGGGAACCAGACGGGCCACGTGCCCTTCAGCCAGCCCCAATATCCCAGTGCGCCCGCGAGAAAGCCCAACGGAATGGACCCCGAGTCGCCGAGAAAAATCCGCGCCGGGTGGAAATTGAACAGCAGGAACCCCGCCGCCGCGCCCGCGATCGCGGCGCTCGCGATGCCGAGGTCGATCTGCGGCGTGGGGCCCGAGAGCGCCGCGACCGCGTAGCCACCGAAGCCGAAGAGCGCCATGCCGCCCGCGAGGCCGTCGGAGCCGTCCATGAAGTTGTAGAGGTTGACGAGCCACAGCATCAGGAAACCAACCGCCGTGAGCGCCCACCACGGCACCGGCGCCGGATTCAGCGCGATCAGCGCGGCGACTGCCAGCAGGTGCGCGCCGAAGCGCACGCGCGCCGGAAGGCCGCGGCGGTCGTCGATCTGCGAGACGGCGGCGAGGAAAGCCATGCCTGCAGCGGCGAGCCACATCGGCGGCGCTGCGACCAGCATCGCGACCACGCTCACCGGCACGATCCCCCAGCCGCCGATACGCGGTGTCGGGCGGGTGTGGAGCGAACGGTCGTTCGGGATGTCAGTGGCGAGGCGCCAGGCGAGGCCGGTTTTCAGGAGCATCGCGAGGATCAGCGCGCAGGTGACGAGCGCGAGCCCCGCGACAGCGGCGGCCGAGATCCAGGGTGAATCGATGAAGAGAAACAGCGGGCGGGTCATTTCCCAGATATTGGTGGGGTGGAATTTGTTTTTCGACTGTGCCGATCTTGCCGGGTCACGGCGTCCTCGTGTGTTACCAAGGCTTATCCGTTGTTACTGGACTTTAGTTTTTTGCGGACCGGATGCGTCGCCAGATACCAGTTCGCCGTGGCGGCGAGACCGGCGTCGAGCGAAACCGGAGGGCGCCAGCCTAGCACATCGCGGATATGAGTCGAATCGACTCGAAGGCTGCCCGTAAGGCGATCGATTTGCGCGGTTTTTCCTGTCAGGCGTGCGGTGATTCTCAGGAGGTCAACCGGGACAGGCAGCAGGCGCGCGGGACGGCCGAGGTGACGTCCCAGGGCGCGCGCCAGACCCGCGACGCTCGGGTCGTCGCCATCGGTCACATGGAAGATCTGGCCCGCGGCGCGCGGATGCATCGTGCATTCGACGAGTGCACTGGCGAGGTTGTCGACGTAGCAGAGGCTTCTTTGCGCCGTGACCGAGCCGATCGGCAGTGGGATGCCTTTCGAGATCGCGTTCATCAGGGACAGGAAGTTCGCGCGGACGTTCGGTCCGTAGACGAGCGGCGGGCGCACGATCACGATTTCCAGGCCGGTGCGGGCGCCGTATTCCAGGAGTTTGATTTCGGCCTCGGCTTTTGAGAGGCCGTATGGGTCGGGGGGATTGCGGGCGTCGGTTTCTTTCAGCGGGCGGCCGGGGTCCAGTTCGGCGAGTGCCTTGATGCTGCTTGCGAAGATGAAGCGGGTTGCGCCGGCCTGGCGGGCGGCTTCGGCGGCGGCCAGTGTGCCTTCAACGTTGGTGGCGCAAAAGGCTGCGAGGGGGTCGGCGGTTGCGTCGCGCATCACGTGGACGCGGGCTGCGAGGTGGACCACTGCGGTCGTATTCCTGAACGCTTCGGGCGTGATCGAGTCGAGTGACGCGATGTGAGCCGTCTGGACGCCGGGTTCACAGGTCGCTTGCGGACGGACGATACCGGTTACTTCCCTGCCCTGCTGCAGCAGCATCCGAGAAAGCGCGCGGCCGACGAAACCGTTCGCGCCGGTGATGGCGACGCGGTCAGTCATATCCACTTCCAGCCGAAGCGGTTGAAGAACTTGAACGCAGACGTGATGAAGAGCTTGATGTGCGTCCCGCCCTTGCGCGCGGCGTCGCCACCGTGATGAAGCACGCGCACGGACGGCACGTAAGCAACCCGCGCGATGTCATGAGTGCGCAGGCTCAGGTCGTAGTCTTCGAAGTAGAGGAAGTAGCGTGGGTCGAAGCCGTTGAGTTTTTTTAGTACCTCAGTCCGGAACAGCATGAAGCAGCCGCTGACGATGGGGGGGTCCCAGACGACATGCTCGCCGTCGATGACGTCGCGCATTTCGTAGCGGCCCAGACGGTTTTTGAATGGGGCGCGCAGGCGTGAGGGCAGGAAGCCGCGGGCGAAGAGGTCGAACACTGTGGGGAACCGGCGGCAGAGGAATTGCTGGTCGCCGGCGTCGTCGCGTATGAGCGGTGAGATGAGGCCGGTTCCCGGCTCGTCGTGCATGAACTTAAGCGCGCGATCCAGCGCATCACTTTCCAGTTCGATGTCGGGATTCAGGATGAGATGGTACTGACTGTTGGTCCGCTCAATCGCCAGGTTGTGGCCCCTGCCGTAGCCGACATTTCCGTGGCCTTGCATCAACACCGTCTCAAACGGGGCACCACGCGCGACCGCCGACGCGGCAATCTGATCTTCGACCGTCCCATTATCGATAAGGTAAAGCGGAGCCTTCGTTGGCAATGCCATGTTCAGACGTTGCAGTGCCGCACTCAGCGTCTCAAGTGTGCGATTTAGAAGGTCTGGATCGGGACGATACACTACGACCGATACGCTCAAAAGGCAAGCTTCGCGAGATATTCCCGCAGTCGATTCAAACTGCATACTAATTTCCATGATTGGCTCTCGCATACTGACCTGTGAAGGTCAGTCGAGAGCGGATATGTGCGGCAATCGGAGTGATTTTAAAGCACTCGAAGCGGACTGCCGTTTATTCGGTCCCCTGCGCCGAACCCTTGCGGCAGTGAATTTGCGGTGGGCGGCAGGTACGAACGCGATCGGCGCCTAGGGTCGGAGCGACGCATGGCCCGCTAAACGCTCTGCCCGTGCGAGAGCCCGCGTGCATGCGGCGCACACCATAGTGCGTTGCTGGGCAAAAAGGGCGAGCGCGCAAAACAGCGCCCATCAAAATGCCCACAACGCGGCGCCGTCGTCCGCATGACGGGTCCATGATGGAAACTGAGTACCGTTGGACTCTACAACCTGCTAGCTGCCCCTCGAAGAGGGTTCAAGAGTAAGCATTGAGGACGCCTTCCAACGGACATCGTCGAGGGGCATGGGGGACGCTTCGCAGCACCCCCGCTCACAGTCCGATTGCATGATGCCGTGCCAACGCCCCGATAATTGGCGGCGCAGGATTCGAATAGTGCCAAAGCAATTACTATCGCTATTAGTTGATCTCACGTTTAATCGCTATCCTGTCGGGCTAGCGACGACTCGATATTCTTAATTCTTGGTATCGCAAGCACTACACCTCCATCACCACTAGAAAAAGCGATCGAAGAAAAAGCGCACGAATGCACGGCAATTGAATCGACGACAATTTGGTATGTAGACGATAGACTCTACTGGCCTTTCCAATGAACATCGACGGTAAAACTACTACGCTTTACATCAAGGCCAACCTATCGCTACTCCTTCAAAGGCGCACATGCCCATGTCGTTATACACAACGTCGCTGTCGCGCCACGACAGCGAGAAAGCTCGTTTACTTTCAATGACATAGAGCAGCG
>NZ_FCON02000318.1 GCF_001544535.1 Caballeronia choica | reverse complement strand
GCGTCGGAACCGGCGCCGTTACTGGCGTTACGTCGCCGGTTCCTTCACATTACGCGTGGGCCTAAAGTGAATCTAGCCACGCGAGCAAGTCGGCGTCGCGTTTCCATCGCGGAGGTCTCTTTCTCTTCGTGGTCGGTTCGAGACGTTCGAGTGCCGCGCGCTTTGTAGCGAGATTTGCCTGGGCATAGTGATTGGTAGTGTCCAAGCTCACGTGGCCGAGCCAGCTGCGGATCACGGTGACGTCTACCCCCACTGCTACGAGGTGGACAGCAGCCGCGTGCCGAAAACTGTGCGGAGATACGCGCTTCAAAGACAAGGTCGGAACAGTCTTTGCGGCCGCCTGAACGTACTGTGCGAGCTTATAGCGCACTCCGGACGCCCCCAGAGGTACGCCATAGCGATTGACAAAAATAGGATCATTGTCCGCGCGCGGTTGCCGCTTGAGTAGTGCCTTAAGTACGAGAACGGTTTCTGGCCATAGAGGACAGACCCGCTCCTTTTTACCCTTGCCGACCAATCGCACGTAAGACGGTGGATCGAAGCGAATACGTTGTGGGCTGACATCGAGCGCTTCCTGGATGCGTGCGCCCGTGTTGTAGAGAAAACAGAGCAGCGCGTGATCGCGTAGGCCTTCAAGACTTGTGCGATCCGGCTGCAGCATAGTGGCATCAACCTCGTCCGGCTCAAGATAGAATGGTGCGCGAACGGCTTCACGCTTGGTGGGAATGCGCAGCACTTCGGCGCACTGCGCAGCGTATATGGGCTCCCGTTCAGCGACAAAAGTGAAGAAGCTGTGCAGCGCGGCCAGTCGGCAGTTTCGAGTGCCGATCGTGACCTTGCGCTCTTGCTCGCATTGCTGCAAGAAGGCTCCTACCATGGCTGCGGTAAGGTCGCCGAGCACGAGTGCGGCTACGGACTGTTTGCGCTTCGTAGCCGAAAACCGCAGGAATAATCTCCAGGTATCGCGATAGGATCGCACCGTATGCGCTGAGAGATTGCGCTGCTCCAGCATGTGTGTGTAAAAAAATTCCTGGAGCAATCTGGGCAAAGGATCAATCGGTCTCATTGTCCACTCCTTCGACGTGAAGGCTGTGCGCGCCGAAAGCACGGAAGCGCGCTCCTGCCATTTGCAGCAGTTCATTGGTGATGGTCAAATAGGCCAGAGTCGAGTTAATGTCCCTGTGGCCGAGATACGTGGCAAGATAAGGCAGGCGAGCCTGAGGGTTGATCCCCTCGCGGTACCACGCAAGCATTCGATTTGCGACGAACGTATGCCTAATATCATGAATGCGTGGCCCGAGCCCGCCTCTGTCAGGCTTTACGCCAGAGAGGCGCAGGACACGTACCAGAAGCTTCTCGGTCATCACATAAGAGTAGCGGCCGGCCCGTTGCTGATGCCAGAAAAGCCCTGACGCGGCCTGCTGTGGGCCGCCCGCCAGTCGCCGCGCATGCAGGTAGTCGCGCAGTGCAGCCACGACGCTGTTGGGAACCGGCAATGTCCTCGATTTAAAGAACTTCGTCTCCCGAATATCTCCCCCACATCGAGATGTACGTCACCCAGGTTGAGACCTACGATCTCGCCCAGGCGTAGTCCGGTGCAATATGCAAGAACGAGCATTGTGTACAGGCTCAGAGGTCGAAGCGGTGCACACGGTGAGGGATATCGCCGTGCGGTTTCGAGCACGTGCCGCACTTCTTGCTCTGTGTAGATGTGGGGCCGCCGTCGCTGTTGCTTCAACTGCTCACAGAGTCGGCGGTCGGGCCTGGGCATGGGAATCATTGGCTCGAAGCGTCGCCACGCTCTGGCAAGATCGCGCCCCAACTCCTGGCACTGCCAAGCGTGCTCTGGCGTCGGCCGTATGGCTCGCCATTCTTGCAGAAGAACGGGCAGAGGTTGACCCTCCAGATGCGGATTCTTCTGCAGATAGCGATCGAAATATAAAAATCGGTTTGCCGGCGTCTCGTAGCGGTAGCCCATGTCGCGCATTAACGTGACATGGTAGAGCATGAGCGGCCCGAGAAAGCTTCCAAAGCGAGGAAGCGGACGCAAGGCCTCAAGCGCTGTCTCTGAGGAAAACGATAGTAGTGCACGCACTATGGGCGTTGTCGTTCGCTGACCGTATCGCTTCCGCAGTTCATGTAGCGGATTGCTCGCAATCGATCCTTCTGTCTCGAGAAAATCGAGGAACCGGTCGACGAGACGCGCGCGATGAAAGACGATGTGAAAAGGCCATTGTGCAACTCGCTCGTGCAACCATGCTTTGATCGTTTGCTGATCCAGCAATTGCCCGCGATCGCGCTGCATGACAAACCGCTGGAAGCCGGATAAAACGCATCGGTAAACGATGGGCGTCGTTGCGTTGCGGGTTACCAATCCCCGGATAAAGCGTTCGATGCAACGTCCGTCAGCATCAGGCCAGATCCGCTTCATGGCTGCTTCTCCATGTTCGGAACTTCAAGAGCTACGCCGCGAAGATGCTCCGTAGCCAACTTGAGGTACACGGCTGTAGACCCAGCCGACCGGTGTCCCAAAAGGTCCCCAATCGCTTTTACCGAAACCTCAGCACGAAGCAGGCTGACAGCGCGTGCATGTCGAAATGCGTGCGGACCGCATTTACCAACTGGATGTATCCCGGCTGCTTCGAGTCGCCGACGCACTGGTGTGTACAAGCTGGAACCACTGCGAAATCCGCGATAAGGTGCCCGAGCGCGAACAAATATCTCGCGCACATCTGAGGCTGGTCGTCCTCGTCGCAAGTAGTCAAGCAGAGCGTCACCGACACTCGGAAGCAACGGCAAGACTGATTGCGATCCAGTCTTGGTATGGCGGATGTAAAATCGATCACCTCTCCAGTCGATATCCTCCAGACGCAATCGCACCACTTCTCCCGCTCGTATCCCGTACGTCGACAGCATCATCAGAATGGCGTAGTCGCGCAGCCCTATCGGGGAGCGGTCCTGGCGCGTGGAGCTTAGGACTGCGCTGATGTCGGCGGGGCGCAGCGCCGAGGGAATAGACTCGTACGCATACATTCTTGGAACAATGACGAATCGAGAAAGATCGTGACCAGTACGGCCCGTCTCATACAGGTAACGAACGAAGCTGCGGAGCCCCAGCGCGATACCTTTACGCGATGCTCGACGCAGCGACGAAACACGGCTTTGCAGATAGGCATCAATATCCGCGACCGTCATATGCATCAACGTTTCGGCGCCTTTGCACCGTCCATTGGAACACAAGAATCGTCGTGCTTCGGCAAGAAGGCCATCGACCGTTTCGGCTGCCAGTCCTCGCCACTCCCGAAGCCATTCACCGTATTCCATGCACAGTGTCCGATCAAATCTTGCATTCACACTGGAGGGAAGTGGATCGGGCGGCCACTTGCCGATGGCCAATCGCAGCAGCTGATGAATGCCGCTGGTATGAGAGGCTTCCCAGCTCCGCAGGGAGATCGGCGAGTGACCGCGGTGGCGCCGGAAGCGTTGAAGTTCACATCGAAGATACGCCGATATGTCTTTAGGCCTCGACGCCTCAACGCATATTCGTCGCCTATCGAGAAATCGAAGGAAGTTTGCCGCGACCGCCAGATAGCGATTGCGGATGTGGACACAATATCGCTCGGCTACCAGATGCTGCTCAAGGTTGCTGAGCAGCGTTTCGTGCGTTGTTTGTTGATCGGACATGGCGCGCCTCCGTAAGCGGTTGGTCGCACCTACAGGATGGCACCATCGCGATAATGTGAAGGAACCAGCGACGTAACGCCAGTAACGGCGCCGGTTCCGACGCCCTCCTGCGCATTACCAGAACCTGCTGATTAGTCGA
>NZ_FCON02000317.1 GCF_001544535.1 Caballeronia choica | reverse complement strand
GGCGACCATATAGCGCATGCCAACGATAATGGACTTCAACTTCTTGCCCGATATGGGCAGAATGAATGCGAACTCGCCCTCGGCCGGCGCAATTTCATGTTCGCTGGCTCTGACAGCGGTGGCGAGCGAGCCGCCTCAATGTATAGCCTGATCGGCTCGTGCAAGTTGAATGGTATCAACCCGCGCGCCTACCTGGAATATGTCCTTACGCACATCGCCGATCACCAGGCCAATCGCATCGACGAACTGTTGCCCTGGAACGTCGCGAAGCACCTGCTCCCATCTCCACCTTCATCGGGTTGATCCCTTCTGCCTGCGGCAGGCTTAGCCTGCCGCATTCTCAGACGCTTGTCCAAAAAATTCTCGACGGCCCTCGCGCGACGCATACGCTGCAGGCGGCACAGATGCTTGCGCAGGCACCGCAAGCGATGCAACTTCGCTATCTTCAGACCCTGACTGCAATTGCCAGCGATAAAAGCTCGACCATCATTTTCCCTATGCCGATGGATCTCATCAATTCAACCGCAAATCGCGTGAAACGACCAACTCAAAATTGAGGGCGGGGAGCGCGACGCATCCGATTGTCTGCGCGCGTTCACGGCGCCGAACATCCTCCATCTGTACACACATGCAGCGTCGAAGTGCGGATAACAGGCCCGTGGTCCAAGTGCGATCACCGCCGCGAAGGCGGCTCAACGCGGAGCCGACTATGCCCTCCGCACTCCGACGCTCATCGTATGCGTTGCGCAAGTAGCTTGCATCGCTTCCCTGATGCGCACTTCGATTGCAACTACAACACCAGCGACCGCGTCCGCAGCACAAACCGGTAGGTCCGAGAGTGCGGTGTCGCCGAACCGCCGAACCAGCAGGACGTGTGGTTCAGGATCCAGAATTTGCTCAATCGTTCAATCTCCCCACTGGATCGGCAGAATCCAGTCTGGCAGAAGGGTCCCGATATGCTCAATTCATCTGGATCCGGATTTGTACGCACACGATTAGCGGGATAATGGAATCCGCGTCGACAACACTCCTGAATCTCCGAGCGCCCCGCGGCAGGAGGTATTCAAGCGCTCCAACATTTTCCCGTAAGGTTGAGGCTAGCCACGTGGAACGGCCGCGCGGCTCGCTTGGCTCTGAGAGAGCAGTAGAGCGTGCGCGATGGCCATCCATTGGCCCAGCGCATTGCTGGGCCTTTTTTCTTTGCTGGCAAAGATGACCCACGATTGAGCCCATCAAAGTCGGCTTCAGGTGCTCCGACGGGATACGCAGTCGCCGTCGACGCACCTGCACGTACGCGGATAGGATGGCCCTCGCCGTGAGGGGCATGGATCATATGTCAAGACCAACGTCCAAGTTCGAAGTCAATTACGAGGAGGCTGGACCAGCTCCCAGTGTCCCCGAATGCGACAGGACATTCCATATCTCGTGAGTAAGTCAGAATGTCGGTCCTACTCAGTTTCTCTTAAGCAGATTTTAAGTACCCCGCCCTATCTTCAAATTGTCGTCAACGAATTCTGATACGACCAAGGTCCGGCACGTGCTGCTTTGCCAGGCGACAGTATGGCCGGCGTGGCTTACGTACCAGCCCCTCCCTCGTCGAGATTTCAGAAATGGAGAAAGAACATGAAAAAGCAACATATCGCAGCATCGGCCGCGACCGCGTTAATCGCCACCACGTTTCTCAGCGCTGTCGTGCAGGCCGCGGAATCGCCGCAGAGCGTCACGTCGGATATGGGAAAACTGTCGAGCAAAGGGAATCAGGCGTTCCAGCAGATCGAGCTCGCGCGCCTCGCGATCTTCAACGGCCACGCCTCGGAGGCGACGAGGCTCGTCAAAGAGGCGCAACAATCGCTCAAGATCGCGCAGACGGACGACACCGCGTTCGTCAAAGCAGAGAACGACTTGAAGGTGCCACCCACGGCCGCGGCGCCGCGTGGCGCATCGAGTGCAACGCGTAGCGCCGAACCGACGACATGGCTTCCGGTCGGTGCCGACGTGACGATCACTGACAGCCTCACTCAGTCTCCCGCCAAATCGAAGGCCATTGCCTCGGCAAACGAACACCTGAAGAAAGGAAAGCGCGAGGCCGCGCTTAGCGCTCTGAAGGTGGCGAACATCAACGTCGCCTACACCATGGAACTCGTGCCGCTCACGCAAACGATGACTGACATCAACCAGGCCGCGAGCCTGCTCGCACAGAACAAATACTACGAAGCGAACCAAGCCCTCAAACAGGTGGTGGATAGCGTGCGTTATGACTGGGTCGACCTGGATGCGATCCCACAGCCGAGTAATGCGGCTGCAAAGCCAAGCGTCAACGCGGCCTCATCCGTGAAGGTCAGATAGGGATGTCCTCGACGTCCGCCGCGCTATGCGGGCCGGACTCGAAACAGCACGCACAAATCACGCATAGAGGTTGTCATGCACAGCGTCGACAATACAATCGTGGACCCCACCCGCCGGAAGTGGCTGATCGCCACGAGTAGTGCAGGTGTGGCGGCCGGCGCGACCACACTGATTCCGTTCATCGATTCGATGGCGCCGTCGGAGAAGGCCCGTGCTTTGGGCGCGCCGACGATCGTCGACGTTTCCCGACTTGGGCCTGGCGAGATGATGACAGTCGCTTGGCGCGGGATGCCGATTTTTCTGGTCAACCGAACCGAGCGGATGATGGACGAGGTCGTTGCGGCAAATGGACTGGTGGCCGATCCTGCCAGCAAACATCCATTCTCGATGCCGCTACCCGTCTATTGCTCGACCAATTACCGGTCGCGCACGAGCCATCCGAATCTGCTTGTGGTGGTCGGCGTGTGCACGCACCTTGGCTGTACGCCCTCGCCTCGCTTTACGCCCGGGCCGCAACCTAACTTGCCCGATAACTGGCCCGGGGGGTTTCTCTGCCCGTGCCATGGCTCGACTTACGACCTCGCCGGCCGGGTTTTCAGGGACAAGCCGGCGCCACAGAATCTGGACGTGCCGCGTTATGAATTTTTATCGCCATCCACCGTGGCGATCGGGCAAGATGAAAAGGGCGAGGCATGAGGATCTGCAAAAGCCCTGGCAGTTACCCTGTGTAGGAAGCAAGGTGCACGGGACCGCTGATTCAGAAGGCGATAGAATATGAGCTGTGCGTTTTGAGCGTGAAGACAGGCTCGAGAGCGCCCGCAACAGGGCGAGCGTCCGATGAACGCGACGCGCGAGCCTTAACGGCAACAAACCTCACGCCGTCGAGCGGAGTTAGGTGTCGCGAACCGGCTCATCTTGGGTTACGTCGCCCCCGCGGGTTGAGGCATCTACCGGCGAGGTCAGTCCGGTGGCCTGTGAGGCAGGCGACAGCGGCCGGTCCCGTTTGTTCATCGACGCGCGGGCAATGACGGTGGTGGACGCCCGACGTCGATACACCAACCTGGGGACGCTATGGCGAGCGGATCAGGCAGGCGGGAGGAAGCAGCAGAAGGCAGCGGGCGAGGAGCGAACGATACTCGGCATGTCAGGGTTGCGCCTCTCCAGCCGCGCGCCATCTTGCCTCCGGACGACGAGTCTACTGCGCCGATCCCGCTTCGCTGGCTGTGCATCCTTGCATTCGTCGTAGGCATCGTGACGGGCTTCGGCGCGGTGGTATTCCGCGGCTTGATCGTGAACCGCCTCCAGATTTTTCTGGACACGATTTTGGGGTAAAACGTGTTTCTGGTAACGGAGTTGAACATGCTGAAGAAGTCGAATGTCACTGAGGTTGTGCCGGGGGCGGTGGAAGGAGCGCGTAGCGCGACTGGAAACGCCCCCGGCGCGGCCGCCGAAGTGAAACGGTGGTCGGCCAATCGGAAGAAACAAGTCGTCTTGCGCTTGTTGCGCG
>NZ_FCON02000316.1 GCF_001544535.1 Caballeronia choica | reverse complement strand
AACGCGATGCAGGGCTACCTCACGCGCTTCCCGAAGATCGAGGGTCTGTTCGCGATCAATGACCCGCAGGCTGTCGGCAGCGATCTCGCGGCCAAGCAGTTGCACCGCAAGGACATGGTGATTACGTCCGTGGATGGCGCGCCGGACATCGAAACCGCGCTGAAGAGCGACACGCTGATCCAGGCATCGGCGAGTCAGGACCCGTGGACGATGGCGCAAACGGCGGTGGACGTCGGCTACAAGATCATGAACGGGCAGAAGCCGGCGAACCCGCTGATCTTGATGCCGTCGACGTTGATTACGCGTGAGAACATCGGCAGTTATAAGGGGTGGTCGTCGCCGCGTTGAGTCCATCACCTGCACAGGTAGTTGACATCGTGGGTTGCGGACGATGGCTGCTGCATCGGCGCATGGATGACGAGCATAATCACCCGGTCTCACGCGCCGCTGGCACCCCATCTGCGTTTTTCAGCGGCTTCTGCAGCCGTTGTCTGCACGCAGCAAGGGGCTTACGCGCCCACGGTGGACGAGGTGGCTGCGCTGGCTGGTGTGTAGAACCTCTATATGACTTTGCTTCTGGATACCATGACGACACCATCGATGAACCAGCCGGGTCCGCCCGGATTTGCCTTCGTCCTGTTCGGCGGAACAGGTGACCTGGCCATGCGTAAGATCCTTCCTGCGCTCTACGCGGCGCACCGCGACGGGATGCTCGCGCCGGATGGCAGGATCATCTCCGTCGCGATGACCACGCTGGATCACAGTGGCTATTTGGGATGGGTCGACGAACACGTCAAGCCGCGCATATCGGGAACCGCGATTGACGACGGAGTATGGCGAAGCTTTCTCGAACGCATCACGTACGTCGCGCTTGACGCAGGTCAGCCAGAAGCGTTCTCCGTGCTGAGGGAAACGCTCGGCGCGGCTCACGGCAGGCGCATCTTCTATCTGGCGACCGGGCCGGCGCTATTCGTGCCGATCTGCAGCGCGCTTGGGACCGCGGGCCTCACCGAAGGCGCACGCGTCGTGCTGGAGAAGCCGCTTGGCTACGATCTGGAGTCGTCGACTGCTATCAACGACGCGGTCGGCAGGATCTTCAACGAAGAGCAGATCTACCGGATCGACCACTACTTAGGTAAGGAAGCGGTACAAAACCTGTTTGCACTGCGCTTTGGCAATTCGCTATTCGAGCCGCTGTGGCGTCGTGAATGGGTCGAGAGTATTCAGATCACCGTTGCAGAGGAACTCGGCGTCGAAGGTCGCGGCAACTTCTACGATCAGACCGGTGCATTGCGCGACATGGTGCAGAACCACCTGCTGCAACTGATGTCGATCGTTGCGATGGAGCCCCCGCGATCGATGGATGCGGATGCGGTGCGCGACGAAAAGCTGCGCGTGCTGCGTGCGCTCAAGCCGGTGCTCGGTGAGCAGATCAGGCAAAGCGTCGTGCGTGGCCAGTATCATGCCGGCGCCATCAACGGCGTATCAGTACCGGCTTATCATGCTGAGCCGGGCGTCAGGCCGGAGAGCAGGACCGAAACATTTGTCGCACTGAAAGTCGAGGTCGAGAACTGGCGCTGGGCCGGGGTGCCGTTTTTTCTGCGCACCGGCAAGCGACTGGGGGCCCGTGTCGCTGAAATTGTCGTCAACTTCCGGACCGTGCCGCACTCTGCTCTTGGACCGATGGCCTTACGTCCAGGTTCGAACCGGCTGACGATCCGTCTGCAGCCGACTGAATCGATCCGGCTAAGCGCGCTCGCGAAGCAGCCGGGCCTGGGCATGACGCTGCAGGGCGTGTACCTCGACCTCGCGTTCGATCAATTCTTTCAACAAGACCGGATGGAGGCCTACCAGCGCCTGCTCCTCGACGTGATTGCCGGACGGCTCGCGCTGTTCGTGCGGCGCGACGAACAGGAGGCCGCATGGCGCTGGGTCGCACCAATCATCGATGATTGGGCCACCCAGGACACCCCTCCGAGATCCTATTCGTCGGGTACGTGGGGGCCGGCCGCAGCCAGCGCACTGCTCGCGCGCCATAACACATGCTGGCTGGAAGAAGAGAACTGAGCGCCATCCAGACGATGTCTGGCTCACAATTCGCCCGAACGTGCCCCAGCCACAACAGAGGGGTCATGGCGTGCTTGTCCGATAGCACCCGCTGCGCCGTGGCGTGGCTTTTTTTCAGACCGCTCAGCGAAGTGCGGCTCTATATCATTTCCTGTCAAGAAGACGATCATGAATAGCATCTGGCACCTTGAATGGCCTCACGGCGCCCTTGACGTGCATGCCACGGGCGGCATGATCGGCGGGGTCACGCTAAAGCGCGGTGACCGGCATGTCCGACCGTTTTACGAGGCTCCGTGGATCGGAGACGGGACGCACCAGCGGCCAGAATTACTCAATCATATGAGAAGCGAATTCCCGTGCGTTCCTTTTGGTGTGCCCTGCGCTCCGGAGACCGTCGTGGAAAGCTGGCAGAAAAGCGTCGCCACGTCTGTCGCCCAAGTTGATCACCCGCTAGATTCGAGCGATGACCTGCTTCATGGTTATGGCTGTGTGGCGGAATGGACACTGGTGCGGCAGACAGATCTTGAAATCGAGATCGCGCTCAAGTATCCGCCCGCTTCCCCCATCGCCAGGTTGGTCCGCGTGATCCGCGCGGATCCCGATGGCCCCGCAATCGACTTCATCCTGAAGGTCGAGGCGCGCAAGGAGACGCGCCGTCCGATCGGTTTGCATCCCAATCTGGCGCTGCCATCGCTCGCTGGCGCTTTCAAGATCGATCCCGGCGCTTTTCGCTTTGGCGTGGTTCACCCGGCTGGCCCCGAACCAGGCGTTTCGCGGGCAGACCCAGGCGCATTCTTTAACACGCTTAATCAGGTACCGCTGCGTGCCGGTGGCACCGCCGCGTTTGATCGCTTTCCGTTCCCGCACAATACAGAAGAAATCATCCAGCTCTGTGGGATCGACGGATCAGTGACCCTGACGGATGACGAATCGCAAGTTGCGTATCGTCTCAGTTGGGATGCTTCAGTACTCCCATCGCTTCTACTATGGATCAGCAATCGGGGCCGCAGTTACCGCCCCTGGAATGGCCGCAATCTCTGCCTGGGCGTCGAGCCTGTGGCCAGTGCGTTTGAACTTGGCTGCCGTGCTGCACTGGCGGCGAACCCAATCAATGAACGGGGTATTCCGACCGCGATAGCCCTCGATCCGGGTCAACCGATCGAAATTGCTTATCGATTCGAGGTCGTGACCCAGTGAATGCATGGAGCCCCGTTGCTTTACTCAAAGGGATTGAGCATGCCGGCAAGCTCACACCAGCCAACGGCTCGAGCACATCGTTGCGCAGCATCATATCGCGGCTGTCGCCAAAGTATCGAGCTGCATAGTGGCCACACGGAAGAGTGGATCGATCAAGTCACGGCAGCGGAGCTCACTTCATCGGAACGGAATAAGCGAGACGCGACCGATGGCCGCTGGCCTTTAGCTATGCGCGGCTTCGGTCGGCGCCGATTGCCCGCAATGAACGCGCTCAAACATACCGCTGTCGATTAGGTCAGAGTCGTAGTCGCACTGGGCAGCGCCGCAAAAAGAGGATGCCGGCGACGGACCTATCCGTGGCTGGTGCTGCGACGAGCCCTCTTGCGAGGGGACGTCACCAGTGCCCCTGAGTGCACGCCGGCATGATGCGCATTTCGGCGAGCGAACCTGCCCGCCGAATTCTCGATGTCAAATGCCGCACGCACGTTACCTTCGATAGACTCTCGTGTCGTACTCCGTTCACGTAGAGCGGTCATCATCGCTGCGCCGATAGCGCAACTCCCGTTGGCTGCGAATGGCCGTAACGAACACGGTGTCCAACTCAGGCACAAACCGATACAGTGCCAAGTAACCGTGGGCACCGTTCGATAT
>NZ_FCON02000315.1 GCF_001544535.1 Caballeronia choica | reverse complement strand
CCCGCCCCGGACAGGGGCAGAGCAAATAGACCACGAAGAAAACAAGTTCCATAGGAGCCTGAGCGCATCAAACGGTTGAAGCCCGACCCGAAGCCCGAGCCCAACACCAATACCCGTTCCATAGAAGCACAAGCGCATCAAACGCCGTAAACACCACCACCCTAACCCAACCCCTCCACCCCGTCGTATACTCGGGCATCACAATTTTGAGATTGCGCAGCGAGCCTCTTCCGTTCGCGCTGCGCTGAACGCATCGCATGGCAAGCGTCACCAAGTCTTCCCTGGCATCCGCCGGACAAACCCTGCGAGGCGTAGCGAACGCGCGCCGCACGCGACGGATCTTCATCGGCCTGCTGATCGCGCTCGTCGTCATCGGCTTGCTCGGGTTCTTCGCGGCGCCGCCGCTCATCCGGCACGTCGCCGAGCGGCAATTGGGCGCGCAACTCGACCGTCCGGTGACGATCGGCCGCATCGCGCTCAATCCCTACACGCTCGGCTTCGAAGCCGATCACGTGCATATCGGCGAGCGGGCAGGCAATTCGCCGCCGAATTCGCCAGGCACCGGGTTCATCGACATCGAGCGGCTGATCGTGCTGCCGTCGTGGTCGTCGGTTTTTCGCGCGGCGCCGATCATCGACGAAGTGAAGATCGACTCGCCGCGCTTTCATCTCGTGCGCTACGACGCCGAGCGCTTTAACTTCTCCGACCTGATCGCCAAGTTCTCGAAGCCGTCGCCGACGCCGTCGACCGGACCGGCGCGCTTTTCGGTGTCGAATATCCGGCTGGAGAACGGCCGCATCGATTTCGAGGACCGGCTGCTGAAGACCCAACACGTGATCGACCGCTGGGCGATCGGCATTCCGTTCATCGCAACGCTCGCCGCCGACACCGACATTTTCGTGACGCCCTCATTGCAGGCGCGCATCGACGGCTCGCCGCTGTCGATCACCGGGCGCACCAAGCCGTTCGCAAAGACGCGTGAATCCGAAATCGCGCTGACGCTCGACGGGCTCGACGTGCCGAAGGTGGCGTCGTATGCGCCGGCGTCGCTGCCGGTCGCGCTGAAGACCGGACGGCTTTCGACCGACCTCAACGTGCGCTTCTCGATTGCCGGCGACGTGCCGACGATCCGCTTCGACGGCACTGTCGATCTCGCCGACGTCGCCGTGACCGACAAGGCGAACGCGCCGCTCGTGGCGGCGCGAGCGCTGCATGTGGCGATCCGCGATGCCGAGCCATTGCGCAACGTCTACCAGATCGACGACCTGCGAATTACGCAGCCGGACGTGGCGCTCGAGCGGGATGCGTCGGGGGTGACCAATTTCGCGAAGCTTGCCCCGCCGGCGCCTGCCGCCAAGCCCGAAGCGAAGGACGAGGAAAAAGCCCCGCCGCTCGACCTGGCAGTCAGGCATTTCGCGATCGACGGCGGCAAGGTCACCTTCGACGACCGCCTGATGGGGCAGCGCTCCAGACTCGCCCTTACCCATCTCGATGTCGCCGTCGACGGTTTCTCCACACTCGCCAAAACGCCCGCGCGCTACACGCTCAAGACCGCGCTCGACACGAGCGGCACGCTGAACGCATCGGGCGGTTTCACGCTCGCCGCGAAGACCGCCGATCTCAAGCTCGCCATCGACGGGCTCGCGTTGCCGCCGTTGCAGCCGTACATCGACAACGCGGTGGCCGCTCGCGTCGCGGAAGGTGCACTCGGCGTGAACTTGCCGGTGAGCGTCGACTGGTCGAAGCCCGAGCCCGAGATTCAGGTCGGTGCCGGCGAGGTCACGCTCAAGTCGCTCAAGCTCGTGCCGAAGGCGAACGCGGCGCCGGTCGCGCTGGCGTCGGCGGTCGCGAAGATTCAGAAGATCGACGTCGGCGCGCGCACGGCCGCGCTCGACAGCGTGCAGTTGACGGGACTTTCCGTCGATGCCACGCGCCGCAAGGACGGCACGATCGACCTCGCCGCACTCGCGGGACCGGCCCAAACGGCGCCCGAACCGAGCGCGGCCCGCCAGATCCAGAAGGCGCATGCAGCCGGTCCCGCGTGGCGTTATCAAATCGGCCAGATCGCGCTGGCCGATTCGACCGCCAATTTCACCGACGAGTCCACGCCGAAGCCCGTCAAGCTGCATGTCGCGCCGCTGAACGTGAGCGTCAGGCAGGTCAGCGACGACCTGACGAAGCCGCTCGCCGTCGACGGCAAGCTCACGCTGAACGGGAAGGGCGCGCTGGGCATCAGCGGAACCGTGACGGCGAGTCCGTTGAAGCTGGCGCTGCACGTCGACGGCAACCAGGTCGATGCCGCCGCGTTCGAGCCGTACTTCGGCAACAAGCTCAATGTCGAGGTCGCGAGTGCGCTGCTGAACGCGAACGGCGATGTCGCGATGGCGGGCAGCGGCTCCCGGATGACGGCATCGTACAAGGGCGACGTGTCGCTCGCCGACGTGCGCATGATCGACAAGGCAAGCTCCGATCCGTTCGCCGGCTGGAAGCTGCTCGGCCTGACCAACGTGAAGGTCGATTACGGCGAGCGCGGCACGAACGTCGATGCCGCGCGCGTCGTGTTCGCGAATTTCTACGGCCGCGTGCTGCTCGATGCGCAGGGCAAGCTCAACTTGCGCGATGTCGTTGCGAGCCAGAGCGGGCCGGCGCAGTCGGTCACGCGCGACAAGAGCGTGCCGGCTTCCGCGCCGGTTGCGACGAGCGCCCCGCAGCAGACCGTCGTCGCCGCGAGCGAGCCGACCAAGCCGGTCAACCTGCGCTTCGGCCAGCTCGTGCTGCAAGGCGGCCGCGTCACCTACACCGACAACTTCATCAAGCCGAACTACACGGCGAATCTCGTCGCGATCACCGGCACGATCGGCGCGTTCGGCACGCATTCGACGACGCCCGCACCCGTCGATGTCGCCGCGAAGCTGGCCGCGAATGGGCCGGTGTCGATCAAGGGGCAGGTGAATCCGCTCATCAAGAAGCCGTCGCTCGATCTGACCGCGAGCGCGCACGATGTCGAGCTGACGAACCTCACGCCGTATTCGTCGAAATATGCCGGCTATCCGATCACCAAAGGCAAGCTCAATGTCGACCTGCACTACATGCTTGCCGACGACAAGCTCACCGCGAACAATCACCTGTTCATCGACCAGCTCACGTTCGGCGATCACGTCGACAACCCGAGCGCGACGAAGCTTCCGGTGCGGCTGGCGGTGTCGCTGCTGAAGAACTCGCGCGGCGAGATCGACGTGAACATTCCGATTTCCGGGTCGCTCTCGAACCCGGAGTTTTCGATCGGCGGGCTTGTGTGGCAGGCGATCGTCAATCTCGTGCAGAAGGCGATTACCGCACCGTTCACGTTGCTTGCGCACGCTTTCGGCGGCAACGGCGAGGAACTGGGGTACGTCGAATTCGATCCGGGCTCGTCCGATCTCACCGACGCCGCGCAGAAGAAGCTCGACACTATCGCGAAGGCGCTTGCCGACAAGCCGTCGATTCGGCTTGATTTGTCGGCGCGGGTCGATCCGGCCGTTGACGGGCCTGCGCTGCGTGCGGCTTATGTCGATCGGCAGGTGCGGATTGCGAAGCTGCGCGATCAGGTGGGCAATGGCGCGAGCGTCGATCCGTCGACGGTGAAGGTTTCGGCTGACGAGTACAGCCGTTATCTCGAGAAGGCTTACAAGGCGGCGGACTTCAAGAAGCCGCGCAACATAATCGGGTTGACGAAGACGTTGCCGGATGAGGAGATGAAGCAGGCACTTGCCGAGAACGCCCCGGTCGATGATGCGGCGTTGCGCGGGCTTGCGCAGAGCCGGGCTGCGGCGGTGCAGGAGTACTTCGAGGGCAAGATCGACAGCAAGCGGATTTTCGTGGTCGCGCCGAAGATGAATGCCGACGGCGTTGCGGATAAGGGCGCGCCGACGCGGGTGGATTTTGGATTGAGGTCGTGAGGGCGCTGGCGCTTGGGGTTGGGGTTGGGTTACACCGTTTGATGTTTTTGCGCTTCTATGGAACTTGTTTTGTTTTTGGTTTATTTGCTCTGCCCCTGTCCGGGGCGGGACTCACTTTCTTTGCTGCTGCAAAGAAAGCAACTGTATTAAAGGTCAAGCGCGA
>NZ_FCON02000314.1 GCF_001544535.1 Caballeronia choica | reverse complement strand
GACACGGTGCTCGACTTTGCGCGCCACTACGGCACCTCGATTCTGCCGGCGCGCCCCTATCATCCGCAGGACAAGGCCAAAGCGGAGTCTGCGGTGCAGATCGTCGAACGCTGGATCATGGCGCGCCTGCGCCATCAGCAGTTCGCCAGCGTACACGAAGTGAACCAGGCGGTCGCGCCGTTGCTGACGCAGCTCAATGAGAAACCGTTCCAGAAGTTACCCGGCAGCCGTGCAAGCACCTTCGCTGCACTCGATGCGCCGGCCTTGCTGCCCTTGCCGTCGCAGCCCTATGAGATGGCGCAATTCAAAACCGTCAAGGTTCACATCGACTATCACGTCGATGTCGAGCAGCATCGCTATGAGCAGGAGCACGTAAGTTGATGAAGCGATTTGCAAGTTAATTGATGTTTTGGCGGCGAAGCAATCGGGGGCGATGAGGCCCCCGTTGTTTCCGGTTCAGAATGGGTCGTCGATGTTGTGCCGTGGCTGGCCGGGGCCGTGGTGCCAGGGCTGGTAATACCGCCGGATCTGGTCGCCGTAGGCGCGGCTGAACCACAGATAGAAGTCTTCAAGGAAGAACTGCATCATGCAGGCTGCTTCATCGGAGAGTTCGGGCGCCGCGAAGGCGGCGATACGTTTGGCGTTGCGTGTTTTGCGGGACATGTCAGCGGGCTCCACTGGATTGACGCGCCGGCTGCCGCCGTGACGCGGGGGCGGCCGGGGCGAACACGTCGAAGTACAGCTTCTCGTCGAGTTCAGGCAGTTCGCGCTGGGCGGCGGTGGCAAGTAGTTCGTTGGCGAGCGTGGTGAGCACGCGATAGTTGCCCAGCGCGTGTTCGCACAGCGTGTGACGCAGTTGCGGGGTCATCAATTGCGGCGCGCCGGCGCTCGCGAGCAGATGATCGAGACAGGCCAGCAGATCGTCCGCAGAAGCCTTCTCAGTGGGCAGACGCGAACGGATGCGGCTGCCCAGCGGCAGCAGTTCGTCGCGCCGCAGCTTGTCGGTCAGGCGCGAGTCGCCGGCGAGCACCACGCACAGCAGTGGCTGGGAATCGAAGCGCGCACTGGCCATCAGCCGCAGCTCGTTCAACACGCCCGCGCTCATTTCCTGCGCTTCGTCGATCAGCAGGATGGGACGCCGCCGCGTCGTTTGCAGATGCGACAACCAGCGCTCGCGCAGCGTCTTGAACCCGCCCCAGCGGTTGTGCGGCCTGAGTTCGAGACAGAAGATATCGCCCATCTCGCGGTAGAAGTCGGCAAGATTGCTTTGCGGGTGATTGATCGAGACGACAGTCAGGTCGGTGAGCCGCTCGAGCCGTTCGGCCAGCAGGCGCATCACGACGCTCTTGCCGGTGCCGGGCTCGCCGTGAATCATCGCGAAGCCGCCTTCGCGCACATGCGCGTTCTCGATGCGCCAGCAGAAGTTCTCGACCTTGGGCGGCACATAAAGCGCCTCAAGGGGCAACTCCGGCGAGAACGGATTCCACTTCAGGCCGTACAGGGCCTGCAAACGATGGCTACTCATATGTCCTCCAGTTCGGTCGGGATCCAGGCCGGCGGCAATCCGGTCGCGGCATGCTCGGCAAGCAACTGGCGAAGCAGTGGCGCGACGCCTGGTGGGCTTGCGGCTGGCGGGTGAGCGATGCTGCCGTCGTCGAGTCGCCGGCGCTGGCCGTCGGCGTTAGCGGCCTTGTCCAGCGGGCGCAACGGACACAGCACGACGCCCGTGTCGGCATCGGCCAGATCGACGTGACTGAGGTCCCAGCGCGCATAGCGCAGGCGAACCTGTCGTAGTTGCCGGTAACGCGCCGGGATTTCGAAGCGTTGGGCAGCCAGGCTCACGGTGCCATCGGAGCGGCGCTGGGTACGGGTGACATCAATACGGAACGCTGCGCGCAAGGCGTCGCTGGCAGGACATTCACGCCGCACGTCGGGACCGGCAAGACAGCGTTCAAGCGGCGTGCAGCCGATCTCGGAGTGATGGGCCCGGTGGTATTCGCGCTCGATCCACGCATGCGTGGCCTGATTGAGCAGATCTAGTGTGAGGTTCGGCTCGCCCTCAAGCATCGCCATCACGCGGCCTTCGATGCGTGCCCAGAACGTCTCCTGCTTCGCATTCTGGTATGGCGAATACGGCAAGGTGGTCTGATGCAGTACGCCGAGCGCGTGCAGTCCAGCGACCGTTTCCTCGGCGAGCATCGCGGCGCCATTGTCGGTCATCAGGGCACGTGGCAAGCCGCGGCGCTGAAACGCCTGGCACAGCCCGTGTATCAGGCTCTGGGCGGTCTCGTCGAGATACCACTGCGCGTGGCAGACGATGCGCGAGCGGTCATCGAGTACGCACAGCAGCATTGGCGTGATCCACTGGCCGTCGCGCGTGAGCAGCTTGCGCGATCCGTGATGGAAATCGAGATGCCAGAGCGCGGCGACATGTTCGACCTCGAAGCTGCGCACCTCAAGGCGCTCCAGACGATCGCGTGCGAGCATTGCGCCGGCACTCGTGTGACGCGGCGCGCGTTCGCGAAACAACCCCTGTGCGACGAAGTAGCGGCGCACGGTCGCATACGAGGGCAGGTTCGCGGCCCCGAGCGTGACCTTGAGGTTGTCGTAGTGCAACTGGCAGGTCCAGCCGGGGTGTTCGCGATACTGCTCGCGGATGGCCTGGATGGCCGCCGGCGACAGGCTGCGGGAAGTACCGCGCATGCGCGGCCGGTTCCTGAGTCCGGTCACCGGGTCCTGTGCTGCACGGCGGGCCTGGTAGTACCAGCGCTCAATGGTCGAGTGGCCGAACTGGACGTCGGCACCGGTGACGGGGTGACGCCAGACCTTGGCGCTCAGAATGGCCAGAAGTTCGCGCAGTTGGCCCGGTTCCGGCGGAGCGGCCAGCAACGGGCCGACGACGGCGAAGCGCAAGCGGGCCCAGCGATCACCCGCTGGTAAATCGTGGTGTTGGCTCATCGATTCTCCAAAGATGCGGCGGGCATCGCCGCGGTTCAGGGGAGAAGCGAGACTACAAGCGCTGTCTGACGGGGGCGAGCGACAAGTTCTGCGGGCGTCTAACGAACCTCGCGCAGGTTGCTCGCGGCGCTGCCGCTGGTCAGGGGTGTGAGCCAGCGCAACAGACCCATCAGCGGGGAGTGCTGGAGCGTGGTGACGAAGCGTTCGAGCAGGCTCGCAGGGAGTAGATCGGGTTCGACGGGCGGCATGAAATCGGAGCGCCCGAGCAGCCACAGGGGCGTCGTCATGAATTCGGTGCGCCACCAGCGTCGCCAGCGCGCAATCGTCGAGACCGGCACGTCAAGCGAGTCCAGTTGGCGCATGGCCGCCGCGGTGCCTGCGCTGGCTCGTGAGGCACAGACCGTCACCATGATCGCGGCGACATAGACGCGCCGGCCCAGAAAACGCACGGACACTGGCGTCGTGCGGCGGCGGCAGCCGGCACAGCAGAAGCTGTAGCGGAAGTCGCAATCGGGCAAGGCTTCGCGGGGAATACCGCGCGGCTTGCGCGGGTAGCGGGCGCTGTGCAGCACGCCCCCGCAACGGCAGCGTTGCGCGCGGGTCTGCTCCGCGAGGCCCTGGTCAATGCGTAACAGCAGCCGATAAAAATTGGAGTTCTGTAAAGTCGCGCGGCACACTTCGGTGGTCTTTAGTCTCGTAAACCAAAGACTCCCCCGACGGTATCGTTTGTGCAAGATGCCCGAGGGGGCTCATCCTGCGTACATCACGCAATCTGCAAAGACTCCCCGCCAGACCCATCACCTTCCGTGCTCACGCTCACGCTACAGCGTGCCGCATGCACTGGTGGGCCAAGCGCTGGAGGCGCGTATCACGACCGCGGTGATCGAGCTCTTGCATCGGGGGCAGCGGGTAGCCAGTCATGCGCGCAGCAGCCGGCATGGCGGCTTTACCACGACCGCCGCGCACATGCCCGCAGCGCATCGCGCCCACATGGAGTGGACCCCGCAGCGACTGATCCACTGGGGACAAAGTATCGGACCCGCCACCGGTGAAGCGGTAACGCGCCTGATGCAGGAGAACAAGCATCCCGAGCATGGCTACCGCGCCTGCCTGGGTCTGCTGTCATTGGCTAAGCGTTTCGGCAAGCCCAGACTTGAAGCGGGCTGCATGCTCGCATTGCAG
>NZ_FCON02000313.1 GCF_001544535.1 Caballeronia choica | reverse complement strand
ACCATTTCCTCGACCAGCAACGGCTCGACATCGAGCGTCAGGCGCCCGCGCGGCTTGTTGATGATCGCGGCATCGAGCCGGCCTGCCTCGACCGCATCGATGAGTTGCGCGCTGAAACCATCGGCCACCGATACCTCGACTTGCGGAAAGAGCGCGTCAAACCTCGCGAGTGACTCCGGCAAGACGCTATCCGCTTCCGACGCCACCATCCCGAGCGAAACGCGACCTGTGATAATCATGTCGCGCCGGCTCAATTGCTCGCGCGCGTGATCGATGTCGCGCATGATCGGCGTGTACAGGCGATACATGAGGCGCGCCGCTTCGGTCGGCGCCATGCCGTGCGGGCCGCGTTCGAAGAGCGTCTGTCGCAGTTCGGCCTCGAGCTTCGAAATCTGCATGCTGAGCGCGGGCTGCACGATATTGAGGCGCTTGGCCGCGCGCGTGACGGATCCATCCTCGAAGAGGGCGATGAAATACTGGATTTGCTTGAGGTCCATGAGGCCCGAGCGAGGAGGAAAGCCTGAGACTACGAGTGTAACCATAAGTCGAAGCGTGCGTGGGTTCGACGCTGTCGCGCAAGGGTGACTAAGACGGCCCGATAAGGACGGGGACCATCTTTACATGGCCAGCCGTTCCTCCATTCGATATTTGCATATCTGTTCCAAATCGATACATAAGCTAAAGTGCATCCACCTGTCTTACAAGGCAACGCACCGTAGCCGGCCAAAAACCCTCAAGGCGGGCCCCGGCGGCACGGAAAGCGACGAGCGGATGCACGCATTAGCGCCACTGAAGGCTTAGTTGGCCCCGCGCCGGTTGCAGCGCATCGCCGGTAGAGATCAAATTGCTGGCTCTCGCACGCGTGAGGGCGCGCGGGCCGGATAAAAACCGCTGCGGACGACGCCTTTGTGTCGTGAAATGCCATTGATCTGTTGTCTCCAGAACCCATCGCAGCCCGCGCCGCACCTTCTTGATCGGGCGTCAGATAGCGCAGATAATTCGCCGCCATTTGTCGATGAAGATCACACCTGCCGAACCGAAAAAGAGATCAGGCGTCTTTCAGCGTGTCTGCGCGCTCTGTGATCAGACGCCCCAACGCACGCGTCGATGGCACGCGGCGCATTGGATTGGTAGAGCCGGATTCGTCCTCCGCGAGGTTCTCGATGATCGCGAGCAGCACCTTGCGCGCGGTGTTGATGTCGCGCTCGCTCAGGCCCGTCACGCTGATTTCGTTGACTTCCTCGGCGAGCGGCACGAGCTTTTTCTTAAGCGCGCGGCCTTCGGGGGTTAAGAACACATGTACGTTCTTCTTGTTGTCGGGCAGCTGTTGCCGCTCGACGAGCCCGAGCTTTTCCATCGCCGTCACAGCCGAGAATGTGGTTGGCTGCATCACGCCCGCCTGTTCGCTCAATTCGCGCTGCGTGAGGCCATCTGTTTCCCAAAGTATGCGCAGAAAAGTCCAGTGTCCGAACGATACAGAGTGTTCAGCGAGCCGCATTTGCAGAGCACGGACCATCGAGCGCGTGGCGTCCTTTACGAGGTGCGCGAGCCGATCGTTCGGCACGGTGTCGTGCCAGTGACGCAGCATTTCCGCGGTTTCGCGTGGCGCGCCAGCCACAGGTTTCTTTTGTGTCATGACGTGTTCCCAAAGCCCCAGATGTAGCCTGTTCGACATGATAGCCGGTAAAAACGCCGCCTCGGATGCCGGCGAATGACGAATAACCGTCTTCTCGGGGCAAACCCGAGCTTGCTTGCCCTTGCTGGCCTCTCTACATTATAATTAGAGATCGAATAAAAATACTTTAGGACGCGATGTCGCGCGGAAGGATTCCGAGCGACCGCGCGTCGTCCTCATGAGCGAGCGGAACGGAGACATCTGGTGGCCAAATCCACACTTACGCAATTCCTGCTGGAGTCGGACGCAACGGCGGCACGCGTCGAAGCGACGTATCACAAGGTCACCTGGCGGCTGATGTCGTTCATCTTCGTTTGCTGGGTGCTGAATTACCTCGACCGGGTGAACGTCAGCTTCGCGCAATTGCATCTGAAACAGGACCTGGGCTTGAGTGATGCCGCCTACGGGCTCGGCGTGAGCCTCTTCTTCATCGGCTATATCTCGCTCGAAGTGCCGAGCACGCTGTGGCTAAAGAAGATCGGCGCGCGGCTGACGATCTCGCGCATCATGATTCTGTGGGGCGGCATCTCGACTGCGATGGCGTTCATGACCACGCCGACGCAGTTCTACGTCGCGCGCATTCTGCTGGGCGCGGCCGAAGCTGGCTTCTGGCCGGGCATCATCCTGTACCTCACGTACTGGTATCCGGGTGCACGGCGGGCGCGGATAACGTCTCGCTTCCTGCTTGCGATTGCGGCCGCCGGTATCATCGGTGGGCCGCTATCGGGCTGGATTCTGCATAACTTTACCGATGTCTATGGCTACAAGAACTGGCAATGGCTCTTCTTCCTTGAAGGTCTGCCGGCACTCCTGATGGGCATCGTGGCATTTTTCTATCTCGTCGACAAACCACAGGACGCGCGCTGGCTCGATGACGATCAGAAGAAGATCATCCTCGATGCGCTCGCTGCCGACCGCGCCGAAAAGAAGTCCTCGAAGCATGGCAAGCATCAGCTACTCGCGGCGCTGAAAGATCCGCGCGTCTACATCCTCGCGGCGGGCTGGGGCACGGTGCCGCTGTGCGGCACGATCCTCAATTACTGGACGCCCACGATCATCCGTCAGGCGGGTGTCGCCGACGTGTTGAATGTCGGGCTGCTGTCCGCGCTGCCTTATATCATCGGTGCGCTCGGCATGTTCATCGTTGCTCGCAGTTCAGACGTGACGCTGGAGCGGCGTTGGCACTTCTTCGGCTGCACGGCGATCGGCGGGCTGGGTGGCTTCCTGCTGCCTCTGGTGTCGGGCAGCACGGTGGCCTCGATCGTGTGTCTCGGCATGATCTCGATCTCTTACTTCGGCGCGGCCGCGATCATCTGGTCAATCCCACCGGCCTACCTTACCGACGAAGCGGCGGCGGCGGGCATCGGCGCGATTAGTAGTCTCGGCCAAGTGGGTGCGTTCTGTGGGCCCATCGCGCTTGGCTGGATCAAAACGGTGACCGGCAGTCTTGCGATCGGGCTGTCCGCGATCGCAGCGCTCGTCGTGCTCGGCGGGCTCGCGGTGCTGATCGGGGTGCCAGCGAATACCCTGCGCGAGCACGCGGAAAAAGCTTCCTGAAACACCATTCTCTCAGCATGGACGGCGCCTTCGGGCGCTTTTTTTTTCGCGCATTTCCAGCGCTTCAAGGGAAAACCCGCTTGCGTTCCTTTAGTTAGATATCTAATATAAACGCATTGGGTGGCGCGTTGCTAATTTCGCGCCGCGCGGGACGAAGAGAGAGCAGGGAGGCAGACGCAAATGAGTCAGTTGACAAGCATGGAAGAGGTCTTCAGGACGCTCGCGGTGACGAAGAAAACGCGGGTCGCAGAGGGCATCGTGAGCTTCGAGCTGCGCGATCCTGAAGGGCGGGAACTGCCGCCGTTCACCGCGGGTTCGCACGTCACGGTGCGTGTGCCGAGCGGCGCGAGCCGCAATTATTCGCTATGCAACGATCCGGATGAATCCGACCGCTACTTGATTGCGGTCAAACGCGATGCTGCCGGTCGCGGCGGTTCGGTCAGCATGACGGACGACGTGTCGGAGGGCGATCGGATTGAAGTCTCAGAGCCTCGAAACGAGTTCGGTCTGAGCGAGCGTGCACGTAGCTTCGTGTTCGTCGCGGGCGGCATCGGCATCACGCCGATTCTCTCGATGATGCGGCATCTGAAGGCCGCCGGCGGCCCCCGCTTCAAGCTCTACTACCTCACACGCAGCCCTGAAATGACCGCGTTCCTCGACGAACTCACTGGCCCCGAATGGAAGTCGCACGTCGTCGTGCATCACGATTTCGGCGACCCCGCGGATGCCTTCGATTTCTGGCCCGTCTTCGAGAAGACTGGCAGCGGCACGCACGTCTACTGCTGTGGCCCGCGCGCGTTGATGGACGGCGTGCGCGACATGACGGGCCACTGGCCGCAGGGCAGCGTGCATTTCGAAAGCTTCGGCGTCGATCAGTCGCTCGTTGCCGAGAACAAGCCATTTCGCGTGAAGCTGGAGCGCTCGGGCCAGACTTT
>NZ_FCON02000312.1 GCF_001544535.1 Caballeronia choica | reverse complement strand
TCGCGCTTGACCTTTAATACAGTTGCTTTCTTTGCAGCAGCAAAGAAAGTGAGTCCCGCCCCGGACAGGGGCAGAGCTAATAAACCAAAATCAAAACAAGTTCCACAGAAGCCTGAGCGCATCAAACGGTGTAAACAACCCAACCCCAACCCCAACCCAACCCCAACCCAAACCCAAGCGCCAGCGATCACCCCTCATCGGTATTGGAAAGCAGCGTCGCAAGCTTCTCCACGTGCTGCAACAGCAGTTTCTTGTGCTTGTCGATCTGTTCGAGACGCCCCGACAAGTCGGCCTTCACGGCATCGCTCAGCTTGTCCGACGCGAGCAGTTCCTCCGCCTTCGGCGTCATGCCGTCGAGTTGCAGCAGCGCCAGTTGCCGCTCCAGGCGGCGCAAATCCTGCACCAGCAGTTCGCGGTTACGCCTGAAAAGCAAATCCCGTCGATGTGTCTCCGCCTGCTGAAGCGCCTGGTCGGCGATGCGGCGAGTCGCTTCGGTCTGTGAAAGGAGCGGCTCCGGCCCGCGCAATACAGGCCGCTTCGGCGCCGGGTGCGCCGTGCCGCGAAACACCGCGACGGGCGTTTCCTCGTCCATTGCGCGCTGGGCCTCGGCGGGAATGTCGGCCGCGCCGCGGCGCTCGTCCATCCAGTGCGCGGGGAGGCCCGTCACCGTCTCCACGCCGCGCACGAACTCCTCGCTGAAGGCGCGCCGCCCCGCCACGATCAGCTTCATGTGCGACGGCGAAAACGTCATCATCCGCGCCAGCCGCGACGCGCCGCCCGGCGACCCGGTCAGCACGCTCAGGTTGGCTTGCCATACGTGATACAGCGATTCGTCGAAGTCTTCCATGGGCTAGTCTCCAAGCAGACGGACGCGCTCGAGTGTTTCATTCGCTTCGTACGTTGATGCTGCGTACGCCCACTCGTGTCCAGTTCAGGCCCGCGCGCCGAATGCGGGCTGTTCACCTCAATCTTACCGTCATCGCGGATTCAGGCGCTCACGATGATGCGCCGATGATCCGCTTTTCGCGCGCCAACAACAACGTCGGCCATAAACAAAAACGCACGGCGCCAAAACCGTGCGTTTTCGTGCAGCCGATTCACCGGCACACTCAAGGTTCGTTGCGCAAATATCCTTCCTTGCTCGGATCGCGCATGCGGAAAGAAACGATCAGCGAAATCGCGCACATCACGGTGACGTACCAATAGAACGTCGATTCGCTGCCGATCGATTTCATGTACAGCGCGACGTATTCCGCCGAGCCGCCGAACACCGCATTGGCGACCGCATACGACAGGCCGACGCCAAGCGCACGCACTTCCGGCGGGAACATCTCGGCCTTGATCAAACCGCTGATCGACGTATAGAAGCTCACGATCGCCAGCGCGGCGACCACCAGCACGAAAGCGGTGACTGGGCTCGTCACGTCTTTCAGCGCATGCAGCAGCGGCACCGTGCAGATCGTGGCAAGCGTGCCGAAGCAGAGCATCGCGTTGCGCCGGCCGATGCGGTCCGAGAGCGCGCCGAACAGCGGCTGCATGATCATGTAGACGAAAAGTGCCGCCGTCATCACGTTGCTGGCCGTCTTGGCGGGCATGCCGGCCGTGTTCACGAGGTACTTCTGCATGTAGGTCGTGAACGTGTAGAAGATCAGCGAGCCGCCCGCCGTGAAGCCGACCACCGTCAGGAACGCGCGCTTGTGCAGCATCAGGCCGCGCAACGTGCCGGCTTCCTTGAGCCTCCGCGTTTCGGCGGTGGTGGTTTCGTCGAGCGATTTACGCAGGTAGAGCGAGACCAGCGCCGCGCACGCGCCGATGAAGAACGGCACGCGCCAGCCCCACGCCTTCAGTTCCTCGGTCGAGAGGAACAGTTGCAGCACGACCAGCACGAGCAGCGCGGCAAGCTGTCCGCCGATCAGCGTCACGTACTGAAACGACGCGAAGAAGCCGCGCCGGCCCTTCAGCGCAACTTCACTCATGTAGGTCGCGCTCGTGCCGTATTCGCCGCCGACCGACAAGCCCTGGAACAGCCGCGCGAGCAGCAGCAGGATCGGCGCCCATGCGCCGATCGTCGCGTAGGTCGGCAGGAAGCAGATCACGAGCGAGCCGCCGCACATCATCAGCACCGAGATCATCATCGCGTTGCGGCGGCCGTGCTTGTCGGCGATGCGGCCGAAGAGCCAGCCGCCGATCGGGCGCATCAGGAAGCCCGCCGCGAACACGCCGGCGGTGTTGAGCAACTGCGTCGTGGGATTGCCGCTCGGGAAGAACGCGGCCGAGAAGTACAGCGCGAGGAACGAGTAGATATAGAAGTCGAACCACTCGACGAGATTCCCCGACGAGGCGCCGACGATCGCGAAGATGCGCCGCCGGGTGTCGGCTGCCTGTGAAACGGTAAGGTCGGTCATGTTGTTGTCATTCCTTGTTGCTTGATGGAATAGCGGCGGGCGGGCCGCTCTCGAAACCGGTTCGTCGACGTCGACGGGTGAAGCCGGGTCGCGCGCTCTGCTGGCGTTGGGGCGGAAGTTTATACGACGATCGGCGCGAAAGCGCAGTCGTGCGATGCCTAAGTAGTTACCCCTATCGAGCATTTATCGATAAAGTGTCGAGTCGAAAATCCGCGCAAGCTGACACCATTCATTCGAACCACGAGGCGCCCATGAACACCCCATCAGCCATTGAACTGGACGAAGCGCTCGCGTCGAAATTCGCACGCGTCGCACTCGGACACCTCACGCGGGAGTATCCGAACAAGCTCGATCACGTGGTGGCGAGCGCCGCCGACGTCCAGAGTCCGCGCGCGCTGCATCCGGTCTTTTATGGCAGCTATGACTGGCATTCGTGCGTGCATGGGTACTGGCTGCTCGCGCGTCTCTGCGATCGATTCCCGCGCTTGCCCGAAGCGCCGTCGATCCGCGCGCTCTTCGACGAGCACGTGACCGAGGCCAATGTGGCCGCGGAAGTCGCTTATCTGGAGCGCCCCGCCGCGCGCGGCTTCGAGCGGCCGTATGGCTGGGCGTGGCTGCTCGCGCTCGCCGGCCAGCTCCATTCGATGCGCACGGACGAAGCCGCGCGCTGGGCCAACACGATGCAGCCGCTCGCCGACGCCTTCGTCGCACGCTTCACCGAATTCCTGCCGAAGTCGACCTATCCGCTGCGGGTCGGGACGCACTTCAACATGGCGTTCGCGCTGTCGCTGGCGATCGGTTACGCGCGGCAAACGCGCGATACGAGGTTCGAAACGCTGATCGCCGATACGGCGAAGCGCTGGTATCTGCATGACGAAGCGTGTCAGGCGTGGGAGCCGGCCGGCGACGAGTTTCTTTCGCCGTCGCTGATGGAGGCCGAGTTGATGCGCCGCGTGTTGCCAGCGGGCGAGTTCACCGGCTGGTTCGATCGCTTCCTGCCGAAGCTCGCGGCGCGCGAGCCCGCGACGCTGTTCGTGCCCGCCACCGTCATCGATCGCAGCGACGGCAAGCTCGCCCATCTCGACGGCCTGAACCTGAGCCGCGCGTGGTGCCAGCGGTCGATCGCGCGGGCGCTGCCGGCGGGCGATGCGCGGGCCGCCCTGCTCGAAGCCGCCGCCGACGAGCATCTGGCGTCGGGCATCGCGCACGTCGCGGGCGACTACATGGGCGAGCACTGGCTCGCGACCTTCGCGCTGCTGGCGCTGGAGGCGTGACGGCTAGCCGCCCTTCACGCCCTGCGTGTTTGCGCACGACGTACGCACGACGAGAAAACGAAGCCGACCGGCGTTACGGGTCGGCGATGGTCATGCATCCGTGGCTTGCGGCGCGGCGGTCAGACATCGAAGGGGATTGGGCGGCAATCGGCCATATTGAGACACCCGACACCGCCGCCCAAGTCGTCGTTGACAATTCGCGGAGAATGCCCAATACCTCGCAGCATCCGATACATAAATATTGCCGACTCGCTGTACTTGCCCACCCCGTCGCGTTCCCCTCGCGTCGCCGCGCGTCGTTTTGTCAGGAAGTTACCAATGTAGTCCCGGAACAACATTGCAGCAGTTGAACGATAGGCCAGAATTCCGATGCCGGTGCTAAACTGCCCGACAAATTAATGGCGCTTCGCACAAGAATTAGGAGAAAACGTGGAAGGTCAGACGCATTTGATTACACACAACTCGTGTCGGGTGCGGTCGCTGCGCGGGAAAATCGTTTACGTTCAATGACATACCGGATGGGGTTGTAAACTTTCGCGGGCTGTCGTTTACTCTCGCATTTTGGTCGGCACATGAAGCGAGCGTCAACGAGCTGGG
>NZ_FCON02000311.1 GCF_001544535.1 Caballeronia choica | reverse complement strand
TCATGAGTTCTCCCTCCATGCAAACAGAGACTCACAAATCGCAATTAAGTTGCATTATTTGTGACGCACTGCACTAGGTTGTACCGCAGACAACGGCGCGGCAATTGCGAAATCTACCGTCCCGGGCAACGTTTTTTGATGTTGCCCGGAAGGCCTGGATGACTAACCATAGATCGCCCGGCTGACGATGTTTTCGAGCCGCTCCTGCTGTCCGCTCACGTGCTTCGGACTGATCTCGCGGGCGAGCGCATCCGCCGCGAGCGATTCCAGCGAGTAACCGCCCGCCAGCACCTTGCGTCCAAACTCGCTGTCCCAGCCTGCATAGCGCGCTTGCTTCAGACTCTGGAGTTGATCGTTCTCGATCAGTGCCGCCGCGCGTTCCAGCGCGAGCGCGATGACATCGATCGCGCCGATATGCCCATGCATCAGGTCCTCGGCATCGATGCTCTGGCGGCGCACCTTCGCATCGAAGTTCATGCCGCCCGTCGTGAAGCCGCCGTGACGCAGGATTTCGTAGAACGCGAGCGTCAGTTCCTCGACGCTGTTCGGGAACTGGTCCGTGTCCCAGCCGTTCTGGGGATCGCCGCGATTCGCGTCGATGCTGCCGAACACGCCGAGCGCGATCGCCGTCGCGATCTCGTGATGAAACGAATGACCCGCGAGCGTCGCGTGATTGGCCTCGATGTTCACGCGAATCTCGTCCTGCAAGCCGTACTGCACGAGAAAGCCGTGGACGGTCGCGACGTCGTAATCGTATTGATGCTTGGTCGGCTCCTGCGGCTTCGGCTCGATCAGCAGCGCGCCCTTGAAGCCGATCTTGTGCTTGTGCTCGACCACCATCGAAAGGAAGCGCGCAAATTGCTCGCGTTCGCGCTTGAGGTCCGTGTTGAGCAGCGTTTCGTAGCCTTCGCGGCCGCCCCACAGCACGTAGTTTTCACCGCCGAGGCGCTGCGTGGCTTCCAGCGCCTGCAACACCTGGGTCGCGGCGAACGCGAACACGTCGGGGTTCGGATTGGTCGCGGCGCCCGCCGCATAGCGCGGGTTGGAGAAGAGATTCGCCGTGCCCCACAGCAGCCTGACGCCCGTGTCGTCTTGCTTGCGTGCAAGGTAGTCGCTCATCTTTCTGAAGTTGTTCACGTAATGACGGATGCTGTCGCCCTCGGGCGACACGTCGGTATCGTGGAAGGTGTAGAACGGCGTGCCGAGCTTCGAGAAGAGTTCGAACGCCGCATCGGCTTTCAGGTGCGCCCGTTCGAGTGCATCGCCCGCCTGCTGCCACGGACGCTTGAACGTGGCCGCGCCGAACATGTCGACGCCCGGCCACACGAAAGTGTGCCAGTAGCAGACGGCGAGGCGCAGATGGTCTTCCATGCGCTTGCCCAGCACGAGCTTGTTGCGGTCGTAGTGGCGATAAGCGAACGGGCTTTGCGCCTCGCGGCCTTCGTAGCGAATCGCCGGCAGATGTTCGAAGCAGGACATGCGCGTCTCCTTGTGTTCGGATGTGTGCCGCCGAGTGCGTCGGAGCGGCCATGAAGTGACTCCATGCTGCCAGCTTGGCGCCGGTCGCGGCAATTGCGAAATCCGCCAGCGGCGATGGTGATTCTTGTTCTCGGGGATAATGGACTGGCGCCGCGCGCTGCTCGCGGCCTAGAATAAGCTGAACGCTTAAAACAGCGCAGCGGCTTCGACAGCAGCAAAGCCGCCTAACGGAGACGACAAAGCCTCGCGCTTTGTCCAGAGGTCGATGACAAGACAGCAAACTGCTCAACGCACGCATCGCATCGCGCTGCTGTTCAACGCGAACAAGGTCTATGACCGCGAGATCATCACCGGCATCGGCAACTACCTGCTGTCGACGCGCGTCGCGTGGGATCTCTTTCTCGAGGAGGATTTTCGCGCGCGCCTCACCGGCATCGAGCGATTCGAAGGCGATGGCATCATCGCCGACTTCGACGATCCCGCCGTCTGCGAAGCGCTCGCCGACTGCCCGCTGCCTGTGGTCGCGGTGGGTTCGTCGTATCAAGATCCATCGGACTATCCGGCGAACCTGCCGTACATCGCCACCGACAACGCGAAGCTCGTCTCGCTCGCGTACACGCATCTGATCGGCGCGGGATTGCAGCGCTTCGCGCTCTACAGCCTGCCCGAATCGCCCGAGAACCGCTGGGCGCAGCAACGCGAACTCGCGTTCAAGGCACTCCTCGCCGCCGATGGCCTGGAAGCCGACATCCACCGCGGACTCCCGACGAGCGCGCCCGTCTGGAACCAGGCGAGCGCGCAGCTCACGTCATGGTTGCAGGGCTTGCCGAAGCCCGTCGGCGTGATCGCCGTCACCGATGCACGCGCGCGGCATCTACTGCAAGCGTGCCTGATTTCCGGCATCGCGGTGCCCGAGGAAGTCGCGATCATCGGCATCGACAACGATCCGCTCACGCGTTCCTTGACGCGCATTCCGCTGTCATCCGTGATCCAGGGCACCGAGGAAATGGGACGCACCGCCGCCCACCTGCTGCACCAGATGTTGGGAGGCGCGCGCTTCGCGGGCCGGCGCATTCTCGTGCCGCCGGTCGGCATCAACGTGCTCCTGTCGACGCGGCATCAGCCCGTGTCGAGCCCGCATGTGATGCGCGCGCGGCATTACATCCGGCAATATGGCTGTCAGGGGATCAAGACCGAGCAAGTGGCGGATTACGTCGGCGTATCGCGCTCGTCGCTCGAAGATCACTTCAGGCGCGAACTCGGCTACACCGTGCATCAGGAAATCCTCAACCACAAACTCGATGTCGCCAAGCAACTGCTCGCGCGCCACGACATGTCGAGCGCCGAAGTGGCGATCCGCTGCGGCTTCACGTCGTTGCAATACATGTACGCTGTGTTTCGTCGCGAACTCGACTGCACGCCGCGCGAGTTTCAGGAACGTCTGCAAGCCAAAGAGACGCCGCAACCCGGCTGACGCCACGCATCCGAGCGATCGCTATGAATCTCGCCGACACCGACGGCACCAGCCGCAAAACTCACGCACGCATCGGCGTCGAGCGCTGGGGCGCACTGCCCGGCGGCGACGCCGTGCGGCTCTTCACGCTGCGCAACGCGCACGACATGCGCGTCACGATCAGCGACCTGGGCGCGACGCTCGTCGCGTGGCATGCGCCCGACCGCGCGGGGCGCATCGCCGATGTCCTGCTCGGCCACGACACGCCCGCCGACTATCTCGCGGGCCGCGCCTTCATGGGCGGGACGATCGGACGCTGGGCGAACCGCATCGCGGGAGCGCGCTTCACGCTCGACGGCGTGAGCTACTCGCTCGATCGCAACGACGGCCCGAACCATCTGCATGGTGGCGCGGCGGGATTTCATCGTGCGTTGTGGAGCGCGCGCGAAGTGGATGGCGCGCTCGTGATGACGCACGAATCGCCTGAAGGCGATGCCGGTTTCCCCGGCACGCTCACGGCAACCGTGCGTTTCTCGCTCGACGACCGCGGCACGTTGACACTCGATTACGAAGCGCTCGCCGATGCACCGACGCCCGTCAACCTGACGAATCATGCGTACTTCAATTTGTCGGGGGATGCATGCGCCGATGCGCCCGACATTCGCGGCCATGTGATCGCGATCGAGGCGGACGCGTATTTCGAAGTGGACGATACATTGATTCCGGTCGCGCGCGCGGACGTCGCGGGCAATGCATTCGACTTTCGCGCGGGCGCGCCGATTGGGGCGCGGCTCGGCTGGCCGAATGCGCAGCTCGCGCGGGCGGGCGGCTTCGATCATTGCTATGTGTTGCGAGGCGATGGCGAGTCGATGCCGATGCCGATGCGCACGGCGGCCGTGCTTTATGACCCCGCGAGCGGCCGCGAATTGACCGTCTCGACCAATGCGCATGGGATGCAGTTCTATACCGGTAATTTTCTGGAAGGCGTCGTCGGGCGTAATGGCAAGGTTTATCGCAAGCATGCGGGGCTGTGTCTGGAGACCGGGGGCTTTCCTAACCAGATCAACATGGATAATGCCGCGGGCGTAGTGCTCCGTCCGGGGGAGCGGTATCGGCAGAGGACGAGCTATCGGTTGGATATGCGTTGAGCTTCGGTGGCGCTTGAGGTGGGGTTGGGGTGGGTTGGTGTTTACGCCGTTTGATGCGCTTATGCTCCTATGGAACTTGTTTTGTTTTTGGTTTATTAGCTCTGCCCCTGTCCGGGGCGGGACTCACTTTCTTTGCTGCTGCAAAGAAAGTAAGCAAAGAAAGCAGCTTTCCAACGCCAATTCTTGCCATGCACCGCCAGCCCGTTATGTCTGAGTGGTCCAACCGGGGGAGTGTCGTTAGCGGGGTTTCATCGTTGTTGGCATGTAGAAGAGGTACGGGCATCGGACCGCTATACGAAGTGGACCAGCAGTCAT
>NZ_FCON02000310.1 GCF_001544535.1 Caballeronia choica | reverse complement strand
CATCGCCGCCGACTTCGCGAGCGTGGCATCAGACCGGTCATCGCCAGGCGCCGCACCGAACACGGCAGCGGCCTGGGCAAGTTTCGTTGGGTCGTCGAACGGACTCATTCGTGGCTCCATGGTTTCCGTCGTCTTCGTATTCGCTTCGAACGCCGATCTGACATTCATGAAGCGTTCATCAAACTAGCCTGCTCACTCGTCTGCTGGAACATCCTTAGCCGAACTGAGCGGGCTTTTTGAACTGGCCTTTTAAGGTTTTCGGGGTTGGGGCGGCGCAGCCGCCCCCCGTTCCCTCATCGCTTTTGCACTGACTTTCGTAATGGCGTCGTTAATGTCGGCGATATCGAGCGCCGTAGAAGAGAGTGAACCAAATCATGGGAGGTAATTTCCGTCGACTTGACCGCCGTCATAGACGGCGTGACGGTGCCGGACCCGATGGGATACGGTGCTTGGAATCTGCGAAGTTTCTAACGAAAAAATCTCAGCGAGCCCGCCCGGCAGACTGGCCGTATCAGCTACGCTGGCGACGTTGCCAACCGATCGGAGTTGCTATGCGACTGATCATCGAGGCCCGCCTGGAGGGTGAAGAAACGAGTGAGCCTGAAGCGACGATTGTTGCTGTGGTGGAACGAAAAGACCGCAGCGTCGCCGACCTGGGACTCACACTTGCCGAAGGTCGCGCCTTGCTCGCCGAGGTTCAATCGTTACTGGTATCGGAGCAGACTGCCAGGTGGATGGAGAGCCAATTGGCTTGCCACCGTTGTGGCTCGATGCTGGCGCACAAGGACGCCCGGTCGATCGTGCTGCGAACCGTGTTTGGCAAGGTCGACGTGCCGAGTCCGAGGCTGTGGGCGTGCAACTGCGCGGCAGAACAAGGGCAACCGCGCCGCTCCGTGAGTCCGCTGTGCAAAGCCATTCACCAGCGTGTGACTCCGGAATTGGAGTACCTGCAGGCCAAGTGGGCCGCACATCTACCCTACCGTCAGACCACTGAGCTGCTTCGAGAGGTCCTTCCGCTGGACAAAGGGATTTCCTTCGGTAGTACTCGCCGTCGAATCCTCGCCGTCGGTAGCGCGCTGGACGCGCAGATCGAGCGCGATATCGCGTCTGGACCAAAAGCGGTCAGCGCAGAGCAGGCTCGCGAATCGACCACCGTCGGCTGCGTGAGCGTCGACTCGGCGTGGCTGAGCTTCAGCAGCAGCCCCAAGAGCCGCAAGGCGGCGCGCAACCTTGCGGAGCTGAAATCGCCTTGGGCGCAGAAGTTGACGCGGGATCGACATGTCAACATCGTTGCGGGCCGGGCAACTCTTGCTGATCGCACCCCGCGTCTCTACGCGTACGTGCATAAGCTGGTGCCATCGGCGCCCGCGCGGCTGGACCAATTTCTCTTTGCAAGCGGCGTGGCTCCAGACGAGCGAGTCACCGTGATCAGCGATGACGCTGGCGAATTCGGCAAGGCTGTGGACGGCAGCCAGCTCGCCAGGGGAAGGATACTGGACTGGTTTCACATCGCGATGAAGTTCAAGGCTGCCAAGAACTCGGTGTTAGGAAGCCAGACCATGGAGCCCCACGAGCGAATCGCTGTAGAGACAGAGATCGATCACGCCAAGTGGCTGGTTTGGCATGGAAAGGGCCGGCAATCGGTGTCCCGCATCAAGGCCCTGGATGCCACGCTGTTGGCGAAGGAAGGCTATGAGCACTCGACGTTGTACTGGAACCTGCGCCGCCTGTACTTCTACATCCAAAACAACGCCGGTACGCTCGTGAACTATGGCACGCGCTATCACAAGGGGCTACCGATCAGCAGCAGCATTGCCGAGTCCGCGGTGAACCTGGTGGTCAGCCATCGCATGGCGAAGAAGCAACAAATGCGATGGACGGACGAGGGAGCGCACTGCCTGGCATAGGTCAGAGTTGCTGTTCTCAACGAAGAGTTCTCGGTTAAGAAACTTGCCGTGTTGACCAAGACTTCTGGAGCTGCAAACTCGCCGAGTACGCGCCGAGCGGCGTGAATTGACCTCCCACGGTTTGGTTCACTCTCTTGAAAGTGACATAAAGCTGCAACTCTCGATGGGGTGGTGCGTTGATTGGTGTGGGTTTCCGGCGACCGAGGGGGTTACATTTTTAGTTCGATTGACAGCAGCGTCCTGCATGCCGTGCCGTATGACAAGCTCGCAGACATCGACCAAGGCGCGATAATCGAGAACAAGCGTCTTGGTCATGCGTTGCAGGTCGCGCGAGCGCTACAGGCGCAACGGGATAACCGTCGGATCTCAGGCTCGCCGTCTCGCACAAATCGAGGTGCGCCGGTACGCACACCCAAGCCGTTGCCCGGCACGAAGAAGTCGCGCGCATTCACCCGAGCCGATCTGGACTTGGCAATCGCGCAGGTCGCGCAGCAGTCGAAGACGCCTTCAAAACCTGGCCAGCGGTCTGCTCGCACTCGCTAAACGGTCTGACACGCCCCTGTCCGATCAGGGCCGTCCTTCAACACTACGTGAATTCAAACCGTTGAAGACAGCTTTCACAACCAACCAAAAACACGACATCTGTACTTAGCCGGCGGTACGACATTTCAATTTTGCTTTGACAAGTAAGGCCCTCGAGAAACGGCATCCTTGATTAACTCCCGTTATCAACGATGCGGTTTTTAAGGGGCCGGTTGAGAGAGGTTGAGACGATTTTTACTGATGATGTCTCTTCACTTCGAAACAGCAAGAGTTCGCTGCACGCATTAAATGAGTAATGTAGTCCGGGAGCGAACCGTGGTACGCGCGGTGGATCCCATTCACTTGTAGGTAGGCGTGGTTGGAGGAGGTCAACAGCGAGTGCTTATAGCGGCCAGCAACTGGACTACGTCGACGGGTTTCGTAAAATGAAAGTCGAAACCGGCAGCCTTCGCTTTCCGAAGATCTTCCTGCTGGCCCCAGCCTGTGATGGCGATAAGCAGCAGCGGAGTTCCATGGATCACTGCTCGCATGCGGTTAGCTAGCTCATATCCGCACATGTCCTGTAACCCTATGTCGAGAAGCGCCACGTCAAACTCCTGCTCACGAGCGACCTGCAGGGCGGCTTTTGCATCAAGTGCACGCCAGACGGTGTTACCTTCTAATTCAAGCAGCATAGCGAGGCTTTCCGCCGCGTCTGCATTGTCGTCGACAACCAAGATGCGGCGGGCCCGCGATCGGAAGGCGGGCGCAGGCGGCACATCGACATGGGCCGGAAGCGCGACAGAGAGTGGCAGTCGTACGATGAACTCGCTGCCCTGGCCAACTCCCGCGCTGTGCGCCGAGACCGTTCCTCCGTGAAGTTGCGTGAGCAATCTGACCAGCGCCAACCCGACACCAAGTCCGCCCTGCGAATATTGCTTTCCACCGGGCAGTTGTTGGAACAAACCGAAAATGGACGGCAGATCCTCGGCGGGAATGCCGATACCGGAGTCACGGACAACAATGATGGCCTCGTTTTCGTCGCGATGCCCCGAAAACCAAATGTCTCTGCCTGGCGGCGTGTATTTCGCCGCGTTATTTAACAAGTTTTGCATGATCTGGGACAGCCTTGTCGGATCTGCTTCAACTAGCACCGGCTCTGACGGGACAGATATGACCAATCGGTGCCTTGCTGCGCTTATTCTCGGCCCGGATCCTTCGACGGCAACATGCATTGCACCGGCGAGGTCCACCTGCGCCAGCCGCAGTTCAATTCTTCCCTCTTTGAAGCGCCCGACATCGAGGAGATCGTCCACAAGATGTGACAGCTGGTCCAATTGCCGATCGAGCACGCCGTACGCCCACCCTACCTGCCCCCCCGTCCAGTCCTTCAGCCCTCAGTAGATCAACCACGCTGCGCATGGGAGCAAGCGGGTTGCGTAGCTCATGGGCGAGCGTCGCCAGAAATTCGTCTTTCTGCCGGTCCGCTCTCCGCAGTTCTTCCTCTACCCCGCGTCGTGCTTGGAGAGCGCGTTCCGCATTGTTCCTCGCCTTGACCAGCTCTTGTTCGAATTTGTGACGGTCTGAAAGGATCATAAAAGCGAAGTGGTCAAAGGCGTCGCTTCCGCTTTCAACACGGCGAACGTTGAGCAGCATGGGAATGCGGCGGCGGTCGCGGCTGAGGATTTCGAGCTTTAGTTCCGCAACGGATCGCTGAATCTCAAGCAGCGGTCCCCAGTGCGTTTGCTGGAACAACTTTCCGCCAACCGTCAGAAGGTCGGATACCTTGCGTACGCCGACGAGCTCGTGCAGATCGTAGCCTAGCCAATGGCAAAAGACGGGATTGACCCGGAGGATCGTACCGTTGATCTCGGCGATCAAAAGGCCGCACGCAGCCTGCTCGAAACAATTTCCGACCGGGCGCAAGTCAGGCACCTCGCTCAAAGATCGTGGGCACCCAAGAATCGCTCCATCGAGGCGATGCTCGCGTTCGGCGCACTTACTCATAAGTCAGGAATTTTGCGGACACATGCTCTATGCTTGAGCGATAGCTCTTACGAGGACGCCCATGAAAAG
>NZ_FCON02000309.1 GCF_001544535.1 Caballeronia choica | reverse complement strand
TGACTGATATGACAGACGAGGTCATGACATCGAAAGCTTGCATCATCTTCTCCGCATCCAGGATGTTGTTGCCGACCGTCGGGCGACATCGGTTTGGCTTCACTTTATCTGGCGATGTCGTCCGCCCATTGACTTGCATCAACTATCCGCGGACGTGTGATGTGCGAGCATCTCAAGCAGCCGGCCCGTGCCCGAAGACTCAGGCGCCGCGTGGCACGAGCCGCTCTATAGATTACGGCTGGCGCGTCCGAGCCGTTCCCTTGAAGACGAACCCCGGCTCGAGACGGAACAGCTTTCGGACCCGGCCCGATAGGATAGGTAGGATGCGCTATCGACTGCGCCTGGCGCGGACTGCGCACTCTGTGGCGGGTCACGCCGCGATCGGCGAAAATGGGCTGTAATCTGCTTGCTGTCGCATTCCACCGGGTTCCGGGTCAGGCAATGCCACACTTACCGAAGGCGCACATGATCGGCGACGCTAAGTCTCGCGCACGCAACGCACCCAGCAGGGCGGCAGTGCGCCTCACGCTCGTGGTTTTCGGAATCGCCGCCGCTTTGTGTGTCGCATGCTGGCAGAATCTTCGTGAGCGCCAGTTGCACGTTGCCCAGATGAGCGTCGAAAGGCCTACGGCGCGATTGGCACGGGACGCGGGGCACGAACTGATGGGCGTCGGCCTTAACCGTGATCGCCGCCAGAAGACGCTCCAGGGTGCGGCAAGCACAGGAAATTCGTTGCTCCGATCCCCGGCCAGCGCGGCCAACTTCGTGATTGCCGCGCTCGGCGCCGAGCGCTTCCTTGAATGGGTTATCCGGCCCGAAGTCCCAGTCAATCTGCACGCTTCCACTCCAACGGGTTCGCGCGGCATGCGATTCTTTTCCTCAGAACCATCCAGCAGCGATCTGCCCTATCCCCAGCCGCGCGTCCGAAAGATCTGGACTGCCGCGACGGGTGAACAGCCGCTCGCGCTCACGGGCTCGGCGAAGTCGGGGATCCCCAACGACGACGACGGCGGCATTCGCGTCCTGCTATATTGGAGCGTCGCTGCCAACGCCCTACTTCTGGCCTGGCTGGTCTTCGTGATCACCCGCGGGCGAGCCGAGACCTTCCGGATCACGCGCACGTCCGACGCGCAATCGACACTCGATGCCGCGCGGCTGAGCGGGATCATTCGCTCGTCGATGGAGGCGATCGTCACGATCGATGAAACGCAACGGATTGTGATCTTCAATCCAATGGCTGAGCGGCTCTTCCGGTGCCCGGCGGCGGACGCCATCGGTGAACCTCTGTCGCGCTTCATTCCCGAGCGGTTTCGCGCAGATCACGACCGCCATGTCCGGCAGTTCGGCGTGACCGGGGGCTCCGACCGGCAAATGGGCAAACAGCGTGTGCTCTTCGGCCTTCGCGCAGACGGCGAGGAGTTTCCCATCGAAGCGTCGATTTCCCAGATCGACGATAGTGGCGGCAAGCTCTACACAGTCATGCTGCACGATGTGACCGAGCGAGTGAACGCCGATGCGGCGCTCAGGCAGTCGCGCGAGGAATTGCGCGAACTGTCTGCGAACCTGCAGAACGTGCGCGAAGAAGAAAAGACGCGCATCGCCCGCGAGCTCCATGACGATATTGGCCAGCAACTGACAGCGCTGAAGATGGATCTGTCGGCCATTGAAGCCTCACTCGATGCGCAGGCCGCTATCGGACCACAGACCATCGATCAGTTGCGCGGCATGCGCCGGCTCGTCGACACGACGGTTGCGTCGCTGCGGCGCATTGCCGCCGATCAGCGCCCGGTGATGCTCGACGATCTCGGATTGCTCCCCGCGATCGACTGGCTTGCCAACGACTTCACGAATCGCTATGGCGTCGAAGTGGAACGTCACATCGAGACGTCCAACATTGAATTCAGTGGCCGCGCCGCCACCGCCGTATTTCGGATCGTGCAGGAAGCCTTGACTAACGTCGCACTTCATGCGGAGGCGACACGGGTCATGCTGACGCTTCGCACCGACGTTGAGCATTGCATGCTGCGCATCGCCGACGACGGGCGTGGCATCACTTCCCCACTGATGCCGCTCGGGAAGTCGTTTGGCCTGCTCGGCATCCGTGAGCGCGCATACGTGCTCGGCGGCTCGGTTTCGTTCGACACACCGGGCAGAGGTGGCTTCGCCGTGTCGGTCTCGTTTCCCCTGGAAGCCGTGCAACAAGAGGAGTCGCACTCATGACGACGAAAGTGCTGATTGCGGACGACCATGCGCTCGTGCGGGACGGCTTGCGCCATATATTGACCAACGCGGTCGGATTCGAAGTCGCGGGCGAAGCGAGCGACGGAATAAGCACGATCGCACTCGCGCGTTCGACCGAGGCTCAGGTGCTCGTCCTGGATCTTTCGATGCCAGGGCGCAGCGGCGTCGAACTGATCAAGCAGATCAAGGAGGAAAAGCCCGCCTTGCGCATTCTCGTGCTCACCATGCACGCGGAGCAGCAATATGCAGCGCGAGCCTTCAAGGCCGGCGCGTCGGGCTACCTGACGAAGGAAAGCGCAAGCGCGGAACTGGTCGCCGCCGTGTCCAAGGTGGCGGCAGGCGGCGTCTACGTGAGCCTCGCGATGGCCGAACGATTTGCTCAAAGCCTCAATGAGCCCGTCGATGCACTGCCCCATCAGCGACTGTCGGACCGCGAATTCGAGGTGCTGCGCCGCATTTGCGCCGGCGAAACCGTCACCGAAATCGGCGAGGCGCTGTGCGTAAGCTCAAAAACCATCAGTACCTACAAGGCGCGCATTCTCGAAAAGATGCAGATGCCGCACGAGGCAGCGCTCGTGCGCTACGCCGTACGCCACAAATTATTCGACGATAACGACGAAGCCTGATCTCCTCCCGCTGTCAGGAATTCCCTACACGGCCTTCCGAAAGACCTACCTGAAGTTCAACCCTCGCCGATTTTATTTTGAGACAGCGCGTCCAATAATGGGTTGCATGAACCCGATCTGTTGCGCACACAAGCTCAAAATATTCCTGGTGGATGATTCCGGAATCGTGCGTCAGCGTCTCGCATCGATGCTCGTGCAGGTCGGGAGCGTCGAGGTGGTTGGCATGGCGGACGACCCTGACACGGCGCTCGAAAGCCTCGTAGCGACGCACGCCAATGTGCTCATGCTCGACCCGCATCTGACGGCCGGCAGCGGTCTGAACATGATCGGCGCTGTGAAATGCAAGCACCTTCCGGTCGTCATGATCGTGCTCACCAACCACTCGAACGCGGCGTTCAGAACCGCCTGTCTGTCGGCGGGCGCCGACTACTTCTTTGACAAGACAACGGAATATGAACAGGCGCGCGCCGTCATCGAAAGCCTCGCGCGGCACGCCTCACTATCCCGAACGCAATCCGACTGACAGGAGATGAGCATGTATGCCGTGAGCGAAAGCAGGACTGTCGCGACGCCCGCCCCACCCGCACCCGCGCCGCGCCGCACGTTTCAGATCGCCGAACCGGGTTCGAGACGCAATTGCGCAAGGTGCTCGACGTGTTCGATGCAGCGAATCTGCATGCCAGCGGGACTTTCGGCGACCGAGTACGAGCGTCTCGACTCGATCATTTGCTCGACTCGGATCATCCGGCGCGGCGAAGCGCTTTACCGCGCTGGCGATGCGTTCCAGAACGTCTATGCGGTACGCACCGGCTGCTTCAAGACCGTGGTCATGCACCGAGATGGTCTTGAACAGGTGACCGGTTTTCACCTTGCGGGCGACGCGCTCGGCCTCGACGGCGTATCGTCGGACAATCACGGTTGCGATGCCATTGCGCTCGAAGACAGCATCGTCTGCATCATTCCGTTCGACCTGCTCGAGTTGCTGTGCCGCGAGGTCAAGGCGATTCAGCATCACGTTCACCGTCTGATGAGCAGCGAGATCGTGCGCGAATCCGCCCTGATGATGTTGCTCGGGACGATGACCGCCGAGCAACGCGTCGCCGCGTTCCTGCTCAACCTCTCCACACGACTGAAAGCTCGCGGCTACTCCTCTGCCGAATTCGTGCTGCGCATGACGCGTGAGGAAATTGGCAGCTATCTCGGGTTGAAGCTCGAAACGGTCAGCCGAATGTTCTCGAAGCTGCAAAAAGCGGGCGTTGTCGATGCGCGGGGCAAGGATATCCGCATTCTCGATCAGGCCGGGCTGGAGAGAGTGTAGTCCCGTTCGAGAACACATGGGAAGGGCGGTGCGTGCGCAACGGCCGCCCTTTCGCCCCGACCGCCCCAACTTGATCTCTGTCAATCGGCGAAGGAAGTCCTCGGCCACGATGAGACGTCAAGTCGCTCATGCAGAGGTAGAAGCAAAATGCATCCGACCATCAGCAGTACCGCCTGGGAAATCGACCCAAGCCGACTACCGCCGCTCGCTGGCGTTGAGGCGAAATTGCGGTTTGCCCTACAGTATGCGGTGCTCGCACCGTCGAGTCACAATTCGCAGCCGTGGCACTTCATCGTCGACGGCGACAGCGTCATGCTTTGCGCCGACCG
>NZ_FCON02000308.1 GCF_001544535.1 Caballeronia choica | reverse complement strand
GTTTTGCCTGACGGGTGAGCGCGTAGCGCGAGGCTGGATGGATGACTGCTGGTCCACTTCGTATAGCGGTGCGATGCCCGCGCCTCTTCTACATGCCAACAACGATGAAACTCCGCTAACGACACTCCCCCGGTTGGACCACTCCGAGAGAGCGGTCTAGCGCCGACTGGCAAGGATTGGCGGTGGCAAGCTGCTTTCTTTGCTTACTTTCTTTGCAGCAGCAAAGAAAGTGAGTCCCGCCCCGGACAGGGGCAGAGCTAATAAACCAAAAACAAAGCAAGTTCCATAGAAGCACAAGCGCATCAAACGGCGTAAAAACCAACCCAACCCCAACCCAAGCGCCAGCGCCCCCTAAACCGCTGGATTCAACTGCGTCTTATCCGAACAAAACAAGTCTTCGGCATGAACGACAACCGCCGATATGTTGTCCCGTCCCCCGCGCAGAAGCGCAAGATCGACAAGCCGTTGTGCCGCCCGCTGACAATCCCCCGGCGCGAGTTCGCTGAGAATTTCCTGCTCGCTCACTTCGTTGCTAAGACCATCGCTGCACAAAAGAAACGTATCGCCATCGCTCAGTTCGACAGCGTCTTCGTCGAGTTGCAGCGTATCCATCGCGCCGACCGCGCGCGTGATCAGATGCTGCGCCGGATGATGCAGCGCCTCCTCGGCCGTCAACTGGCCACGCGCCTTCAACTCCTCGACATGGCTGTGATCGCGCGTCAACTGGTGCAGCCGCCCATCGCGGCAAAGATAGATGCGGCTGTCCCCCGCCCACAGATAACCGCAGCAACGCTCGCGCGCGACGAGCAACACAACCGTGCTGCCGATCCTCTGCACCTGACGCCTCGCCGCTTCCACGCGAAGCTGGCCGTTCACCTGCTGAAGCCTGCCGCGCGCATCGGCAACAAGGCTCGCAAGACCATTCGGCGACGACACGCCCGCCAAACCTTCGATCACGAGGCGGCTGGCAAGATCGCCGACCGCGTGGCCGCCCATGCCGTCGGCGACGGCCCAGAGGCCGCGCTCGGGATTGTCGAGGAAGGCGTCCTCATTGATCTGCCGCACACGCCCCGCATCCGAGCGGGCGGCCGACGTCCATCGAAACTCAGTGGTAAAGGTCACGACAACCTCTGCGATCTTCAATAGCGCGTTGCAGCGAAGCGGCGGGACGGCACCGGCAGCCCGTCAATTGTGCACCAACGCGCCGCGCCACGAATGGCAATTTGCCGGCCCCGCTCATCTGAGTCCGACGGTTCGGACGCTATGCCTTCGAGTTGCCGGCAATCGCGTTCGGGCTCACGTTGATGTTCGAGTTGGCTCCGCTGTTGTGAACGTCGACCGACTGGAACTGGTTGATCATCTGGTCGGCGTTGAAATTGTTGGTGATGTCGTAGATGTTCACGACGCCGACACCACCGCCACCGCCCTGCTGCGACGAGAACGGCGCGATCCAGCCGTAGATCCAGGGCGCGCCGCCGCCACCGCCGATGGAGGCCATCGCCTTGTGGTCGAGTTCGCGATCGTATTCAAGATCGGTAACAGAGATGGCGCTCATTTTGAATCTCCAGGGGGCATGTACGACGGGGTTGTGACGCACGACCTGTTGCAAGGCTCATGCCGGTTTTCCCTCCGCCGCTGGAAATGTGCTCAAGCGCTTGATTACGTTGGGTTTGTCGCCGCGTGCGCCTGAGCGCTCCATCGATCGTCCACTGGATCAGTTGGTCCACCGCCAACATTACCGCTCCAGGCGGCGGTCACGGACCAACACCTTCGCCCCACTCCCGATTTCCGCTCTGCGACCCGCTTCGCGGCTTAAGCGCGCACTGAAAGCGGTGATGGTATTCGCCCAACAAACACCCTTTGAAAGTGTTGGCTTGTTCGAGACACAGAACCCTCCACCCAAACCACGAATATCGCATTTTTCGTTATAAATCAATGCTTTGCAAAGACTGGCCCGATTGATGCAATTGAGTTGGCAACGAGGCGCCACAACAGACACATCGGCGACCCCGGACCCAAAAAATAATCGGAGCGAGCCATGTCAACCAACCAACTTTCCGCGATGTTCGAACACCTTGGCGCCGAAGCCCGGACCGCCTTTTCGTTCGACACGGAACCGGCTCTGGGGACTCAACTCGTCACGCTTCGCTCGGGTTACGAACACCACGGCATCTATGTCGGCAACGGCCGGGTCATTCACTATGCCGGCTTCGCGAAGTCGCTGCACCGCGGTCCGGTCGAAGAAATCTCGTTCGAACAATTCGCCGCCGGTCACGACGTCTCCATCCGCCTCAACCCGACCTCGAAGTTCGTCGGACTCGAAGCGGTGCGCCGCGCCCAAAGCCGCCTCGGCGAAGACAACTACCGGCTCTTGACGAACAACTGCGAACACTTCTGCACGTGGTGCCTGTTCGGTGTGAATCGCAGCCAGCAAGTGGAAGCCTGCTTCGCCAGCCCGCGCGTCGCGATGCACACCGTCGCGGGACTTTTCAGGGCGTTCATCGAAGCCAAGCGCAGCCGGTTCTTCATCGGCGCACAAGCTGCATAACCGCATTCACCGCCGCGATCGAGGGGAACATCATGCACACGGACCAAAAGTCACTCCACTGGGCCGTCGACAAATGGCTCGCTCCGACCCCGGCGATGCCGGCCCGCGTCGTGCGCTTCTGCCGCACCGAGATCACCCGGGCGCGCTATGTCTGCGTCGAAGCGCTGCGGCCGACGGGCATGCTCGCGATCATCTTCTTCCGCCACGACGACGGCTCGTGGAACGTGTTTCCGCCGCAAGCCAAGCGGCCTTCGATGGGAATCGGCCGGCTGGCTGCGTGAGGGATCTGGCGGGGCGTCGTTCAGCGCATGGCCTTTCTGTCATGCGATGCCCATGGAGCAGACGACGCCCCCCCCTATGGCTCCGGTTCGCGCTTACTGAGCGCGGAGGTGTCATCGGCTTTGACATCCCGATCGCCGAACCGCTACTCTACGGGCAACTTTTCCAGGTTTTGCAGCGTGGTCGGGACCGGGAGCGCGTTGTGCTCCGCCGCAATGGCCGCCGCACCCCGGATGCTTGCCGACCATTCCCGAGAACCAGCCGATGACTCATCCCGACTCCAATTCCTCCGCCCGTTCGACGCCGGACGACGGCGCGCGTGACAACCCGCTCGGCATTGCAGGACTGGAGTTCGTCGAGTTTTCGAGCCCGGACCCCGCGGGCCTCGCGACGCTGTTCGGACGGCTGGGTTTCGTGCCGGTCGCGCGTCACGTGAGCAAGGCGGTGACGCTCTATCGGCAGGGCAGCATGAATTTCCTGATCAACGCGGAGCCCGACTCGTTCGCGTCGCGTTTCGCCGAAACGCACGGCGTGGGCATCTGCGCGATCGGCATCCGCGTGGTCGATGCGCAGACGGCGCACGAGCGCGCAGTCGACTACGGCGCCTGGGATTTCGAGGGCGAGAAGATCGGCCCGAACGAACTGGCGATTCCGGCGATCCAGGGCATCGGCGACTCGCACATTTATTTCGTCGATCACTGGCCGGGCAAGCACCCGGCGGGCGGCAGCGAAGCGTCGATCTATGACGTCGACTTTCGTCCGATCGAAGGGGCGAGTGCACCGGAGAGCGGGACCGGCACCGGCCTGCTCGAAGTCGATCATTTCACGCAGACGGTCGGCGCGGGACGCATCGTCGAGTGGCTTGAGTTCTATCGCGAGGTGCTGCACTTCGAGGAGATCCATCAGGTGCATCCGGACTGGCACGTCTCGCAGGACTCGGCGGTGACGGTGTCGCCGTGCGGCACGATCCGCATTCCGGTCTATGAGGAAGGCACCTACCGCACCGACCTGATGCAGCAATACCTGCCCGACCACGCGGGCGAGGGCGTGCAGCACATTGCGCTCGCGTCGGCTGACATCTTTGCTTCCGTCGATGCGTTGATCCAGCGCGGCGTGCGCTTCGTCGAGCCGCCAGCGCGTTACTACGCGCAGCTCGATGCGAGGCTGCCGGGGCACGGGCTGGATGTGGAGCGGTTGCGCGCACGAGGGATTCTCGTCGATGGCGAGATCGGCGAGGACGGCACGCCGCAACTGTTCCTGCAGACTTTCCTTGAACGAGAACCCGGCGATATGTTCTTTGAAATCGTCGAGCGGCGTGGGCACCATGGGTTTGGTGAAGGCAATCTGGGGGCCCTCGCGCTTGCTCGGTCGATGGGGTGAGGGGCGGCTGTGTTTCGCACTTCGCCGGGGGGGGGGGGGGGGGGGGGGGGTTACACCGTTTGATGCGCTCGTGCTTCTATGGAACTTGTTTTCTTAGCGGTTTATTTGCTCTGCCCCTGTCCGGGGCGGGACTCACTTTCTTTGCTGCTGCAAAGAAAGTAAGCAAAGAAAGCAGCTTTCCAACGCCAATCCTTGCCATGCCCCGCTAGCCCGTTCCCTCGGAGTGGTCCAACCGGGGGAGTGTCGTTAGCGGGGTTTCCCCGTTGTTGGCATGTAGAAAAGGCGCGCACGTCGCACCGCGACAGGGAGTGG
>NZ_FCON02000307.1 GCF_001544535.1 Caballeronia choica | reverse complement strand
TCGCCTGACCGTTGCGGTAGCTGATGCAGCTTGCCGAAACGTGTCGAAGAGCAACTGCAGCGCGCCCCGAACCTGTTCATCAGGATCGAGCGCCACTGAGCCGTTCGGGTGATACACAAGCCCGATCGGCAAAGGCACTTCCAGTTCGCCCCGGTGAATATTCCACGCCAAAGTGAACAGGGATTCCACGGCAAAAAGAACACGAATTCCACGGCAAAGTTAATGCCGATTCCACGGCAAAAAGAACAGGGTTTCCACGCCATCGCGAACAGGGTTTCGGGGTGGCGGCGACGCGGGTCAACGGTGGCACGATCGACAGTTTTGTCGGGAGTGCCGAATGGCAAATGTCAGGTTGACCATGCGCAAAATCAGGGAAGTGCTGCGGCTGCATTTCGAGTGTGACCGCAACCAGAGGGAGATCGCCGACGCGGTCGGTACCTCGACAACGACGGTGTGGCATTACCTGCGCCGCACGCGGCTGGCAGGGCTGAGCTGGCCCTTGCCACCGGAACTGCTGACGGACGATGCGGCGCTCGAGGCGAGGCTGTATCCGCCGCCAGCGCGGCGCGAGCCAACGCGCGGCATGCCGGACTGGCCGGCGGTGCATCGCGAGATCGGCAGAAAAGGCGTCACGCTCGATCTGCTGTGGCAGGAATACAAGGCGCAGCATCCGGACGGCTGCGGCTACAGCTGGTTCTGCAAGGCCTACCAGGAATGGGCGCAGCGGCTTCCGGTCACGATGCGGCAAACGCACGTGCCGGGACAGAAGCTGTTCGTCTTCTGTGGCGAAGGAATTTCTGTGGCCGCCGATGGCTACGACGCTCTGACCACAAGCAGTGTACTCGAATCAACGACACATAACTGGGCGCAAAATATAGGGCCTCCACTTCTGCCCGGAGGTCATAATGTTTGATCAACTCTTCAAGTCCGTGTCGGCAATCGATCGCCACACGAAGGCACCGCTTTACCGTGAACGGGTCCGTTACCTGGCGCATCTGCTGAGCCTCGGTTCAGCGCGGGGTACATTGGTAACCAAGGCGGATTGTCTGCTACATGTCCAGGCTGAACTACGCCTCAGATCGCCCACCGCAATGTCCTTGACCCGTATTGAGGCCGCCGCAGGTCGATGGGTTGCGCGACGTGGAAGCCACCGGACCCAGACGACCAATGACTGGAGTAGACGTCACTTCATATCGGTCGCCAGAGATTGGCTGGAATTCCTTGGATGGTTTCAGAGCAAAGTCGCGAAACACCCCTACGTCGTCCAGATCGAGGCATTTCGTTCGTTCATGCGCGATGAGCGTTGTCTGTCACCCATCACAATCTATTCACAAATTTGTCGTGTGACCGAATTCTTGACTCTGATTGGGCGTGTCGGCAGTAGGTTAGATTTGCTAAATATTGAAACCATCGACAGGATTCTCGAACTGAAAGCCTGCTCAGATGGATTGACTCGCGTGTCGATACAGCGCTATGTCTCCAATGTCCGCAGTTTCCTACGTTATGCGGAGGCGGAGAGCTGGTGTCGCCGCGGACTAGCGGACGCGCTTCCACCGTGCAGAGCATATAAGAACGAGTCGCTTCCCGCGAGCCCTTCCTGGGAATCTGTCAATCGATTGGTAACGGAAGCAGGTGGTCAGCGTCCTTCCGATCTTCGAAATCGCGCCATTCTCCTTCTTCTGGTGTTATATGGATTGCGATCATCCGAAGTGGTTCGGTTATGTCTCGATGATCTGGACTGGGAGCATGCAATCCTGACGGTCCATCGCACAAAGCCGACTCAACAGGTTCAAGTGTATCCGCTAATCCCCTCTGTCGCCGAAGCAATAAGCGATTACCTGAAGCGAGGCAGGCCTGTCACTCGACTGCGCCAAGTGTTCTTGCGTGCACATGCACCTTATCTTCCGCTCAGCGGCAAAGCCATCTGGCACATTGTAAGTCGCCGCCTGATGACCATGAATGAGCCGATTCGACATCATGGTCCACACGCATTGCGCCATGCTTGCGCAACTTATCTGCTTGCGAGTGGTTTTAGCATGCACGAAATCGGTGGATTTCTTGGTCACCGCAACCTCGACAGCACCGGCGTGTACGCGAAAGTCGATCTGACAGCACTTCGCCGGGTCGCCGATCTTGAGATAAAGGAGGCGCTATGAAACTTGTCCGCGCGGTTGAACTTTATCTCGAGTTACGCAAAGCGACGGGGTGCGGGGCTCGATCAATTGCAGTAGTACTGCATCGATTTGTGAAAACCATTGGTCCGGATCGGCAAATAGACTCAATCCAACGTGAGGAGGTACGCGCGTTTCTTGGTCGGAATGGATCACCTGCCGCATATTGGCGTTGCGAGCATTCGGCACTACGCGGATTTTACAACTTCGCACTGGGTCATGGACTTGTTCCATACGTACCACTTCCAATGATATTGCCGCGTTTAGGACAGCCGTTTCGCCCGTATGTCTATACGTACGCAGAGATAGATCGCCTCATAAAGGCTACGGACGACATTGCGACGAATGAATGCCTGCTCGAGCCACCGACGTTCCGGACGCTCATCTGGTTTCTATACGGAGCGGGACTACGTGTGAGTGAAGCATTGAATTTGACTCTGGCCGACGTCGATCTCGCCGAAAATATGCTGATCATCCGTCAAACCAAATTTTACAAAGCGCGGATTGTTCCAATAGGTCCATCCCTCACCCGGATTGTTCTCGGATACGAAAGGTCGTACGGTACTCGGTTCGGCACCGATCCAGCGAGACCTTTGCTTATCAGCAAGCGCGGCAAACGTCTGACGCACCAGTGCGTCGACAACGCATTTGTTCGGCTGCGTTCCAAAGCCGGGATTTCGCGAAGCGATGGCGCTCGCTATCAACCGCGACTTCATGACATGAGGCACAGCTTCGCCGTGAGGCGTTTAACGACGTGGTATCAGCAAGGTGCCGACGTTCAGGCACTTCTACCGACGCTATCGACGTATCTCGGACATGCGAGCATCGTCTCAACACAGGTGTATCTCACAATGACGCCGGAGTTGTTGGCACAGGCGTCCTTGCGGTTCGCACTATATGCAGGAGGCGTATCATCATGAAAACGTCCACGTTGTCGCCATGGGTCCGTAGATTTCTGGTTGAGTATGTGGTCACAGAGAGGAATTTGGCACGAAGCACTCAGCTAAGCTACCGCGACACACTCGCAAGTCTGATCCGGTTTGCAGCATGCAAGATGAAAAAGCGTGCAGATCTATTGAGCGTCGACGATATCAACCGCGAATTGATCACACAGTTTCTCTCAGATCTCGCAACGCGTGGCGAGTGCTGTGCCAGGACGATCAATCAAAAGCTGGCTGCACTCCATACCTTCGCTCGCTTCGTGGGCGAATATGGTCCCGAACACCTGCCGTGGGCGGCAGCTATACTTGCAATCCCGTTCAGGAGGTATGCGAGACCTCAAATCTCCTATCTGGAAAAAGCAGAGAATGCACTCCTGGCGTCCCCCGACCGGCGAACGGAACAGGGCTCGCGCGATTATGCAACGTTGCTGTTCTTATACAATACAGGCGCACGTGCGAGCGAACTCGCTCAACTCACGGTGGCCGATCTGCAACTGGATAAATCACGTAAAGGAAATTCTCTCGTCACGCTGCACGGAAAGGGTAGCAGGACGCGTTTGTGTCCATTGTGGCTCCATACCGCGGACGAGATCGGCTTGCTGATCGCCGGGCGGTCACCACAACAACATGTATTCCTGAATCGCTGTGGTCAACCCATGACTCGCTTTGGAATTCACGCCGTAGTAGAGCGTCATGCGGCTCGCGCGGCAGACCAGATGCCGGAGCTTAATGCCAAGCGCGTTAGTCCACATACAATTCGGCACACGACGGCGACGTTCCTGCTACGTGCTGGTGTGGACATCAACACCATCCGCGCATGGCTGGGGCATGTGTCGCTCAGCACGACAAATATTTATGCTCAGATTGACGTGGAAATGAAAGCGCGCGCCTTGGCGTGTCTGGAGCAGAGCAATGCGTCATTGGGGCGACGACCGATAGGCTCCGATCTGATGCAGTTCTTGCGATCGCTATGATTGAATTTATGTAGCCTCCGTCCGTCGATGGTTTGGACCTGAGGCGCGCACAGCCATCGGCGGCCACAGAAATTCCTTCGCCACAGAAGACGAATTCGGTGGTCGACCACCGAATTCGTCGACTACTCTGGCAAGAAGCTGGGCATCATCAACCCGAGCACCGGTGAAATCCGCGAAGCCGAGCTGTTCGTCGCTGCGCTCGGCGTGTCCGGGCTTACGTTTGCGGAGCTCACCTGGACCCAGCAGCTTCCAGACTGGATCGGCTCCCACGTGCGCGCCTTCGCGTTCTATGACGGCCTGCCGCAGAAATCACCAGCTGGTGATTTCTCGACTAATCAGCAGGTTCTGGTAATGCGCAGGAGTGCGTCGGAACCGGCGCCGTTACTGGCGTTACGTCGCCGGTTCCTTCACATTACGCGTGGGCCTAAAGTGAATCTAGC
>NZ_FCON02000306.1 GCF_001544535.1 Caballeronia choica | reverse complement strand
GGTTCGCCGCCTTGCAGCCGATCGCACAGGGACTGCTGGGTGAATTCGGCGGCACGGGTGCCGAGGTTGGTCGGGGCTTGACGCTGCGCATGGATCACGGTTCGCAGTACACGGCCGATGACTTCCTCAACCAGGTCAGGTTCTGGGGCGTCACGCCGAGCTTCGCCTTCGTCGCCGAACCGCAAACGAATGGCGTCGCTGAGCGCTTCAACCGGACGCTGAAGGAACAAGCCATTCACGGTCGCATCTTCAGGAACCTGGAGGAAGTTCGGGCCGCGGCCGTCGAGTTCAAAGATCGTTACAACCGTCATTGGCGTCTCGAAAAACTGGGCTTTATGTCACCCCATGAAGCCCGTCACGCAGCCACCATGAAAGAGGCCGCCTGAGTTGCAAACCCGTGTCCAGACAATCCGAGCCGGTACATCGATGCCAAGGGCCGGCCACGCGGTCATCTAGATCTCGCCGACCGTATCGATCAGGTCTAAATCGGCCTCAGCAATCAGAAAGGATGCGCTGTTGCTCACCCGGCTGACATTCTTGTTCCCTTCGTTAATCGCGGCCCGCATCGTGTCTGTCGGCGGCTGCCCTCCCGCTTTAGCCACACTCACTTCAAGAAAAGCCCCTCGCAGATCGTTGAGGGCCATAATCAGGTCACGATATGCCTGCGCAGTGGCCTCGCGCGCGCGCGGATGAATACGCGAGAATGCATAGATGGTGCCGATGGCCGCACCGATAGCCGCACCGATCGCGACCGCGATTGCTTCTGTCATTCTTCTTCTATCTCCATGTTCGTAATTGCACCGCCTGAAGCCCGTGTGGAGCCCCTCTCTCCGGCGGGGCTTTCTTTTGATCATCGTTACGCCGGAGGACAACTCGCCTCGCCGTCGCCGTCCATGAGCGAAATAAGGCCGGGAAAATAGATGTCGCACCGCTCGTGTACCGCCGCCGTTCTTTGCGGACAGTTCGCGATCTCCGCGCCAAGGTCCGTCATCCGGAAGTCAGCACCAAGCGTCTCCACCAGCCGGGCCAGATGGTAGCGCCCGCGCCGATCGCAGCGCGAGCATCGTACGAGCGACCTACGTCTGCGGCTCTACAATCGTGCATTATCAATTTTCACCTAGAGGCGCGTGTACCGATGGCAAAAGAGCCGCCGCCGCCCCTGCGCCCACTCAGCGCGGATGAGCGCGTGTTTTACCGTGACGAGCTGCGAGCTGCCCGCTACGCCGCGCTCGCGGACTCCGAGAGCTTTACGGAAATCTGTTTTGTCATCGAAGCGCTCGGACTGCGCCTGCAGGGCAGACAGGAGGCCATGGGGGAATATAAAGAGCGGATCGCAGAGTGTGGGCAGGGTTCACCGCTGTTCGGACTTTTACCGCAGACTTTTCCGGCGACCTTCAAGACGTTCGATGCACTATACCGGACAGTCAAACAGGCCCGTAACGACGCGATGCATACTGGGGCATATGCCCGACACGCAACTGAAGCAGCCATCGAGCTGTGCATCGGACTTGAAGAGGCCTTGATGACGAACGGCAAACCCGGCGTGGGCGACGTAATGGTCAAGTCGCCAATCACGGTCGAGCCATGGCAGCCCGTGGCGCACGCAAGACAGTTGATGCTCATGCACTCTTTCTCATTCCTGCCTGTGCGGCTCAACAACACCTGGCATCTCATATCGGAGCTCGGCCTCGCCCGATACCTGAACGTCAGCATTAAAAGGAAGGCAGAACGCTTGGGAAAGTCGATCGACGCTGCCGTCGAAGATGGGATGGAGTTGAAGGATGTCCATCCGGAAGCGATCCTCCGCGCCACGGACTCGACGGACAAGGCGCTCGCCGCAGTGCCCGGGCAAGACGGCCCCTCCCTCTGGCTCGTCGTCGAGACCCTTTGCATCGACGGAAAGGACCAAACGCGCCTCGCAGGCGTGTTGTCTCCGTTCGAGCTCATGTAACCGGCGGTCGATACCAGCCTGCACCGCCTCCAGTCACGGTGAGCGAGCTGCACTCATGAAATCTCACGAGTGCTGGGGACGGTGGGGCGGTCTCATTGCCGGCGCGACTGGCTAGGAAGCAATGCGTTTCTTCGCGCGTGCGCATCTGCGATCTGGAGGCAGGTGATTTTGGCAATGGCAAGGCGCGCGCGGCACATCAGGTGATCGCTTCATCGCTACGCTTCTGCCGGCGAACAACCCGCGTCGTCGTCCATGGTCGCAATCAGCCCGGGGAAATAGACGTCGCACCGCTCGTGTACCGCCGCCGTTCTTCGCGGACAGTTCGCGAGCTCCGCACCGAGATCCGTCATGCGGAAGTCAGGCCCAAGGGCCGTTATCAGTCGCGCCAACTGGTAGCGGCCGCGCCGATCGCAGCGCGAGCACTCTACCGAAAGGTGGCTTGCTCGCGCGGCCACGTCTCCGAGCGTGACGGCGCCGTTCGTCATCCCTGCTGCTGCTTTGCACGAGTCGAGTCGAGCAGTGCCGGATTCGCTGGTGGTCCTGCCAGCAGCGCATTGCGCGCGAGACGTGCGATATTCGGTAGGCTCGTGGTGGTGCCGCTTTCGGCGATATCCGAGATCATGCGCAGCGCTTCACGCAGGCGACGGTTGTCATGCTCAAGGTGGGCGTTTCGGTCCAAGTGGATCTTCGAAGAGAGTCGATGCGGGTGGGTCATGTTATTCAAAAAGTGTCATTTGCGCATCGCGGGCGTCCCGACACCTGGCGCCCAATAGTGTTTCCCGTCCTTGTCGAAGGACCACACGTTGCTATTCTCGCGGTGGCTGCGCTCAAGGTAGTTCGGTCCTTCGGTCAGCAGGCGAACGCGTTCCTTGGCGCGATGCCGGCGGTGCCATGCTGCTTTGTCGGCGGCTTCGCTGGTGCTCGTCGTGTGAGCGAAAATCGGTGTTTTTTTGCGGCTTCGGCTCGTGGCGGTAAATCGGATGGCATCAGACGAAGTGCCGCGCGACCAGAACGGCGCCGAGAAACAGAGCACCCCAGGCTACGAACGTCGCGACGTCGCGAACAAACGGCATCCACTTCGGCTCATTCTGCTGACGCTCGATGTCGTCCAGCAGTCGATCATTGATGCGCCGCATCTGCGCGCTCCACTCCTCCCGGGTTTTGGTTTCCATCGACAACTCCATGGGGCTGTTTCTCGGTAGTGTCCGGCGCGAAGCCAGCCGCAGGATCGCGCGGGCTGGCGTCGTTCCAGTTCCTCGACACGTGCGCGCAGCTCGTCAATCTCGCGCGCCATGCGGCGGTGCTCGTCGAGCTCCAGGATGCGCTGGTCCATCTTCGAAACCCGGTCATGCAGGACGCCAATCGTACCAGCGAGTTTGTCGACGTTGTCGGCGAGCGCTTGCACAGTTTGTGTGAGCCGATCAGTGCAAGCGTCCACGCTGCCGAGGCGCGTATCGATCCTGCCGTTCCTTGCGCAGCAGCTCGTTTTCCATGACCAGCTCGCCAATGCGCCGGGTCGCCTCACCAAGCCTGGCCTCTAGCGGATCGTACTCGCGCTCCTTCATGCCGGCATCAATACCGGCCAGGGCACGCTCGCGCCATTCTTCGAGCCGGTATATCGGCACCGATACCTCGCGCGAAATGGCATCCACCGGCTCGCCGCGCAATAGCCGCAAGACGACTTCTTTCTTCCGGTTCGCTGACCACCGCTTCACTTCGGCGGCCGCGCCGGGGGCGCTTCCAGTCGCGCTACGCGCTCTTTCCACCGCCCCCGGCACAACCTCAGTGACATTCGACTTCTTCAGCATGTTCAACTCCGTTTCCAGACACACTTTTACCCCAAATTCGTGTCCAGAAAAATCGGAGGCGGTTCATGTGAGGGTCTATTTACGTTCAAATTTTGTAGATTTTATGGCTCGACCGCCTGCAAAAAATTGAATCCGGATCTTCCTTTGACGATCTTAAAAAATGCAGAGATGGATTCTTCGTGGCCAATAATTGGCCAGTGGTATGTGGCTGTAATCTCTACGTTGGGAATATCTGAGTCCCCGCTTGAATAAAGTGCACATGACTTGGTATCGGATGCACCAGGTTCTAAAACGGAAATTGGCGAAATCGTCCTCCTGCTTACACTCAGGCTTCCAATGTATGTGTGGCCTGCGCGTCCTAATCCGCACGAGAAAGTCATGCCGTATACAGGTGTGTGGCCGATGTTTTTTACCAAAAACTGGGTGGCAAGAGGCTGCTCTGGGTCGAGGTTGATGCCAGGGTCTATTGTTATTTTTGGTGCTATAAGAAAGTAAAAACCGATGATGGATATTGCTGGTCCGACTACTGACCAGAATATTTGCCATAGTTTCCATATTTTGAATTTTTTTGGAGGACCCGCCGGTAGATCCTGCATACCTTTCCCGTTTGGCTGGATATTTTGCTTTAAGCTTACCGTTTGATTTTTTTTGCCATGCCGGCTTTTTTGGGGGGGCCTAGCATTCATTGCGTTCTCTCAAGTTTTTCCTTGTTGGTGCATTGTGCCCTAACGGCATGTCGTTATACACAACGTCGCTGTCGCGCCACGACAGCGAGAAAGCTCGTTTACTTTCAATGACATAGAGCAGCG
>NZ_FCON02000305.1 GCF_001544535.1 Caballeronia choica | reverse complement strand
TGTTCAACGTTCTGAAGAACGGCTGTCAGGTCGAAGAGCTGCAGTTGGGCACGATTGAACGACTCGAGCGTGCGTTGGCGCTGTTTCTTGTGGTGGCTTGGCGTGTGACCTATCTGATGCGGCTGGGCCGGACCTGTCCTGATTTGGACGCGCATCTGTTCTTCGATCCCGATGAAATTCGGGCCGCCCACTTGCTCACGAAAACGCGTATGCCTGTGCAACCCAAGCTCAACGAAGTGTTGCGCTTGGTCGCTCGCCTCGGCGGTTTCCTCGCTCGCAAGGGCGATGGCGAACCCGGCGCGGAGACAATCTGGAAGGGGCTCACAAAAGTTCATATCGCCGCGGAAACCATGCGCTTATTGCGCGATGACGGTGATGCCGACATTTCTGTATAACGACATGCCGTAGTGGGCGTCGGACCTCAACCTAGATGTTGATTTCGAGAATTTCCCGCACGAAATAGCAGATCGAAGATGACTTGGGGAGCGTTAAAAAGCTTGGGGTTGTAACTCCGAGGCAAGCCCGAATTGCTCAATGAGCTATGCAACTTCGCTGGACAATGGTTTCGTCGGCTCCTCGTACCTTGCGAGTCGCTCGACGAGCTCACCGTTGATCGCGGCACATCGGAGCTGGCAACCAGATGGACCCCGTGCCGGCGACCGCATTTGTTGCCGCTTGCACAGCGCTGATTCAGCACCTGATTCACCGCAGACTCGGCTGTTGCGATCGAGATAGGTTTACATGAAACATGCGGCGCCCCGTAGTTGATTGTCCACCCGCCATTCGCGTCGACATACGCAACAAGCTCTCGCGCCCTGTAATCAAGCTTTGCGAGACTTTCTGCAACGCCTGGTGTTTCAGACACGATCACCTGACCGATCATCAGGATGTCCTCCATCCGGCTCCTGGCTTTCTCCAGCCCGGCGTGCCGGAAGCACCAGCGGAGTTTGTCGACCGAAACTGACTCCCAGAGGCGTCGGGCCCAGCGCCATATCGTCATACAACTAACACGGCAAATGCGCACTCGCCGCGCAATCTTTTATGGCGACCGGCCTTTTTAAATGGTCGGAAGAGTTGTCGTGAAATTGGTTGACATATCTCTCTGCTTTGGTCATTTGCTGCCGACTCGTACTATCTCGTTCGAGGTTGAGCCAATTTTCGAGGCACTCTTATGAACGTGAAATTCCCGTCTGTCGTCGTCTCCTACGTGCGCCAACTGCGCATCTCACTTTGCATCGGTGCTCTGGTTTACTTCGCCTACGGAACAGGTACGTCCATGTGGGCAAGCCCCTGGTTGGCCGGAGCAGCCATGTTCATGGCGCTTTCCGCACCGCTCTTCTCGTTTCTCTGCAATTTCGCCGACGCTGCGATGGTCCGTATAACGGGCCTCGTCACGATGGGCAAACTCGGCCGGTTTCTCGCACAGCTCACATTCAACCTGATTTTCATGGCAGCGGTTGTACATGGCGGCCTGGTCAGCCCAGTCGACATCGCCCACATTGGCGGGGTACCCGGTGCTGCACTGCTTGCCACACTCGTCTCGCAGGGTACGCAGTATGTGGCTGTTCTGGTCGCCGGCTGCGGCGTCGGAACCCGCGACGGCAACGTAACTCTCGGTTATCTCGTGAGTGTCTCGGTCATCGCGTTGTCCATGCTTGGACATCCCCATCTTCAGCAGGGGTTTGAAGTATCGAGCATGGCATTCGGCGGCGTCATTCTTGCGCTTGGCCTGATCAAAGACGCGCGATGGCTGGCAGGACTGGCAATGAGGCGATCGCAATCCGGTCATGCGCAAGTTTCTTCAAGGATCAAGATACGTGCCCGGCATTGATGAGAGTGACCTAAATGAGCAGCGAGATTCAAATGATCAATAGTATTGCTTCGAAAGGCCTGCGCGATATCATTGGCCAAAGTGTCGACGCCGCTGTCACCGGGCCGGTATTGGTTAGAAGCGACATCCCCGAGGGACCCGTAGTACTCACGCCGACGCGTCACTACTATTGCGACGGGCGTCTTTTGGCTTACGAGATCACCGACGCCCAAGCTTTCTGGGCGTTGCTTCGGCAAGCAAAGGCCGAACATGGTGATCGCGGCGCCACTGTGCTGCTTCCGGCCGCTGAACATTTCCGGAACAGGCGGCTATTCGTGTCACACGATGGCATGGCGGTACTCGCCCTCGGCAACACGGAAGACACGCGCGGGTATCTCTCCAGTGTGTGTAAATCGCCGAAGTACCCAGGATCCATGACACAACTGCTTCAGCTGGCGATCCAGGAGGGTGCTAACCACCTGTTCTGCTTCGATACATGCCTGACGGCTTACTATCGCAGGCTGGGTTTCAGGCCAGTATGTCGCGTTTCGTTCGAGGTGTTTGGCGAACCATGTGACTGGGATCGCGAAGCGTACCGCGAATACGGACCTGCCGGGAAAGCGGGTTGCCCGGACGTGAACTACTTCTGCTATGACCCCTGCCAGCCGCTGTCATGCGCGGCCGATCCAGTCGACGTCGCTCTCGCCAGCACCGACATCCCGTACGCTTCATCGCTGCAGCAGGCCAACGACATCCTAAAACGAGAAGTGGACAGAGTATTGGCATTGCAGTAACACAGCGGGATCGCGCACGGTGGAACCGCGGCGGCCGTTGCTACGGATCGGGCCCTGCCGTGCGGCCTCACGGAAACCCACACTTACGGTGTTCACGTGAAAACCAAGCTCGTCAAAGAGCGTACGCTGCGATGGCAACCTATCCTTACTCACCTCATGTCGGACACTGTATGTAGGGGCTTATAGTTCAACCGCATACCTCAGAAAGCGGTCGATTTGCACATCAGAGCCGCGGCGGACTGGTTGCTACTGGCGTGATCGTCGGGTCGCTTACGGCCGCCACCATATCCAACATATTGGTTCCGCCAGATCGCCGGGGATTGCGGCCTATAATGGTGGCACCGTCGTCAACAACGTCTTCTGGGATATAGAGGTAATGTGCGAAGCGGCAAGCATTCGCTCCGGAACACCGGTCCCGACCGCAAATGGTTTGCCAAAGAGTCAAGAGTCAAATGAGCATTCCGCAAAGCTTTTGGTCGACCAGGAACCTCGTCACCAACGACACATGGGTAATGCCACCGAACGCATCGCAGCCGGTACTTGCGTGGCAAATCGAGCAGTAGTGTTTCGTGTAGGGCCAGAAGCGGTGTGGAGCAGGTGTCGTTCCTTTGATCAATGTCAACCAAGGAGAAGTCAATGGAAGACGCGTATATTGGCGAAATCCGCATGTTCAGCTTTGACTGGGCGCCCAAGGGCTGGTTGCTGTGCCAAGGCCAAACGCTGCAGATTGCGCAATTCCAGCCGCTGTATGCATTGATTGGCAATAACTACGGTGGCGACGGGACCACGACGTTCCAGTTGCCCAATCTAACGCCAATGCCGGTGGCCGGCGGCGGGGCAAACGAAAAGCCCGGCCCGGCGATGAACTTTGCGATCTGCATAAATGGCATGTTCCCAAGCAGGGACTGAGCAATCCCGGCGCGGCGATTCATGTTCCCAGTCGCCGCACCGAGGCTGAGCCCGGCAGTGGTTCCGGTTACCGTGGGTCAAAAGCGCCGCACAAATCATTAAGGATTCCATACGAGGCGGGCCGCGACGTCCATCGCGATCCTCGGGCTATAAGCTCCCGAGTTGAGACCACGGCTGGAACGGAGCCGAAGCTGCGATCTCGAGCTCGAACTGGGGTACGGGCTGGGACAAGGCGCACAACAATGGCGGGCCCAGCGTTCGGCGCGGCCGACGGCTGCCTTTGGGTGCTGGCTTCGCAAAGCCGCCCTTCACCGAGATATGGAGATCATCTTTTGGCTGCTTTCGGCGAACATTGCGAACTGCGGCTCTCGGCCAGAAGCCGTCAGCGCCCATGGGCTGCTCTCGGGCGACGCAATTTTACCGCATCGTCGTCTCCTCGGATTGTCGACCAGTCCGGTCAGCGGTTCGCGCCGGGTTCGGCGGCGACGGTGGTGAAGCTCACCCGATCGGCGCCATCGGCGCCATCGATCGCGAGCTTGATCTCCCACCAGCCGCTCATGCTGAACTTCATGCCTTCGATCAGGTAGCCGCCGTCGGGCAACTCGCGTGTCACCTGTGGTCACGTGGGCAGGCCGTGGCCATGCTGCGGCATGCCGCCGTCGACCTGGATGTGGGCATGCGCCACCGGCGCTCCCGCGGGCGACGTCAGCTTCACCTTCACCTGCCATGCGTGCAACTGATTTTGTCCATTGAGGACATCCCTCCGTGCGAAGGCGTGCAGCGCCCGAGCCCCCACCGTGAAAGGACCAACCCATGAAGAACCTGCTGCAGATGCTCGTGAACCCATTCGCCCGGCAGCGCACCCCCAGCATCGAGGAGCAATGCCTCGCGCAGGCGGTCGACGCCCAGGACTCGCAGGTTCGGCTTCTCGCTCTCGAGCGCGCACGGCCCTGAGGTTCACGACCCCGGCGTCACGCCGGTGGGCGGCCCCAGCTTGCAACCTACATCGGCCGGAAGAGGTGGCCGAACGCGCGGCTGACCTTCAGCGGCCGCTGCAGGCCGCGCACGGCCAGACTGTA
>NZ_FCON02000304.1 GCF_001544535.1 Caballeronia choica | reverse complement strand
TAAACGGGCGCGGAGTCCGCTCCGTGCTCGCTGCGAGACATCTTCTCCCCATAGGGAACCACTTCCCATAAGACACGAGTCGTAGGAGATCTCCAGCTTTGCGCAGCCGGAACAGCGCAACACATGTCCACCCAGCGCCGCGGTGCGGCACTGTTCGATGGCCGACATGACCTTCAGCTGTCCCAGGCTCAGCGGTACAGTCTGTCGCCACGTTGGGCCATGGACGCGGAAGATGTCCGCGACCTCCAGCACGGGACGCTCCGCGCGGTGCTGGCCTAGTCGGAAGGCAGGCGGTCCAGCGGGCTGGTCACCTTGCGCAGGAGGTCGGTGGCCACCTGGGTATAGAGGGAGGTGGTCTCGAGCCTATTGACTGCAGTCAATAGGATCGACTATCTCCCGCGCGGAACTATGTCCCGTAACGCACGAGACTGACGGGACGACGTCAGCCGGCCGTGCGTAGCGGGACATAGGCATGGCCTACAGGCCCTTCAAGAACGCCAGCAATCGGTCATCGGGTCGATACCGTCCCGGCTTGCCTTTAGGGGGCGTGGTCCTGTCAAGAACCGCCTGCTTTAATGTGAGGTTGGCGTCCAGGTAGACCTGTGTAGTTTCCACCGATTCGTGACCGAGCCAGAGTGCGATGACTGAGGGTTCGACGCCTTCTTGCAGCAGATCCATCGCTGTCGTGTGTCTCAACACATGCGGGCTCACGCGCTTTTTCTTCAGCGAAGAGCATTTCTCCGAGGCCGCCAAGACATACTTGTGAAGCAGGTAATGGACGCCGTGTGCGCTCAGCCGGCCGCCGCGCGCATTTGGGAACAGTGGCTGATTCCCGGCCCGGGGTGGCTCTAGAACCCATGCGACCAATACGGCGCGGGTGCTCTTGCTCAATGGCGTGCAACGCTCCTTGCGCCCCTTGCCAAACACGCGTACATGCGCGCCGGCGCCAACGTACAGGTCCTCGCGCTGAAGGCCGGTCAGCTCGGACAGGCGTAACCCCGTCTGCACCGCCAACAACAATAGAGCGTGATCGCGGCGACCTGACCAAGTGTGCTGGTCGGGCGCGGCCAGCAACGCATCGACCTCTTGTCGGCTCAGGAATGGGACCAATGCGCGGCTAAAGCGCTTGGCCGGGATGGCCAGCACGCGCTGGATGTGCGCCGAGTGTGACGGCATCTCGAAGGCCGCATACCGGAAGAACGAGTGCACTGCCGTCAAGCGCAGGTTACGCGTTCGAGCCGTAACGCCACGAATCTGCTCCTGTTCATCGAGGAAGTCCGAAACCAGGGGCGCGTCGATGTCTTCCAGTGCCAGAGTGGATGGCGCTTTATGCAGGCGTCGCTGGAGAAATTCCAGCAGTAACCGAAATGTGTCGCGGTACGATGCGATCGTGTGCACACTGGCTTGGCGCTGGTGCATTAGACGCTGGATGAAGAACTTCTCCAGCAAGGCAGCGAAGCTGGGTTCCCTAATCATGATGACGCTCCCCAACGGCGTTCCAGGCGATTCATCGCTTGTGCCATCAACTCGGGCGACCCGCTCAGATACCAGTACGTGCCGGCCACGTAGATGTGCCCAAGATAGGTCGACAGCACCGGCAACAAGCGCCAGGCGTCCTCTCCAGACTGATACCAACGTATCAGCACTTCAACGGCGAAGCGATGCCGGAAGTCATGCAACCGTGGTCCCTTGCTTGTGCCTTCGGCCCGCAGTCCCGTTTGCCGTGACAGCGCGTAGAACGTCCGATGAACGCGACCTATGTCGAGCCGGGTGCCGCGACTCGTGATGAACACGTTGGACGAGACCTGGCGACCGAGGAACTGTTTGCGGCGCCTGAGGTAGTCAGCCAGGACGGTACAGGTGGTCGGATGAATTGGGACTAGGCGCGTTCGACCGAGCTTGGCACCGCGAATCGTCAGGACGGCGTCTTCGAGGTCCACGTCGCCAAGCTCGAGGTTTAGCGCTTCGCTGATACGCAGTCCGGTAACGCTGAGCAAGCCGATGAGGCAATGGAACACCCAGGGCCGCAGCGGCGTCGACGGCCACGCCACCGGCAACTCCAATGCCGCGTCCATCAAGCGCCGTACTTCCGCCTCCGTGTATAGATGAGGTCTGGCTCGCGTAGACCGATGGGGCAACATGCCGACCGGTGGAATTTCTGTGCGGATGTCGGTGGCACTGCGGTGGCGGGCAAAGCCGCGCACGAAGCAAAGACGTCTGGCCCATTCTGCGGGTTGAACCGACGGATTTTGCGCCCATTCCAGAGCGAGGCCGGTGCTGATATGCGCGGCATGCCGCGTCTCCATGAAACTGACGAACCGGGGCAACAGCAAGCCGGCCTCGCGCATCTTGAAGCCCAGGCTGCGGCGCAGGTCAAGGTACTCCTGAAGTGCCTCTCGAAGCGTGTTCATCGTGCACCTCCTGGCCAGGCCATGGCTAGTTTCCGGAGGGCGCTGACATCCACCCTCGCATAAAGGCTCGTGGACTGCGGGCTTCGATGGCGAAGAACCTGGCCGATCTCCGGGAACGACGCACCGAGTTGCAACATACGAACAGCCAAGGCGTGCCGGAACTGGTGCGAGCCGCGGTGCGGCGCGTCGACTTTGGCGCGATTGAGCGCGTGGCGCACGATCGTGCCGATACCGTCCGACCCTTCCATCAGCCCGCGTATCGGTGCCAGGGATCGAAGGAAGAGGTGCCGATCTGGACTGGTAGGACGCCCGCGCTCGAGATAGGCGGCGATCGCCTCGCCCACATCGGCGGTCAATGGCAGGAGACTCTCGCGGCCACCCTTGCCACGCACACGCAATTGAGCGCAGTCCCAGTCGACGTCGTCCAGCGTCAGCCTGACGATCTCGCAGGCTCGAAGTCCTAGTCTTGCCAGAAGCAGCAGCACAGCTCGATCGCGCCGGCCCACCGCGCTCCGGCGGTCGCAACTGTCGATTGCGCGCTGCGCGTACTCGGCTGCAATGGCTCTGGGGATGGGGGGTGTGCTTGCCCAACTGGCTACCGCTGGCACGCTTGCAGCAAGCCCCGCGGTGACCTCACCGCGAGACTGGGCGTAACGAAGGAAGGACCTCAGTGCCGTGACAACGTTCTTCAGGGCGGCCGGCGCCATGCGCTTTGCCTCGCTCTTAACGAAAGCGCTGGCGTCGGTCACGCGAACGTCCCGTAAGCAAACTTCTCCTTGGCCGAACCGCCACACCAGAAATTTGCGTGTCCACCTTGCATAGGACTCAACGGTCACAACGGCCAGACCCTGATCGCGTTTTAAGGATTGCGCAAACCCCTCGACAACTTCGTCAGCGGCAATAGCGTGCGTTTGCGCGACATGACAAACACCGCGATCGCGCAAGAAACGCGTCAACAGTTCCAATGCGTGCAGTTCCCGGCGTCTCGTCTCGAAGCATCGCGATCGACGTCGCGAACGAAGGCGCTGATACCGCACGATGTCGTCGTCCTTCAAGGCATGGAAGGAAATGCGGCTATTCTCGCACCAGTGCCCAAACGCAAGCGCGTGTTGTGCCAACTGGCATACATAACTGACCGAGTATTGCTGCCCGATCAGCGAACCGACGAACGCATTAAGGTGCTCCCCAGTTGCGCCTCTGATGGTGCAGACCAGCGCGGCAGCGCTCTCATAAGAATCACCCATGGTCTTCTCCTATCAGGCGAAAGTGCCGGCAAAGGGAGAATGCCAATGTCTAGCGTCGATGCGGGAAGGCCACACCGGACAGGGGTTCTCAGTGAGCGCCGGACATAGTTCCGCGCGGGAGATAGTCGAGCTTCTTGTGCCCCAGCAGGACCTGGATCACGCGGATATCCTCCTTCTGTTCGAGCAGGTGTGTCGCGAAACTATGGCGCAGCGTGTGCATGGATACGCGCTTGCCGAGGTGTGCCTCTTCTGCGGCGGCATGGATGGCGCGGTTCAGTTGCCGCGTGCTGAGCGGGTCCACCGGATCGAGGCCCGGAAACAGCCAGCCGCCTTCGAGCATGCGACCCTGCGCATGGGCCACGCGCCACCAGACACGCAGACGCTCGAGCAAGACCGGCGAGAGCATCGCGTAGCGGTCGCGGCGGCCCTTGCCCTGCTCGACGCGCAGCGTCATGCGCTGGCTGTCGACGTCACCGACCTTCAGCGCCACCACTTCGCTCGCACGCAGCCCGGCACCGTAGGCGACTGACAGTGCCGTCTGGTGCTTCAGGTTGCCGGCGGCGGCGATCAGGCGGGCCACCTCGTCAGGGCTGAGCACGACCGGTAGCGTGCGGGGCACGCGCACCGGCCGCATCCTCGCCATCAGCTCGGGCTGGTTGAGCGTGATCTCGAAGAAGAACTTCAGTCCGATGATGGCGGCATTCAGCGACACGGGCGAGATGCCATGGTCGACCAGATGCAGCTGGTAGCGCCGCAGGTCCTCGACGGTGGCTGTGTCGGGCGGGCGCCCGAGGAAAGCGGCGAACTGACGGACCACGCGGACATAGCCGGCCTGCGTCTGCGGTGCGAGCTTGCGCATGCGCATGTCGTCGATCATGTGCTGGCGCAGCGGACTGATATCCTGGCTCGTGTGAGTCATGGCTCTGCTCCTGTTGAGGAACGAGGCGGATTGCCTCGTACCCAACATGGAAACAG
>NZ_FCON02000303.1 GCF_001544535.1 Caballeronia choica | reverse complement strand
TTGCTTACTTTCTTTGCAGCAGCAAAGAAAGTGAGTCCCGCCCCGGACAGGGGCAGAGCAAATAAACCAAAAACAAAACAAGTTCCATAGAAGCCCAAGCGCATCAAACGGTGTAAACAACTCAGCACCTTGCCCCCATCCCCCAGCGCCAGCGACCCATCCCCCAACTCCGAATTAACCCCAAATCCCCCTTCTGTTCAACCCATCGCTCGAAGGCCCTTTCGCCAACAATACAGGCTACAGAAAGGGGTAAGCATTCATGGCAACCACGACCGCAAACCAGCAACCCATCGTCCCCGCGAAGAGCGGCATCAAGCGCACGCTCGTCATCGCCATCGGGGCGATCGTGCTCCTCGGCGCCGGCGCGGGCGGCACCTACTTCGCCATCAGCAAATTCGGCTCCCACGCGCCGGCCAAGCCGGTGCCGCTGCCGCCGCCCGTGTTCTTCCCGCTCGAATCGCTCACCGTCAACCTGCAATCCGACGACGGCGCAATGCACTACCTGCGCACCGGCCTCACGCTCAAGCTGCGCGACGAAAAAACCCAGGCGAAGCTCACCGAACGCATGCCCGAGATCCGCAGCCGCGTGCTGCTGCTCCTCTCGGCCAAGCGCCCCGAGGACCTCGCGACCGTCGAAGGCAAACGCACCCTCGCCAGCGACCTGCGGGCCGCGATCCAAACGACGGCGAGCTCGGCGGAAGAGCCGGTGCATGTCGATGAAGTGCTGTTCACCGAATTCGTCGTCCAGTAAGACGCGAGCTAGCTGATTCAAGCGAACTGGCAAAAGGAACAGCCATGGGACACGAAGAGTTCATGTCGCAGGAGGAGGTCGATGCCCTCCTCAAAGGCGTCACCGGCGAGGTCGACCAGGTTTCCGACGAAACCGCGCCGTCCGGCGTGCGCCCGTACAACATCGCGACGCAGGAACGCATCGTCCGGGGCCGCATGCCCGGCCTCGAAATCATCAACGACCGCTTCGCGCGTCTCTTGCGCGTCGGTATCTTCAACTTCATGCGGCGCTCGGCGGAAATCTCCGTCGGCCCCGTGAAGGTGCTGAAGTACAGCGAATTCACCCGCAACCTGCCGATCCCGACCAACCTGAACCTGGTCCACGTGAAGCCGTTGCGCGGCACGTCGCTGTTCGTGTTCGATCCGAACCTCGTGTTCTTCGTCGTCGACAACCTGTTCGGCGGCGACGGGCGCTTCCATACGCGCGTCGAAGGACGCGAATTCACGCAGACCGAGCAGCGCATCATCAGCAAGCTCCTGAACCTCGTGTTCGAGCACTACACGGCGTCGTGGAAAAGCGTGCGGCCGTTGCAGTTCGAACACGTGCGCTCCGAGATGCACACGCAGTTCGCCAACGTCGCGACGCCCAACGAGATCGTGATCGTCACGCAGTTTTCGATCGAGTTCGGCACGACGGGCGGCACGCTCCACATCTGCATGCCGTACTCGATGATCGAGCCGATCCGCGACGTGCTCGCCTCGCCGATCCAGGGTGAAGCGCTCGAAGTGGACCGCCGCTGGGTGCGCGTGCTGTCGCAGCAGGTGCAGACGGCGGAGGTCGAGCTGACCGTCGATCTCGCGGAGATTCGCTCCTCGTTCGAGCAACTCCTCAACATGCGCGTCGGCGATGTGCTGCCGCTCAACGTGCCCGAGCAGGTCGTGGCGAAAGTGGATGGCGTGCCGGTGATGGAATGCGGCTACGGCCTTTTCAATGGTCAATACGCGTTGCGCGTGCAGAAGATGATCAGCGCAACCGAAATGAATGAAGGAAGGTAGACATGAGTGACTTGATGCAGGAAGGCACGTTGCCCGGCACAACCGGGATCGGCGACCCGCTGAGGACCGACGACCTCGGCATGGACGACTGGGCGAGCGCACTCGCCGAGCAGAACGGCAACGACGTGCCCGCGCCGACCACGGCCGGCGTGTTCCAGCCGCTCTCGAAGGCCGCCACGCCCTCGACGCGCAACGACATCGACATGATCCTCGACATCCCCGTGCAGATGACGGTGGAACTCGGGCGCACGAAGATTGCGATCCGCAACCTGCTGCAACTGGCGCAAGGCTCGGTCGTCGAACTCGATGGACTCGCCGGCGAGCCGATGGACGTGCTCGTGAACGGCTGCCTGATCGCGCAGGGCGAAGTGGTCGTGGTGAATGACAAGTTCGGCATTCGCCTGACCGACATCATCACGCCGTCCGAACGCATCCGGAAGTTGAATCGATGAAACGCTTCGTCACCGCGCTCGCCGCGCTCGCCGCACTCGCGCCGTTCTTCGCTCACGCCGCCGACATGAACGCGGTGAATCACGCCGCGCAGATCGCCTCGGGCGTCGGCGCGGGAACGGCGGTGCCGTCGCTCGGCTTCGGCGCGGTGCTGCAGACGCTCTTCGGTCTCGTCATCGTGATCGGATTCGTGTTCGGCTGCGCCTGGCTTGCCCGCAAGTTCGGCTTCCAGGGCGGCAAGCGCACGGGGCTCGTGAAGGTGGTCGGCGGGGCGTCGCTCGGGAACAAGGAGCGCGTCGCGGTCGTCGAGATCGGCGATACGTGGCTCGTCGTCGGCGCCGGTCCCGGCAATGTGCGCCTCCTGCACACGATGCCGGCCGGCTCGGCCGAGGCAAGCGCGATCGGCGGCGAAACGCCGGCGCCCGCGCAAACGTTGCAAGGGACTTTCGGTCAACGGTTTCGCGATGCCCTCGCGGGCGAAGCCAACAAGCGCCTGCAAAAATTCGCGGGCGGGAGCAAGTAAATGCAGGTGAGTCGAGTTATCGCGCGGGGTGTGAAGCTGGCGTTGCCGGTCATGATCGCCGCGCTTCCCCTGGCGGCGTTCGCGCAAAGCACGGCGGGCCTGCCCGCGTTCAACACGAGCCCCGGCCCGAACGGCGGCACGACGTATTCGCTGAGCGTGCAGACGATGCTGCTGCTCACGATGCTGTCGTTCCTGCCCGCGATGGTGCTGATGATGACGAGCTTCACGCGCATCATCATCGTGCTTTCGCTGTTGCGGCAGGCGCTTGGCACGTCGAGCACGCCGCCGAACCAGGTGCTGGTCGGGCTTGCGTTGTTCCTGTCGCTCTTCGTGATGTCGCCGGTGCTGGAGCGCGCCTACAACGACGCGTACAAGCCCTTCTCCGAAGGCACGATCACGACGGACCAGGCGATGCAGCGCGGGGTCGGCCCGTTCAAGCAGTTCATGCTGCGCCAGACCCGCGAAACCGATCTCGCGCTCTTCGCGAAGATCTCGAAAGCGCCGCCGATGAACGGACCGGAAGACGTGCCGCTGTCGCTGCTCGTGCCGTCGTTCGTGACGAGCGAGTTGAAGACGGGCTTCCAGATCGGCTTCACGATCTTCATCCCGTTCCTCATCATCGACATGGTCGTGGCGAGCGTGCTGATGTCGATGGGCATGATGATGGTGTCGCCCGCGACGATCGCGCTGCCGTTCAAGCTGATGCTGTTCGTGCTCGTCGATGGCTGGCAGTTGCTGATCGGCTCGCTCGCGCAGAGCTTCGTCTAAGGTTCAAGGAACACTCACGATGACTCCCGAATCCGTCATGTCGATGGCGCATCAGGCGATGTATGTCGCGCTGCTGCTGGCCTCGCCGCTGTTGCTGGTGGCGCTCGTCGTCGGCCTGGTGGTGAGCCTGTTCCAGGCCGCCACGCAAATCAACGAGTCGACGCTGTCGTTCATTCCGAAGCTGATCGCGGTTGCGGTGACGCTCGTGATCGCGGGGCCGTGGATGCTCTCGACGCTCCTCGACTACATGCGTCACGTCTTCACGATCACGCCGGCGATCACGGGCTGATTTCACGCGATGTTCTCCGTCACTTATGCGCAACTGAATGTCTGGCTCACTTCGTTCCTGTGGCCGTTCGTGCGCATCCTCGCGCTGATCGCGACGGCGCCGGTCTTGAGCCACATGGCGATACCGATGCGCGTGAAGATCGGCGTGGCCGGCTTCATCACGCTGATCGTCGCGCCGACGCTGGGCGCGGTGCCGCAGGTCACCGTTTTTTCCGCCGATGGCGTGTGGATCATCGTCAACCAGTTTCTGATCGGCGCGGCGCTTGGGCTGACGATGCAGGTTGCGTTTGCTGCCATCGATGCCGCGGGCGAGTTCATCGGGCAGCAGATGGGGCTTGGTTTTGCGATGCTCTATGATCCGCGCGCGGGCGGGAGTGCGGTGGTCGTGTCGCGATATCTCAACACGATCGCGATGCTCGCGTTTCTCGTCTTCGATGGGCATTTGCAGATGATCAGCGCGTTGGTCACGACGTTTCAGAGCGTGCCGATTGGCGCCGATGTGCTCGGGGCTGCGGTGCATGCACAAGGATGGAGGACGCTTGCCGCGTATGGCGTCAGTGTGTTTTCGACGGGGTTGTTGTTGTCGTTGCCGGTGGTTGCCGCGCTTTTGATCGCCAATCTGGCATTGGGGATACTGAACCGGGCGGCGCCGCAGATCGGGATTTTTCAGGTCGGGTTTCCGGTGACGATGCTCGTCGGGATGTTGTTGCTTCAGCTTATGGTGCCGAACCTCATTCCGTTCTTTCAGCGGGTTTTTGACAGTGGGGTCGGGGAGATGGGGCGGGTGGCGGCGGGAATGCGGTGAGAGGGCGCTGGCGCTTGGGGTGGGGG
>NZ_FCON02000302.1 GCF_001544535.1 Caballeronia choica | reverse complement strand
CAGGTCGTGATGAAACGCGAGTCGCATCGCAACTCATCCACGATCGCCTGGCGCGAGGCGCGCTCGTCGAGCAGAAGGATCAGCCGCGCACGCCGCACTTGACCTACAGCCATCGTGCGACTGCGCTGCATTGCCATCAATTCCCTGCGCTCGCCATCACTCAGATTCATTTTTCCCATGCACTTTAGAGTCGTGCAATTTCATTGGTTCAATGGACTGATATGACTTCGCGTGTCAAGAGGGATCGGTTTTCAGCGTGTTGAGTACATGTCATGTGAATTTCCTGAGGGCGACGTAGCAGTAAATCTCGACGGTGGATCACACTGATATTCGCGGGTTGGCTACCGCATTACAGAGGTCCGCCCAACGAGCCTGCCGCTATCTAGTGTCGCAAGTCGGATGTTGTCCGTTGCGTAGTCCATTCGCGGGTTACTCGCGTGCCTGGCTACGCCGCCTTCAGAAAACTCTTCTTCCAGTGATTAGAGTGAGGTCAAGGGGGTGCTCAGGTATTGCATTACGCCACGTGCACCTCGCACGGTATAGCGAGCGACATCGCCAGCCGGCTGATGTCCCAGATGAAGCCGGCCAGTTCGCGGGCTACGGCAACCACCGTGACGTTCGCGTTCTTGCCGCGCGCAGCCAGCTTGCGATGGCGCCGGCACAGTCGCACCCGCGCGTCCCAGGCGCGATCGAAGATGGGCTTGGGGATGCCTTCATGTCGCCGTTGAATCTCGGGACTCACGCGTGCCGGGTATCGGTAGCTCCAGGCGGCTTCGACCAGCAACTTTCTTGCATAGCTGTTACCCGTCTTGGTGATGCTGCCCTGGCGCCGTTTGTTGCCGGAGGAATGTTCTGACGGGGTAACGCCGAGCCAGGCCATCAACTGGCGCGGGTGCGCGAAGCGTGAGAGATCGCCCAGCTCGGCGAGCATGCCCACGGCGGTCGTGAACTGCACACCGCGCATGGCCAGTACAGCCGGATAGAACCGCCACTCGGACCGCCTCGCGCAAGGCGGCTTCGAGACGACCGCATTGCGCGAGACGGTCCTCGATCGTGCGCCGAAGCTCGTCGAGCGCCAGTTGCTGCCAAAGGTTGTCGAACGAAAACGCGCTCAGCCAGCGCCGGTGCGCGGGACCCCAGTCGGCCCGACCCATATAGCGCACGCCATGCGAGAGCAGGAAGGCCTTCAGCCTTTGCCGCGCACGCTTCATATCGTCTTTGGCGCTCACCCATGCACGTGCCAGATCGCGGAACGCTTCATCCTCTACGGTGGGCACGTACACTGCCGACAGGTCGCCGGTACGGAGCAGCCGCACCAGCTTTACAGCGTCGCGTCGGTCAGTCTTGACGCGCTCTCCGGGCTTTCTGGGAATCAGTGACGGTGCGCACACCATGCAGTCGAAGCCCTTCTGCACGAGCTGACGGTAGAGTCCATAGCCGCACGGGCCCGCCTCGTAGACAACGTGTATGCGGCGCGCTTTGGACTGCAGGCGTTTGCACAGGCGATCGATGTCAGCCTGCGTCGTACCGATCTTGCCGAACAGTTCGACCTCGCCCGACCCGGGCGCGTAGGCGACCGTGATCGAGTCCTTGTGGACGTCCAGGCCGACGTACAAAGTGCTATCGTGGTCCATGCTGGCCTCCGTGCGGGAAATCGCCGGGTGTGGCACCGTCCACACCGTGCGGCTCTGGCAGCAATGCTAACTCGCGTTTGATTCCTCATGGCCGGCCAGCCCTCTGCCTCACGCGAAGTCATACTGCCTAGTTTGTGTGGTCGGTGTATAAGTCGCCAAAGAGGTCTGAAGTCGCGTCGCTCGCCTGCCGCCGTGGCTGCAACGTGCCGCTTCGGACTTGCGAGAGAACATCCTGCGGCAACCACGTATTTTCCATCGCGCCGATGCCGCTCTCGATCATCTGCTGCAGGAAGAACGACTGCTTGCGTCCCGTTACTTCAGCCAGGAGTCGCAACCTTTGCTCGATTTGCGGATCGACCCGTACCGCGACGACCTTCAGCTTGTTTTCAGCGGTCCTTTTCACCGAATTCTCCTGTTAGCGTTTTGAAACAGCGTGAAACGGACGCGTTTGTACACCGCCTTCGCCATTGTTTCTGACGCCCGCTACCTTACCGGACCGCTCGCCGTCGCGCAAACGGCCGGCGTTCGTACAAGCTTGACTTAGCAGTCTGTCGAATCTCAGTTCAGAACCGGGCCAGCAAACGCGAAGCCACTGATGACCCCCTTCCAGGATCCGACGCCGTTCCGTCTTGGCTCATCTATGACGTGTCTCACTCAACGATGAGGAACTTATCGCGCTTCTTTCCCGTGATTCACGCCGGCTCTCGACCCATGCCACTCCAGGTGGCGCCGGGTCGTCGGGTCTCTGCACTTCGGTGCCGTCTTTTGCTTCATCGGACTGCGCTTGCGCTTTATACCGAGATCTTCCCGCGTCAGCGCATACGCTGTCATGATCTCTTTGATTTGCCACCTCGGTCGGCAACAACGTCGTCGAAAAGACTCGGCGAACCCCGCGCGTTGACCAGCACGACACCCCGATCGACCGCGCTGGCTTCGATCTGCGGTGCGATTTATCTGCTGACGGCAGTCGCTTTGCATGAGCATCGGTGAGAAGTTAGCGCTGTTGCGAGCCCCTCGTCCCTACCCGCACCGGTTGGGTTAGCAGTCTCGCCACAACGTTCTTGAAGCAGCCTAGGGATTACGCCAGTTCGGCCCGTGACCGAATCTGACCGATAGTGGTCGCGACGGGGACGCCCGCGCGCAACGAATCCGCGAACAATCAATCTCATTGCGGAGAGAATCCTGCTGTCGCCCGCCCCTCGCATCGGGCCCCGGACCGGCGGGCCAGGCGAGGGCTAATTCGGAAAGGACGGTGTACTCGATTTCGCTTCGCTCGCTCATACTTCAAGTTTCCCAACAACACTGAGGTCGCCATGCTTCGTCCGCAGGTGTACAAATTTCAATACTCTCGTCGGCAGGGCCTCCAGCGCACCTACGACGTGATGCTCAACGTGGTCCAGTTGGAATCCGGAGTGTTCTCCTACGAGTCGTGGGTCCATTTCGCCCACGAATTCAAAGGGAACGGGCTCGTTTTTCCGCTGGTCGCAAGAACAGCGGACGAGGCGTCCGCAGAAGCGCGCGAACGCGTTGAGGACAACTTCGAGAACCTTGCCGGGGTCGCCGAGTAGTCTTTTTATTGCGGGTAACATAAACATGGTAGCCCGCATAACGCGGCCAACACGTCGCCGGAGATGTAAATGCGATCGTTCGAACTTTACGTTATGTCCGCCTGAGCGAATAGCACAAGATTTTGCTACAGATGTGGAAGAATTTTTTGCAGAACGGGTATGGACTAAAGAGAAATGCGCAAGTGGAGTTCGCAACTTGCAAGCTCCTCTACGCACCCGTCTCTTTACGTGCAGTCGATCCCAGGTCTGTCGTCCAAAGCAACAGGCCGTATGTCAGAACGCTGCTTTTCGGCACATGATTGCCACTATATCCAACTGCGTAAGCATTCCGACGAGGTTCTTATCGTCGCGCACGACAGGCATGTGATGGTGTCCTCTGGCCATGAAGCGGGTAATGACGTCAGCCACCGGTGTCGCTGCATCAACCCTTGCCACGGCTGTCGACATCACGCTGCGAACTGGCAGCCGCTTCCTCTCCCTCTGCGCCGCTCCGGTCGTGTCGTTTCCCTGGGAAACGATTCGGATGCTCGGGTGAAACGGTTGAAGATCGGTACGCGTGACTACGCCTATCAGGCGGTGTCTCGAGTCAATCACGGGCAGCAGTTTGATTCGGCGTCCATCTAACAAATTCAGCGCATCACCAGTAGTTTGATCTCCAGTCACGCTCGTGACGGGCGTGCGCATAACCTCGGCGCAAGTCATTTCCATCAGGCTCGTGAAGTAGGCTTGCTGCTCCAGTTGCTTGCGCAGCAACTCGAAGCGATCCAGGTCCGCATCCGACGAGCGCTGCTCATCCCCACAAGATTGATCGGCGTCAAGACGTGCTGTGGCATGACGAACACCCGTTAGCCACCTTGCAAACTTGGATCCGACTGCCATGTTCAACCTCATTCAGGGTCAATCCTTCACGGTATTAAACGTATCACAACATGACACGCTTAGACGCGGCGCATAGGATAAAATCCGATCAGCGCTTTCCCGTAGTCCCGAAGCAGGGACCCACGACGCATGTACGTTACCTGTCTCGTTGACTTGACCGAAGGCAAGAATTTGGAACCCGCGCGATTCAATCTGCTCGAGTTCATTTGTGGGCTACACCGACGATGCGGAATGCCGACTTTGAAGATCGCGCACAACATGCACAGCTACCTTGATACAAGGGCAACGTAACACGCGAACGGCTCCCTCTTCGACTCCTGCACTGGTCAAAAAAGCTACGCGGCGTAAGGCACTTGCTGCTAAAGTAGGTAGTCGTTTCAGAATGGGAACCGACGTACCTCCCAGCTGCATCGCGAGGAACCGGACGGACTTCTGTAGAGATGAAAAACCAAAGCCATCGAAGCGCCGCCGAAATCCGGATCGACTTCAAAAGTCTAGCTGTCCAAGCGATACCTTTGCCGATATTGCTTGAAAAGCTCGACCGCCTTCGGATTGAAGTGCATCA
>NZ_FCON02000301.1 GCF_001544535.1 Caballeronia choica | reverse complement strand
GTCTTAAACCAGCGACTGGAGCCGAAATTCTTGAACGCCGCTCGGATCCGGAAGCGAACCCAACGTCAGGCAAGCGCGCCAAGCAATCGTCAGCCTCACCCATCGTGACGAGGCCGTGGGCGAGAGCCAGCGAACACTACGACTGGATGGACGCACATACCCCCTGCGCCGACCTCAACGCGTGACGTTTGAACAAAAAAACAAAAGTCTCGTTCTCCCTGCTGGTGAAGGCCATCAGCAGGGCGGCGTACAGCCACGCACTGCGGGGCATTTTCTTCCCCCCGGATCAATGAGTCCTGGCGGGCCCATGAGACTGGAGTAGCAGCCCATCGGTCTTTTCGCAACGAACTGTATCAATATCTCGTTATCACGCATACGAAGACAAACTCGCATTATTAGCCGTGAAGAGATAACTCTTGAACCTGGAGACGACACACATTATGAGCGAAGCAGACAGTAACACTCCCAGCACGTTCAAACCGAAGAAGTCGGTCGCATTGTCGGGCGTGACTGCGGGCAACACGGCGCTGTGCACCGTCGGCCGGACGGGCAACGACCTTCACTATCGCGGATACGACATCCTCGAACTCGCGCGCGCGTGCGAGTTCGAAGAAATCGCCTATCTACTGGTCCATGAAAAACTGCCGACGCAGGCGGAACTCACCGCCTACAAGACGAAGCTCAAGTCGCTGCGCGGCCTGCCCGCCAACGTGAAGCTCGCACTCGAATGCGTGCCGGCTTCGGCGCACCCGATGGACGTGATGCGCACCGGCGTATCGGTGCTCGGCACGGTGCTGCCCGAGAAGGACGACCACAGCGTGGCGGGCGCGAAGGACATCGCGGACCGTTTGATGGCATCGCTGGGTTCGATGCTGCTCTACTGGTATCGCTTTTCGCACAGCGGCCGGCGCATCGAAGTTGAAACCGACGACGATTCGATCGGCGGACACTTCCTGCATCTGCTGCACGGAGTCGCGCCGTCGAAGTCGTGGGTCGACGCGATGCACGTGTCGCTCAACCTGTACGCGGAGCACGAGTTCAACGCATCGACCTTCACCGGCCGCGTGATCGCAGGCACGGGTTCCGATATCTATTCGGCGATCACCGGCGCGATCGGCGCGCTGCGCGGGCCGAAGCACGGCGGCGCCAATGAAGCCGCGTTTGAAATTCAATCGCGCTATCAGAATGCGGACGAAGCCGAAAGCGATATCCGCCGACGCGTCGAGAACAAGGAAGTCGTGATCGGCTTCGGGCACCCGGTCTATACCATCTCCGATCCGCGCAGTGCGGTGATCAAGGACGTGGCCAAGAACCTGTCGCAAGAAGCATCGAACATGAAACTGTTTGACATCGCCGAGCGCCTCGAAACGCTCATGTGGGAAGCCAAGAAAATGTTCCCGAACCTCGACTGGTTCAGCGCGGTGTCGTATCACATGATGGGCGTGCCGACCGCGATGTTCACGCCGCTCTTCGTGATCTCGCGTATGTCCGGCTGGGCCGCGCACATCATCGAGCAGCGCATCGACAACAAGATCATTCGCCCGAGCGCAAACTACACTGGGCCCGACGACTTGCCGTTCGTACCGCTCGCCAAGCGCTGACCGTGAAAAAGGGATCGTAGTTGACTGACGACCGGCGTTATTGCCGACCAGTCTCGAATCCAGTTCAGGGTCGGTCAAGGGCGATCCTCACCGGGGAAATCTTCCAGATTCGGTCAGAGTACTCACGGATCGCGCGATCGGACGAGAATTTCCCCGATCGCGCCGCGTTGAGAATCGACATGCGCGTCCAGCGTCTGGGGTCCTGCCATGCGACGCTCACGCGCTCCTGGCACGCAACGTAGTCGGCGTAGTCGGCCAACACAAAAAACGGATCAGACTTGCGCAGAGTTTCCACGAGGGGGCGGAAGACCTCCCGGTCGCCGCGTGAAAAGTATCCCCCTGCAATCAGTTCCAGCGCTTCGCGCAACTCCGCATTGCATTCAACACGGTCTTCCGGGCGATAGCCCTCACGCTTGACGCGCTCCACCTCATCCGCAGACAAGCCAAAGAGGAAGAAGTTGTCCTCACCGACCTCCTCGCGGATCTCGACATTCGCGCCGTCCAGTGTTCCGATCGTGATTGCGCCGTTCATCATGAATTTCATATTGCCGGTGCCGGATGCCTCCTTGCCGGCAGTCGAGATCTGCTCGGACAGGTCTGCAGCCGGATAGACGAAATGAGCGTTCTTTACGTTGAAGTTCGGAAAGAATACAATCTTGAGCCTACCGTTCATCGACGGATCGTTGTTGACGACTTCAGCCACACCTGTGATCAACCGGATCATCAGCTTGGCCATCGCGTAGCCCGGCGCCGCCTTTCCGCCGAAGATGAAGCAACGCGGCACGACGCCCTGCTCCTGGTCACGGCGCAGACGCTGGTAGAGTGTGACGATGTAGAGCGCGTTCAGGTGCTGTCGCTTGTATTCATGGATGCGCTTGACCTGGATGTCGAACAGCGCATCGGGATCCACAACGATGCCCGTGACGTCCCGGATACGTCCAGCAAGAACTTCCTTGTTCCATCGCCTGACACGGCGCCACTCGTCGTGGAAGGTCACATCGTCGGCATGCGCCTCGAGTTTTCGGAGTCGCGTCAAGTCGGTCACCCACCCTTCACCCACTGTTTTGTCGAGCACTTGGGCGAGTGCCGGATTGGAAAGCAGTATGAATCGACGCGGCGTAACACCGTTGGTGACGTTGTAGAAACGCTCGGGCCATAGTTCGGCAAAATCGCGCAGCACAGTCTGTCTGAGCAACGTGGAATGCAACGCAGCCACACCGTTCACGGCGTGGCTGCCGACCGTTGCCAGATGCGCCATGCGGACCTTCTTCTCGCCCGCCTCGTCGATCAGCGACATGCGCTCGATACGCGACTCGTCGCCGGGATGACGTTGCCGGACCTCATCGAGAAATCGGCGGTTGATCTCGAAGATGATTTCGAGCAGGCGTGGCAGCAGGTTGCGAAAAAGGGGTACTCCCCACGTCTCGAGTGCCTCAGGTAGCAGCGTGTGATTGGTATAGGCAAACGTGCACCGTGTGATGTCCCACGCTTGATCCCAGGGCAAGCACCGTTCGTCCACGAGCAGGCGAATCAGCTCGGCGATCGCGATTGACGGATGGGTATCGTTCAACTGCACGGCGAACATCTGCGCGAAGCGTCCGACCGGCTCGCGCCTGCGGTCAAGCAAACGCAGCATGTCCTGCAGCGAGCAGGAGACGAAGAAGTATTGCTGTGCAAGGCGCAGGCGCTTTCCCGCTTCGGGCTCGTCGTTTGGATAGAGCACCTTCGACAGCGTTTCGGAAGCCACCTTGTCCTGCACGGCCTGGTAGTAGTCGCCAGCATTGAAGTCCTGCAGGTCGAAAGACTCGACAGCCTCGCTCTTCCAAAGCCGCAACGCGTTACACGTGTTGACCCGGTATCCGAGCATGGGCATGTCGCAGGCCACGCCTTTGACCTGGCTTGCCGATATCCAGCGTACGCGAAAGCGGCCTTGCGCATCGGTCTCATGTTCCGTATGCCCCCCGAAGGAGACATAGAAACTGACGTCCGGGCGAAGGAACTCCCATGGGTTGCCGCGCTGGAGCCACTTGTCGGTCACTTCCGCCTGCCATCCGTCACGGATCTCCTGGTTAAAGATGCCGAACTCGTAACGGATGCCGTACCCGATAGCCGGAATTTCGAGCGTCGCCAGCGAATCCAGATAACAGGCGGCCAGCCGCCCCAGCCCCCCATTGCCGAGCCCAGGTTCCTCCTCGATCGCCAGCAGTGTATCGAGGTCCTGGCCGAGTGACTGCATCGCGGCTCGTGTGTTGGCTTCGATTCCCAGGTTGACGAGGTTATTGCCAAGCTGCGGTCCGATCAGGAACTCGGCCGAGAGGTAGCAGGCGACCCTTAATTCGCGTGTGGCATAGCCTTCGACGGTTGCCGCCCAGCGCTCCAGCATGCGATCGCGCACGGTGTATGCGAGCGCCATATACCAGTCCTGCAGGGTGGCAAAGGCCGGATGGCGGCCCTGCAGGCAGATCAGGTTGTCCATGACGCCACGCCGCAGCGCATCGGCATCGAGCCCACTGCGCGCGGATTCAGCGCCTTCTTTCTTACCAAAGGTTGGATTGGTGGGCACGTTGCTTACTCCGACTGGGAGATCCAGGGCTTACTCACGCGCATCTCGGTTACGGACGGTCGGGCGAGCGCAATTCCGCGGCACCGTGGTACCGACTCGCGTCGGGCTGCATTGATCGCATCCGCGCTCGTCCTGGGTGCCATACTCAGGCAGCGACTACGATTTGCGCCCGTGCAACGCTGCATCTGCGGTACGGGAAACATAATGGCCGCCTCACCCATCTTACGCTTGAACTGGGCGTAAAGAGCACGCGCCCCGCTCCATTGCTGTAACTGTCCCGTCCCAACAGACAGACAGACAGACACCTGCCGAACAGTTCTGCTCGTCGGCCGCATATGCATTCCACTTCTTAGCAAGATCACTTGCAATCCTTAATGCGATACTTAGCGCGACCGAACCCATTAACAGGTTGCTGAAATACCAGTAGCGCGCGTCATCGTGGACGGCCGCTAAGGCGTTGATATGAGACCCCTCACTCGCTCCCCAAGAGATCATGCGCGGCGCCGACACGTTCACCGAGA
>NZ_FCON02000300.1 GCF_001544535.1 Caballeronia choica | reverse complement strand
TTTCTTTGCTTACTTTCTTTGCAGCAGCAAAGAAAGTGAGTCCCGCCCCGGACAGGGGCAGAGCAAATAAACCAAAAACAAAGCAAGTTCCATAGAAGCCTGAGCGCATCAAACGGTGTAAACCCGCCCCCACCCAAACCCACCCCCAAGCGCCAGCGATCACCCTCTACTTCCTCGCCGGCTTGTGGTCTGGCTCCGGATGAACCGCGATCGGGTCGCTGGCGGGAAAGGTTTCATCGAGCGCTTCGTCGAGGAGATCTTCTTCGTGATTCGGTGCATCCGGCGCTGCGGCTTCCTTCTTTCCTGCGCCGTCGCGGCTTGGCTTCGTCATGATGTTCTCCATTGGAAGAACCGGGAATTTCACTATAGCAGCGGCCTCGCACTCATGCAGACGCGATGCCTCGCTCCTCACCCCACGCGCCGGTAGTCGGCCGGCCGCACACCCGTCCACTTGCGAAACGCGCGCCTGAACGCGCTGGGTTCCGCGAAGCCGAGCGCATCGGCGATTTCGGTGATGGTCTCGTTCGTATCGGCGAGACGCGAGATCGCCAGGTCGCGCCGCAAGCCGTCCTTGATCGCCTGATAGGTCACGCCCTCCTGCTTCAGACGGCGTCTCAACGTCGCTTCGGCCATGTTCAGCGCGGCGGCGACGCGGTCGCTGTCGGGCCAGTCGGCGGGCGGGATCTGGCGCAGCCGCCTGCGAACGCGCGCGGCCAGTGAATCGGGATTGCGGTACTTTACGAGGAAGTTCGCGGGCGCGCCGCGCAGGAACGATTTCAGCGACGCCACCGTCTGCACGACCGGCAACCCGACGCATTCCGGTGACAAATCCACATACGACGCGGCCTGGTCGAAGAAGAGGTGGTCGCAGAACATCAGGCGGTATTCGTCACTCGCGGCGGGCTCCGGGCAGCGCAGATGCGCAGCCAGCACGGGGATGCGCCGCCCGACCAGCCAGCACAGCAAGCCATAGATCAGGATGAACGCAGTCGCGTAGGCGAACATGCTTTTCGGCTCGTGCCGGTCGCTGAGGCGGATGCGCACGCGCGTCGAATCGATGTCTGGCTCGAAGCTCAGGTCGTCGAGCACGAGGCGCAGGAAACTCGCGATTCGGCCAAGCGCCTGCGCGCCGTCGCGCGAACTGAGCGCCGCATGGCACAGCAGCACGAAGCTGCCACGGCGCATCGGATGGCGGTCCTGGCCGAAGAATTCGTCGTCGAGGGCGTCGGCGGTGGCGTTCCAGAGCTTGCCGTACTGCGCCGGCGACACCCGCGCGCGCGGCGATTCGAGCATCGCGGGCGCGATGTCGGCGGCGGCGAGCAGCGTTTCGCGCGCCACGCCGCGCGCTTCGGCGCAGCGCAGCGCCTCTTCGACGAGGCTCACCGCGATCGATCCGCGTTCGCGGGCTGTCTTGTGGCTTGGGGTTGTCACTAGGTGGCGGAAGCGCTCAGATAGCGTGATCGTTTTGGGCATCGGCTAACGCGCCGGAATTGCCTAGACTCGGTGGCATCGCTTCAAGCGCGCGGCCGCCGAGCCTCGGGCCGAAAGTTTAAACCATCGACCGCGCGCTTCCCGCCCCATTACACGAGCCCAATCATGATCGACAGTTTCCTCACCGAAGAGCAACGCATGATCCGCGACGCCGCTCGCGAATTCGCCACCGAAGTGCTCGTGCCGAACGCGGGACAGTGGGACCGCGAAGCCAGCATCCCCGACGCCGTCATTCGCCAGCTCGGCGAACTCGGGCTGCTCGGGATGATCGTCCCGGCCGAACTCGGCGGCACCTACAGCGACTACACGGCCTACGCGCTCGCGATGGAAGAGATCGCGGCGGGCTGCGCCTCGTGCGCGACGCTGATGAGCGTGCACAACTCGGTCGGCTGCGGCCCGATCCTCAAATTCGGCAGCGACGCGCAAAAAGCCGAGTATCTGCCGAAACTGGCGAGCGGCGAAGTCATCGGTGCGTTCTGCCTGACCGAGCCGCAAGCCGGGTCGGAGGCGAACAACCTGCGCACGCGCGCCATCGAACGCGACGGCCAGTGGGTCATCTCCGGCAACAAGCAGTTCGTGACGAACGGCCGCCGCGCGGGACTCGCGATCGTGTTCGCCGTCACCGACCCGGACCTGGGCAAGAAGGGCATCTCCGCGTTCATCGTGCCGACCGGCACGCCCGGCTTCAACGTCGGGCCGCCGGAGCACAAGCTCGGCATCCGTGCATCGGACACCTGCCCGATCACCTTCGACGACTGCGCGATTCCCGCCGCGAACCTGCTCGGCGAGCGCGGCGAGGGCCTGAAGATTGCGTTGTCGAATCTGGAAGGCGGGCGCATCGGCATCGCCGCGCAGGCGCTCGGCATCGCGCGCGCGGCCCTCGACGCGGCGCGCGTGTATTCGCACGAGCGCGTCCAGTTCGGCCGCCCGATCCACGAGCATCAATCGGTCGCGAACATGCTCGCCGACATGCACACGCAACTGAACGCCGCGCGCCTGCTCGTACTGCACGCAGCACGGATGCGCACCGAAGGCATTCCGTGCTTGTCGGAGGCTTCGCAGGCGAAGCTCTTTGCCTCCGAGATGGCCGAGCGCGTCTGCTCCGACGCCATCCAGATCCACGGCGGCTACGGCTATCTGCAGGACTATCCGGTCGAGCGCCACTATCGCGATGCCCGCATCACGCAGATCTACGAAGGCACGAGCGAAGTGCAGAGGATGGTGATCGCGCGACAGTTGTAAGTGGATGCATCAGCCGCACACAAAACGCCATGGAGACACGATGAACCCGGCCGACGCCTTTATCGAAGCAAGAGACTTCCTGCTGCGCCACCGCACCGACTACGACACCGCCTATCGCGAGTTCCGCTGGCCGTCGCTCGAACGCTTCAACTGGGCGCTCGATTATTTCGATCCGATGGCGCGCGGCAACGATGCGCCCGCGCTCGCGATCGTCGATGAGAGCGGTTCGGAGACGCGCTACTCGTTCGCCGAGATGAGCGAGCGCTCGGCGCGCGTCGCGAATCATCTGCGGGACCTGGGCGTCGCGCGCGGCGATCGCATTTTGCTGATGTTGCCGAACCGCGTCGAGTTGTGGGACACGATGCTCGGCGCGATGAAGCTCGGCGCGATCGTGCTTCCCGCCACGACGCAGCTCGCCACCGCCGACTTGCACGACCGCATCACGCTGGGTCGCGTGCAGCACGTGATCGTCGACGGCAACGAGTTGCAGAAGTTCGACGAGATCGAAGTGCCGTCCTTGCGGATTGCCGTCGATGGCGAGCGCGAGGGCTGGCTCCGGTTCGATGCCGCTTATGCAGCATCGCCGGCGTTTGATCCGGAAGGCGAAACGAACGCCAGCGATCCGTTCCTGCTCTACTTCACGTCGGGCACGACGTCGAAGCCGAAGCTCGTCGCGCATACGCATCAGAGCTATCCGGTCGGGCATTTGTCGACGATGTACTGGATCGGCCTGCAGCCCGGCGATATCCACTGGAACATCAGTTCGCCCGGCTGGGCGAAGCACGCATGGAGCTGCTTTTTCGCGCCGTGGAATGCGGGCGCCTGCGTGTTCATTTACAACTTCAGCCGCTTCGACGCCGCGCGCACGCTCGATGTCCTGGTGCGCCACGAGGTCACCACGCTGTGCGCGCCGCCGACCGTGTGGCGCATGCTCGTGCAGGAGCCGCTTGCATCGTACAACGTGAAGCTGCGCGAGATCGTCGGCGCGGGCGAACCGTTGAATCCTGAAGTGGTGGAGCGCGTACAGGCCGCGTGGGGCGTGCCTATCCGCGACGGCTACGGCCAGACCGAGACCACCGCGCAGATCGCGAACACGCCGGGGCAGCACGTCGTGCCGGGTTCGATGGGACGACCGCTGCCGGGGTATCGCGTGGCGTTGCTCGATCCCGACGGCCAGCCTGCCGACGAAGGCGAAATCGCGCTGCCTGTCGATGAACCGCCGCTCGGCCTGATGACCGGCTACGCTGACAATCCCGCTGCCACGGCGAACGCGATGCGCGACGGGCACTATCGGACTTCGGATGTCGCGGCGCGTTCGCCGGATGGTTACTTCACTTATGTCGGCCGTGCCGATGACGTGTTCAAGTCGTCGGACTATCGGTTGAGTCCGTTCGAACTCGAGAGCGTGCTGATCGAGCATGAGGCGATTGCGGAAGCGGCGGTCGTGCCGAGTCCCGATGCGCTGCGTCTTTCGGTGCCGAAGGCGTTCGTTACGTTGCGGCATGGATTTGTGATCGGGCCGGACGTTGCACGGAGCGTGTTCGCATTCTCGCGGGAGCGGCTGGCGCCGTACAAGCGCATTCGGCGGATCGAGTTTGCGGAATTGCCGAAGACGATTTCCGGGAAGATCCGGCGGGTCGATTTGCGGCGGCAGGAAGAGGCCAGAACGGAGGATTCGCCGCGCGGCGAGCTTGAGTTCTGGGAGGAGGATTTTCCGGAGCTTCGGGCGAAGTGATTCGCTGGCGCTGGGGGCGGGGTGGGGTGGGTTTACACCGTTCGATGCGCTCAGGCTCCTATGGAACTTGTATTGTTTTTGGTTTATTAGCTCTGCCCCTGTCCGGGGCGGGACTCACTTTCTTTGCTGCTGCAAAGAAAGTAAGCAAAGAAAGCAGCTTTCCACCGCCAATGCTTGCCAGTCGCCGCCAGACCGTTATGTCTGAGTGGTCCAACCGGGGGAGTGTCGTTAGCGGGGTTTCATCGTTGTTGGCATGTAGAAGAGGTACGGGCATCGC
>NZ_FCON02000299.1 GCF_001544535.1 Caballeronia choica | reverse complement strand
TAGCTCTGCCCCTGTCCGGGGCGGGACTCACTTTCTTTGCTGCTGCAAAGAAAGTAAGCAAAGAAAGCAGCTTCCCAACGCGAATTCTTGCCATGCGCCTCCAGACCGCTCCCTCGGAGTGGTCCAACCGGGGGAGTGTCGTTAGCGGGGTTTCATCGTTGTTGGCATGTAGAAAAGGCGCGCGCGTCATACCGCGACAGGGAGTGGATCAGCAGTCATTCATCCGTCCTGGCACTTCGTGCCCGACGACAGGTTCGCTAAGCGATGAATTGAAGCATGCAGCAAGCAAGAACGTAGGATAGTGATATAGCGATAGCGACGGGTTTCAGTTTTACCTGACGGGTGAGCGCGAAGCGCGAGGCTGGATGAATGACTGCTGGTCCACTCTGTATCGCAGCGCGATGCCCGTACCTTTTCTACATGCCAACAACGATGAAACCCCGCTAACGACACTCCCCCGGTTGGACCACTCCGACATAACGGTCTGGCGGCGCATGGCAAGGATTGGCGTTGGAAAGCTGCTTTCTTTGCTTACTTTCTTTGCAGCAGCAAAGAAAGTGAGTCCCGCCCCGGACAGGGGCAGAGCAAATAAACCGACAAGAATACAAGTTCCATAGAAGCCTGAGCGCATCAAACGGTTGAAGCCAAACCCCAACCCCAACCCCGACCCCAACCCCATCCCCAAGCGCCAGCGGCCCCTCACTTCCAGGCATACCTCAACCCCACCCAAACCCCTCTCGGCGCACCCAGTCCCAGAAACTGCTCGTTGGTCGTATCGGCGCCATTAAACGTGTGGTTCGGTCCGTTAAAGAAGTTCTCTCCAAGAATCGCGAACGTCGAATAGCGCTTGTCGAGCAGATTCTTGACCGTGGCAAACACCTGCAACTGCTTCGTCACGTTATACGTCGTATCGAGATCGATCAGGAAATACCCTGCTACCGTCCCGTTCACATCCTGGTTGTCCTCGTCGCCACGCGCGAAGATACTGCTGCGGTACGTGATGTTCGTCCCGATGTTCCACTTCGGCATGGGCGCGTAGTCGAGCCGCAACTTGAACGTGTTTGCCGGAATGCCCGGAATGCGATCGCCCGAATGCACGGTGATGTTGCCGTCCCCATCGGCGCTCGAATTGCTCGCGCTGCTCTCGGTCCAGGTCGAACGGTAGGTCGCATTCACGTAGCTATAGCTCGCCGCAATGCCAACCGGCCCGTATTGCGTGCGTCCCGCCAGTTCGAGACCCTGCCTGCGCGTCTTGCCGACGTTCTGGAAAAAGCCCAGCGTGCTGGCCGCGCCTTCGCTGCTGACGAACTGGATGTCGTTGTCGAGAGTCGTGCTGTAGACGGCCGCGCTCCACGTCGTGGCGTTGCCGATGTGTCCGCGCGCACCCACTTCGAACGTCTTCGAAATGACCGGCTGCAAGTTCGGGTCGGCGATGAAATCGTTCGGCAGCGAGCACGGCGCGGCGGGATCGGCGCAGGCGAGTTCGATGGCAGTCGGCGAGCGCATGCCTTCGTTATAAGTCGCGTAAGCCGTGAAATAGCTGGTCGGATTCCAGTTGAAGCCGATCGCCGGATTGAAGCGCGAGAACGTATGGTTCCCGTCGAGCAGCGGCTGCACGCCGCTTTCATCGCCGATCACGGCCTTCGACCAGTTATAACGGCCAGCGAGCGTCATCGACCATTGCTCAGTGAACGACAGCGTGTTCTCGAAGTAGATGCCCCAGTTCTCGTTGCGCGTCTTCGCATCCGTCGTCGGATTGAAGCCGCCGATGCCGACCGTCGCGCGGCTGTCGGTGAAGAACGCGTTCTGCGAGGCTTGCGTGAAATGCGAGTTGGCGAAGTCGCCGGCCGCGCCGAGGACCAACTGGTTGTCGCGGCCGAAGAGCTTGTTCAGCAACGTCAACTGAAGGCTGCCGCCGTAGCTGTCAGTGACGATCACCGATTGATCGTTGGTGGCCTGGATCATGTCGATGTCGCCGTCGTCTTCGACCTCGCCGAAGTCGTCGTTGACGTTGCTGCTTGTATTCACGTTGCGGTAATGGCGGTAGTACAGGTTGCCGCTGAGCTGGATGTTCGGCGTGAAGTAGTGGTCGGCCGAGAGCGTCAGGTAGCCGACCTGGTTCTCGTTCGTGTCCGGGAACGTGTACGCCTGGCGGCGGTTGTCGAGGAACGATGTCGGGATGGTCTGCGAACCGTTGAGCTTATTGTCGGCGCCGCCCATCGACAGCGAGATCGTGGTGTCGGCATCGGTATAGCGCAGCTTGCCGAACGCCTGGCGCAACTGGCTCGAATTGTGATCCGCCCAGCCGTTGTCGTTCGTGACGTTGGCGGTGAAGTAGTAATCGAGATTGCTGCCGATCACGCCGCCCTGTTCGATCTGTGCCGTCTTGCGGCCGAACGAACCGAAGCTCACTTCCGCGTTGCCGCCGGGGTTGGCGCGGCCGTTCTTCGTCGACACGACGACGGCGCCGCCCAGCGTATTCAGGCCGAACGTCGGATTGGAGCCCGGCACGATCTGGATCGTGTTGATCGCCGCCTGCGGAATCAGGTCCCAGTTGACCACGTCGCCGAACGGCTCGTTGATGCGCACGCCGTCGAGAAACACCGACAGACCTTGCGGCGTGCCCAGCAGCGGCGACGCCGTGAAGCCGCGATAGTTGATGTCGACCTGCGAGCCGTTGCCCTGCGCGTCGTTGGTATCGACGCTCACCACGTTGTTGGCGAAATAATCGGAGATCGTTTGAGAATGCTGCGCTTCGATATCGCGTCCGCGGATCGTCTGCACGTTCGCGGGCACTTTCTCGAGCGGCGTGCCGACGCCGAGCAGCGGCGTCGTGCCGACGACGATGATCGATGGAAGCTCCGCCACCGCCTGCTCGGTCGCTGTCGCTGGGGCGGCTGTCGCCGAAGCGGGGGCGGGTGCGGCTGGCTCGGTCTGCGCCCAGACGGTGACGGTCATCCCGGCCAGCGCGCCTCCGAAACAGAGCCGCAACGCGGCTCGGGGTTTGAACGGATGCGCCGCGGATGGTTTGCGCGTCATGCTCTTCATCAACGTCTCCTGTCGACCAGAGTTGGCGCTTTAGCGCTTACTCTGGTCCCATGCAACATAGTTGCGTTGGTTTTATTTATTCTTTCGCCGCGACTCTTTTCCGTAAGCGTCGCATAAGAAATTTGCGGCGCCCCGGGAAGTTCTCCCGATCGCGCGGGGAAGTGTTCCCAAATGCGGATTCACCTGCCCGAGACCCGCGAGGCCCATGCGTAAAATGCAGTCCGTGATGCCGACCAAATCCCTGCCGCTACCGAAGAAGCGCCTCGCGCCGCACTCCACCGTGCGGCGCGATCTGCTGTGCGTGTTCGCGATCACCGTGATCGCGGGCCTGCTCTTCGCGAGATTCGACTTCAGCGAGTTCGCCTATCGCTGGACGCGCAGCGCCGAGCGCTTTCAACTCGACGAACTGCCCGCTACGCTATTCGTCCTCGCGACGGGCTTTGCATGGTTTGCGTGGCGGCGCTATCAGGAGTCGCAGCAGGAACTGGCGCGGCGCCGCGCGCTGGAGGAAGAAGCCGAGCGGCTGCTCGCCGACAACCGCCGCCTCTCGATGCAGGCGCTCGACGCGCAGGAAGCCGAGCGGCGTCACCTCGCGCGCGAACTGCACGATGAACTCGGTCAGTACCTGAACGCCATCGCGCTCGATGCGGGACGCATTCGCGATTTATCCGCGCAACGCGAGCCCGAGATTCATCGCCTGTCCCTTGCGCTGATGCAAAGCGCCAGTCACGTGTATCGCGAGATCGGCGGGATGATCCGGCGCCTGCGGCCCATCGGCCTCGATGAATTCGGCTTGCCGACTGCGCTCGAACATTGCGTCGAAAGCTGGCGCGAGCGTTTGCCCGAGGCGACTTTCACGCTGACCGTCGAGGGCGATTTCTCGGAGCTGACCGATGCGCTGAACATCACGCTGTATCGGCTCGTGCAGGAGGGAATGACCAACGTCTCGAAGTTCGCGCGTGCCGCGCGCGTGGAGATCTACCTCGTGCGCGCGCCGGACGACGCGGCGCGCACGGGCGAGATCGTGGTGACGATGGCCGACGACGGTCCCGGCATGGATCTGTCGAAGCCGCGCCGGGGACTGGGATTGATCGGCATGCGCGAACGCGTGGAGGCGCTCGGCGGCGAGTTCCACATCGCGAGCCAGCCGGGCGACGGCTTTCTCTTTTGCGCGCGCGTACCCGCTCAGGCCGGGCGGCCGGACCCGAGCGAGCCGAACGAAGCCGCGTTGCCGGCGAAGTCGGCGAAATCGGAAAGGTGAAGGCCGAGGCGGCTTGCCATCTGCGCGAGTTGCACGCCGTTGTCGGCGCCGAACTTCTGCCGGATCATCGACTGATGGTTCGCCACGGTCTTCTGGCTCAAGCCCAGTTTCTCCGCGATGCTCGGCAACGTGTAGCCCTGCACGAGCAGGCGCAGCACCTCGAATTCCCGCGCCGATAGCTGCCGTCCGGGCGGCCCTTCCTGGAACGTCGCGCGCAACGCGAGCGCCTGCGAGATGTCGGCACTCAGATAGCACACGCGCCGCGCGACCGAGCGCACCGCTTCGACCAGCACGTCGGGCGCGCTCGCCTTCGTCACATAACCACGCGCGCCGGCATCGAGCGCACGACGCACGAAGATCGCTTCCTCGTGCACGCTGAAGATCAGCACATGCGCGTCCGGCTCGCGGGCGAGCATGCGGCGCATCGCTTCGATACCGCTCGCGCCCGGCAGCGCAAGATCCATCACGACGACATCCGGCCGCAACGCGCAGAAGCGCTGATAGGCCTGCGCGGCGTCGGCGGCCTCGC
>NZ_FCON02000298.1 GCF_001544535.1 Caballeronia choica | reverse complement strand
GACATTGCAATTTATGAACCCAGCTGAAAAGCTGGCGGAAACGTTGGGTGTTGCGTCGACCGGTTGAATTCGCCGCTTTCCAACGCCAATCCTTGCCATGCGCCGCTAGCCCGTCCCCTCGGAGTGGTCCAACCGGGGGAGTGTCGTTAGCGGGGTTTCATCGTTGTTGGCATGTAGAAGAGGCACGGGCATCGCACCGCTATACGAAGTGGACCAGCAGTCATTCATCCAGCCTCGCGCTACGCGCTCACCCGTCAGGCAAAACCAACACCCATCGCTACCGCTATATCTACATCCTACGTTCGTGCCTGCTGCATGCTTCAATTCACCGCTTAGAGAACCTGTCGTCGGGCACGAAGTGCCAAGACGGATGAATGACTGCTGATCCACTTCGTATGGCGGTGCGACGCGCGCGCCTTTTCTACATGCCAACAACGGGGAAACCCCGCTAACGACACTCCCCCGGTTGGACCAATCCGAGAGAACGGGCTAGCGGCGCATGGCAAGCATTGGCGGTGGAAAGCTGCTTTCTTTGCTTACTTTCTTTGCAGCAGCAAAGAAAGTAAGTCCCGCCCCGGACAGGGGCAGAGCTAATAAACCGCTAAGAAAACAAGTTCCATAGGAACACAAGCGCATCAGACGGTGTAACCCAACCCCAACCCCAACCCAAGCGCCAGCGACCTCTTCATCCCGCGGTAGCCGCCCTGCGGCGCGCCACCACGGCAGTGGGATCATCAACGGACGGGCGATAGTTCAGGCGCGTCGCAAGTTCGAGCGCAGCGCCACACACCTCTTCGATGAGCCGGTTCTTTTCACCCGGCGATGCACCGATCTCCGAGCGCGGCACGGTCGCCGTGATCGCCGCGACGATCGCGCCCGAGCGATCGCGCACCGGCGCCGTCACCACCGAAATGCCGCGTTCGAACGACGCTTCGCTCAAGCCGAAACCGAGCGCCGCACATTCGCGCACCCGTTCGTCGAGTTCCTCGACGGTGGCAGGCGTGCGCTCCGTGAACTGTTCGAGCTTCTCTTCGGGATAGAGCTGGCGCAAGGCAGCAAGCGTCAGGTCGCCCATCAGCACATGGCCGTGAACGGTCGCGTGCGCCGGCAGGCGCGTGCCGACATGCACCTTCACCGAACTGAACATCGGCTCGTGGCTTTGTGCCTTCGCGACGAACACGACATCGCGCTGATCGCGGATCAGCAGGTGCGTCGTGAAGCCGGTCGCCGCGCGCAGGCGTTCCAGGACCGGCGTGCCGAAATCGGTGAGTTCGAGCGAACTCAGATACTCGAAGCCGAGCCGCAACACCGCGACGCCCAGGCGAAAGTTGCGGTCGCCGTTCACGCGTTCGAGAAACCCGAGCGCCTCCAGTGTTTGCAGCAAGCGGAACGTCGTCGTGCGCGGAATGCCGATGCGCTTCGACAACTCAGGCGCACCGAGCACCGGCTCACGCGCCGAGAACTCCGCGAGGATACGCAAGCCGCGCTCGAGCCCCGGCACGAGATAGGTTGATGCGGACGCGCCGGCGTCATCATCGGATGCGTCGTCGGGCGCCGCGTCCAGGACGCGGGTCTCCTCTTTCCCCTCTTTCCCCGCTTGCTTGTCTTGCTTTGGCATGGCCGGCTGTCGGTTTCGATCGATTGATTAGCCGAATCATAGCGCGGCGGCAGGGGCGAGTCAGCGCATGCAGCTTTGCGTGTGCCTCCTGTGTGTCACGTGCCGGTCTTCGACTGAGCGCCGTACTCCAGTTTCGGATACCAGTCCGTGCCGCGCCCGCCCGGCGTCATGTCGAGCACGGTCCATAACGGCATGGCGTCCGGTGCCCCGCGCGGGTCCTGGCCCGGATCGGCCGTTTCGGGGCCCATCTCGTCGCCCCAGAAATGACGCACGATGCCGTTCGACCGCACGAATACGTTGAAGCCGGCGTTGTCGCCGCTGTCGGGGTCTTCGTCGGCGTAGTCGCGGTTGAAGGTGTTCCCGCCCGACGAATAAAGCCGCAGGTGCCGCCAGCCGCGTTCGCGCTTGAACGCCGTCAGACGCTCGACCGGCGACCGGGCGATCACCGCGAAAGCCACGCGCTGCAGGATGTCGGCCATCTCGCCGTCGAGCGCGCTCAGGAACGACGTGCACATCGGACACGACCGCTGGCGCTTCGGACCGAACATCCAGTTGTAGGTGACGAGGGTGTCGTGCTCGCCGAACATCTGCGAAAGCGTCGCCGGGCCGGATTCGCTTTCGAACCGGTAGTCCTCCGGTATCTCGCCGCCGGGCGGCAGCGCGCGGCGCTGCGCGGCGACCCTTTCGATGTGGCGGCGCAGTTCGATTTCCTCCTTGAGCAGCGCATTGCGCGCGGCGCGGTATTGCGGGCTCTCACCGGGGAAGCGCCGGCGTGACTGCGCGAGTTCCTCGGCGGATTTCAGTGGCTGCGTGGATGGGTCTGCGGAAGGCATGGATCGTCTCCTTGTCCGGGATGGGGGGCGCGATATCGCCCTTCATCCACGACGACCGGCGCCCCGGAATATCGACATGTCCGATGCAGGATATTTCGATTTGGCCGAACGCGCTCGACTCGGGAAAACACACCGCCCGGGAGTAGAATTTGCTGATCCAACGCCAGCCTCGAGATGCTTCGATTCCGATGAAACCGCCCTCCGCCGACGAACGGCCGCGCTCGCGACCGTCCCCCGTGATGCTTAACGTGCTGACCGCGCTCATCGGCATCGTCACGCTTTGCGCCGGAATCGGCTGGCTCGTCTATACGTGGATCGTCGATATGGAAGTGCCTTATTTTGCGATCCCGCTGGTTATCTGTGTGCCAGTGATCGCGGCTGCGGCGTTTCGTAATTTCTGGGATTAGGGGAGAGGGAGTCGGCGGGCAGCCCTCGACACAACGAAACGCAAACCAAACATAAAAAGGCGGAGCCCATGACTCACGATTCGTCGATTCCACCTGACAACGTCGCCCGGCAACGCGCGATCATCGAAGAACTGCACGTCGCCGCCGATTTCGACGCCGACGCCGAGCGCGAGCGGCGCGTCCGCTTCCTCGCGGACTATCTCGCGTCGCAAAACCTGAGGACGTATGTGCTCGGCATCAGCGGCGGCGTCGATTCGAGCACGGCGGGCCGGCTCGCGCAGCTCGCGGTCGAGCGCCTGCGCGCCGCCGGCCGCGAGGCGCGCTTCATTGCGATGCGCCTGCCCTACGGCGAGCAGCGCGACGAAAGCGACGCGCAGCGTGCGCTCGGATTCATCCAGCCGGACGAGACGCTCGTCGTCAACGTGAAGCCGGCGGCGGACGGCATGCTCGCCTCGCTGATGCGCGACGGCTTCACCTTCACCAACGAAGCGCATCAGGACTTCGTGCTCGGCAACATCAAGGCGCGCCAGCGGATGATCGCGCAATACGCGGCGGCGGCGGCCCGGCGTGGCCTGGTGATCGGCACCGATCACGCCGCTGAATCGGTGATGGGTTTCTTTACGAAGTTCGGCGATGGCGGCGCGGACTTGCTGCCGCTCTTCGGCCTGAACAAGCGCCGCGTGCGCGCGCTTGCCGCGCACCTCGGCGCGGACGAGGCGATCTGGCGCAAGATACCGACGGCCGACCTCGAATCGCTGACGCCGCTCAAGCCCGACGAGGACAGCTACGGCATCTCCTACGAAGACATCGACGATTTCCTCGAAGGCAAGCCCGTCAGCGACGAGGTCTACACGACGATCTATCGGTTCTACGACGCAACGCGTCACAAGCGCGCGCTGCCGGTAACGCTTTACGATTGAACGGCGGCGTTCGCGCGATCCATCGCCAAGCGGAGCGTGCCGGATGCACGGTCCGCGCCCATTTGCAGCGTCCGCCCGGTCTCCTTCGTCACGAGTTGCACGGGCGTCTCGATGTACGGCGACAAGTCCTGCTGCTTGCGGCCTTCGATCAGCGCCTTCAATGCCACATCGATGCCGAACACGGCCTGCTTGCCGGCAAACTGCTCGACCGTCGCCAATATCCGCCCGTCCGCGAGCATCGGCCTGATCGCGTCGATGTTGTTGTAGCCGGTCACGTAGACCCGCCCGCTCCCGACCATCGCGCGCACCGCGCCGGCCGCGCCGATCGCGAGATTGTCGTTGCCGCAAAGCAGCCCGCGTATTCCCGGATGTACGGCAAGGATCGTGGACGCCAGCGCCTTGCCACTGTCGATACTCCAGTCGCCCGTCTGCACGGCGACGATCCGTGCGCCGGCGGCCTCCATTGCCTCGCGGAAGCCGGCCGTGCGTTCCTGCGCATTGCGGTCCGCCGCCACGCCTTCGATGATCGCGACTTCATCGCGCGGTTTCAGGCGCTGCGCGAGGTACTGGCCGACGAGCCTCGCGCCCCTGCGGCTGTCGGGACCGACGAACGGAACGGAGACATTCGCCGCGTCTTCGGCGGCATCGTCCAGTGGATTGTCGATGGCGATCACGATGATGCCCGCGGCGATCGCCTTCGCGGCCACCGGCACCAGCGCCTTTGAATCCGTCGGCGCGATGACGATTGCGTTGACCCTCGCGGTGATCAGGTCTTCGACGAGGTGGATCTGGCCGGCGGTATCGGTTTCCGTCGCGGTGCCGTTCATCGTGAGGTCGAGTTGCGACGCGTAGTGTCGCTGGTAGTTCTTCGCCCCTTCGGCCATCGCCTTGACGAACGGGTCGTCGAGCGACTTCATCACGAGGGCGATGTCGAATTTGCGGTCTGCGAGGGCGCTCGCGGTCGGTGCCCGGCCGAGGCCCATCAACGCGATGGCGGACGCTGCGAGCATGCGGCGGCGAAGAAGGCATGTCATGGGCGGGCATCGCGGGGCTGCGGGGGTGGGGGTCATTGTACCGGGGTTCGTCGCTGGCGCTTGGGGGTGGGGTTGGGGT
>NZ_FCON02000297.1 GCF_001544535.1 Caballeronia choica | reverse complement strand
CGGAAGTAGCGGTTCGATCAGTGCCCACAGTTCGTCATCGATGATAGGTGCCGGCATTCCTTGATCCGTTGTTCAGGTATCCAAGGTTAACCGTTTCGTGGAAAAGTAAACAGCCCTTCCGAGATCTTTTTGAACTGGCCTTTTAGCCAAACTATCGAAAGTTCGGTCATAGGCGCCGCGGACCGCAGAGCTGATCCAGACGACTACTGGAAAGGCGCCACAACCCAATGGAAACCATTCCTCCGGCGGGTAGCAGAACAGACTATCCCGAGCGGCTCTTGACATTCGGCTGTGCAACTCGGACGGGTCGATCACGTGGCGGACTAGACGTCGCGCCGCTACGCAACGTCTAGTCCGCCCTTGCGTGGCAGTGATGGCTTAGAAGGTCGGCGGCCGATTTTGTGGAACGGCGCCTCCACAACGCGGTGTGGAACGTCCGCTGCTGCGACAGACGCCGCTATACCACACGCGGGGAGCACAGTTATTCGGGCAACCATAGAAATGTCGAACGCGTTAGCCAGCCACATGCAGGCAAACAGCACTTGCATGTGCACCATATACAGCGGATAGCCGATGGTGCCGAGATAGTTCGCGACCTTTGACGAAAGCAGGGTCCTGCATGCGGAGCTGGCAACGGCTCCGTATGAAGCCACCGAGACAATGTAGCCCGGCGCAAGCCATGCTGAGGTCGTGAGATCGAGGCTCCTCTGCAAGTGTCAATGCGGAGGGGGCGCTAGACTGGATGGCAAGGTTAAGGGATCTGAATCGCTGATAAACACCGTCATGTCCAAGGGGCCAAAGGCACTGATAGGCCTTACCCAAACGGGAACGTGGGCAGGTCTGCGCGTTTGGTACTCGTGCAGCACGGACACAATGCCACCGGTGAAGAGGCGGAACCTAAACCATTCGTGCGAACGACGCGGAACACGGTAAACCCGTATCGCTGCCCAAGCCGTTCGGGCAGGTCAACCGTAAGGAAGGCTGTTGGCGGTGCGGGCATGGGAGTACGGAGAAAGCGAAGGCCGCCTTGTAATGGGGTGGATAGGGATTGCGTCGAAAGCAAAATCATCCCACGCGAAAGCGGGCAGACTTCCGCATGGTCTTTCGTCACTAGAGAGTTTGATCAACCTTTAAAGGAGGAGAAGCAGATGACGGTGCAGCAGCAAGGCACTGGTGCGTCCTCCGATCGCGCGAAGCATTGGCACAGCATTGACTGGGTCCGATGCCATCGTGAGGTTCGAAGGCTGCAGGCGCGTATAGTGAAGGCGACACAGAATGGCAAACACGGCAAGGTGAAAGCCTTGCAATGGTTGCTCACCCACTCGTTCAGCGGCAAGGCACTCGCCGTCAAACGGGTGACTGGGAACCGCGGCAAACGGACTCCCGGTGTTGATGGCGTCACCTGGTCGACGCCGGGAGCGAAGCTCAGGGCAGTGTTGTCACTCAAACGGCGCGGCTACCGGCCGCGTCCGCTGAGGCGGATATACATCCCCAAGGCCGACGAGAAAAAGATGCGGCCCCTTGGTATTCCGTGCATGGTCGACAGGGCATGGCAGGCGCTTCATCTGCTGGCTCTGGAACCCGTCGCGGAAACAACGGCGGATCCGAATTCGTATGGATTCAGATCTGCCCGGTCCACGCATGATGCGATCGAGCGGTGCTTCGAGGTACTGGCAAAAGCCGATCGCGCGCAGTGGATCCTGGAGGCCGATATCCGTAGCTGCTTTGACGAAATTTCGCACGACTGGCTTGTCGCCAACGTCCCTGTGGACAAGGCGATACTGCGAAGATGGTTGAAGGCTGGCTACCTTCATAACCGTGTCTTTCACTCAACGGAGGCTGGTACCCCGCAAGGCGGTATCGTGTCGCCTACGTTGATGAACCTGACGCTCGACGGGCTGGAGCGAACGCTGCAGGCGAAATTTCATCGGGGCGAACTCAATGCGTCGAAAATCAACATCATTCGGTACGCAGACGACTTTGTTATAACCGGCGTCACACGTGAAGTGCTGGTGGATGAAGTCTGGCCTGTGGTTGAGCAGTTTCTGGCGGAACGCGGCCTGTTGCTATCGCCAGAGAAGACCCGGGTCACGCATATCGAAGAGGGGTTCGACTTCCTCGGCATGAACGTACGCAAATACGACGGCAAGCTGCTGATCAAGCCTGCCGACACGAGCGTTCAGCGCTTTCTGCGCAAGCTGAGGGATGTCGTGAAAGGCAACGCGACGGCACGGCAGGACTGGCTGATTAGGAAGCTCAATCCCTTGATTCAGGGATGGGCCAACTATTACCGGCACGTCGTATCGAAACGTATCTTCAGCAAGGTCAGTCAAGCGATCTGGCTGTGTCTATGGAGCTGGGCAAGGCGCCGGCATCCGAACAAAGGCGCACGCTGGGTCCGACAGAAGTACTTCCGTACAGTCGACGCCCGACACTGGGTCTTTGGTACGGAGATTGGCAAAAAGCTCAGCACAGGAAAGCTTGAACTCCTGACGCTGTACGACATCGCCAGCTCGCCGATCCGGCGGCACCGGAAAATCAAGGCTGCCGCCAATCCGTTCGACCTGCAGTGGGAAAGTTACTTCGAGCAGCGGCTTGGCCTCGCGATGCTCGACTCACTCAAGGGGCGAATACGGCTGATCCGGCTGTGGCTGAACCAGGAGCGGGCGTGTCCCGTCTGCCACCAGATGATCACAAAATCCAGTGGATGGCGTCTCTTCCACCTGGAGCGCGTGGTCGATGGTGGCACGGACGCGAGCCGCAATCTGGTGATGCTGCATCCGGATTGCCACAGGATCGCGCGGGGCCGACGGGTCTCAGTGGTGAAACCGGCTCCCGAGACGGGGCTTTGAGAGGCTTGAGCGAAATGCGGGGAAACTCGCACGTTTCGTTCTTAGGGGAGGACACGACGGTAACGCCGTGTCCTTACCCGACCTCGATTGACGGTTCACCCCGGTGACGGGGAAGGGATCGACACTGCCAGCCGCCGTGCGGTGTGAGGTGCCAGGCAAGTTCCGCATGCGCAACATAAGTGAACTGTTGATAAACCTCGTTAGCACAAATGGGCCAAAGCGGCTGTCAGGCCCTGACCAAAAAGGTATGCAGCCGGTTGCTTCCGTCTTGTCAGCGAGCACGTCGTCACGAAGGCTGCCGGGGGAGAGACAGGCGCTAAACGGACAGGCCCGGGATCATTCGGGTCGGCAAGAATGGGAACGTGGTAAACCCGACTCTTCGCCACGGTTTTGCTGTAAAGAACTGGGGCAGGCGACTCGTAAGGGAAGCTGCTGAGGAAGCCGGCATGAGGACGCGGAGAAAGCGAAAGGTGGCCTGTAATGGGTTGCATAGGGGTTCAAGATTTGCCCTGACCTGAAAGGGTGCAGGCTTCCGCGTGGTGCGGCTGTCGCAGGCCCGTATTTGAAATTCGAAGAAGGGCAGCTTGTGAGTGACCGGTTACGCTACGGTTCAGCGCCCTTCGCCTCAGCGATGAGGCGAATCAACGGTGTGGCGTTTGCGAAGGACTTGTGCAGGATGGCAAGGCCGGCGTCAGCACGACGTTTCATGCTGTGCTCGAGCCGTATGCGGAGAAAGTTCGCATGTACGGTTCTTCGGGGGCCCCGCTACCGAGAGGCAGTGGGCTACCCAATCATCCGCTACCACATCTGCTGCATGGCGAGGAACGGCGCGTCTACGGCGACAGCGCCTACGCGAGCCAGAAGGAACTGATTCGAAGCAAGGCGCCCAAGGCGCGCGACTTCACGAATCAGCGCACACGCCGCGCGGGCGTCGTCGATGAGGTGCAGCGCGGCAAGAACCGCAACAAGTCGAAGATTCGCGCTCGGGTCGAGCATGTGTTCGCCGTGGTCAAGCACCTGTGGGGCTTTACCAAGGTGCGCTACCGGGGCTTGGCAAAGAATGCGAACCGAGCGTTTGTGGCGCTTCGCTCGCGAACGTTTACCTGTCGCGCAAGCAATCGATGGGAGCAGTACGCCCGTAAAGGGCGAGAAGCGGGCAAACCGCCCGCGCGTGAGCCCCACAAGGGCCAAAAAGTAGGTGCACAAGCGCTTATCTGCGTTCTGCGTTCCCATCAATCGCCAACCGACGGGAGGCCGCGAATTCAGTGCCTTGTTCAGCATTGCCCTAAATTGCAGCCCTCGCAGTTGTGCTATGCCATTCATTTTTCGCGATTTTCTCGACTGAACGGGATGGTGTCCCTAGGCTGTTCGGCAGCTTGACGGCGTATCCGTTCGCCGCAGCGAGCTTCCGTGGGTGTTTGCGATCATACATGTAGCGGCGAAGCTGTTGGTCGGTAATGCGGGTTCCAGACATGGGCTGACCGCCTCTCTTTTTAGATTCAGTCGGCCATCCTTCGGAAGGTCTCGCGGGCGGCATGGCGCTCTTCGGCTTCGGCGGCTACGCGGTCGCGGCGCTCTCAGGCCCCACGCCGCAGATCGACCTCGGCATCGCGAGCGCGGCGATCGCGGGTGCGGCGGCGGGGTTCCTGCTGTTCAATTTCCATCCGGCGCGGATTTTTCTCGGCGACTCGGGGTCGATTCCGCTCGGCTTTCTCGCGGGCGCACTGGGATATTGGGGCTGGCTCAAGGGCACGTGGCCCGTCTGGTTCCCGGCGCTGGTGTTCGCGCCTTTCATCGCCGACGCGTCGGTGACGTTGTTACGCCGCCTCGCTCGCGGCGAAAGATTTTGGCAGGCGCACCGCGAGCATTACTATCAGCGGATGGTTCAACTCGGCATGGGCCACGGGCGCACGGCTTGCGCGTGGTATTTGCTGATGCTCGCGGGCATAATGCTTGCGGTGCGGGCGTTGGCCTTTTCTTCGCTCGGTCAGTGGTGCGCGGTGGCAGGGTGGGCAATTGTGGTCACGGCAGCGGGGGCGGTCGTCGATG
>NZ_FCON02000296.1 GCF_001544535.1 Caballeronia choica | reverse complement strand
ATGCCCAGCGCCGACCGGTCCACGTAATTGAGGATGGTTGCCATGAGCAACATCGAGAGCACGACGTACCGGACCCTGGAGCGTTTCGTAGTATCCACGTAAGCCAGGTTTAGCGGCGGCAATGTTTGTTCCTCTACGACTTTCATCGGTGTCTCCATAACATTAGCCTGTTATTCTTTTTAATGTGGCAGAAGGGCGATTTATCCGCGGCCGACGAACGGCATGGCGCTCGCCATGATGGTCATGTTGAGAACATTGACTTCGAGCGGAAGAGTAGCCATGTGTACAACCGCATTCGCCACGTGCGTCACATCCATCCTTGCTTCCGGCGCCATGCGTCCATCCGCTTGCAGCACGCCGCGGTTCATGCGTTCCGTAAGTGATGTGGCCGCGTTGCCGATATCAATCTGGCTGCAGGCGATGTTGAAGGCGCGTCCGTCCAGCGCGATCGATTTGGTGATGCCAGTGACGGCATGTTTCGTTGCCGTATAGGCGATGGTGTGGGGTCTCGGCGAGTGGGCGGAGATCGAACCGTTGTTGATGATTCGGCCGCCTTGAGGGGACTGCGCTTTCATCAATCGATAAGCGGCCCGAGCGCACAGGAAGACGCCGGTCAGATTGGTGGCCATGACATCGTTCCAGAAGCCGACCTCGTAGTCTTCCAGGGGGACGGCCCCCGCGTTGCGGCCTGCGTTGTTAAAGAGCACGTCGAGCCGGCCAAATGTTTCGGCGATTTGCGAAAACGCGTGCTCGACCGATGGCGCGTCGGCAACGTCGGCCTGGAATACATACGCTTCTGCGCCAGCAATGCCGATTGCCTCCTTTGTTTCCAGCAGAGGCTCGGCTCTGCGCCCGATCAGCGCGACGGTGAACCCAGCGTTGGCGAGCGCCACGGCGGCGGCGCGGCCGATGCCGGAACCGGCGCCCGTGACCGCTGCGAATTTCTTCGATGCAGGCATTTCATCTCCTCTCGACAACTCAATTGAACACGGAATCGAGAGTCGCATTCGCGCCAGACGTTGAGCAATCTTGATTCATTGAATCAACATCAAGAGGCCTTGCCGGTGGGGCTCGCATAGGGTTTTCCTGATACCCGCGTTGCGGGTAGCGAGAAGGACGAGGGGCGTAGAACGAAACCGGTCGCAATGCGTAGGATGCGTCGCGGCGAATAAGGGGGCAATCATTTCCGATGAGTTGATTTATTTAATCAACATTGACGGCCCGGTCTGCGGTTTCGTAGTCTCTCGACGTCTCTCCATCAAAGGAAAAATCATGTCGAAAAATAACCGCACCAAACTGTTGATTGCGCGAAAGGTTCCCACGGCGGTGGCGACCCGCGCCGAGGCTGAATTCCACGCTTTCGTGACCGAGTCCGATATGGATTCTTGGTCTGTCGTCGACTTCTGCAACAAGCATGACGTGCCGGCCGTTCTGATCGGAAAGAAGTCCGGTTTGCAGGCGGAGCACATTGCCGCGCTGCCCTCGACGGTCAAGATCATTGCGAACGCGAGCGCAGGCTTCGATCACATGGATGTAGCGGCGGCCCGTGAAAGGGGAATCGTCGTCACGAACGCACCCGATGCGTTGACCGAGTGTACGGCCGATTTCTCCATGCTGCTCTTGCTGGCTGCGTGCCGTCGCGCGTCGGAATACGAACGGATCATGCGCAACGGATGGGGCAAATCGTTCGGCATGACCGAGATGCTGGGTACGCGCATAAATGGTAAGACGCTCGGCATCGTCGGATTCGGGCGCATTGGACGGGCAGTCGCTAAGCGTGCGCAGGGATTCGGCATGCGCGTGATCTACACGGACATGCACCGTGCGGCCCCGTCGCTGGAAAATGGCGCGACCTTTTATGCCACTCTCGACGAAATGCTGCCGGACTGCCAGGTGCTCACGCTGCACGTGCCGGGTGGGGGTATCCCGCTCATGAGGAAAAGAGAGTTTGGACTCCTCCCCGCAGGCGCAATTTTTGTCAACGCGGCGCGTGGCGGCCTGGTGGACGAAGATGCGCTTTATGACGCCCTGACTTTAGGTCATCTGTTCGGCGCGGGTCTGGACGTGTACCGGAACGAGCCCAATATCGACAAGCGCTTCGCCGAGCTCGACAACGTGTTCCTGACGCCACATATGGCCAGCGCAACAATCGAGACCCGCGACCAGATGGGCTTTACGGCGCTGGACAATGTTGCCGCCGTGTTGGCAGGGCGGCCTGCCTCGAATCCTGTCTAAGGCTCGGCCTCATCGGCACTGTTAGCGTTGCGACGCCAGTCGAATGAACACCCGCTGGGATGGTACGCCTATTGTGAAGCAAACTGACGGCGGGACGGATGCAGCAAGCAACCTTCAAGTGCACCCATCTCAATTGCCGTAGAATTCCGCAATACGCCTGAGAAGAATTTGTGCCACCGGCTGTCGACAGATGCCTTTGTAGAGGCTTGAGCCGTATGCGCCTAAAGGCGCACGTACGGTTCTTAGGGGGCCGTACCGCAGCAATGCGGTACGGCTACCCGACCAGGACCATCGGGCCATCAAACGCCGCCCCGACCAATGCTCGGTTTCAAGGATTTCAACTGCGCGCGCGTCATTCTGAGTGGCATCGAATTGATGGACATGATCAAGAAATGACAGGTGCAATGTTCGGGCAACACCCCGCTGTCTGCGCCCGCCAATTTTACTCGTTGGTTTCATTCGACAACTTGCGTAACAACATGTATCTCGCGTCGGAGGCGATCCGGCTGATGGAAAAAGCCAAGCAAACCGTGTTTGCACGGGAAAACCGAGCGATTGTCGACGTCCGACATGGAGGGCCCGCGGCTCTTACGATGAGCTGAACAGCTTACGGTGCGCCCTCTACGCTTGCATGAAACCTTTGTGGCTCTTTTGAATTTGGAGGGACATCTCGTGATAAGCCGATAGGGAACCCAATCCGGTCTGCGAACGAGGCCCTCGCGCGCCTCTTTCATCAGGGTCAAGCCGCCGAGCATGACCGGCTATAGTACAACGGTCCCTCACCTTCTCACGTGACGCCGGCAAGGCAGCATGGCAACAACAAAATCCGCATTTTTGTGCTTGCGCAAAATGGAGACGCCCTTGTAGTACCTTAGGTCACCGGCGCTGGATTAAACAGAACCAGCGCGTTATGCAGCTTCAGCTTCTCCGCACAGGTCTTTCTCCGGCCGCTCGCGACTTCGAGCATCAGCCTGAACAACTCCCAACCGACGTCTTCAATCGACGCCTCGCCGGTCGCGATCGTCCCGGCGTTAATGTCCATCAAATCGTGCCAACGGCGCGCGAGATCGGAGCGCGTCGCGACCTTGATCACTGGCACTTCGGCGAGGCTGTAAGGCGTGCCGCGACCGGTGGTAAATACATGCAGGTTGATACCCGCCGCCACCTGCAAGGTCCCGCAAATAAAATCGCTAGCCGGCGTCGCCGCGTAAATCAGCCCTTTCTGCTTGACCTTCTCCCCCGGCGAAAGCACGCCGGAAATCGCCGAGTTACCCGACTTGATGATCGACCCCATCGCCTTCTCGACGATATTCGACAGTCCGCCCTTCTTGTTCCCCGGCGTCGTGTTCGCGCTGCGATCGGCGCTGCCGCGCTTCAGGTAATCGTCGTACCACTGCATCTCGCGGATGATCGCCGCCGCCACTTCCGGATTCGCCGCACGGCTCGTCAACTGATCGACGCCATCGCGCACTTCTGTTACCTCGGAGAACATCACGGTGGCGCCCGCGCGCACCAGCAGATCGGTGGCGAAACCGACCGCCGGATTCGCCGTGAGCCCCGAGAACGCGTCGCTGCCGCCGCACTGCACGCCAATCACAAGGTCGGCCGCCGGACACGTCTCGCGACGCCGGTTGTTCAGCCGGTCGAGATGCCGCTCTGCCATCTTCATGATCGACGCGATCATCGACTGGAAGCCGACGTGTTCCTCATCCTGCAGCACAACGACGTCGCCGTTCGCATCCGCGCCGACGTCGCCGATGTCGGCCACGTCATCGACGGCCGTGGTCACAATTGGGATCGTGCCCGGCGGCATCAGACGCTCGGGCTGCAGCTTCTCGCAGCCGAGGCTCACCATCATCACTTCGCCGCCGAAGTTCGGATTCAGGCTGATGTTGCGGACAGTGCGGATCGGAACCATCGCGTCGGGCGCGTCGATCGCAACGCCACAACCGTATGTGTGCCCAAGACTCACGACGTCGTCGACGTTCGGATAGCGCGGCAACAGTTCGGCCTTGATACGCGTGACCGCGTGCTGCACGACATCGGCGACACACTGCACGGTCGTGGTGATCGCGAGGATATTGCGCGAGCCAACCGTGCCGTCGGCGTTGCGATAACCCTCGAACGTGAAGCCTTCGAGCGGCGGCATTTCGGGCGGCTTGATGGTCGCGATCGGCAGTCCCTCCAGGCCCGGCGGGCTCGGCATGCGGATCACGTGCTCGTTGATCCAGCTGCCCTTCGGCAAATTCTTGAGCGCGTAGCCGATCACCACGTTGTAGCGGATGACTTCATCGCCCTCGGCGAGGTCCGCCAGCGCGACCTTGTGTCCCTGCGGCACGCGCTCGCGCAGCACAAGGCCGTCGGCGAACGTGGCGCCTTCGGGAAGCCCGCCGTCGTTGACGACGATTGCAACGTTGTCTTGGGGATGAACGCGTATGTAAAGGGGAAACTGGGTCATTTCATCCTCTGAGCGGCAGGTGGTGAAGTACATGGGTCATATGTCATCCTATGATTTTGACGAAAGCACCCGCCGTCTAGGACGCGGTGAGTAACAGTTCATACATGCGGTCGCTTATGAAAAGCGAAGCGGCGCCGGCGGGCGCCGCCTGACAAGCTAGCCGGCATCTTAAGCTGCCGGACCTAGGAGTGTGCGCGGCAGAAATCTGATGTCATCGGACTGGGCGGTGCAAGCGTTGTTAGCAGATGAGAACAAGCTA
>NZ_FCON02000295.1 GCF_001544535.1 Caballeronia choica | reverse complement strand
GTTCATCAAACTAGCCTGCTCACTCGTCTGCTGGAACATCCTTAGCCAAACTGAGCGGTCTTTTTGAACTGGCCTTTAAGGATTTCGCAGCCCGGGTCTGTGCTGACGGATACTCAGCAAAACAAGGGGCTGCAACTGCGCTTATCGCGAGGGCGCACGAAAACAACGCTTGCCCCGGGTCGATCCCGACCGGCGATACGTCGTCTATGATGGCCTGCACGAGGAAAGCCGTTCGAGCTTCCACCGGGCGCAGGGGCTGCTTGTGCGTCCCATTGCAGCCCCCGACCTTAAACCAGCGCTTTCCGAACCACGCCCGCTATGGGCGCTGCTATAATCTAACACTAGTCGACAAATACCACGCCATCGCTTGACTATGACGCCGTCCAACGGGAAATTAATTGAACATCTATCCGGTCATTCTGTGCGGCGGTAGTGGGACGCGTTTGTGGCCCATGTCCCGCGGTGACTATCCGAAGCAATATCTGAAGCTGACCAGCGACAAAACGCTGTTGCAGCAAACGGCGCTGCGTCTCTCAGGCATCGCCGGAATCGCCGCGCCGATCGTGGTCACGAACAACGAACAACGCTTCCTGGTTGCCGAGCAGATGCGGCAGATCGGTATTGCGCCGTCGTCGATCGTGCTCGAACCAGTCGGCCGCAACACGGCGCCGGCGATTGCTGTGGCCGCAATGCTTGCGCTGCGCGAGTCGCCCAACGTTCTCCTGCTTGTCCTGCCATCGGACCACGTGATCCTGAACGAAGCTGTTTTCGCCGGAATTATCGGCGCGGCGGCCAAGGTCGCGCAAGACAAGTATCTTGTGACCTTCGGCATCGATCCGACCGAGCCGCACGTGGGTTACGGCTATATTCGACAAGGAGAGACGATCGACAGTGCGGACAACGCATTCAAGGTGGACTCGTTCGTCGAGAAACCCGATGCCGCGACGGCTGCTCGGTTGATCGAGGAGGGCGGATACTACTGGAATAGCGGTATGTTCATGCTGAGTGCGTCCACGTACGTCGAAGAGTTGAGCCGTTATGAGCCGGCAATCGCGCGGCAGGCGGCGTTAGCGCTTGATCTCGCCAAACGCGACGACGATTTTCTACGGCTTGATCCGACAACCTTCGAACAATCCCCGAACGTGTCAGTCGACAATGCGGTGATGGAGAAGACGGATCGTGCATCGATGATCACGGCAGCAGGTCTCGGGTGGAGTGATATAGGGTCGTGGACTGCTCTAGCGGAGATCGCCAAAGCCGACGAGCAAGGCAACGTCTTGCTCGGCGACGTGTTAGTCGAAGACGTCGCCAACTCGTACATTCGCGCCGAGCATCGCATGGTGGCCGCGATCGGCCTGGAAAACGTGGTGATCGTGGAAACGGCGGATGCGTTGTTGGTTACTCATCGGGACACCACGCAGGACGTGAAGAAGATCGTCGCGCGGCTCAAGGCGTCGGGTCGGACGGAGTCGGTGACCCATCGGCGGGTGGTGCGTCCGTGGGGGTCCTATGAATGCCTCGACCAGGGCGATCGTTTTCAGGTGAAGCGGCTCGTCGTGAGTGCCGGCGCTCAACTGAGCCTTCAGATGCATCACCATCGCGCTGAACACTGGATCATTGTAAAAGGCACAGCCTTCGTGACCAACGGCGACCAAGAGATCCTCCTGACCGAGAACCAGTCGACCTACATTCCGCTTGGCGTGAAGCATCGGCTGATGAATCCGGGGAAAATTCCGCTCGAGTTGATTGAAGTGCAGTCGGGCGCTTATGTCGGTGAGGACGATATTGTGCGCTTCGACGACACGTACGGACGTGTTTCGAAGGCAACTGGTGAAGCGTTAGTTGAAAAGCGCGGCTTCCACTACTGTCCGGTTAAATTAGAAGTCAAATAAGTCATCAGGTATCGATCACGGAGATGTTCCTGGACTGGGCCGTTACATGCCATACGCGGAATGGCGCGGCACAGGTCGCTTACGATGCCCAATCCTGAAGTCCCAGTGCGTGCATGAATCGATCCGCTTGTACCGGCTCGGATTGTCTGTTGGAGTAGGAATGACAGTCGCCTATCACCCCCTCCGCAGATCCGTACGTGCGCTCCTAACGCATACGGCTCCTGCCTTGGGTCGTAACGATCAGACGCTGGTCTGGGTACGGGTGGCATATGTGAGTGGGAGGCAGCCAGTGCAATGCGAGACGAGCCATTCGCTCCAAGGTCAGCCGACTGGTTTGGCTACGACGGCGCAACGTGCGATACCACAGGCGGGCAATACAGCCACGGAAACGCCCGAGGCGCGCTCCGTTTCGTGGCACGCCGAAGTACCGTACATGCCCAGCCACCACAGCGCGCAGATACCGCCCCTGCTCCGCAATGGTCCGGTGCATGCGCCGTCGCAACTGTTCCTTGACTGCCTGAAGCTTGGCTCGCATTCGTTTGACGCTGGTCAGTCGCAGAACCGCAAACCTACCCTTGCGAGTCTTCCCGCAACAATGCGTAAAGCCCAGGAAGTCGAAGGTATGCGGCTTGCTTCCGCCGCGACGTCGGCAGTTCTCGCGCGCAAAGCGCCCGAACTCGATCAGCCGCGTCTTGCTCTCGTGCAGCTTCAGGCCGAAGCGGGCCAGCCGTTCGGTCACTTCACGCTGGAAGCGCTCTGCGTCTCGCACGTACTGGAACCCCGCGACCCAATCGTCGGCATACCGCACCACGATCATGTCGCCTTCGGCGTGCCGCGCACGCCACTGCTTCACCCACAGGTCAAACGCGTAATGAAGATAGATGTTCGACAGGAGCGGCGAGATACTGCCGCCCTGAACCGTACCGATTTCACTCTGCGTCAACCTGCCGTCTTCCAGCACACCGGCATGCAGCCATTTCTTGATGAGCCGCACCACCCGTGTGTCCGCCACCCGGTGCTCGATGAGTCTGATCAGCCAGTCGTGTTCGATTGTGTCGTAGAACTTGCTGATATCCGCATCGAGTATCCAGTTCACCTTTCTGCGCTCGATACCCACGCTCACAGCGTCGAGCGCGTTGTGCGCGCTTTTGCCGGGACGAAAGCCGTAGCTGAACCCGACGAAGTCCTGTTCGTAGATCGCGTTGAGCACCTCGACCGTCGCAAGCTGGACGAGCTTGTCCTCCAGCGCCGGCACGCCCAGCGGGCGCTTGCTGCCGTCTGCCTTGTCGATGTACACGCGTCTGACAGGCTGGGGCCGGTAGGCCCCTCGGGCCAGCCGGTCGGACAGGTCCAGAAGCCGCGCTTCGAGGTCCAGTCCGTACGACTGCCATGTCTCGCCGTCCACCCCGGCTGCCGCCTTGCGCTCCAGCGCAAGGTAGGCTGCCCGCAGGCGGTCGACCGCGTAGATGTGATGCATCAGGGTGGTGAACTTCGCACCCGGTCGGCCTCTGGCCGTCTGTCGTATGCCGTCGAGCGCCGTTCCCATGTCATATTCCCGCCCCGAACTGCGGGACATGTGCGCCGCGACTGCATTTCCCTTGGCCTGCCGCCTTCCCTCCACCGCCTCCGCCGCTGCCGGAATTTCACCTGCAGCCTTGTTCGGCAGCTTCTCAGGTACTACGCAGCAGTCCGACTTCCTGCGCCCGTGGCTCATCGTCGTACACCCTCAGGCTTCACGATGCGCACTGCACCCGGCGCTTCCCAGCGGGGTGCAGTAGAGCGCGGGATCTCCCGGTTCCCGAGTGAGATGTTTCCGCGCGTGCGCGGGGTCTCAGACCGCGCGGGGTCCAGCGCTGCCTCGCCAATGCGGCAGCACCGGTGTGGCCTTCGGCTTGTGTCCACAGCCTCGACACCCCGGTCGGCCCGTGCATTGCTGCACGGGGCAAATATTTCGCGGCTCAATACCCGGCCCGCGCGTACCCCTGTCAACGCTTCGCCTGCATCCTCACGGATACACACGCATGACTCGGGGCCGCCGTGGCTGGCTAGGCCTTCAACGTATGACTCTTTCATTCACAACACCTCACCGGTTTTGACCGGCGCACGGACACGGGTTTGCAACTCAGGCGGCCTCTTTCATGGTGGCTGCGTGCCGACAATGTCGTTGGAAACATTGACGCCACGCGACTGCCATGCATCTACTTCAATCAGGCGTCGACCTGTCGGTCATCGCCTTGTGGCTGGGACACGAAAGCCCGTCGACAACGCACGGCTATGGAAACTGATCTGACAATGAAGGAACGAGCACTGAACAGGATTCAGCCGCCGCAAGTACAGAACCGTCGATATCGACCACCGGACCGCATCCTGCAGATCCTGGAGTCGTTGTAATTATGTGTAGCTCGCCGCATCGCGAATCCCCGCTCATCGCGTCGGCGACTCGCATGGCACCGGATAGGGGTAGGAAACGGCGATCGCCGTCCCCTCCCTCCGAACCCCCTGTGCAGTTTTCCCGCATCAAATGAGTTCGATCACATTTGGCAGAGGGATTTTTAATTAGCGATTGCGGCTACGAACCTGTGAGCGAGTGCTTATAAGTCACACCGCAATCGGTAACTAAAAATCCCTCTGCCTTATCTGGAGCACCAGATAAGGCCCACGCGCGCCGCAAATTCCACGATCTGTTCGTCGCACGCAGGAATGAGGTCAACACCGAAGCGTTGCGCCGGATCGGAGAACTGTACGCAATTGAGGCCGCGATTCGAGGCAAGCCGCCCGACGAACGCAGACGTGTCAGGCAGGAGCAGACGCGTCCGCTACTCGATGCTTTTGCGATTTGGCTGCGCTCAACATTGGGTACGGTATCGCAAAAAAGTGATACCGCCAAAGCCATCAACTACTCGCTGAATCAGTGGTCGGCGCTCACGCTATACGTCGAAGACGGCAGCGTGGAAATCGATAACAACGCCGCTGAACGCGCTTTACGTGCCGTCGCAATGGGGCGTTCATTGTGCACCTCCTTCTGAAACCTCGATAAACATTGGGATCTGTCCTTCGACGTCGTTGCGAC
>NZ_FCON02000294.1 GCF_001544535.1 Caballeronia choica | reverse complement strand
GTAAGCGACCAGCCATCCCATCTTGACGCGCGAGCTTAGTTCATCGCGGGTGGTTTCCAGCGATGTGGCAGCAGCGAGGCGATTTCACTGTGACGATGTGTCGGCAGGCGTGTCAGAACGTCCTTGAGGTACGCATGCGGCTCGTGGCCGTTGAGTTGCGCTGACCGGATGAGACTCATGATCGCGGCTGCACGCTGACCTGCACGAAGTGAGCCGGCAAACAGCCAGTTGTTTCTCCAATGTCATTATGTACATTGCAGGAAAAACTATTTGTTCGTTGGCTCCGACAGCGGCGGTGAGCGCGCGGCGGCGATGTACAGTCTCATCGGTACGTGCAAACTCAACGAAATCAACCCACGTGCCTACCTCGAATACGTGCTCACTCATATTGCGGACCACAAGGTCAACCGCATCGACGAACTGCTTCCCTGGAACGTGGCCGACAAACTGAAGCCGGCTACTCCGCCCACGCCCACGGTTTGACCGGGCAGATCCAGATCGATCGTGTCCACGACCATGGAACGATCTTCACATGATCTACCCGGACCTCCCCAGCGCTCTCACATCATGCCCCACGCGCGCGCGAATCGGGGACCGGCCCTGCCGAGCCGCTTACGCTTGATTGGACGGGCTTCTTTTTGCCGTCCCGTATCGCATGGTCACATCGCCTACGTAGGCAACCTTGGAGGCTGATCGACATCTTCCACCTCCTACGCAGCAAAGCCGCTTGAATTGTCCCTTTCGTGTAACGGCCGCTATGCGCGTGCGGCCATGCGACGGGGCATCCCGATTCCGAAAGTGTCCGCAAATTGAGGGGCCGGCAGTGGTCGGCTGAACAGGAAACCCTGCCCCTCTTCGCAACCCAGGCGTCGCAGGCTCTCACGTTGCTCCTCGGTTTCGACACCCTCAGCAGTCGTCTCCAAGTCAAAGCTCCGTGCCATGTAGAGAATGGCGCGGATAACGGAAGCGTCGCGTTCTGATTCGAGCATGCTTTGCACGAAGCATCGGTCGATTTTGATTCGGCTCAGGGGATAGCGTTTGAGCAAGCTGAGCGACGCATAGCCGGTCCCGAAATCGTCGAACGCAATCCCCACTCCACAGTCCCGCAAGCGCTGGAGAGTTTCCAGAACGTTGTGATCGAGCCCAATGTTTTCGGTGACCTCCAGCTCGAGCGCCTCGGGCGGCAAGCCATGCCGCTCGAGGGTCGAAAAGACCTCCGAAGCGAGGTCGTTCGTGCGAAATTGCGCGCCAAACAGGTTGACGCCGATGCGGAAGTCCGGCGCGCCACTTCTGCGCCATAGCGCTGCTTGAGCACAGGCTTCATCAAGAATCCACGATCCGACGGCCGCCGCAAGTGAACCACCCTCCAGTGCGGGCAGGAAAGCCGCAGGAGCAAGGAGGCCGTGCTTCGGATGCAGCCACCGGATCAGCGCCTCGGCGCCAGTGAGGGCGCCATCGGCCAGGCGAGTTTGCGGTTGATAAACGAGTACAAATTCGTCGTCGCTGAGGGCCCGATGCAACTCCATGTTGAAGAGTCGGCGCGTCATCGCTTCCTTCCGTAACGCAGTGACGAAGACGAACGAGTTGCCGCGGCCGATGCTCTTTGCCTTGGATAGAGCCAAGTCTGCATTGCCGATCAGTTCCACCGCTTCCTGCCCGTGGAGCGGTGCGACGGCGATGCCGCAGCCAGCCGTCACTCGCACCTCGTGTCCGGCGATGAAGATCGGTTGGGCAACGCTGATAATCGCTGCCCGGGCTACATCATGCGCCAGCGCGGCGCTGGAAAGTCCCGTAAGGAGGATCGCGAACTCGTCGCCGCCGAACCGCGCAACCGTATCGTTCGGCCCCGCGAGCGCCTCCAATCGGCGAGCCACCTCGCAGAGGACTCCATCGCCTACCGCGGGGCCGAGCGTGTCGTTGATGTCCTTGAAGCCGTCGAGGTCGATCATTAACACGGCGGAGGATGAGGGACCTGCGAGCGCTTTTTCCGCCTGCCGGTAAAAGTGCGCGCGGTTGGCGACGGTGGTAAGGATGTCGGTGTTGGCGAGTCGGTGCAGTTCCTCTTCCTCTAGTCTAAGCGCAGTCAGGTCCTGCAGATGTGCGTTGAACGTCAAGTCCCCTTTCTTGCGAAAGCAAGTCAGGTAGAGCCCGAGATCGAATTCCGTTTCGTCTCGGCGCAACCCATGCAGTTTTGCGGGTACGGACAGCCCTTCGACAGAGCCAGCCCCTATGGCGCGCGCGATCAAGTCGTGTAATACGGCTCTCTCTCGCTCAGGAACCAGAGTATCAAAGGATCGGGCAAATCCCTCGTCTGGCTTGTATCCATAGAGGGCAGCAGCGGCAGCGTTGCGGGCAACCACCTCCCGTCGTTTATCGAACCGCACGAAGGCAGTAGACGGGTTGGTGTCGAATATCTCTAAGGTACGCCCGGCCTTTTCGGTTGATATCTCCACACGGCGCAATTCCAGCCTGTCGGCCGCCATTTTCGCCAGTTCGCGCAGGCGCTCGCAGTCGTCCGACGAGAAATCGTGATGCGGCTCACCGTCGATTATGCAGAGCGCCCCCAAGGCATGCCCAGCTGACGACGTGAGGGGCACACCGGCATAGAAGCGCAGGTTGGCCGGTCCTGTGACTAACGGGTTGTCGTAAAAGCGTTCGTCGAGCGTGGCGTCTGGCACCACCATCACCCGATCCTGGGTGATCGCATGGGCGCAGAAAGAAACGTCGCGGCTCATATCGACCCCTGCCCCCGCCCTGGGCGAGTTCCGTGAGAAGACGGTAATGCTCGTTGCCGTCGGAAGTCTGCGACAGCTGCAAGCGGATCTGTTGCACGCGCTGATCGGGCATCGTCTGGGATGGCGGCGCCGAGGCGGTGACTGGTGCACTTGCCTGCGCGCTGCCTCCGCTTTCGGCTTGAGGGTACGCGCGAAGTGGTGCTGCCAGCCCCAGTACCGTCGACAGAACGACGCTCGACCAGTTCAGCGCCTTATGTGGCACCCCGCTGTCAGATCGGGTTGCGTCGCGGCAAACGGCCAGAACGCTGTCCGAGAAAACCGCCGTCACGCCCTGACGAAACTCCGCTTTGGTATCCGCGCCTTCGCATCAGCGCGCTGTCTGTTGCCATCCTTCGGAGTTGCTACTCGAACGATGGCCTCGATCATCACTGGAAAACCGAATTCCGGTTATTGCATTGACTCCGCATTCACTATCATAGAAGACGAATTTCTTGATTGGCGAGGCCATCGTGCCCACTTCCGCGACCGATGCTGTAAAACGCGTTCTGGCGGCGTCGCTGATCGCAATGGTCATGGCGCCTGACATCGCTCTAGCCGTCGACGAGGTCGACGACACGGTCTACGTGCCGAATCCGAAGTACGATTGGGCGGCACGGGTCAGGCAGACCACAGTCGCCGAGGGCGAGACGATCACCCTCGTCGTGCACTCGACAAGGGACTGCATCTTTTGCGCCTGCTGGGAAGGACCGCTGGCCGGAGAAGGACGATTTGAATCATGGTCCAAGGCGCATCCGGGCACGCGGCTCATCGTCGTGGAGCGTTCAGCGATTTCGAGCAACGAAACGCCGGAGGACTATCCGCAGGAGTTGCACTGGCTCGCCAAGCGATATGAGAAGGATCAGCGCTTGAGACCTACTACCCCGACGTTCGAGATCTTCGTCGCACAGAATCTCGTGTTCCGGTCTCGTGGGCTGTATTCCTGGGAAGACAAGGCCTTTCCCGCCATCAAGGACCTCGATGGTCGCCGGTCGCATTCCAGCGGCAACGCCGAATAAACTTCGCTTCAACGGACTCAGACAGCGGATCTTTATGCCAGACCGTGTTGGGCCGGACATCGGCCATTGCTGCCATTGGATCACCGACATAACAGCGGCAGGTGAGGACCCGATTGCCGTCATTCAGTGGAGGGTTCAATTTGTCGATCGTGAATGGCCGCTGTCGAGAAAATCGAATGCTCGTTGACGACCCACAAGAGACAACCACGCTGGCCACCGCACGCCGTAGCCCGTGCTTCTTGCCGTTCACCGTAACAAAGTCCGCACTCCCGGTCGAGGTCGGCGGGATCAACTCATTGATCGGCCCCCGCCGCGCTCCCGTGCCGACCACGGCAGCTTACATGCCGCCAAATGGCTTTTCCACGGTCAGCTTGTTGGTGACGGAAGTGACTCCGGGAACGCCCTTCGCGATTTCCGCAACCGTGCCCACCTGGGAAGCGTCCGTGACCGTGCCATTGAGCGTCACCGCGCCATCCTTTGCGACGACGCTGATATTGCCGGCGCTGATCTCCTTGTGCTTCACGATGGCGTTATATACCTGCCGGCGCAGCGCGCGATTCGCCTTGCGTCCCGTGGCCGGGGCCGCTGAACCCGACGCCGTCATCGCGGATGCGCCCGGCGCACTGGCCGGTTCGCCGGTCTGGGACCATGCGGTCAAGGAAGTTGCAACGAGTGCGGCTCCGACAGCCAGCCTGAATGTTTTCATTGAATACTCCGGTCGTTTGTTGTGGGGATTGCCGAATCAGAAGGTATGGCGGATGCCGACCATCGCAGCCGTAGTGTTCTTGCCCGGTGCGACGGGGGTGCCATAGATGATCGTCTGGTTCATGGTGCCATCGTTGTCGACATACCCGACTTGCGCGTACGCCTTGGTCCTCGTCGACAGGTTGTATTCGGCACCCACTGCGACTTCGCTCGAGTGATTCGCCGAATGGTTCCGGTCCTTCAGGTAGTAGTAGCCGGACGTGACCTTGAAGCGCGGATTGAACTGGTAGCCAAGGCCACCCGATGCCATTTCGAAGTCCGCGGTGTTGGTGTTCGCCGGGTTCTTGCCGATGCCGTACGAGGCGGATATCGAGAACCCGCTGATCGTGTACATCGCACCGAAATAGTAGAAGCGATTGTTGTTCAGACCCGTCGCGGGCAGCGCCGGCGCTGCAGGATAGGTCAGCGGAAACGGATTGGTGTCATGGCCGTTGTAGTACACGGCGGACAGATTCAGAC
>NZ_FCON02000293.1 GCF_001544535.1 Caballeronia choica | reverse complement strand
TCATCGACCCGGGTGCGCGAGAAGCTGATGCGCCGCTTCAAGTCGGCGCGTCACCTGCATCGTTTCGTTTCGGTCCACGATCAGGTCGTCAATCTGTTCACGCATTGCCGTTACACACCGACGCAAAGCAAAAGCGGACGCCACGCACGCACGCCTTCGAGGCCTGGGAAAGCGTGACGGGCGCTCCGATGCACTGGAGCGTCCTGTGAAGTAAGTTAACTATCCTTACTTATTGCGCGGTCGGTGGACCGCCGGATAACAAGTTGACAATAGCATGCGGCGTGCACTTGAAAAACCCGCTTGGCGGCCATCCTGCCGCTCACACGAGTGCGGCTTCAGGCCTTCTTCACGTATGCGCTGCACCACCCCTTCGCCGCGACCTGCTTACCGGCGAAAATCGGGCACGGACCTGATGCATCGCCCGGTTTGCCCTGATAGAGCTGACAGGTGGCGCACGCCTGGCCCGGCTGATACTTCGAATATTTAACCTTGTCGACGAGTGTCGCGTCCGCCTTATAACCCAGCGACTGTGCGGTCGGATCGCCTTCGGATACCGCGGGCGATTCGGCCGACGCCTTGCCCGAGAGCGCGATGGATGAGGCCAGCGAAGCTGGCCAGTATCATGAAGTGACGACGTGATGGTTGCATGTGGGGTTCCTATCTTTTAGATGGTGAGCGACGGGCCGTCGATGGGCCAGCCGACGCGGAACTTCGTTTTGCCAAGGCGCGAAATTCTACTGTTTGCCTCTGATCGCGGTCAAATACTTAGCGAGTTCTTCTTTCATTTAGCAATACTATTTATCAAAGATTTTCTATATCAATCAATACCGGTGTGTCTTGGGTAATCAGCCGCTCAGGTAACGCAGCGCCGACGCCGACGCTTATTGCAAGCTCGATCCATCACACGCATGGATGTCGCGGGCACTTCCCTTTACGCACGAGTGTCCGTGACCGATCATTGCCACCGCGGCTGCCGCGATGAACATCGGAATCGCAATGACGAGAAAGTTCAGTTGTCGGGGCAGCTGTAGTGCCATCAGCGCACCGAACGCAACTGGCGCAAGAATTGCCCCCAGCCTTCCCACCCCGGTAACCCATCCCACTCCCGAGGAGCGGATGGCGGGCGGGTAAAACTGCCCGGCATACGCATAGGTAAGCATCTGGCCACCGTAGCTCGAGGCACCAAGAATGCCTGTCGTGACATGAAGCCAGGTGACCGGAACGTCACTGCCCGATACCAGGATCGCCGTCGAGGCGAGCAGATAAAACGAGCACAGGACCACCTTGATCGGAAAGCGATCAGCGAGCAAGCCGGCGGAAACACCGCCGACGAGGGCGCCGACATTCAACGCAAGCAGAAGATTCAACGCCGATCCGAGGCTGTAGCCGGCATTGGTCATCATCTTCGCGAGCCACGACGCCAGTCCGTAGATGACGAACACGCACATGAAGGAAGCGAGCCACAACATGATCGTGCTGGACAGACGGCCTTCCCTGAACAGCAGACCGACAGAGACGTCATCGTGCACCGGCACCGGACTGCTGCAAGCCGGGACGACAAGGGCATCCTCGCTCCGTATTTCGAACCGCGGATGCAAGCCGCGCACGATGGCGCGCAATTCCGCGACGCGACGGGTCCTGACCAGATACGCGATCGACTCAGGCAGCAACCCGACCACAAACGGAACGACGAGAAGAGGCACTGCCGCGACGAAGAATACCGAACGCCATCCATGCGCCTCTATCATGGCATTGCCAAGGACGGCCGCCAACATTCCGCCGATCGCAAAGCCACTGAACGACACGGTCACCATCGTCGCGCGATGCTTTCGCGGAGCAAACTCCGTTACGTGAGCCACGACGCACGGCATGACGCCACCGATTCCGATGCCGGCCACGAAGCGAACAATGCCGAACAGCACGGCGTCGTGGACGAGGCCGGTGCAGGCTGTCACGATACTGAAGACGACCACACAGGCAGCCATCGTCTTTCTGCGACCGACGCGGTCAGCAAGCATCCCTGCAGCAATCGCGCCGATCATCAGCCCAATGAAACCCGCACTCACCATCATGCCTGCCTGTGCCGGAGCGACATTCAAGTCCTTCATGACTGACGGCAAAGCCGCGCCCATGATCGCCAGGTCATAGCCGTCGGCGACAATGATCAGCGTACAGATCAAGAGGATAACGGCGTGTAGAGCACCGAACCGCGCGCCATCGGCGATTTCGTGCACATTGAGTTGTCTCATCGTTGTCTCCGGATGTTGTTTTATGCAGTTGCCTTGCTGCGCGCCCAGCCGCCGACGCCCAGGAAGCTCTACGGCTTCCTGACTCTCCGGTTCGGGCCGGGCAGCACAGCAATTTCGCGTCGGTGCAGCGACACCGCGTCTGGTTCAGTCCGCGGCAAAGAATTGATGGGGCAGCACTTCAGTCGGCTGCGAGTGCGCTCCGTTGGCTGCGAACGCTCCATCGAAGTACTGGTTGTCAAAACCGATACGTTGCATGGCGATTTCCCTGGGCACACCGTACCTGGGGTCGATGTCATCGGGTGCCGTGACTTGTGCGCCGCCCGCGCGGATCAACACGAGATTGCCCACAGGATTCGCCCTGAACCGGTAGAAGGTCCCCTTCGGAAGCATGACGCCCTCAAACGGGCGGGCAATGAACGTGCTTCCGTCACGGAACTCAAATGTCGCTTCGCCTTGCAGTACGACGAAGCAGTGGTCCTCGACGTCGTGGCAGTGCATACCGTTTTCCCCGCCGCTCGAATAAACCTTCACGTGCGCCCACAGATTTGCCGCGGTACCGAGCGAGCGCATCGTCGCTCCGCTCGCTAGCAACGGCTCGCCGCGCATTGAGAAACGCACGGCTTCGGCCGTCGTCCGGAACGAAGCTTCAGCGTGGTCTGCCGCGATCTTGGGATCGTGTGCGGTCGATACCTGCATGTTCGACATGTCTCTCCTCCTTTCCTGCCGAGATGGATATCCTTAGTCAACAACGGGCGAGTTCGGAAAGCCGTATAGCCGCTGGGCGTTGTCCGCCAGAATCGCATTACGAACCGCCTCATCCGGTGCCCAGTCCGCAAGGAGATCGAGTAGGTCGCCGTCGTTCGGCATTGCCCCCCAATATGCCGGGTGAGGCCAGTCCGAGCCCCACACGCACCGCTCAGGTGCCGCCTCGATCAAAGCCCGTGCAAAAGGCATGGTGTCCCTGTAGCCGGGTGCGTCCGAGACGCGGTATGCACCCGAGAGCTTGACCCATGCGCCGTCCGCCATCAGCTTGAGCATCACGCGCATGCCTGCCGACTGAGGTCCGTCCGAGACTGCGAAGTGCCCCATGTGGTCCATGATGTACGGCACTCGTAACCTCGAAAGGCGGGACGCGACGGGTTCGAGTCGGCTCGTGTCGGTAAGGAACTGCAGATGCCAGCCGAACTCGGCGCATAGCGCTTCGTAGCTGTCCAGTTGGTCGAGTCCGATGCCACCACCGGACAACGTATTGAGACGCAAGCCCACGACACCTGCATCTTTCATCCTCAGCCATTCGCGTTCGGGCAGGTCGTGTGGGGCTACGGCAATACCCCGCAATCGCTCGGGATACCGGTCGAGCATTTTCATCAACAGCCGGTTGTCCGTGCCGTGCACGCTCACCTGTACGAGCACGCCGAAGGTCACGCCCGTTGCATCGAGCATGCGAAAGTAGTCTTCTCCGGCTGCCGGCGGCGGCGTATAGCTTCGGTTTTCAATCAGCGGGTAATCGGGCGGAGCGCCGATCACGTGCGCGTGCGTATCGACCGCGCCCCATGGCATCCGGAAACGCTTTGGTGCGCGCGGGTTCCGGTCTGGTGCGGGACACACGGCAAGCCTGTCGGGAACATTGGTGGTCATGGTTCTTCCTTAGATGATCGCCGGGATGACCGAGCATTCACTGGTCATACTGCGGATAACCGTTGTTTCGCTGCTCCGCTTCGAGGCGGCGCAACATCGCCGGCCACTCGAGAATGCCGTAGGACCGAATCTTGCCCGGCTGAAAGATGCTCGACGTTCGTTCGATCACTTCCGGCGACGGCATGTTGATGCTTGCGCCCGCGGCCATGAGATCGACCTGGGCCCGGCAGGACACCTCGAGTTGGTAGAGCAGATTGAACGCTTCCGCAGCGCTGGGGCCGCAGGTAATGAGGCCGTGATTGCGCAGGATCAGCGCGTTGTGCTGCCCCAGGCTTTTGACGAGACGCTCGCGCTCGCCCAGGTCGAGAACCGGGCCTTCGTAATCGTGGTAGCCGATGTGTCCGTGGAACCGCATTGCATGCTGCGTGACGGGCAGCAATCCGCACTTCATCGCCGAAACGGCCATCCCGGCACACGTGTGCGTGTGTATGACGCAGTTCACTTCTGGACGCGCGGTATGAATGGCGCCGTGGATGACGTAGCCAGCGGAATTCAGGCCGTACTGTGTGTCCGGCTTCGAGATGACATTGCCTTCAACGTCGATTTTCATCAGGCTCGAGGCGGTGATCTCCTTGTACGTCATCCCGTAGAGGTTGATGAGAAAGTGCTCCGTTCCCGGAATCCGCACGGTGATATGGTTATAGATGAGATCGCTCATCCCGTAGAGGTCGACAAGCCGGTAGCAGGCCGCCAGGTCGACTCGTGCCTGCCATTCTTCGGTGCTGACGTCCTCACGAACGCATTTGAAGTCCGTCGGGTACTTGCGCTTGCGCACGTCTTCGTCGCTTGTATAGCCAGCTCTTTCGCGAATTTCCTTGAAGTCAGTTGGGTAGCTCATGATGTCAATCCTCTCAATGGATGTATCTGGCAAGTCCTGCAGTTGAAACTCAGGTGAGTCCGGCTCGCCTCATACTGAAACGCATGTCTATGAAGCTTGCGCTTCTCCTTCTGGAGCGAGGCGTTCTGCCAGCGCCAGTTTGCGCTGCGCTATCTTTAGCACCGCCTCATCGACCAACAGGCCATCTACGATGACGGAAGTTTTCAAGGTAGTTGTCGCCTCGACGATTGGAATTCAGGCGGCTTTTGGCTCCTGGTTTCGGGATTGCGAG
>NZ_FCON02000292.1 GCF_001544535.1 Caballeronia choica | reverse complement strand
CCATCGCCGTGACCTTCGCCATGGCCATCGCCGTGACCTTCGCCATGGCCATCGCCGTGACCTTCGCCATGGCCATCGCCGTGACCTTCGCCATGGCCATCGCCGTGACCTTCGCCATGGCCATCACCGTGGCCATCGCCATGGCCATCACCATGGCCATCGCCGTGACCTTCGCCATGGCCATCGCCGTGACCTTCGCCATGACCTTCGCCATGGCCATCGCCATGGCCATCACCGTGACCGTGACCGTGACCATCGCCATCGCCATCGCCATCGCCGTGACCATGACCATCGCCATGAGGACCATGATGGCCGTGATGACCGTGATGACCGTGGCCGCTACCCGTATCGCCGCCGGTATCGCCGCCCGTATCACCGCCGGTATCGCCGCCTGTGTTACCGCCTGTGTTACCGCCTGTGTTACCGCCCGTATCACCGCCTGCATGACCGCCCGGGCTACCGCCCGTATTACCGCCTGAATCACCGCCCGTGCCACCGTCCCCGGTTCCGCCTGTGCTGCCCGACCCGCCGCTGTGACCGGTGCTCGAACCCGCACCCGTTGAATTGCCGCTGGAAGCACTGTTCCCCGTGCCGCTGGCACCCGCGCTGTTACCTGAACTGCCGGCGCTCGTGCCCGCGGCACTTCCACCCGACACGCTGCCGGAAGATCCCCTTCCGTTTCCCGGGATGATCACGGCCGCACCGCCGCTGCCAGAGGTCCCGTCCGAGTCGGCACCGTAACCCGCGTTCCCACTGTCGGTGCTCAACGCAGCAACTGTTACGACAGCAGAGGGTGCGTTGACCGCATTCGCGTCAGCCAGCGGAACGCAATCACCCGACATCACGTTGTAGCAGGGAGGAATGGGCGCCCCCGCGAGAGGCAAAGCGCCGGCCTGTGCGTTCACCAGTCCGGGAATAGCGCTGGCGAGAACGATGCAGCTCACCTTGAGAGCGGTCTTCAAACTTGTTTTATAAGTAGTACTCATTTTAGCCTCGTTTTGGAATACCTATCGGTACCGCTCTCCTACCTTGGCAGGGCGCGATGTGCGCTAAGGATGACAGCCTGAGGAAAGCGTTCTGTGCGGTGAGACACTCGACCGTCTGTCGCTGTGTTGCGGGAGTGCCCGAGGCCGCAGAAAACGTTTGCGTCACCGGGTTTTCTTTCGGCTTTGTAAGCTGTCAGAGCCTTGTCCCGCTTCGATTTCAGGGCAATCGAGCTCGCCTGAATCGAAGCCATGTCCAACGGCGATTCACGGCCGATGCGCACCGAAGGTTCGACACGAACTCGCGGTCGCCGTAGTGGTTAACGAAGGTAAGTGCCGCCCCGTGGAGATACGGGGAATCGGACGAGAAGGGGCGTCGCCCTCTCCGATGGACAGGCGTATGACGCAATAACCCGCATTGCGGGTGACATCATCGCAAAGTGAAAGCGGTAGCCAGGCGATTCGATCTATATCACCGGCCGTTACTCGCGACCGGACCGTAGTTCTCTTGAACCGGTCGCCTGACGAAGAGAACCCGTCAAGGCACAAGGCCGATCCCGCGACGATCTACCGCAAATGGGCGATCACCGCGCGAGCCACGGCATCGGGCGTTTCCCTGAGCGGAAAATGCCCGGCGCCGTCCAGCACCAGCCGCTCGTATCCGCCGGCAAACCACCCTTCCTTCCCCTCCGACGACTCCGGCTCATCGCACAGATCGACCGCGCCTTGCAGCATCAGCGTCGGCGTGGCGATCCGCTCGATCGTCGCGAGGCGCGCGTAAAGCTCCGCGTAGGCCGGATCGGAGGCTTCGTCCTTGCGCCAGCGTCGGCGGTAGCCATTGAGCGTGATGGGAACCCAGTCGGGATTGTCGAAGGCGCGGGCGGTGGCGTCGAACTCGGCGTCGTCGAACCAGCCGGGCGGCGACCACGTGTCCCACTGGATGCGGGCGAAGCCTTTGGGATCGGCGCGGATCGCGGACGGCGCATCGTCCAGCGTCATGAACCATTGGTACCAGAACTTGCGCGCCTGCGAGAACCCCGGCAACTCGAAAGCGCCGCGCGGCTGGAACGCCAGCGCCAGCGCTGCGATGCGGCGCACGCGCTGCGGAAAGAGCGCGGCCATCGTGTACGCGGCGCGCGCCCCCCAGTCGTGACCGACGACGTCGAACGTTTCGACGTTGAGCGCATCCGCGAGATCGATCGCATCGCTCGCGAGGGCAACGCCCGAGCCGTCGCGCACGGTGTCGTCGTGCAGGAAACGCGTTGTGCCCGAGCCGCGCAGTTCAGGGACGATAGTCCGGAAGCCGGCATCGTTCAACGCGCCCGCGACGCGCTCCCAGGCACGCGCCGCATCCGGCCAGCCATGCAGCAGGATGACGGGCGGGCCCTCGGCCGGGCCGGTGTCGGCATAGGCGATGTCGAGCTTCAATGTCTTCGCGCGGCGGTTGAAGTCGAGCATGGCGCACCTTCCTCGAATGCGGAGAAGTCATTCTATCGAAGGCAGGAAGCGCGCGTATTCCATGTCCTCGCGTCCCAAGGGACCGCTTGAGACTTCCACCATCGCGAAGGCGTTCAGCAGACCTCGCGCGCGAGGCCGTAGATCGCCTGCTGCACGGCCACCTGCGCCTGGCCGACGATCATGCCCTTCCACGCATCGTCATCGAGATAGAAGGCGTCGCGGATCTGCGAGCGAATCTCCGCCTGGAGCGCTTGCGGCGCATCCGGATGATGCCGCAGCCAGACATCGGCGCGCAGCATGTGAAGCATGTCGGTGAGCGGCACCGTGCCGTATTCGATGGCGATCGCCGCATTGGCCGCATGCGGGCAAGTCTGCCGCAGACTTTCCGACACCGGCCCGGCGACATCCGCCGCGATCGACGTTCCATCGAGCGGACTCGTGACGTCGGCGCCCCACCACTCGCGCGCTCGACGCAATTCCTCGCGACCGCCACTGCCGACGCAAATCTTCGCGCCGAAGCCGGGCGGCCCGAGCCCCGTATGAAAATCGATCCAGCCGATGCTTTCGCATGGCTCGCCGTATTCGGCCAGCAATTGCCGCAGCGTCATCGTGCTCCATGCAGGCTCGTGGCCGCCGAAGAACATGCCGTGCGCATGGGTATATTGCCCGGTCGTCACGGCTTGCTGGTACGCCCACTCGCCGTGCGTTTCGATGGTGTGGCGGATAGCGGCCGCGTTCTCTTGCGATGGCGGCCATGCTTCAGGAATCAGCAGGCCGTGGACTTCGTCGTAAGCCGGATTGCCCGGCAACGGCGCGTCGAAGTCGATGCTGTTGCGGTTCAGGTCGACGTTCGCTTCGGTCGTGCGGCTGAGGTACGAAAAGCCGTACGGATTGATCGCGTGAACCAGCAGGATCGCGACATCGAGCTTGTCGAGCAATGCATGAACCGCGACGTCGCCGAGCGTTGCGCTCTGCGCGGCCGATCCGCAAAATCCTTCGACGCCATGCGTGCCCGACGTGAGCACGAGCATGCGCCGCGCGCCGATGGGGCCGAGGCGCACGACGTCAGTCGCAAGCTCCTCACCTTCGAGGCCGGTGAAGCCGGGCAGCACGCGGCTGTCGACGGCGAATCCGCGCGCCGCGGCGGCACTCAGGAAACTGGCGCGGGCCGCGCGATAGGAGCCGGAAAAACAGGACACTGGGTTCATAGTTGTCGGTTCTCAGCCCCGTACCAGGAACTTCTCGACGAGCCGCACCCAGTAGGTCGCGCCGAGGGACAACACGTCGTCGTTGAAGTCGTAGCTGCTGTTATGGAGCATGCACGGGCCGATGCCGTGGCCATGCTCGCGATGCCCGCCCGCGCCGTTGCCGATATACGCATAGCAGCCGGGCCGTTCCATCAGCATGTAGGAGAAGTCTTCGGCGCCCATCGTCGGATCGACGTCGGCTTCCACATGCTCCGCGCCCACGATGTCCTGCATCACGCCCAGCGCGAAGCGCGTCTCCTCGGCCGTGTTGACGGTCGGCGGATAGTTGCGCACGAAACTGACTTCGGCGGTGCAGCGATACGCTGCGGCGGTGGCCGTCGCGATCTCGCGCATGCGCGCTTCGATCAGGTCGAGCACATCGACTGAAAACGTGCGCACGGTTCCCGCGAGCGTGGCCTCATCGGGAATCACATTCGTCGCGTGGCCCGCCTGGATCTGCGTGATGGAAAGCACGGCGGCATCGATCGGGCGCTTGTTGCGCGTCAGGATGCTCTGCAGGCCCGTGCCGATCTGCATCGCCGTGAAGACCGGATCGACGCCGTCGTGCGGAATCGCCGCGTGCGCGCCCACACCCTTGATGCGGATCTCGAACTCGTTGCTAGATGCCTGCGTCGCGCCGACGCGCGCGCCAAATTCACCCGCCGGCATGCCCGGCCAATTGTGCAGCGCGAACACGGCATCGACGGGAAAGCGCTTGAAAAGACCGTCTTCGATCATCGCTTTCGCGCCGCCGCCGCCCTCTTCCGCCGGCTGGAAGATGAACACGACGGTGCCGTCGAAATCGCGATGCTTCGACAGATACTGCGCCGCGCCGAGCAGCATCGCGGTATGGCCGTCGTGGCCGCATGCGTGCATCTTGTTCTCGTGGCGCGACGCATGCGCGAACGTATTCAGCTCGGGGATCGGCAGCGCGTCCATGTCGGCGCGCAGGCCGATCGCGCGCTTGCCCGAACCCCGGCGCAACACGCCGACGACGCCCGTCTTGCCAAGCCCGCGCGTGACTTCGATGTCCCATTCCTGCAGCTTTTGCGCGACGAGTCCGGCGGTGCGCTCTTCTTCGTAGCGCAGTTCCGGATGCGCGTGGATGTCGCGACGAAGCGCCTGGATCTCGTCGTGGGCCTGCGCAATCGCGGGGATGATTTTCATGCTGCTTTTCCTCGAAAGTGGTTCGACATGGATCATTGTCGACGGCCAGAATTCGAAGAAAAAGCTGATATTTATTGTTCGTGACTTAAGGAAAACTTGTGTATCGGGATCGCCGTCGTCAAGGTTCGCGCGCCATGGCGGCGGCACGCGAGCGCGCCCGGATGCTGTCCTGGATGATCGTCATCACCGCGTGCCGATCGTGGATCCTGCGCTCCAGCATGCCGACGACGCGCCGTGGCGTGCTCTTCGCGAGCGGCAGGATGCGCAGTGCGGGAT
>NZ_FCON02000291.1 GCF_001544535.1 Caballeronia choica | reverse complement strand
AACCGCGCAACAGCTCTGTCCTTGAATGCTTGTCCGTATTTTGCCAATTCGTTTTCTCATCATCGCCCCCGGTTCATCGATTGTATTGGAGCGACAAGTATTCTGACGCGGGGGGGTGATCTTTTGTTCACGAGCGTTTACTGGCCAAAAGATCAAGAAGTTGCGAACTGCGATTCTGAGTGCAATACGCGAGTGCGGCAACAGTGTGCCTCGTTCCGGTGTCATCGAAATATACGACGCCAACCGAATTGCTGATTGGGTGAAAACCCATCCATCAATCGCCGTCTGGCTTTCAGAAGTGCAACGGGGACGATCCGTTGCGGGCTTCCTATCCCAGGACGGATGGGAATTCATGCCGGAAATTGCAGATGTTCCCTGGGTCGATGATGACCACCCACGTTTCGCTCCGGAAGGGATCGTTATTTCCGAGGAGGATCGTAGAGACACCAACCGGAATACGTGGACTTTTGATCAGGCGGCGTCGCATTCGCTGAAATTTTTGGCTGAAGAGAAAGTAGCTTTGCGCATCTCCGGCGCGTCCGGATTCGGAAAGACCCGATTCGCCTTTGAGCTATTCAATAGTCGTGTTCAGATAGGTGATGCGATTGATAGCGCCGCCCTGGTCTATGCGGACCTTGGTATCGTTGGTGAAGAAGCCGCCAAGCTCGCGGTGGAAATGGCCGATTCCGGGTCTCCAACCATCATGGTTGTGGACGATTGCCCAGATGACATGCATAGAAAATTGATGTCCATAGCTCGTAGGTCTGGCTCAAGACTCCGGCTAGTCAGTATGGACGTAGAAACGCGAATCGCACCTGCAGATAATACGCTTGTTATCAGACTGGAGCCCGCGTCCGACCAAACAATCTCCGCAATCGCGAGACGCGTCGGTCCGGACCTGAGTGACTCGGACGTGCAACTCATCGAGCAACTCGCCAAGGGATTTCCCAAGATGGCGATTCTCGCCGCACTTCAAGGCGGTGTTGGTAAAAAGACGATTCGGTCAACTGAGGAGTTATTACACCGAATAGTTTGGGGACGGCGCCAGATTAACGACAGCTCGCTTAGAACTCTGGAGATCGTTGCATTGTTCGAATGGATTGGCATCTCAGGAGATGCCGCCAATGAGGGCGCGTTCGTTGCAGAACACCTAGGTCAGATGACGCAGGATCAATTCGTGGAAGGCATTAAATCCTTCAACGAGCGGGGCATTTTGATAAAGCGCGGTGATTATATACAAATCGCACCAGTGCCGCTTGCCGCGGCGCTGGCCGCGCGTCGACTGACCTTGATGACCGATGGAAAAATCGAGTCATTCTTCCTCGCGGGCCCCGAGCGTCTGAAAAAAAGCCTTTTGAGCCGAATGAAGTGGCTGGACAACTCCCCGTTCGCGAGAGAGTTCGCTCGACGCATGCTCAGCGCCGAATGTCTCGGCAACTTGGAAGTGCTACAAACGGACTTCGGAGCTGATTGCCTTAATCGTTTCGTCCATGTTGACCCGCAGCTTGTGATGGTCGCGATTCAACGAGTGTTTGGTGGGTTGGATTTCGAAGGGCTGAAAGGCCTGGGCGCAGGAAGGCGACACCTCGTCTGGGCTCTTGAAAAATTGGCGTTTCGTAAAGAGAGTTTCGATGCCGCCGCAACATTGCTTCGGAGGCTAGCAACCGTTGAGACGGAAACTAGAATCTCGAACAATGCGACAGGTCAATTCCAGCAGTTGTTCCAACTCTATTTGGCTGGCACTGAGGCCCCTCCTAGCATGAGGTTGCTCGTACTCGATGACGGATTGGGGTCCACAGATTCAGCCGAGCGCGAAGTCTGCCTCGGAGCATTAGACAAGATGCTCGACACGCACCACTTTATGCGGGGAGGTGCGTCGGAGGAGATAGGGAGCGGTAAGCGATTAGAGGATTGGATACCTTCAACGCTTGCTGAGATTTTGGACTTTTTTCGCGCCGCGATCTCGCGACTGACGGCCATCGCACTGAGCGACGATCCTCTTCGGAAAAGAGCCAAGGACATTATTGGTAGCCATCTTCGCGGACTGATCGGGAATCTGCCGTTAGGCGAAGTCAAAGCCACCGTCTCGTCGATTGTCGGTGCGTACGGTTTTTGGCCTGAAGCGATACAGGGAGTCAGCGCATGGCTTTACTTCGATCGACGCGAGGTGCCAGAAGCCACTGCATTGGAAGTTAGGCGCTACTTTGACGCATTGATGCCGACGGATCCCATTGAATCGGTCGCACTTTATGCAAACGGATGGCAAACCGATCTCAACGATCCGGACGTTGTATACGACCCTACGGATTCCTCGAACCTTGACTTCGATTACGTGCCGCGTCAACTGCATACGTTGGCGGCGACAATAGCGACCGATCCGATGCTGCTTGGCCGCGCTATAGAGCACTTTGCTTGTGCCAAAACAAAGACGCTGTTTCCGTTTGCCCGGCGACTCGCGGAACTCACGTCGGATCCACTTGCGGTATTCCTGCAGTCTGTGTCTTGCGCCGAAAAGTGCGTAGAGCCGGCTAGCCGAGACTTCTTTGCTGGGCTGGTCGCTGGCTTTGACGCCCGTGATCCAGAGCTCGCCCGTGAATGTATCCGGCATGCACTTCGGTCGGAAAAGTTGAAGGATGACGCAATTGGACTAATCGGTTCTGGCAAATTGCAGCGGGCCGATCTGGACTTGGTTGCCTCGCTCGTCGTCGCTGGCGAAGTGAAACCGGCTCAGGTCGCCGTTTTGTCGTATGGTAAAAGTATGGAGCACTTATCTGCGGAAGATGTCGTGCCACTACTCGAAGCGCTTTCCAATCAGGGGCCGACAGGGCTTTGGACTGTTCTGGACGTTATCTCGATGCTGCTGCATGGCAGCAAAGATCTCCCGCAGCCGTTTCTGCCTGTTCTTCGTGCTGCTTTAGTTGCGCCACAACTGTTTGATGAGGTGGTCAACACGATGGACGGGCATCATTTTCAGACCTTGCTCGCCACGTTGATCAAAAGGAATCTGGTTGATCGAGAATTTGCGCGGTCGCTTGTCAAGCAACTACTGAGCATTTGCCGCGAGGAACGCAGTAACATCTACCATGCGCTTGACGATCCGGTTCGCCAAGGTTTGACCTTACTTGCAAATAGCCGCCCATCGGAAGTGTGGTCGGGAGTAGCCCAGTTGCTTGTAAAGAATGATTGGCACGTGCGATTTCATCTTGAACGCCTCATTGCGCCCCGGCGTGACGACCACATGGGACCGGGTATATTATCACTGATTCCTGAGGACTTCTATTTTGGTTGGGTTCGCGAAGAACCGGCAGCTCGTGCTCGTCTTGTTTTGCGCTGGCTTCCGATCTGCATCAAGGGGGAGGACGGCTCGCTCACTTGGCACTCGATTTTTCAAAAGTTTATAGACGAGTTTTACAGTCAAGACGGGGTGCTCACGGAACTATCGTCCCGGTTGCATCCGCGAATGTACTGGGGCTCACCAACTCCTCAACTACAACAGCTGATGAAGCTCTTGGCGCAATGGCAATCCGATCCCCGCACGCAACTGCGCCAGTTCTCGCAAAGGCTGAACGAGGGGTTTGCAGAGGAGATCACGGCCGCGTGCCGGCGGCAGGAAGAAGACGCGGTGCGCTATTCGTAGGTCGACCGGGCATGAACAATGAGGCGCTCTGCGGTGCGCCTCCAGCCGTATGGCAAGCTTCGGCCGTCAACGTCCCGCGTCTCTTATAAGTCGAGTTTGCGACTGATTTCTCTGAAAGCGGGCAGTCGGATCGCACAGATTGCGAGCTAGATTGAATGACCTCTAAGGCCGAAACCGATCGGTTGAGAAGGCCGCCTGAATGGTCGTTGCGCTTTGGAAGCTGCCGTATCCGTCGCGTCGGATCGAAGGGCAAATGTGGGTCGACTGCAGCCGGTGCCAACAGGCCGAGCCTGGCCTGTATTGAACTGTCAGCAAAGATCTGGCATTTGCGAACTGATGTCGCCCGTTCAAATACTGTGCACCTGAGAGTAACCAGGTGCGTTCGGATCATTCGTGTATGCGGGAATAAGCCGTTCCTGATGCATAGCTACCGCCTCGTCAAGCGTCTTGCAGAGCTGATCCGCGTTCCTGATGGCCGGCAAACGCCTCACGGGATGAGCTACATCGTTGGTCGTCAGGATGATCGAGCCGGTTCTGAATAGGCGTTGCCACCGTGGGTGGATCGAGGTAATGCGCTGAATCCGGGAAAGCTCGAGAGTCGACACACGGCGATGCAGAATGCCCTGCGTCCAGGTAATTCGTGCGGTATCGATGACGATTCGGGTGAACGCGGTCTTGACGAACGGCAAACCGACACCGATCAAAACCGTGCCGGCTTGTGCGAGCAGCACACTCCACTGAATCGGGAAAGAGTTCGACGTGCAGACGTGTATACCGCCAATCATTGCCATGACAACGCCCCCCTTCAGGAGCGCTGGGAGGATGCAGGCCTGCGACGGCGCGCCGATGAAAATCACCTGATTAGCCATCGCATATATTCCTTTTTCTGACCGACGGCTCTAGGCGTCCGTCGAAAGGCAGCGCTGCCTGATTCGGCTGCGCGTCGGCGAACTGACTGCTGACCGGCGACGATGCCATGACCGTTACGCCAAGCACAGTTACATAGGGCGATTGTAGCGCAGCGATCGTTGCGGACCGGCCCGCTGCCTCTTTCGACGCGAGGAACTGTCGTTAGGCGGGCCGCTGCGAAAGCCCGGTGAGAAGCGAACTGAGGCGGTCGTCATCCGTCAAAGTTCGGCCAAGAAGCGTCATTCTTCCGCACCTCCGCTAGGACGTTCAGACGTCGGTCAGAATCAGAAAGCAGTCGTTCACATCTTCGAGGCGGCGGCCGTTCATGATCTGCTTTCTTGCCGTAAATCAGACGGCCGGGTTATATTGCGCGCGAAATATTCGGTGCGCGTGTTTTCGACGCATTCAAATCAATATCTTGTTGCACTGCTACGGCGTCCGTGTTCCGACTTGCCCCGAGCAGATGGAATATCAATGCTTTGCACAATTACGCGGTAGATTGCCATGGAAAACCGTTGGGCTAGGGCGTGTTGACAATTAGCAGATCCAGATGAATGCAGCGGCGAGCGCAACGAATGACGAGAAGCGTTCGGAGAG
>NZ_FCON02000290.1 GCF_001544535.1 Caballeronia choica | reverse complement strand
CCTGCTCGGGTGTCCAGTCTTCGGGCACGACGAACGGCAGGCCATGCCGTCGGCCCGATGGCAGCAAGGGCGTTGGACTCATTCGTCCGCTCCTTCCTGTGCGCCGCTCTTCTTCGCCGCTCGCCTTCGGGAACGTGCTTCGGCGCGCTCGCGCGCTTCCTTGAGACGGTAGGATTCGCCCTCGATCGAGATGACCTCGGCGCGATGCACCAGCCGGTCCACCAGCGAGACGACGCAGGCGGCATTCGGGAACACCTCGGACCAGGCCGAGAACGGTTTGTTGGTCGTGACGATCGTAGAACGTGCCCCGTTTCTCCTGCTGATCAATTCGAACAGCAGGTCGGCATACCGGTTTGAGTACGACAGATAGCCGACTTCGTCGATACAGAGCAGTTCCGGCGTTGCGTAGTAGTGCAGACGCCGGCGCAACGCCGAATCGCTATCGAGCGCGGCAAGTTCGCCGAGCATTTCTCCGGCGGCCCTGAACAGCACGGTGTGGCCCTGGATGAGCGCCTGATGAGCCACGTTCTGCGCCAGCGTCGATTTACCCACGCCGTTCGGGCCGATGAACACGGCGTTGGTTGCCTCCCTGACGAACTCCAGTGACATCAGTTCATTGACAGCCACGCGATCGATTCGTTTGGGCCATTGCCAGTCGAAGTCGCCCAGCGACTTGAAGTCACCGAGCTTCGCGGCGCGGATGCGCCGCTGCAGGGATCGGTGGGTGCGCTCGTCCTCTTCCCACTGGATAAGCGGAGCGACCCATTCAGCGCCGCTTACTTCGGACCAGTGCCCGACCAGACCGTTCAGGCGCAACGTCTGCGCGCGTGCGAGCAGGATATCAGTGGTTTTCGGGTTCATGGTCACCATTGTCCGTGGTCAGTTGATCGTAGCTGTCGAGCCGGTGCGGCTGCACCGGCGTGTCCTTGCGCCGCACGTGCTCGGGCAGACTCATCGCGACCGGAGGCGGCTCACCGCGCTCGGCACGCCGGCGCTCCAGCGCCAGACGCACGGTGTTGGTGTGGGGTACGCCTGCCGCGAGCGCGTCCTCCACTGCGGCCTGCAGTTCGGCCGCGCCGTAACGCTCGAGCAGGCGCAGCAACCCGTTCGTGAGCGCGCCGAGGTTCGCGCCGCGCTCAGCCGCGCGCGTGAGCAGTAACTGGCTGGCCGGCACGGCCTTCGTCAGGCTGTTGACGCCGCGATGCTGGCTCGCCTGGCGTTTGCGTTCCTTGAGTTCATGGATGTGCCCGGGCAGTTCGATCTGCGCGTCGCGGTCATAGCTGCGGGGATGGCGGGCAATCACCTGGGCGCCGTCGAACACACGCACCTGCTGCAGATCGGCGCGTACCGTCAGCGTGCGACGCACATGCGCGGCAGGGATCGTGTAATCATTCAAATCGAAGCGCACGTACGGCGTCTTGCCGACCCTGACCTCGAGATGCTCCTCCACGGGGTACGGGTTCTCCGGCAGCGGCAGCAGCAACGGCTGCTCCTTTGCGAAGGCCTCGCGTACCGTCATGGCGCGATCCTCCGGACATGGACGGTCGGCCGCCTGGGTACGACACCAGTGCTCAGCCTGTGCGTTCAGATCGTCGAGATCAGTGAAGGTGCGCGCCGCGAAGAACGCATCGCGTATATGGCGAATTGCCCGTTCGATCCTGCCTTTCTCGTAAGTCCCCAAGTGACTGCAGTGCGAACGGTCAAGCAACCGTAGTTGCTGAAATCACCCACCCGTTCCACCCGAAGCGGGGCGAGCAACTGGAGGCCGCGACTCGCAAGAAGACTTGGGGTGAGGACCGGGTCATGTACTACGACGCACAAGGGCAGCTGCGCTCGATGCTGACGTCGTGGACGAACTTGCACGAGCTCGACTCGTTCATGTCCGCATCAGGTGGACGCAGTTGGTTCCGCGTGGACGACCTGCTGCGGCTGAGCGCACTCATCTCCCAGATGCGGGCAGATCAAGACGACGAAAGTGCTCCATAAAATACGCCGCTACTGACCGACAAATTATGCCGCTATCTGCGATTCCGGTGTGGCGCATAAGTTGTCAAATGCCTTGTATTTCCCGTTCGGTTCAAAGATTAACTGGCAAGTTTGTAGGGATAAAGAGTGCATCGGAGCCGATGATGCACACTGACTTGTCAGTGCGTTGTTTATGAATCCGGCATCAGAGTTATTCTTGATCTTTGGTTGTTGGCGGCATATATTATGGTGCATTCTGATTACCAGGATACAACGTCATGAGTAAGGCCAAGCGCAATCCAAAGGCAGACCGCCTCAGGGAAAACGACTCGCTCAACTTGCATCCGGAGCGCGTGCGTGCCGAGCACTTCCGGAACAGCGCCTTCTTCGACCCTCACGACCTCGTTCAAGTGAAATACGAGATGCTTCGCGAAGTCAGCCACGGTGGGGCTCCCAAGGCCCAGGCCGCAGCCTCGTATGGCATGTCGCGCCAGGCCTTCTACCAAGCGCTCAACGCCTTCACGCTCGGCGGGATTGCCGGACTCTTGCCCGGGCAACGCGGGCCTAAGGGGGCACACAAGTTGACCGACGAGGTCGTGGCATTCGTTGAGCAACGCCAGGCCGAGGACCCCGGCCTGCACGCGAGGGCGCTGGCCGGGACCTTGCGTGAGGAGTTGGATCTCGACGTGCATCCACGCAGCATTGAACGCGCCCTCGCGCGGAAAAAAAAACGCTGAGACCCGCTCTATGCGCAAACGCAGCGTCGTCAGGAGATGAAGTGACCCGCCACATCGACGCCTACGAACACCTGCGCAGCGCCGTGCTGCGCGCGCAGGCCCGCCCCGAGGGCCTGGCGGCGGTGACGTATCACGGTCTGCTTGGCGGCTTGAAGGTTATCTGCGCGATGGCCGCGCCAGCGTCCACATCATTGCCCGCTCCCGCCGCTGCACCTGGCGCTGCGTCGGTAACCGACCCGGCCCTCGTGCGGCTGTTGGCCAACATGATCTTGCTCTACCAGCAGGAGGTGTCTCATGTCGTCTGAAAGCTTCTCCCACAAAGTCACCGCCGATCATCTGCGCCGCGACGCCTACCTGTACGTCCGGCAGTCCAGCCTGCGCCAGGTGCTGGAGAACACCGAGAGCACGCAGCGCCAATATGCGCTGCGCGATCGCGCAGTCGCGTTGGGCTGGCCGCTTGAGCGTGTACATACCATCGACAACGACCTCGGCCTGTCTGGCGCGGCAGCGCAAAACCGCGATGGCTTCCAGCACCTCGTGTCGCAAGTGGCGATGGGACGGGCGGGCATCGTCCTCGGTCTGGAGGTGTCGCGCCTGGCACGCAACAACGCCGACTGGCACCGTTTGCTCGAACTTGCGGCGCTGTCGCATACGTTAGTCCTCGACCAAGATGGGATCTACGATCCGGCGCACTTCAACGACCGGCTGCTGCTTGGATTGAAGGGCGCTATGAGCGAGGCCGAGTTGCACATCCTGAAGGCGCGCCTGCAAGGGGGCATGCGCAACAAGGCGAGCCGCGGTGAGCTGGAGATACCGCTGCCGGTGGGGCTGATCTATGCGCCCAACGGAGCGGTCGTGCTCGACCCGGATGCCCAGGTCCGGGGCGCATTGCAATTCCTCTTCGACACCTACCGCCAAACGGGTGCGGCCAGCGCAGTCGTGCGCCGCTTCGAGCGTGAAGGCGTGAGCTTCCCGCGACGGTTGCAGCGCGGCCTCGGTAAGGGAGACGTGCTCTGGGGCGCGATCGATCATCGACGCATCACTGAGGTGTTGCACAACCCTCGTTATGCCGGCGCCTTCGTCTACGGGCGCCGCAGGACGTCGTACGACACCGAGCTTCGCTCGCACTTGCTGGAAGTGCCGCGCGAGCAGTGGCACACGCTAATCCGCGACGCGCACCCCGGCTACATCACCTGGGATGAGTTCGAACGCAACCAGGACACGTTGCGCCGCAACAGCGTCTCGTTCGGCATCGCCGCCCGTGGCAGCCAACCTAGGGAAGGGGTCGGACTGCTCCAGGGACGCGTGGTATGCGGACGCTGCGGCGCGCGCATGCGCACGCGCTATCAACAGGCCGCGAGCGGCTCGCTAGCCACCTATCAGTGCGTCGAGGCAGCCGTGCGTCGCGCCGCCAAGGCGTGTCAGAGCTTCCAAGGCCGCGGGCTGGATGCGGCCATCAGCGCGCTGTTGATGGACAAGGTCGCTCCGGCCGCGCTGGAGGTGGCCGTGCAAGTGCACGATGAGATTGCAGCTCGCATCGAGCAAGCCGATGCACTACGCCGCAAGCAGCTCGAGGGTGCGCGCTACGACGCCGACCTGGCCCGCCGACGGTACCTCAAGGTCGACCCTGACAACCGCTTGGTAGCCGACGCTCTGGAGGCCGACTGGAACGACCGTCTGCGTCAGATCACTGCCTTGCAGCAAAGCCATGACGTGCAACGTGAAGCCGATGCGAAGACGCTTGACGCTCAGGCACGCGAGAGAATAGCCGACATAGCGCTCAACTTCCCGCGGGTCTGGAATGATCCCAGAACCGCGTCCGTGGAGCGCAAGCGCATGCTGGCCTTGCTGATCGAGGACGTCACGGTCGTCGCCGATCGCACCCACATCACTGCCGGCATTCGCTGGCGCGGCGGACAAACCAGCTCGATTCGCCTCGCTCGAAACTTGCCGATTGGCATGGTGCGCAAGACCACTCCAGAGGTCGTCGCCGCAATCGATCAGCTGCTCGAGTCCTGCAGTGACGCGCAAGTCGCCAAGCGCCTTAATGAGATGGGGTACGGCAACTGGCGACAAGAGCCGTTCACGTATCTGAAGGTGCGCCGCCTGCGCCGTGCGTACAAGCTCAGCAGCCACTACGAACGCCTTCGCGCACGAGGCTTCCTCGCAGCTGAGGAGATAGCGAAGAAGTTGGGCGTGTGTGTGGCCACCGTCCATCACTGGGGGCACCGGGGCGTGCTTCACCGCGAAGTCCTCAGTGGCTCCGGCCATTGCCTATATCTTCCACCTGACCAGAGCACACTCGTGAGGCCCGCGATCGGGCGGCCTCGCAAATCTGCTGCGCAAAACCATAGTTCCACGTAACCAACAGGAGGCAACATGAACCTCACTCCTTCTCGTTGCCGCGGTAAACCGCCACCGGTCGGGGCTCGAACCGGTAATGCGCGGCAAATGCGAGCAGCCTCGGGTT